>NZ_JAFEIF010000044.1 GCF_017848645.1 Limnohabitans sp. | reverse complement strand
AGAAAGGTCAGCTCAAGCAAGTAACCCGTTCAGTTTATTCCCCGCTTCCACCGGCCAGGATAGTTGTCGCCGAGCGGTTAGGATAGTTGACGTCAAGCACCGGACTGCGACAGATAAACGAAGCCGGTTAAGAATGAAATAATGCCCGACGCAGCCACGCTGAGGCACGTCCGGTTAACAAGGGGCTAGGCCTCAACTCGCCACGGAGGATTTAGGCGATTACTGCCGGCCCAGTACAAGCAGATGACATTACCCGCTGGGTCTTTGGCTCTTGCCTCACGCCACAACCACGGTTCATCACGGGGCACCTGAAAGAATTCGATTCCATGCGCCTGGAGGTGCTTGACCGTTTGATCGAGTGATTCATCCTCGAAGTAGACCACCACATCCGACGATTCGGATACGCCCCCGACCTGATGCACCGAAAACGAGGCGCTGCCATTTGGACATTTGAAGCGGGCGTAGTGCGGGGCGTTAACAATGAGTTCAAACCCCATGCGCTTGTAGAAGTCAACCGACTCCGCAACATTGACAGCCGGCAGGGTGACTTGGTTCAGGTACATGGGGCCTGGCGCTCGCGGTAGGCTGCTTCGCAAGGCACGAAGCGAGTGGATGGAACCAAAAAGTGGATGGCCCTTTTTGGCGTCAACTTGACCAGCCAGCCAGGCCACACACCGTATTCCGAACACTTGAATACAGCAGTTGATTTCATGCTTGCCGCTCCTGATGCGCTTCACTTTGTGTGGTGACAACACGACCAGCCAATGGATGTTGGATTCCATTGTCGCCATACGTGCCGGTGACTTGAGCGATGACCACTTGAAAGCCATTGAGCCAACGCGATTGCTGTTGCTTTGCCTTCATGTGCTCAGGGTGTTTCATCAATGATTGCAATGCAGCCATGGACTCCCAGTAGTACACATTTGAGATGAGTCCGGTTTGTTGGTTTTCCCAAGACTCTTCACCCAAGTAACCTGGGATGGACTTCGCTATCTGTGCAATGACATCGTCAAGGGCATAGAACTCTGCGTCGTATTGCCTTTTTGCAAACGTAAAGGTGGATGTGAACATGTGATTGTGAGTCTGTGTTTTATCGAAAAAGCCGTGCGACCCAGATGGCGCGCAGCGTATTTGGAATCCGAACGATCAACTTGTCAGGCATTGTGCTTGCCGGTTAGCGCCAGCGTCTTTTGGCTGACTCGTGCTCCAAAGTACTTGGCCGTTGAAAGATCGACTTCTGGCACAACGAGGCCAGTCGATTGCGAAATCAAGCCCAACTGCGCACCCAATCGATTTCTTCCTTGCGGATCGTAGCCACCTGGAATATCAACACCAACCCAAAGCATGCCGTGCTGCGCACCAAAAATGGATAAGTACTGGAGCGTAGAAAGTTGATCACCGTTCAGGTTTGAACCAACAGTGAATCCCGCGCAAAGCTTTCCTTCCCAACGCTGTGTGACCCAACGGTCACTGGACGCGTCTGCAAAAGCCTTAAATTGAGCCGATGGTCCACCCATGAATGTGGGACAACCAAAAATCATCGCGTCACATGCATCAAGAACCTGAAGGAGCTCTTCGTTCTTGTATCGCCCTTCCACAATATGCGCCCCGTCAATCGTGAGCAATTTTCCGGTACACCCCTTGACTGAGCGCACGCCCTCAAGGACAGCCTGCGCGAGCTGGGCCGTGGTGCCAGTGATGGAGTGATTGACGACGAATATTGTTGCCATGGTGGTTTTTGGCTGAGAGGTTAGGCCTTGCTTGGTTGCAAGACATAGTAGTTGTCCCATTCCTCTTCACGCTCCAGGCAAAAGCCGTGAGATGCGTAAAAACGATTGGAAGGGCTGAACTTAAGGGCTCCGAGTCGTATCGGCAAGCTGGCGACATTGGCCTCCTCAATCAGCTGTCGCAAAACTGCTGATCCGAGACCTTTGCCTTGATGCTTTGGCGATATGTAGAGGTGATCGAGATAGAAGTGATTTTCAAGACGGCGGATCACAAGGAAACCGACACGCTCCTCCTCCACCAAGATCTCGCTGGTTGTATTCGGGTCGAACGAATCGAGGATGCGACGTCTTGCTCGATCTTCATCGAAACGTCCTATTGCTTCAAGACTGGGCTTCATAGCTTGTACCCGAATAGTCGCGAGAGCTTCGGCGTCCTCTGCCTTGGGTTTTCGGAGTTGGTAGTTCATGGGATGGTACTCAAGCCTGAATTAAGATCGATGGAAGGGTTAGGCATCGCCGGGTAAGTGCCACGGTGCTGTCTTCAACTTGACCGCGAAGCTATTGAAGGTAAAGGTTTTTGTGAGCCTGTCGGCATAACCCTCAATCAGTTCGACTGCCGCACCGTACATGCGCCACAACTCAGCCTGTGTGGGTGGCGTTATTTCGGCGTAACGCCACCTCATAACACGTGGCTCTAATGGGAAGGCAGCAAGTAACTTTGATGCCCCCTGCCAACTGTGTGACGGCTCTGCCAGTTTGTTTAGAGTTCGGAGGTCATGGGTCGCGGGATAGGTAATTTTTCTCTGGCTCAAGTAGGTCTTGATCGCCTTCTCACAAGCCATTTGAAGTTCCCAAGGCACAAAAGTACTTGATTCGTCATTTCTTGAAGTGGCGTCTAATGCAGCCTTTTCCAAATGGCGCAAGATAGTCGAAGCCATTCTTCGGTTGACTTCGTTCGGATATGTTGCTGATCTTAGGCCGTTGTTGATTGAGCGCAAGCGATTGGCTACGCCCCTTGATGTCTCTAGAAGAGAAGTCCGTCGACTTGGCTTCAGATCCTCAAGCCTAGGAGGTGCAAAAAGCCAGTTGTACGGATTCTCATCTAGCTGGACCTCTTTCGGAAACTTGATCCAACGATGACCCTCGCAATCCACCTCTGAGAGCACAAGCTCAACGCGAAGTGCGTACAGCGCACCAAAGTGGGAAACCAGTCCATGCACCATTGGGTTTTTCGGGTGCGCGATCTCCGCCCCATACCGCTGCTCGTACCAACGAATTACTGGAAGGTAGATGCCGGAGAACCAAGGCTTCGACAAGTAGTCATCCTTGCTGTCGCCCGTTATCTCGACGATCATGTGATCAACGATGAAGCGCGCCGCTTCGAATGGGCGCGAATGCACAGGGCTGCTCTGCCTGATGAAGTGCTCGTCAAGCATAGGAAGCGTCTCATTGAGAAGCTCCTCGTAGGAGACTGGAAGGGGGCGGGCCATGGCTTGGATTGCAATGCCTAACTTACGAACTAACAAGCGACTGAATTTAGCCAGAACTTGCCCGCGGAAAACGCTTGACTTGCTCTGCCAGTTGTTGCATTAATTTATCTATCGCGTCCTTCACTTCAGGCGTAAGCGGCGCAAACGATTCATTGCTCTTGTTTGAAAGTGTTTGAGCGACATCGCCAAGTTTCACCAAAGTCTTAACCAACACGTGGTCAGCGGGCAAAGCGACTTTGCCTCGCCATTGCTCAATTGCGGGCAACGACAGACCGGACAACTGACGACTGCCGGTGTAGCTGCGATTAATGACTGACAGAGCAGCGCGTTCGACGACGACTTTGTTCAAAAATGTGTTGGTCAAGTTTGGCTCCAAATTGATTCGACCCATTCTAGGATCGGTGTGGCCTTGAGGTGTCTGACTGCGAGGTCGTAGTCTCTTGGCTCCGCAGTACCTCGTGTAGATGCATGACGCGCTCGCATCGCGGTCTCGTAAACGGTCAGAGGTAAAGGGCAACGCACTGGAAGTTCATACGGTGCGTATCGGCTAAACGAGGGCTTAGCCAACATCGACCAAGACGCAGCCATTGCAATATCGCGAATCGCTGTGTAAGCGAGACCCAGTTCGTAGATCGGACTGGGTGAGTTTCTTTGAAGTTCGAGTATTGAATTCTCTAGGAGAAACCGCAGTTCAGCGATGTCTTCAGCTACAGAAGAATAAGGGGCAGGCTCTCCGAGGTCTTTTAGGAAACCAGGCCCTGTTCGAGGATAGACTTGAACTGCCTCAAGATGTAGATGCCATGCAAATAACCGACCGGCTGCGAAATAGGTCTCTATGGTCTTTCTGGAATACACGCTCCAAGAGGGCGGGAATAAATGCGGTTCTGTGTATTCTTGAATTACTAGGACGTCAGAATCAGACGAGGAGGTTACTTCCCCTCTTGTCATCGATCCGAAAATGTAGATTTCGTGTTTCATCTACGTGAGAGGCGCTTGACTAGTATGGCCATAAACAGACCAAACGCAACAAACTGACTGGCGGTAAGTACGAGCGCATAGATTGGTGGCATAGCCTGTGCGTACTGCTTCCCCCAAAACTGCCAGATGGACTCCAAGAGTGCGTCAATCAAGGAAACTTTTGCTTCGCGAGAATAGAAAATCGAAACTACAAGTATGGCTACAAAGCAGCTAATCAAGATTCGCACAATGCTCTCGCCGTTGCCCCAGAGCAAGTCGAGAGCTTTCCAGCGAGCATGTTGGACCGCATGCGAGAATCTTTCTGTGCCCTTGTATTTTGATCGATAGTATGCCTCGTTCGAGTATGCAGCCTTGTACAGGTGTTGCCCCGTTAAACCAACTTCGATGGACGCAGCCCGATTGACTGCCTCGTAGTTACCAGTCTCTGAGTAGTTGACCCGCAACGACCGAACCAAATCTCTGGCGAGGTTTTCCTCGCTGGGTAGACAACGGTCAAGGAAGTCATCATCGAGGTGAGACTTCTCCCAAGTCGTGTATCGGAAAGTGCAGTTCTCGAACTGCGATCCCCGAAGATTTGATTCCTTAACAAATGCGCCGGTGAAATCGCATCCGATAAAGCGACAGTTTCGGAAATAGCAGCCCAAGAAGTTGACTTGCTTGAAGCTGATCTTGGTGAAGACCTTACCAACCGCAAACACCCGCACCATGTCGTGGCGCATGAAGTCTTCACTGTTGATGTCCGTAGTGAACTCCACGTCCTCGAGCTTAGTTTTTTTGTTATCGCGAAAGGCCATAGACTGTACTTATGAAGGCTAACTTTTTAATTTATCAGCCTGCGTGGATTTCCCCGCAGGACCGGTCGAATGAAGGGTTAGAGCGCGTATAGGGTCGAGTAACGCCTTTTTTCCGCAGGAATAAGCCTTTTTAGTGGAAAAGTTCTGCTGAACGTGTTGTGCATTGAACTCGTAGAAGCAGTACTTCCCGGCGTAGCAACCTGCTGGGTGGAGAAGGCTGTCAGGTCCGACCACTATTAGTACTCGGTCATATTTCGTAGGTTTGCCGAGGCTGATGT
This sequence comes from Limnohabitans sp., assembly GCF_017848645.1. Classification (GTDB taxonomy): domain Bacteria; phylum Pseudomonadota; class Gammaproteobacteria; order Burkholderiales; family Burkholderiaceae_C; genus Limnohabitans_A. The sequence goes on along the minus strand of NZ_JAFEIF010000044.1, from coordinate 58,227 downwards.
TCGTTCGCGTCGGAGAATTGTGAAATTTAATTTGCACTCGGTCTGTTTCGCCTTCTGTGTCGTGCCCTTCTTGGCGCGACGATTTTGCCAGTTGAAGTTCAAACTCTGAGGCTGCTAAAAATTCGCCTATATCACCAAGAAATCGGTCGGAGCGAATAACTTCCATGGCCCGGAGCTTGGCGGCGGCAGCCATGAAGTCAATAATTGCAACCGCTTGATCCTGAGTAATCGGCATTGCGCCTTGACTTCCATGCACACGCACTGCCGTTTCATTCGGATTTAAATTTGCCATGAAATCCGGTGATCCTTCCTTGCAAACCACACGCTTGCTCAATCAGATTCACGAGCGGGTTCGGTACCTGCACTATAGCTTTAAAATCCAGGTAATTTAATTCTATTGGATTCGTTTTTTATCCACTGTAGCGTCACCCAAGGGCTGGGAGCGTGCGCCAACCGTGTGAAATGGTGAGACCGACGTCGAGGTGCTTTTGACCATGCTGGCCAATGAACGCAAGGGAGAATCAGGTCAGCAACCTCAGACCACCTGGATGCCTTACCTACGAGCTGATCGATTGACCAGCGCATCACAAGCGCACAGGAATCCCCCGCTCCCGCATCCGCTCTTTGGCCTGCTGCACCGTGTATTCACCGTAGTGGAAGATGCTCGCCGCCAGCACTGCATCCGCGCCGCCGATGCTCACGCCGTCGGCCAGGTGGTCCAGGTTGCCCACGCCGCCTGACGCGATCACGGGCACGCTCACAGCATCGCTCACGGCTCGGGTCAGTTGCAGGTCAAAGCCGCTTTTGGTGCCGTCGCGGTCCATGCTGGTGAGCAGGATTTCGCCCGCACCGTATTCGGCCATTTGGGTGGCCCAGGCCACGGCGTCCAGGCCCACGTTTTTGCGGCCGCCGTGGCTGTACACGTCCCAGCCGGGGCCCATGGGCAGACCGTGGGTGCCGATGCGCTGCTCGTCTTCCGCGCTGCGGCGTTTGGCGTCGATGGCGACCACGATGCATTGCGCGCCGTATTTGGCAGACGCTTCGCGGATGACCTGCGGGTTGGCGATTGCCGCTGAGTTGAAGCTGGTTTTGTCGGCGCCGGCATTCAGCAATCGGCGCACGTCTTCCACCGTGCGCACACCGCCGCCCACGGTGAGCGGAATGAAGACCTGGCTAGCCACGGCTTCGATGATGTGCAGGATCACGTCGCGCCCGTCGCTGGTGGCGGTGATGTCCAAAAACGTGAGTTCGTCAGCGCCTTGCTCGTTGTAGCGGGCCGCGATTTCGACCGGGTCTCCGGCGTCGCGCAGTTCGACAAAGTTGACGCCCTTGACGACGCGACCGCCGGTCACGTCGAGGCAAGGGATGATGCGTTTGGCGAGCATGTTTCAGTGACCCTCTTGCGGTTCGATAGAGACGGTGATGGGCTTGATGTCGGCTTGTGTGGCCGAGATGTACAGATGCTCTAGAACGCCATTGCGCTCGACCACCACAGCGGTTTGGGTTTGCGCAGCCGTTCGCCGGGCTTGATTGGCCGCCCTGGCCATGGCAGCTACCGATCCTCTCAGGCTGCTGCTGCGTGCCTGTTCAATTGACATCATCTGATTCATTTTTTCCCAATCCAAAGTTGCTTGCATCATGCACGCAAAGCCAAGCGCTGCCAGCCCGCCCAGCGCCCGCCCGCAGGCAAGGTGATGGGCGTGTAGACCTGAGCGGCTTCGACACACAGCATCTGCTGCCAGCCGTCTTCGGGCATGTCGGCCAGGCGCTTGCACAGGTCTTGCGCGGGGTTCCAGACCACGGTGTTGGCCCAGCTCGGGCTTTGGCTGATGTGCAGGGTCTGGTTCAGCGTCAGGGGCTGTGGCCCGGCTTCATACACGCGGTCAAACTCGGCGGTAAAGCGGATCGTATCGGCCGCTTGCGCATGGGTGTCGGTGAGTGAATCCCACTCGGGCTGACCGCCCAGGCCCTGCAGCGTGGCCTGCGTCACGTCGGGCACGGCCAAATAGGTGTGCAGTGCACCAGAGAACGCCAGCGCTTGGGTGTCTGTGTTGTGCACGTCCAGCGTCAGTTGCACGGCACCCGGGCTCAGGTCGATGTGCAGCGCCAAGGCAAAGGCTTGGGGCCACCAGGTGCTGGTCTGAAAGTTGTCGTTCAGACGCAACGTGAGGCGGGCATGCTCGGCTCCCAGTTCGGGCGCATCGGCCTGCCAGGCCACGTTGCGGGCAAAACCGTGTTTGGGCAGGCGCTCGGCCATTGGGCCGCGTTGGTTGAACTGCGGAAAGCACACGGGAACACCGCCACGAATGGCGGCTTTGCCGTCCATCACGCTATGGGGGCTGAGGTACAGGCGCTCTTGCCCGCCCGACACCCAAGACAACAGATGCGCACCGTGCAGCGCGACCCGCAGGCGGTCGCCTTGCGGCAGCGTCAACTCGCAAGTGGGCAGGCCCGCGAACGCGGTGTCGCGACAAGTGGCCTGAGCGCTCATGTGCAATAGCGAGGGAAAGGATCAGCCGTTGAGTTCGTCGGCGCGTTGCTGCGCCAGCGCGAAGTCGAGGTCACCCGAATACACGGCGCGGCCGCAGATCACGCCTTCCACGCCTTCGTCTTCGACAGCGCACAGCTGCTCGATGTCGGCCATGTTGGACAGGCCGCCCGATGCGATCACGGGGATGGTCAGAGCTTGGGCAAGCTTGACGGTGGCATCGATGTTGATGCCGCTGAGCATGCCGTCACGGCCGATGTCGGTGTAGATGATGGACTCGACGCCCCAGTCTTCGAACTTCTTGGCCAAGTCCACCACTTCGTGGCCGGTGAGCTTGCTCCAGCCGTCGGTGGCGACTTTGCCGTCTTTGGCGTCCAGGCCGACGATGATGTGGCCGCCAAAGGCGGTGCAGGCGTCTTTCAAAAAGCCGGGGTTCTTGACGGCGGCGGTGCCGATGATGACGTAGCGCAGGCCGCTGTCGATGTATTTTTCAATCGTGTCCAGATCGCGGATGCCACCACCGAGCTGCACCGGGATGTCGTCGCCCACGGCCTTGAGGATGGACTTGATGGCGCTGAAGTTTTGCGGCTTGCCCGCGAAGGCACCGTTCAGATCCACCAGGTGCAGACGGCGGGCGCCTTTTTCGAGCCAGGTGCGCGCCATGGCGGCGGGGTCTTCGCCAAAAGTCGTGGCTTGGTCCATATCGCCCTGCTTGAGGCGAACGCAATGGCCGTCTTTGAGGTCAATGGCGGGGATCAGAATCATGGCGAATTAAAAAAGGCTGAGGGCTGAAAAACGGCAGTGAAAACTTCTCAAGGCTGCCAGTGGAGGAAATTGCGGAACAAGGCCAAACCTTGGGCCGCGCTTTTTTCGGGGTGAAACTGGGTGGCAAATATGTTGTCACGGGCAATGGCGCAAGCAAAGCGGCCGCCGTAATCGGACTGGGCCGCGCTGTGCGCCGGGTTGGCCACTTGGGTATAAAAGCTGTGCACAAAATAATACCAGCTGCCGTCCTCGACGCCTTGCCACAGGGCATGCGCTGGTTGGTCTTGCCAAACTTGGTTCCAGCCCATTTGCGGCACTTTGTAGCGGGTGCCATCGGGCTGGATGCGTCCGGCCAAATCGAACTTGACCACGCGCCCGGGGATCAAGCCGAGGCCCGGCGTATCGCCTTCGTCGCTGTGGTCCAGCAGCATTTGCATGCCCACACACACACCAAACAGGGGTTTGCTGGCAGCGGCTTCAAGCACTGCTTCCATCAAGCCCGACTCGCGCAGCTCGCGCATGCAGTCGGGCATGGCGCCCTGCCCCGGCAAAACCACGCGGTGCGCGTCGCGCACGACTTGCGGATCGGATGTGACGGTGACTTCGGCATGGTCCACGCTGGAGGCGGCATGCATCACCGCCTGCGCCACGCTGCGCAGATTGCCCATGCCGTAGTCCACCACTGCAACGCGATTGACGCTCATGCTCAGAGACTTCCCTTGGTCGATGGGATCACGCCTGCCGAGCGGGGGTCCAGCTCGAGTGCCGCACGCACGGCGCGGGCGAAGGCCTTGAAGATGGTCTCGCACTGGTGGTGAGCGTTCACTCCCTTGAGGTTGTCGATGTGCAGCGTGCACAGGGCGTGGTTCACAAAGCCCTGGAAGAACTCATAAACCAGTTGCGTGTCCAGCGTACCCAGCGAGCCGGAGGTGAAGTTCACGTCCATGTGCAAACCGGGGCGGCCCGAAAAATCCACCACCACGCGGCTCAAAGCCTCGTCGAGCGGCACGTAAGCGTGGCCATAACGGCGGATGCCTTTTTTGTCGCCAATCGCTTGCGCAAAGGCTTGGCCCAAGGTGATGCCGATGTCTTCCACGGTGTGGTGGCCGTCGATGTGCAGGTCACCCTCGCAAGCGATGTCGAGGTCAATCAGGCCGTGGCGGGCGATCTGGTCGAGCATGTGGTCTAGAAAACCGATGCCGCTGGCCAGCTTGGCTTGACCCGTGCCGTCCAGGTTGATGGCGACGCGGATGTTCGTCTCGGCGGTCTTGCGGGTGACTGCAGCGGTGCGGTTCATAAGGAGGCTTTCAGAGCGGCAAGGAGTTGGTCGTTTTCTGCGGCGGTGCCCACCGTCAGGCGCAGGCAGTTGGCCAGCAATGGGTGCATTTTAGAAATGTTCTTGATCAGCACGCCGTGGGCCTTCAGGCCGTCAAAAGTTTTGGCGGCATCGGGCACGCGGGCCAGAATCATGTTGGCTTCGCTGGGGAAAGGCTTCACGCCCGGCAAAGCCGTCAGTGCTTGCATCAAACGGGTGCGCTCTTGGCGCAGGTCTTGGGCCTGCGCAGCAAAAACCTCGGCATGCTCCAGCGCAAACAAAGCGCACTCGGCATTGAGCACGCTGATGTTGTAGGGCGGGCGCACTTTGTCCACCTCGGCCAACAAAGCCTTGGGGCCAATCATGTAGCCCAGACGCACACCAGCCAGGCCAAACTTGGACAGCGTGCGCATCAAGAGCACATGGGTGTGGCGTGTGATGCGGTTGATGTAGCTGCGGCTGGCAAAGGGCTGGTAGGCCTCGTCCATGACCACCAAGCCGCCTTGCCCGCCCTGGGCCAAGACGATTTTTTCGATCGAGTCGTCGTTCCACAAGTTGCCGGTGGGGTTGTTGGGATACGCCAGGTAAACGATGGACGGCTTGTGCTCGGCAATGGCGGCCAGCATGGCGGCTTCGTCGAGTTCAAAGTCGGCGGTGAGCGGTACGCCGTGGAAGGCCAGGCCTTGCAGCTGGGCACTCATGGCGTACATCACAAAGCCAGGCAATGGCGAGAGGATGCTGGCACCAGGAACGTCACAGGCCATGGCCAGCAAAGAGATCAACTCGTCCGAGCCGTTGCCCAGCATGATGTCAAAGCCTTCGGGCATGCCTGCGTAACTTGCCAGCGCATGGCGCAGTTCGTTCACACGCTCGCCGGGGTAGCGGTTGAGTGCCAAGGCGCCCAAACGCTCGCCCAAAGCCTTTTGCAAATCAGCAGGCAGGCGGTGCGGGTTTTCCATCGCGTCGAGCTTGACCATACCCGCCGAATCCTGGATGGCATAGGCGTGCATGGACTGCACGTCTTGGCGAATGCGTTGCATGAGTTGGGGGCTGACGTTGCTCATTTCGGGTCTCGCATCGGGGGCACAGGGTTCAAACGGAGTTCAGCGGCGCGGGCGTGGGCTTGCAGACCTTCGCCATAAGCCAGCTCGGCGGCGATGCGCCCCAATGTCTGGGCACCGGCTTCACTCACTTCGATCAAGCTGCTGCGTTTTTGGAAGTCGTACACGCCCAGCGGCGACGAAAATCGTGCCGTGCCGCTGGTGGGCAGCACGTGGTTGGGGCCAGCGCAGTAGTCGCCCAGCGACTCGCTGGTAAACGCACCCATAAAGATCGCCCCTGCGTGGCGCAGCAGCGGCTCCCAGCGGTGCGGCTCGCTGCTCGACACCTCCAGGTGCTCGGGCGCGATGCGGTTGCTGATGGCGCAGGCTTCTTCCATGTTGCGCGTGAGGATCAGCGCACCACGGTCGTTCAGGCTCTTGGCGATGATCTCGCGGCGGGGCATGGTGGGCAGCAGGCGGTCAATGGCGGCCTGCACCTCGGCGATGTAGGCCGCATCGGGGCACAGCAAGATGCTTTGCGCCAACTCGTCGTGCTCGGCCTGACTGAACAAATCCATCGCCACCCATTCGGCGGGGGTGGTGCCGTCGGCCAGCACCAAAATTTCAGAGGGGCCCGCGATCATGTCGATGCCCACGGTGCCAAACACGCGCTTTTTGGCGCTGGCCACATAGGCGTTGCCAGGGCCAGTGATCTTGTCCACTTTGGGGATGGTGGCGGTGCCATAGGCCAAAGCCGCCACGGCTTGCGCACCACCCACGGTGAACGCCCGCGTGACGCCCGCCACATAGGCGGCGGCCAAGACGAGTTCATTGCGCTCACCCCGGCTGGAAGCGGCCGCTTCTCCAGAGCCGCCCGTCGCCACGCTGCCGCGCACGGGCGTGGGCACGACCATGATGATGTCCTGCACCCCGGCCACATGGGCGGGGATGGCGTTCATCAACACCGAAGAAGGGTAAGCCGCTTTGCCACCGGGCACATAGATGCCCACACGGTCGAGAGGCGTGACTTTTTGGCCGAGCAAGGTGCCGTCTTCGTCGCGGTAAGACCAGCTCTCGCCAGACGCTTTCTTTTGCGCTTCGTGGTACTTGCGCACCCGGCTTGCTGCGGCTTGCAGGGCTTCGCGTTGTGCGGCGGGCAGGCTGTCGAGTGCCGCCTTCAGTTCGGCCTGGGTGATCTCCAAAGCCTTCACGTCGGGCGCTTGCAGGCCGTCAAAGCGTTGGGTGTACGCCAGCACCGCCGCATCGCCACGCTTTTGCACGTCGGCCAGGATGTCGGCCACACGCTGCTCGATGGCGGCGTCGGTGTCGGCAGACCAATGCAGGCGGGCCGCAAAGGCCGCTTCAAAACCGGCGTCTGCCGTGTTCAGTTGCAAAGGTTTGGCGTGCAATCCCATGTTCAGTCTTTCTTCACCGCGCCCGCGAAGGCATCGATGATGGCGCGGATCGGCGCTTGTTTGAGCTTGAGCGCAGCCTGGTTCACGACCAAGCGCGAGCTGATGTCCATGATGCGTTCGACTTCAACCAAGTGATTGGCCTTGAGCGTGTTGCCCGTTGAAACCAGATCGACGATGGCGTCGGCTAGGCCCGTGAGCGGGGCCAACTCCATGCTGCCGTAGAGCTTGATGAGATCGACGTGTACACCCTTGGTCGCAAAGAAATCGCGGGCGATGGTGGTGTATTTGGTGGCCACTTTCAGGCGCGAACCCGTTCGTACGGCACTGGCGTAGTCGTAGTCAGCGCGCACCGCCACGCTCATGCGGCATTTGGCGATGTTCAGGTCCAGCGGCTGGTACAAGCCCTGGCCGCCGTGTTCGATCAGGGTGTCCAGACCGGTCACGCCCAGATCGGCGCCGCCGTATTCCACATAGGTGGGCACATCGCTGGCCCGCACCAGTACCACGCGCACATTGGCTTGGTTGGTGGGCAAGATCAGCTTGCGCGATTTTTCGGGGTCTTCGAGCACCTCGATGCCAGCGGCCTTGAGCAGCGGCAGGGTTTCGTCAAAGATGCGTCCTTTGGACAGGGCCAGCGTGATCATTTCACTCTTTCAATGTCGGCCCCCAGGCCGCGAAGTTTCAATTCCATGCGGTCGTAGCCACGGTCCAGGTGGTAAATGCGGTCGACGATGGTTTCGCCTTCGGCCACGAGACCTGCAATCACCAAGCTCGCCGATGCGCGCAGGTCAGTCGCCATCACTGTGGCACCGGACAGCTTTTCAACGCCCTCGATCACCGACACTTTGCCGTCGATCTGGATGTGCGCACCCAAGCGCACCAGCTCGTTGACGTGCATGAAGCGGTTTTCAAAAATGGTTTCGGTGACCTTGCTCGCGCCCTGCGCAATGCAGTTGAGCGCCATGAATTGGGCCTGCATGTCGGTCGGAAAACCCGGGTATTCGGTGGTGCGAAAGCTCTGGGCTTTCAGGCGGCCATTGGCCTGGATGCGGATGAAGCCCTCGCCCGCCTCGATGGTGGCTCCGGCATCGCGCAGCTTTTCAATGACCACTTCCAGGTGGTCGGCGCGGCCGTGGCGCAGCACCACATCACCACCTGTAGCGGCTACGGCGCACAAGAAGGTGCCCGCTTCGATGCGGTCGGCCACCACTTGGTGCTCGCAGCCGTGCAAACGGTCCACACCCTGAATGCGGATGCGGCGTGTGCCGTGACCTTCGATCTTCGCGCCCATTTTGATGAGCATCTCGGCCAGGTCGGGAATCTCGGGCTCCTGGGCGGCGTTTTCCAGCACCGTCTCGCCTTCGGCCAAGGCCGCGGCCATCATGAAGTTTTCAGTGCCGGTGACGGTGACCATGTCGGTGGTGATGTGCGCGCCCTTCAGGCGCGTGCGGCCTGCGGGCAGGCTGGCCAGCATGTAGCCATGGTCCACCGTGATGACCGCACCCATGGCCTGCAGGCCTTTGATGTGCTGGTCTACGGGGCGCGAGCCAATGGCGCAACCGCCAGGAAGAGACACTTTGGCGTGGCCAAAGCGGGCCAGCAAGGGGCCCAGCGCCAGCACCGAAGCGCGCATGGTTTTCACCAACTCATAAGGCGCTTCGGGGTTGTTCAGGCCACCGGCATTGAGAGTGACGCGACCGTCTTCGTGGTGCTCGGCCGTCACGCCCATGTTGCGTATCAGCTTGAGCATGGTCGAGACGTCTTGCAGGCGCGGCACATTGGCCAGCGTGACAGGCTCGGCGCTCAGCAAAGCGGCGCACAGCTCGGGCAGGGCGGCGTTTTTGGCACCCGACACATCGAGCGTGCCTTGCAGGCGTTTGCCGCCGCGAATTTTCAGTTTGTCCATGGGTCAGGTCTGTGCGTTGTGGCCCGAGGGCCTTAGGATCATGGGGCTTGCGCAGCCCATTCGGCGGGCGTGAAGGTTTTCATCGACAAGGCGTGCACCTCGTCGGTGTGCATTTTTTGGCCCAGCGTGGCGTACACCCGTTGGTGCCGCGCAATGGGGCGCATGCCAGCAAAGGCTTCGGACACGACCACGGCGCTCCAGTGGCGGCCATCACCCTCCACCGTGAGGTGGGTGCACGAAAGGCCTGCGGCGATGATGGCTTGGAGTTGCTCAGCGTTCATGGGGTTTCAGCTTCGGATTTTGTAGCCGATGCGCAAAAGGTGAAGGGTCAGGCCACTGATGGCGGCCAGGGCGGTGCCCACCACCGCCAGACTGAGCCAGGGAGAGACATCGCTTTGGCCAAAAAAGCCGTAACGGAAACCGTCGATCATGTAGAAGAACGGGTTCAGGTGGCTGAGCTTTTGCCAAAACGGCGGCAGCGAATGGATGGAATAAAACACGCCCGACAAAAACGTCATGGGCATGATGATGAAGTTCTGGAAAGCGGCCATCTGATCGAACTTTTCAGCCCACAGCCCGGCAATCACGCCCAGTGAGCCCATCATGGCCGCGCCCATGACGGCAAAGGTCAAAATCCACAGGGGGTTCACAAACGTGATGTTGACCATCCAGCCGGTGATGACAAACACGCCCAAGCCCACGGCCAGTCCGCGCACCACCGAAGAGCCCACATAGGCCACAAACCAGCTGCGGTGCGACAAGGGGGTGAGCAACAAAAACACCAAGCTGCCCATGATCTTGCTTTGCACCAGGCTCGACGAGCTGTTGGCAAAAGCGTTTTGCAGCACGCCCATCATCATCAGGCCCGGCAGCAAAAACGAGGTGTAGGGCACGTTGTCGTACACCTTGACATGGTCTTCGAGCACATGGCCAAAGATCAGCATGTACAGCACCGAGGTGAGCACAGGAGCGCCCACCGTCTGGAAAGCGACTTTCCAGAAACGCAGCACCTCTTTGTAGAGCAGGGTTTGCCAGCCGGTCATGCCAAGGCTCCCGAAGCGGTTTGTTTGCGGTTCATGACTTCAAGAAACACGTCTTCGAGGTCGGCCTGGCGGATTTCCACGTCTTCCACCACCAGGCCCGCTGTGCGCAGGGTGGCGAGGTGGTTTTCAATCTCGACCGCGTTGTGCACCGGCAACTGCACGATGCGGCCCGTGACACGCGCAATGGCCGCGACGGCAGGCGGCAAGTCGCCGTCGAGCTTGAAGCGCAGCACCTGGCTGGTGGCCGAGCGCAGCAAGTCGGATGTGCGCTCGAGCGCCAGCAACTGCCCGCGCTTGAGCATCGCGATGCGGCCGCACAAGGCTTCGGCCTCTTCCAGGTAATGGGTGGTGAGCAAGACGGTGTGGCCTTGCTTGTTGAGTTTGGCGATGAAAGCCCACAGGGTCTGGCGCAGCTCCACATCAACCCCGGCGGTGGGCTCGTCGAGCACGATCACGCGGGGTTTGTGCACCAGCGCTTGTGCCACCAGCACGCGGCGCTTCATGCCGCCCGAGAGTTGGCGCATGTTGGAGCCCGCCTTGTCGGTCAGGCCCAGACTGTCCAGCAACTCGTCGATCCAGGCGTCGTTGTGCTTGACACCGAAATAACCCGACTGGATGCGCAGCGCCTCGCGCACCGTGAAAAACGGGTCAAACACCAGCTCTTGCGGCACCACGCCGAGCAGGCGGCGGGCAGCGGCGTAATCGGTTTGCACATCGTGGCCATGCACCAACACGCGCCCGGTGGTGGGGCGGCTGAGGCCCGCCAAGGTGCTGATCAGGGTGGTTTTGCCTGCGCCGTTGGGGCCCAGCAGGCCGAAGAATTCGCCCTCCTCCACATCAAAGCTGACTTGGTCGAGCGCTTTGAACGCGGCTGCGCCCGCCTGTTTGGCAGGGTAGATCTTGGAGACGGATTGGAAAGAGAGCGCTGGCATGGGAGAGGGCTATTTTAAGTGCTGACCCGCAGACCCCGGGGTGCACGCTGCAGATCGGCCCTAAAAAGCCTCAAAACCCCACACTCAGGCGGGTTGGAGCAGGTCCATCACCCCGTAAAGACTGGCCAATTCGCGCAAGCGCGGCGTCATGCCCTCGACCCGCAAAGCACTTCCCTTGTGGGTCAACACCCGCCGCAAGCCCAAGAGCACGGCCAGCGCCGAGGAGTCAAACTCTGCCAATCCAGAGGCATCCAGGGCCACCGAAGGCGGCAAGGCTGCCGGCAATTGCGTCACCCATTGCGCCAGGCAGGCTTCGGCCTGGTCATGCAGCAAGGTGGTGGGCAGCTTCAGGGGGTTCATTTCGGACCAGATCAAGTAGCTTTGGCGTTGGACTTGTTGCGGGCGGCCAAGCTGGCAATCAGCGCATCGATGCCACCGGCATTGATCTCTTTGGTGAACTGGTTGCGGTAGTTCTCGATCAGCCACACGCCCAGCACGTTCAGGTCAAAAATCATCCAGCCCGAGCCTTGGCCCGGGGTTTTCTCGAGGCGGTAGTCCAATTGGATCGGATCACCCTTGCCGCGCACTTCGGTGTTGACCACCAGGTTTTTGTCTTCCTGACCAGCCCGCAGGGGCTTGACCACCACCACTTGGTCGGTGATCTGGCTCAGGGCGCCCGAATAGGTGCGCACCAACAGGACCTTGAACTCCTCTTGCAGGCGCTTTTGCTGCTCGGGTGTGGCTTTGCGCCAGGCCGGGCCCGTGGCCAGGGCGGTCATGCGGCGAAAGTTCACATGCGGCATCAGCTGCGTGTCGACCAGTTGCATGACCTTGTTGATGTCGCCGGTGCGCAGGGCCTTGTCGGCCTTGATGGCGTTGAGCGTGTCGTTGGTGATGCGTTGGATGAAGGCCTCGGGTGCCTCATCGGCAGCCATGGCCAGGCCCGAAGTCCCCAGCAAGCTGGCGGCGCAGGCGGCCACGAGCACATGGCGGCGGTTCAGGGAAAGAGCGGTATCGATTTTGGACATGAAATAACTATAGGGCCTGCGGCCACAATGCATGTGAACAACTGTAACGGGCTTATTTCGGGTCGGACTCGCCATCACCGTAGTCGAAGTTGGATGGCGGGTTGCCGTCATAAATGTCGTTGCGGCGCTTTTGCAAGAAGCCGTCGCGCACAAAGGAATACGGGTCGAGAGACGCGGCCTTGACCACATCCACCGTTTGCAGCAAACCCGAGCGGATGTCGAGCACCCGTGTCACGGTCAAGGCGTTGCGGGTGGCCTCGTCAGAGATCTGCCTCGACACATCGCCCTGCATGTCCAGCGGCAAGGCCAGGGTGTCACGCAATGTGGACGGCCCCAGCAGCGGCAGCACCACATAAGGGCCGGGCTTGACGCCCCAGTAGCCCAGGGTCTGTCCGAAATCTTCCCTGCGTTTTTCAAGGCGCATTTCGGTGGCCACGTCCAGCAAGCCACCCAGGCCAAAGAACGTGTTCACGTTGATGCGCATGAAAGTCTCGGCCGTGGCCTGCCCTTTGAGCTGCAGGGCGCTGTTGGCCATGGACCACACATCACCCAAGTTGCCCAAAAAGTTGCTCACGCCCGTGCGCACAAAGCCGGGCAGCACTTTCGCATACAGCTGCGCTGCGGGCTTGATGGCCACGTTGTCCACCACGTCATTGAATTGGTAGACGCTGCGGTTCATCGATTCCCAGGGGTCACGCGCATCGGCGGTTTTCACGGTGGCGCAGCCTTGCAAGGCCAGCACGCCGGCCAGCAGCGCCAGCGATGCGCTGCGTTTCGTCCAGGCGATCATGGTTTTTGACTTTCGGGGGCGGATTTTTCGGCCTGGCTGAACAGGAACTGGCTGATCAGGTTTTCCAGGATGACGGCCGACTGGGTGGAGCCAATGCGGTCTCCGGCGGCCAGGTTTTTCTCGTCAGCGCCGGGCGCGACATCAAGGTATTGCTCGCCCAGCAAACCGCTGGTGAGGATTTTCAGGGAGCTGTCTTGCGGAAAGGCGTGCTGGGTCTGCATGCCCAAAGTGACCTTGGCCTGGAAGGACTCGCCGTCAAATTCGATCTTTTTGACACGCCCGACCACCACCCCGGCGCTCTTGACCGCCGCACCTGGCTTGAGCCCGCCGATGTTGTCGAACTTGGCCGTGACCTCGTAGTCCTTGCTGAAACTCCAGGTCAGCAAGTTGGCGGCCTTGAGGGCCAAAAAGAGCACGGCGACAGCACCGAGCAACACAAACAAACCCACCCACACATCATTTTTTGAACGTTGCATGCCGTCCTCCTCAAATGCTGAACATCATCGCGGTCAGGATGAAGTCCAATCCCAACACCGACAAAGAAGAAACCACCACGCTGCGGGTCGTGGCACTGGCCACGCCTTCGGGTGTGGGCTTGGCCACATAACCTTGCAGCAAGGCGATGAAGGTCACGGCCACGGCAAACACCACGCTTTTGATGATGCCGTTGCCCACGTCCTTGAACACATCCACGCCGCCTTGCATCTGGCTCCAGAAGGAGCCTGCGTCCACGCCAATGAGCAAAACGCCCACCACGTAGCCGCCGAAAATGCCCACCGCGCTGAACACGGCCGCCAGCAAGGGCAAGGCGATGATGCCGCCCCAAAAGCGCGGCGCCAAAATGCGTTGCAGCGGGTCCACCGCCATCATCTCGAGGGCCGTGAGCTGCTCACCGGCCCGCATCAGACCAATCTCGGCCGTCAGCGATGCCCCAGCGCGTCCTGCAAACAACAAAGCTGCAACGACCGGGCCCAACTCGCGCACCAGGCTCAGCGCCACCAGCAGGCCCAGCGCCTCGGCCGAGCCGTAACGTTGCAGCGTGTAGTAGCCCTGCAAACCCAGCACAAAGCCCACAAACAAGCCCGACACGGTGATGATGGCCAGCGAGTAATTGCCCAAGAAATGCACCTGGTCGCGCACCAGGCCAAAACGCTTGAGCGCTGCACCCGACATGCCCAGCAGCTTGAAAAACAGCCGTGCAGCAAAGCCCCAGTCGGCCAGCATCTGACGGGTGGACGCACCCAAAGCCCCCAGCATGGCGGTGATCATGCAGACCTCCCGTCGTAATCTTGCGCAGCCGTGGGGGCCGGGTAATGGAAGGGCACAGGCCCATCGCTCAAGGCGTGCACAAACTGGTGGATCAGCGGATCGGTGCTGGCCCGCAGCTCGGCAGGCGTGCCCTGCGCGGCCACACCACCATGCGCGAGGATGACCACATGGTCGGCGATTTCAAAGGTTTCGGTCACATCGTGCGAGACCACCACGCTGGTGATGCCCAAGCTGTCGTTCAGGCGGCGGATCAGGCGCGCTGCGGTGCCCAGCGAGATCGGGTCGAGGCCGGCAAAGGGCTCGTCGTACATGATGAGGTCCGGGTCCAGCGCGATGGCACGGGCCAAGGCCACACGGCGGCTCATGCCGCCAGATATCTCGGAAGGCTTCAGGTCCCGCGCACCGCGCAAACCCACCGCATCGAGCTTCATGAGCACGATGTCGCGGATCAAGGCTTCGGACAAGCGGGTGTGTTCGCGCAAGGGAAAAGCCACGTTGTCGAACACACTCATGTCGGTGAACAGCGCACCGAACTGGAACAGCATGCCCATGCGGCGACGGGCTGCGTACAGCTCGGCCTGGCGCATGGGCATGCTGTCGGCGCCATCAAACAACAGCTGCCCTTGGCTGGCGCGGATCTGCCCGCCAATGAGGCGCAGCACCGTGGTCTTGCCGCCCCCTGACACCCCCATCAGGGCCGTGACTTGGCCGCGCGGCACATTGAAGCTCAGGTTCTTCAAGATGACACGGTCGCCGTACCCGAAAGTCAGGTCGCGCAGTTCAACAAGTGGCGGTGGTGTGGATGGGGTGTTCATGAAAAACAAAAGCCGGGGGGGCCGGCTCTTGTGATGTTAATGAACCAAGGTATGCGCTTTGCGAACCTTGGTGGTCTAGGGATTTTACCTAGAACCGGGTAGCCTCATCGTGGCAGGTCGCTTTGGCCCATCAGGAATTCGTCGACGGCGCGAGCGGCCTGACGGCCTTCACGAATCGCCCAAACGACCAACGACTGACCCCGGCGCATGTCGCCTGCGGCAAACACCTTGTTCACGTTGGTGGCATAGCCGCCTGTGAAGTCGGTGCTGGCCTTGGCGTTGCCACGGGCGTCCTTGTCGATGCCAAAGGCGTCGAGCACGGTGGCGACCGGGTTGGTGAAACCCATGGCCAGCAAGACCATGTCGGCTTTGTATTCCTTCTCGGTGCCGGGCACTTCAACCATCTTGCCGTCTTTGAACTCGACGTGCACCGTGGTCAATCCGGTGACTTTGCCTTTTTCGCCAGTGAACGCTTTGGTGGAGATGGCGAATTCGCGCTTGAGTAGGCCTTTTTCGGCGCTCTCGTCGTGGCTGGAGCTGGTGCGCAGCTTCATGGGCCAGTAAGGCCAGACCATCGCTTTGTTTTCTTTTTCGGGCGGCTCGGGCATCACCTCGAACTGGGTGACGCTCACGGCACCGTGGCGTGTGCTGGTGCCCACGCAGTCGCTGCCGGTGTCGCCGCCACCGATCACGATGACGTTTTTGCCGTCAGCGCGCAGTTGGCCCTTGAGCTTGTCACCGGCATTGACCTTGTTTTGCTGGGGCAGAAATTCCATCGCAAAGTGGATGCCGTCCAGGTCGCGGCCCGGCACGGGCAGGTCGCGCGACTGTTCTGAACCACCAGTCAACAACACAGCGTCAAAGTCTTTCTTGAGTTGCTCAGCACTGACGGTTTCCTTGGCCCAGTTGGTGACCTTGGAATCCTTGGGCCACTCCCCCACCAGCACGCTGGTGCGGATCTTCACGCCTTCGGCTTCGAGCTGCTGGACGCGGCGATCGATGTGCGTCTTTTCCATCTTGAAGTCAGGAATGCCGTAGCGCAGCAAACCACCCACGCGGTCGTTCTTCTCGAACAAGGTCACGTCGTGACCAGCGCGTGCCAGCTGCTGGGCTGCGGCCAGGCCAGCGGGGCCTGCGCCAATGATGGCCACGGTTTTGCCGGTCTTGACTTTAGCAGGACGAGGTGTGACCCAGCCTTCGGCCCAGGCGCGGTCGATGATGGCGTGCTCGATGGACTTGATGCCCACGGCGTCGTCGTTGAAGTTCACCACGCAGGCGGCTTCGCATGGCGCGGGGCAAATGCGGCCGGTGAACTCGGGGAAGTTGTTGGTGCTGTGCAGCACCTCGATCGCGTTCTTCCAGTCACCCTGGTACACCAGGTCGTTGAAGTCCGGGATGATGTTGTTGACCGGGCAGCCGTTGTTGCAAAACGGCGTGCCGCAATCCATGCAGCGGGCGGCTTGGGTTTTCGACTGCTCGGGTGTCAAGCCGATCACGAACTCGCCGTAGTTCTTCAAGCGCTCGGCAACGGGTTTGTAGCCTTCTTCGATGCGCTCAAATTCCATGAAACCTGTGATTTTTCCCATGATGTTTCCTTCGATTCTTGACGTGGGGCTCAGGCGGCAACAGGCTTGGCGGCCTTGGCCGCATTCGCCGCTTTACGTGCGTTGATCTCGCCCAAGGCGCGCTTGTATTCGTTCGGGAACACCTTCACGAACTTGGCGCGGGCCGTGGCCCAGTTGTCCAGCAACTCGCGGGCGCGCTGGCTGCCCGTCCACTTGTGGTGCTCTTCCAGCAGTTTCTTGAGTTGCGCTTCGTCGGCCTGGTCGCGGTGCCAGACCTTGCGGTCCACTTGCGCTTCCTGCTCGGCCACCGTCAGCACTTTTTCCATGCTGACCATGGCGGTGTTGCAACGCGAGGCAAACTCACCGTCTTCGTCGTACACATAGGCGATACCACCGCTCATGCCCGCGCCGAAGTTGCGGCCGGTCTTGCCCAGCACCGCAACAGTGCCGCCGGTCATGTATTCGCAACCGTGGTCGCCTGTGCCTTCGACCACGGCGGTGGCGCCTGACAGGCGCACTGCAAAGCGCTCACCGGCCACGCCAGCAAAGAAGGCTTCACCCGTGGTTGCACCGTACATGACGGTGTTGCCCACGATGATGTTTTGCGAGGCCACGCCACGGAACTCCAGGCTCGGGCGCACCACGATGCGACCACCCGACAAACCTTTGCCGGTGTAGTCGTTGGCTTCACCGATCAGGTACAGCGTGATGCCCTTGGCCAGGAACGCACCGAATGACTGACCGCCGGTGCCTTCCAGTTGGATGCGCAAGGTGTCGTCCGGCAAACCTTCGGGGTGCACCTTGGTCACCGCACCGGACAACATGGCACCGACCGAGCGGTTCACGTTGCGGGCGACTTCCATGAACTGCACTTTTTCGCCCTTGTCGATGGCGGCGCGGCTCTTGGCAATCAGCACGTTGTCCAGGGCTTTTTCCAGGCCGTGGTCTTGGGTGTCCACATGGCGCACGGCCACGGTGGAGGCCACTTGCGGCACGGCCAGCAGGCGACCGAAGTCCAGGCCCTTGGCTTTCCAGTGTTCCACACCGCTCTTCATGTCGAGCAGGTCGGCGCGGCCCACCAGGTCGTCGAACTTGGCAATGCCCAGCTGGGCCATGATCTGGCGCACTTCTTCGGCGATAAAAAAGAAGTAGTTCACGACATGCTCGGGCTTGCCGGTGAACTTCTT
This sequence comes from Limnohabitans sp., assembly GCF_017848645.1. Lineage (GTDB taxonomy): Bacteria > Pseudomonadota > Gammaproteobacteria > Burkholderiales > Burkholderiaceae_C > Limnohabitans_A. Next base: position 40,669 of record NZ_JAFEIF010000044.1, on the reverse strand, counting down.
GCGCAGTGTGGGGTCTTGTGTGGCCACGCCCACCGGGCAGGTGTTCAGGTGGCACTTGCGCATCATGATGCAGCCTTCCACCACCAGCGGTGCGGTGGCGAAGCCGAACTCGTCCGCACCGAGCAATGCGCCAATCGCCACGTCACGGCCGGTCTTCATCTGACCGTCGGCCTGCACACGGATGCGACCGCGCAAGCCGTTGAGCACCAAGGTCTGCTGGGTTTCGGCCAAACCGATTTCCCAAGGCGAGCCCGCGTGCTTGACCGACGACCAGGGCGAAGCGCCCGTGCCGCCGTCGTGACCAGCGATCACGACGTGATCGGCCTTGCACTTGGCCACGCCTGCGGCGATGGTGCCGACGCCGATTTCGGACACGAGCTTGACGCTGATGTCGCTGTGGGGGGCCACGTTCTTCAGGTCGTGGATCAGCTGGGCCAAGTCCTCGATGGAGTAGATGTCATGGTGCGGTGGTGGCGAGATCAGGCCGACACCAGGCACCGAATGGCGCAGCTTGCCGATGTAGTCGGACACTTTGCCGCCGGGCAACTGACCGCCTTCACCGGGCTTGGCACCCTGGGCCATCTTGATCTGGATCTGGTCGGCGCTCGACAGGTATTCGGCGGTGACACCGAAGCGGCCTGAAGCGACTTGCTTGATGCGCGAGCGCAGGCTGTCACCGGCGGCCAAAGGCATGTCCACTTCGACGTTCTCTTCGCCGATCACGCTCTTCAAGGAATCGCCCAACTTGATCGGGATGCCCTTGAGTTCGTTGCGGTAACGGTTGGCGTCTTCACCGCCCTCGCCCGTGTTGCTCTTGCCGCCGATGCGGTTCATGGCCACGGCCAAGGTGGCGTGCGCCTCGGTGGAGATCGAACCCAGCGACATCGCGCCGGTGGCGAAACGCTTGACGATCTCGGCGGCTGGCTCGACCTGCTCCAGCGGGATGGCCTTGGACGGATCGATCTTGAACTCGAACAGGCCGCGCAGCGTCATGTGGCGCTTGCTTTGGTCGTTGATGATCTGAGCGTACTCTTTGTAGGTGCTGAAGTTGTTGGCACGGGTGGAGTGCTGCAGCTTGGCGATCGCGTCGGGCGTCCACATGTGCTCTTCACCACGGGCGCGCCAGGCGTATTCGCCACCAGCGTCCAGCATGGTGGCCAGCAATGGGTCATCACCAAAGGCGGCGGTGTGCATGCGCAGCGCCTCTTCGGCGATCTCGAACACACCAATGCCACCCACACGGCTGGAGGTGCCGGTGAAGTACTTGTTGATGGTTTCGGTGTTGATGCCGATGGCCTCAAACAACTGCGCGCCGCAATACGACATGTAGGTCGACACGCCCATCTTGGACATGATCTTGGACAGGCCCTTGCCAATGGCCTTGACGTAGTTGTAGAGCGCCTTGTCGGCCGACAGGTCGCCGGGCAGCTCTTTGTGCAGGGCCACCAGGGTTTCCATGGCCAGGTAGGGGTGTACGGCTTCTGCGCCGTAACCGGCGAGCACCGCAAAGTGGTGCACTTCGCGGGCGGTGCCAGTTTCCACCACCAGGCCGGCCGTTGTGCGCAGGCCCTCAGTCACCAGGTGCTGGTGGATGGCCGAGAGCGCCAACAATGCGGGGATGGCCACTTGGGTGGCGTTCACGCCTCGGTCGCTGATGATCAGGATGTTGTGGCCACCCTTGATGGCATCCACGGCTTCGGCGCACAGCGATGCCAGCTTGGCTTCCACGCCTTCGCGGCCCCACAAGGCGGGGTAAGTGATGTCGAGCGTGGCGCTCTTGAACTTGCCTTTGGTGGCTTGCTCGATGTTGCGCAGCTTGGCCATGTCGTCAAAGTCCAGAATCGGCTGGCTCACTTCGAGGCGCATGGGCGGGTTGACCTGGTTGATGTCCAGCAGGTTCGGCTTGGGGCCGATGAAGGACACCAGCGACATCACGATCGCTTCGCGGATCGGGTCAATCGGTGGGTTGGTCACTTGCGCGAACAACTGCTTGAAGTAGTTGTACAGCGGTTTGTTTTTGTCAGACAGCACGGCCAGCGGGCTGTCGTTGCCCATGGAGCCGATAGCTTCTTCACCGGCAGACGCCATGGGGGCCAACAAGAACTTGATGTCTTCTTGCGTGGTGCCAAAGGCTTGTTGCAGGTCGAGCAAAGGCACGTCGGATGCGGCTGCTTGCACGGGGGCTGCGGCCACGTCGTCCAGCTTGACACGCAAGTTTTCGATCCACTGCTTGTAGGGCTTGGCGCTGGCCAAACCGGCTTTCAACTCTTCGTCGTTGATCATGCGGCCTTGTTCCAGATCGATCAGGAACATCTTGCCGGGTTGCAGACGCCACTTGCGCACGATCTTGCTTTCGGGAATCGGCAGCACGCCGGTTTCCGAACCCATGATGACCATGTCGTCGTCGGTGATGATGTAACGCGAAGGGCGCAGGCCGTTGCGGTCCAGCGTGGCGCCGATCTGGCGGCCGTCGGTGAACACGATCGAAGCGGGGCCGTCCCATGGCTCGAGCATGGCAGCGTGGTACTCGTAGAAGGCCTTGCGGCGCTCGTCCATGGTGGTGTGCTGCTCCCAAGGCTCGGGAATCATCATCATCACCGCCTGGCTGATGGGGTAACCCGCCATCGTCAGCAGTTCCAGGCAGTTGTCAAAGGTGGCGGTATCGGACTGACCGGCGAAGCTGATGGGGTAGAGCTTTTGCAGGTCATTGGCCAGCACGGGCGAAGACATCACGCCTTCGCGGGCCTTCATCCAGTTGTAGTTGCCCTTGACGGTGTTGATCTCGCCGTTGTGCGCCACATAGCGGTAGGGGTGAGCCAAGGGCCACTCGGGGAAGGTGTTGGTGGAGAAACGCTGGTGCACCAGGCCAAGGGCCGAGACGCAGCGCTCATCTTGCAGGTCCAGGTAATAGGTGCCCACTTGGTCGGCCAGCAGCAAGCCCTTGTAGACCGCGGTGCGGCTGGACATGCTGGGGATGTAGTACTCGTTGCTGTGCGTCAGGCGCAGGTTCTGGATGGCGGCGCTGGCGGTCTTGCGGATCACGTACAGCTTGCGCTCCAAGGCGTCTTGAACGATCACGTCGGCACCACGGCCGATGAAGATCTGGCGCATGACCGGCTCTTTTTGGCGCACGGTGGGCGACATGGGCATGTCGCGGTTCACAGGCACATCGCGCCAGCCCAGCACCACTTGGCCTTCGGCCTTGACAGCACGCTCCAGCTCTTGCTCGCAAGCCATGCGCGATGCATGCTCTTTGGGCAAGAACACCATGCCCACGCCGTATTCGCCGAAGGGCGGCAAGGCCACGCCTTGTTTGGCCATCTCGTCGCGGTACAGCGCATCGGGCAACTGGATCAGGATACCGGCACCGTCGCCCATGAGCGCGTCCGCACCCACAGCACCCCGGTGGTCCAGGTTTTCCAGGATCTTGAGCGCCTGCGTCACGATGGCGTGGGTCTTTTGACCTTTGATGTGGGCCACAAAGCCGACACCACAAGCATCGTGCTCGTTGGCGGGGTCATACAGACCGGTTGATTGGAAATGTTCTTTTGCACTGGCCGAAGTCATGGGCGCTCCTAAGGGTTTTCACGCAGACCGGAGAGTGTAGTGCACTGCAGCATCCATGCCAAACTTTTTAATTGGGGTCAGATCCCAATTAATTTGACTTTTGAGTTGGCTTTGAATTAATCGGGGACAGATTCAATCGAGGGGCTTTTTGGCAGGTCGACCCGCCTTGCCCGGCACCAAGCGCCGCTGTGTGGTTTGCTGCAAGCCACCCACAAAATTGGCCGACCCCAGCGCCCAGCCCGACAAGGCGCTTTGCGTGAGCTGGTCCTTTTCACGCTGCGCCAAGCCCGTTTGCACCAACTCGGCATAAGCCGCCTCACGGGCAAAAGGGGTGTTGCCCAAGCCCCAAAACAGGGCGTGCGGCGTCACCAACTTGTCGCTCAACTGACCAATACAGTGCCTGTGGCTGGACCATTTGAAGTCGGCGGCTTGGGCCACCATGCCCGCCCGCACCGGGTTCAGGTCGATGTAGACCATGCAGGCCAAAAGATAGCGCTCACTCTCAATGAGGTTGCTGCGGTAGCGCCCTTCCCACAGCGTGCCGGTGCGCTGGTGCCGCAAATTGAAGTAGCGCACATAGGCCCGCCCCACCGCCTGCATCATCTGCGGCAGGCCCTCATCAGTCTCAGGCGTGAGCAGCAAATGGAAGTGGTTGTCCATGATCACGTAAGCATGGATGGCCACCTTGAAAGTTTGTGCATGCTCTTGCCACAGCGCCAGCAAACGCTCACGGTCCGCATCGTCGCGCACGATGGCCTGGCGGTCATTGCCGCGCTGGATGACGTGGTGCGGGTAAGCGGCAACGGTGAGGCGGGGCTGGCGGGCCATGGGAACTCCCTGAAAGAGACCCGCAGTTTAATTGGGATCTGACCCCAATTAAACAGACGCTCAATGGCAAATATTTAATTCAAAATAACTCACAAAATCAACTTTTTGCGAGCACGCTGTGACCCGACTTTTCATTGCATTGGCTTTTTTTCTGTCCATTGGTTTGACCGCAAAATCGCACGCCATGACCCTGGAGCGCGTGGGCAAGGACCTTTTCGCCACGGGCACCACGGTTGATCAGGACTTTTTACAGTTCAAGGAGGCCTTCGCCCAAGGAGGAATTGAGCGGCTGATTTTGGTCAATGGGCCCGGAGGCGATCTCTGGACCGGCATGCAAGTGGCGCGCATGGTGTATGACGCCAAGATCACCACCGTGGCTTCGGGTTATTGCATGTCGGCATGCTCGTTGATTTTCATGGCCGGCCAAGCGCGCACCTTTGGCACGGGGAGTTTGCCAAGAGTGACCATGGTCGGCATTCACGGCGCACACGACCGGGACACCAAACGAGTCGACCCCAGCTTCATGCCTCAGATGTATGCCTTGTACAAACAGCAGATGGGCGACAAATTTGACGCCCAGGTCATCAACCAAGCGCTGTATGACATCAAGGAAGCATCGGGATTTTTAAAAATTCGCGAACTCCAACGCAACCAGGAAAAAGACCGCACACCGTGGTTTTGCAGCACGGGTCAAACCCCTTTCGAACAATGCCAACAACTTACAGGCAAAGACGCCTTCAGCCTTGGCGTGGTGACACAAACCGAAACCGTGCCGCTGCAATTGCCTGCCAGCATGAAAGCGCAATTGGGCTTTTTTGGCCAGTCCTTGGGCGCGCCCATTGTGGACTTGCATGACCGTACAGACACCCTGATTGAGGGGTTTTGCAAAGGCCAGTTGCTGTGTAAGACCATTGGCCTACGGACCTTCAACAACTACCTTGGCGCCAACCACAACAAAGCCATGGCGATTGGCTGGGGCAAAACGGGATACGGCGTGCGATGGGGCGTGGATGACCCCGGGCAGGCCATATTGAGAGCGCTTTACAACTGCAACCACGCCAAGAACAACCCCAAACTATGCCGCCTGGTTTCTGTCAACGAACACGAGGTTCTGCCACTGTATGACGAGGCGAGCGCCCAGGCAACCACTCTGTTGAGCCAGTTGCAAGTTCCTGCTCCAGCGCACATCCAAGCTGAACGCGAAGAACCGGGCGCACGCACACCGTCCAAGTTGCGCTGGGGGCAGGGACTCACGGGCATGACCCCAAAAGCCCTGGAGGGCATTCAACGCTGGGATACCGCCACCCTGGTCCAAGCCCTTCAGCAACCCGCTCGTCCCATGGTGATTGATGCGGCCAGCTTTGGCCCTGTGATACCCGGTGCCTTGAGCTTCATCAACAGCGGTCTGGCATTCGAAGACGACAAGTTGGAACAGCCCTATGCCGAGCGGTTTGCCCAAATGCTGCGGGCAGCAGTTCCCGACCAGAACAAACCGGTGGTTTTTTACTGCAGCCACTCGGAAAGCTGGTTGTCCGTGAATGCGGCCATGCGTGCGCGTCAACTGGGCTACACCCAGGTCATTTGGTACCGAGGGGGCTTCACAGCATGGACCCAAGCAGGCTTGCCCACCGTGGGGCGGGTGCCTGTGGCTGTGTTGTATTGAGTTCTCCCCATGTGACAGCCAACTGAAGCCGGTGCGCTTAAGCTCGGCGGATGCACAAGACAACCATCCGAATTGGCGCAGGCGCAGGTTACGCGGGTGACCGCATTGCGCCTGCCGTGGAACTGGCCGAAAAGGGCCAGCTTCATTACTTGGTGTTCGAGTGCCTGGCCGAGCGCACGATTGCCTTGGCGCAGCTGGAGCGATCCAAAGACCCGGATGCAGGTTTTGACCTGATGCTGGCGGCCCGCATGCGCGCCGTGCTGCCCGCCTGCCTGGCCCATGGCACACGCATCATCAGCAACATGGGCGCGGCCAACCCGCTGCAGGCCGGGCACGCGGTGCTGGCCGTGGCCCGGGAATTGGGCTTACCGCAGCTCAAAGTGGCGGTCGTGCTGGGCGACGATGTGCTGGCCACCCTGACCCAAACCGGCTTGGCGCTGCCCGTGCTGGAGAGCACGCAAACCCTGGCCGACTTTCAAGCCCAACTGATTTCGGCCAATGCCTATTTAGGGGCCGAAGCCTTGCTGCCCGCGCTGCTCACCGATGCCCAAGTCATCATCACCGGCCGCGTGGCCGATCCAGCCCTGTTTTTGGCACCCTTGATGCACCACTTTGGCTGGGCACCCGACGACTGGCAAAGCCTGGGCAAAGGCGTGCTGGTCGGGCATTTGCTGGAATGCGCGGCGCAGATCACGGGCGGCTACTTTGCCGATCCGGGCTACAAGGACGTGCCCAACATGGCCCGGCTGGGCTTTCCGCTGGCCGAGGTCAGCGCCTCGGGCGATGCCGTCATCACCAAAGTGGCGGGTTCTGGCGGCTGCGTCACAGTGGCCACTTGCACGGAACAACTGCTGTACGAAATCGAGAACCCCGCGCGCTACCTGCAGCCCGATGTGGTGGCCGATTTTTCTCAGGTGCAGCTGACGCAGCTGGGGCCAGACCGCGTGCAAGTCACAGGTGGCAGCGGCAGTGAGCGCACCGACACGTTCAAGGTCACGCTGGGCTACCGCGACGGCTTCATTGGTGAAGGCCAAATCAGCTACGCCGGGCCAGGTGCGCAGGCGCGGGGGCAACTCGCGCTGGAGCTGGTGCGACAACGGCTGGCCGATGCCGGATATGGCGAGTTCGAAGGCCGTTACGACCTGATCGGCGTGAACGCGATCTTCGGGGCCTCCAGCCAAGCACCGTCAGAGCCCGCCGAAGTGCGCGCCCGCGTGGCCCTGCGCGTGCCCACCCAACAACACGCCCAGCATGTGGCGCACGAAGTCGAAGCGCTTTACACCAATGGCCCGGCCGGTGGCGGCGGCGCCACACGCAACGTGCGCGAAGTGATTGCCGCTGCCGCCGTGCTCATGCCGCGCAGCGCCGTACACACCACCACCGTGCTGCTCTCACAGGACCACTGACATGCTGCTGCGCGACATCGCCCACACCCGCACCGGCGACAAAGGCAACCGGTCCACCTTGTCGGTCATCGCCTATGACAAAAAAGACTTTGCCCTGCTGGAACAACACCTGAGCGCCGAACGCGTGCAAGCCCACTTTGCAGGCACTGTGCACGGCCCGGTAGAACGCTACGCGCTGCCCCAATTGGGCGCCCTCAACTTTGTCATGCACCAAGCCCTGGGCGGCGGGGTCACCCGCTCGTTGGCATTGGACGCCCACGGGAAATGCCTGAGTGCGCACCTGCTGACATTTATGATTGAATGATTGTTTGACCTACTGGAGAACCCATGAAACGTTTGCGCATTGCCTCTTTGTTGTCTGCCGCCCTGGGCCTTGGCCTTGTGGCCTCGCAGGCGATGGCACAGGCCTACCCCAACAAACCCATCAAGGCCGTGGTGCCTTTTGCCGCTGGCAGCGCCACCGACCAAATTGGCCGCGCTTTTGCACAAAAAATGTCTGAAGTGCTGGGCCAGCCCGTGGTGGTGGACAACCGCGCTGGCGTGAACGGCATGCTCGGCGCCGACGCGGTGGCCAAATCAGCCCCGGACGGCTACACCATCCTGATCGGCACCAACAGCACCAACGCGGCGCTCAAGAGCCTGATGAAAAAGCTGCCCTATGACCAGGACACCGCCTTTGCGCCTGTGGCCTACATGGGCTCGGTACCGCTGATCGTGGCCGTGAACAACGACGTGCCCGCCAAAACCCTCAAAGAGTTTGTGGATCTGGCCAAATCCAAACCCACACAAATCACCTTTGCCAGCGCCAGCACCTCGCAATTGGTGTCGAGCGAAATGCTCTCCAGCATGGCCGGCATCCAAATGACCAACGTGCCCTACAAAAGCGGCCCAGCCGCCATGACCGACCTGATTGGCGGCCAGGTAAACATGTTCACCGCCGACTTTGCGGTCATGTTGCCCCAGGTCAAAGGCGGCAAGATCCGTGGCTTGGCTGTCACCTCAACCCAGCGCTCCAAAGCCATCCCCGAGCTGCCCACCGTGAACGAAGCACTGGGCCTGAAGGACTATGAACTGATCGCCTACTTTGCTGTCTTTGCCCCGGCTGGCACACCCGCTGACATCGTCAACAAACTCAACGCCGCTGTGAACGCTGCGGCCACCGACAAGACCATTCTGGAACGCTTCTCGGCCCTGGGCTTCGAAACCGCCCCAGCCTCACCCGAGGCATTGGCACAACGCTCCAAAGCCGAAACCGCCAAATGGGCCAAGGCCATTCGCGACGCGAAGATTGAACCGCAATAAGGCGTTTGTTGTCTGCTGAGCGCCAGGTCAGACCGCTTCTGATCTGGCGACCAGCGGGTACCTACTGCCCATCAGCGCCTCCACCCCAAACTCCTGAAGCAGCGCCAGCAGGCGCTCGCCGGAGGCGCGTTTTTTCTGACCAGCACACCTCCTCTTTAGGCTATTTCGGTACGAGGGTATTCTGAGTCACTACATAAATTTTTAGCGCGAGTAGCAAGCTCAACCGTAATTTTGGCTCCATCCAACTTCAAGAGAGTAAGTCGCTTACTCGAACGTCCAACACATTAGCGAGTTTTAGCAGCGTTTCTATTGACGGATTGGTCAGTTGTCTCTCAATTTTGCTAACCATTGTTCTATCCACTCCGGCGATCAGCGCAAGTTTTTCCTGTGCAATTCCTCTTTCAGACCTGAACTTTTTCAAGTTTAGTGCAATGGTGTTCCGAATCTCTTCGATGGTGGTGACTTGCTCTTGAGTTTGCATTGCGAACAGTGTGGTGATGTCCCGCCTATAAAGCCACGCACCATCAGTCCACGGCTTTACAAACCACGGTCCAAAAGCTACAATCAAGTCTCAATTTCAGAATTGAATTGAGAGTCCTACCACCCACATCAAAGGAAAATTCATGAAACTCGGAAAAATTGTTGCTGTTACAGCAACTGTCGTAGCAGCAACCAGCTCGCTCGCTCAAACGACTTGGTCTACCTATGGCAACCACACTTACGGTACAAACAGCAATGGCAACAGCACAACTTGGTCCACATATGGCAATCACAGCTATGGAACAAGCAGCTCTGGTGCTACTCGTACTTGCTCAACATACGGCAGCAACACATATTGCAATTAATGTCTAATTTAGACATTTCTATAGGATGGTGTATCAATAGCGAAAGTTTTGCTATTGCTTTTGATCCACCATCTAAACTTATACCGCCTAAAGACATCACTGCAAACTCCAAAGGATTCTTGAGTTGCCCTGCAGTACGCAAATTCTCTGAAGGAATTTATCAAGTACTTTCCCCATTTTCTTTAAAATTAAGAGTTGTAGAAAATAATGGCCAATTAGCCATAGTCCCCGTATACCCCTTCACATCACTGAGCGAAGAAATTGCCAGAATTTTTGTAAAAATTGAACCTCAAGAAACGTGGAACACAAACACAACTGCAGTGGTGCAAATTCCTTCACCGTATGTTTTTATCTCCGATCATAAAATTTTAATCGAACAATTTAGTCCGGAATTGTCAAAAAAATCCAAAATGAATTGGAGAGTAATTCCAGGAAAATTTGATATATATGCATGGCAAAGGCCACTAAATTGGGCATTTGAATGGGATTTATCTTGTGGCGATTTTGAAATCAGAGCAGGTGAGCCACAATATAATATTCGCTTCATACCGCAAGAACAGCCTATCGAAAAGTGCAAAATCACACTTGAAAAAGTAGAACTCAACAAATCAATTCGTGAAAGATTAGCGCTCACTAGGGATGTAGCAAAGATCAAAAGAGGCACATCACAATTGTTCTCAAAAGCAGCGCAGCTAAGAGAAAACAAAACATTTTTAAAAAATAATGAAGACAATTAATCAAGCAATAGTAGTTGATGAAGTACTTCAAGCATTTCACTCCCATGGCAATTTACATTTAATTTTTGGCGTGGCCAGCGGTGAAACCTCATCTACCGGCGAAGACATCTACAAGCCCACAGTCCACCTAGCAATACCTGAATCGCGTATTACCCACATCTCAAATTTATTAAAAATTGCTCTCAATCAATTAAACGAAGAACCTTCAATTATTGAAAAAATCAACGAGACAAATACAGAAATTTTTGAGCAGTTTGGCACCCCTCTATTCCATATAAAGCCGACCATATGAAATTATCAATTTTTTTATTTGCTGTATACGCAGCACAGGTTAATGCAGAAACATTTGGCAACAAAATATGTGTATATTTTTCAGCATCATCCGAACCAGCAAGATGCTTTAGAAAATTATCGGATTGCGAAAACCATCTGGAAAAAATAAGTGCCTTCGAATCAATAAGAGATGCCACATGCAAAGCAAGATGATTTCGGAAAGAAATTTCTAATTTACTTTAGAAGTTAGGGATTTATTTAGTCGGCCCTGCAAAACCCCTGCAACCCGCATGAAAACGTGTGATGTGGGGTGAATCCGGATGGTCAGAACTCTCAAATAGATATCCAATGGAAGCTGTTTTCTGGGAGTTTTTGAAAGCAGCGCCATGACCGATGACTTTTTCCGCAACCGCCTCGATCAGATGATCGATTTGCGCCACCCTCTGGCGGTGCTGGCCAACCGCATGCCTTGGCAAGAGATCGAAGCATCTCTCGCTCAACGCTGGGCACGTCAGGTCAAGGCTGGCAAGAAGTTCGAAGACTTGGACTTGTTTGGCCCGGTCTCGGCCGTTGCCGGTGGCGGCGTCTCCAATGCTGGCCGGCCTCGTTTGCCCACCCGTCTGATGGTGGCGCTGCTGTACCTCAAGCATGCGTTCAACGAGAGTGATGAGGATGTGATCCAGCGCTGGGGCGAGACACCGACTTGGCAGTACTTTTCTGGCAACGAATACTTTGAGCACCAGTGGCCGTGCGATCCAACCCAACTGGGGCGCTTCCGCAAAGCCCTTGGCGAAGAAGGCGTGGAAGAACTGCTCGCCCGCACCATGGAAGTGGCGGTCACCCTCAAGCTGATCGCCAAGAAAGAATTGACCCGCGTGATCGTGGACTCCACGGTGCAAGAGAAAGCCGTGGCGCACCCCACAGACAGCAAGCTGCTGGAGACCGCCAGGTCCAAGGTGGTGGAGGCGGCCAAGGCCAATGGCATCGAGCTCAAGCAAACTTACGCCAAAGAAGGCCAACTGCTGGGCTACAAGGCTGGGCGCTACGCCCATGCGCGTCAATTCAAACGCATGCGCAAAGTCATCAAACGCCAGCGCACCATCGTTGGCAGGCTGCAGCGCGAGGTGGCTCGCAAGATGACCACGCTCAGCCAAGCCATACAAGACACCTTGGGCCAGACCTTGGGCAAGGCCAAACGCTTGGTCACGCAGACCGGCAGCCGCAAGGCAGTGGACAACCGCGCCAAGCTCTACAGCTGGCATGCACCCGAGGTGGAGTGCATCAGCAAGGGTAAGAGTCGTAACCCGTACGAGTTCGGTGTGAAGGTGGGCCTGGCCATGACGCTCAAGGGCAATCTGATCGTGGGTGCCAGGAGCTTTCCTGGTAACCCGTATGACGGCCACACCATGCACGAGCAGATCGAGCAAAGCGCCATCTTGATGCAAGGCTTGGGCGTCAAGCCCAGTGTGGTGTACGCCGACCTGGGTTACCGGGGCGTGGACAAGGACAACCCGGACATCGAGATCAAACACCGGGGCAAAGACAAGCGGCTGACGGATGAAGAGCGCAGGCTGCTCAAACGACGCCAAGCGATCGAGCCGATCATCGGGCACCTCAAAGCTGATCACCGCATGGACCGCTGCCACCTCAAAGGCTCAGAAGGCGATGCACTGCACGCGGTGCTGTGCGCGGCGGGCTACAACATCCGCTGGCTGCTGCGGATGATCGTCAAGAAAGGCCTGGGCCTTTTGTTGTGCCTGCTGCAGGTGAGCGGTTTGACGGGCTTGTTTGCGAAATGGGCAGAAATCTTCGGCCTCAACCGACTGCAAAACTCAGATCAACCCTGGGCGCTGGCTTGAAATGAATTTTGCAGGGGTGACTATTTAAGCGCAATCTATCAGCCAAAAAAACTAATAAAATTAAAACTTATCGAATTAAAATTAACCCAAACCATTCTGAGCGAAATTTTTTAAACTCAGTTCATAATCTTTATTTGGCATCAAATCGAATGTATATATTTTTCAAAAGTAAAGGATGGTCTGAATAATTAGCCACAGACAATGGCAAATAGCCACTGACTTCCAGAGCTTGAGTTTTCGGTCCAACCAGCCAAGTCGTATGGGAGTTTGGGTACCACTTTGACCCTGGCTGGCCCTCAGTCGCGCCATTTTTCATGGCTCCAGACGCACTCATCCCTGCGCCCCTTGCAACTTTGCCCTCACCATCCACAAATTGGACAGGGCAAACAAGGTGACCAACTGCGCCGTGTTCTTCTTGAGCCCACGGTAACGCGTTTTGACATAGCCAAACTGGCGCTTGATCACTCGAAACGGATGCTCCACCTTGGCTCGAATCCCGGCCTTGGCTTTTTCAACCTGGTCTGTCAGCTGATCAAGCGGATTGCTCTTGTCCAAGGCCCTGCGTTTGCCTGGGCGCATGGCAACGTGCCATGTCACGCCGGGTTTGGCATCGGGACGTTTGTGGATGCCTTGATAGCCCGCATCGCCATACGCGTCCACTTCTTGCCCATGCAGCAAGCTGTTACCTTCGAGCACATCGTGAACATGGCCCGATGTACCCCGCACGGTGTGCACCAAGCCTGAGTCTGCGTCCGCGCCAATGTGGGCCTTCATGCCAAAGTGCCACTGGTTGCCTTTTTGGCTGGAGTGCATCTCCGGGTCGCGGGCTTTGTCGTTGTTTTTGGTGGAGCTGGGAGCCGCAATGAGTGTGGCGTCCACCACGGTGCCGGTCTTGAGCAGCAAACCGCGCTCGATCAGTAAGTCATTGACGGTGGCCAGGATTTGCTCGGCCAGTTTGTGCTTTTCCAGCCGATGACGGAACCTCAAGATGGTGCTCTCGTCGGGCATGCGCGAGAACTCTGGGAGCTGGGCAAATTCCCGGTACAAAGGCACATCAAAGAACGCCTCTTCCATGCCCGGATCCGACAAGGTGAACCACTGCTGCAAAAAGTGCGTTCGCAGCATGGTCGCCAACGAGAAGGGTGGACGCCCCTTCTTGCCTTCGGGGTAGTAAGGCGCGATCAAATCGATCAGCGCCTGCCATGGGACGACTTTGTCCATCTGCTCCAGGAATTCGCGCTTGCGGGTTTTCTTCACGCTCAGGCTCAACTCAAGGCTTGCTTGTTTCATGGGTCAATGATGCCCGGCGGGGCTTACGCCAGGCACACAGGGTCTGGACTTTTGCAGAGTTTCCTAAAGTCAATTGAGTTGAATAGCTTATAAATTCGTACTCAAAGGATACCGCCCACCCATCAGCGCCTCCACCCCAAACTCCTGCAGCAGCGCCAGCAGGCGCTCACCCGAAGTGCGCTTTTTCTGGCCGGTGTACTTGGCCAGGATCAGCTCGTTTTTCATGCTGTGTTCCCAGCCCACCAGTTCGGTCACCGTGACCTGGTAGCCCTGTGACTCCAGATACAGACAGCGCAAAACGTTGGTCAGCTGGCTGCCCACTTCGCGGGTGTGCAGGGGGTGACGCCACAGCTCGGCCAGGGGCGTGCGTTGCAAATTGAGCGCCTTGTTCTGGTTGAGCGCTCGGGCCAATTCGGCCTGACAGCAAGGCACCAGCACCATGTACTTGGCTTTCTTTTGCAGGCCAAAAGCGATGGCGTCGTCGGTGGCGGTGTCGCAGGCGTGCAGTGCGGTGACCACGTCGATTTGCGCGGGCAGCTGATCGCTTTGCGTCGATTCGGCCACGCTCACGTTCAAAAAGCGCATGCGCTCAAAACCCAGTTTCTGGGCCAACGCTTTGGACGACTCGACCAGTTCGCTGCGCGTTTCGATGCCGTAGATCGTGCCTTGACCCAGCGCCTTGAAAAACAGGTCGTAAACGATGAAGCCCAGATACGACTTGCCTGCGCCGTGGTCAGCCAAACTCGGGCCGCTGTCGCTGGCGGGCAGCTCCAGCAGCAGCTTTTCGATGAACTGGAACAGGTGGTAAACCTGCTTGAGCTTGCGGCGCGAGTCCTGGTTGAGCTTGCCCTCGCGGGTCAGGATGTGCAGCTGTTTGAGCAGCTCGACAGACTGGCCGGGGCGTACATCCAGGTCAAGCGGTTTTGGGGCAGAGGTGAGTTTGTGTTTGGGCATGTAGCCATTGAACCTATTATTTTGAGACAGATTGATGCCGTTGCAACCATGTATTTCTTCCACGACTTGGAAAAAAAACATGGTTTACCCCTCGATCGTCATGCAAACGGTGTCCGCATCACTGCAGGCAACATTTGCATTGGGGATAACACCGCAAAATGACACTCTATTCGGGGCCTCAGAATGACCGACTCAATCGTGCGGACCCACATCCAGCTTTTCCCAGCCCTCAGCCCCCAGCTTGTCCATGGTCTCGATGTTGGTTTCGTAAATCATTTCGGCCTCGGGAAAAGCCTCCACCGCCCGGTCGATGCTTTCCTCGCGCAGCAGGTGCAGTGTGGGGTAAGGCGAGCGGTTGGTGAAGTTGCCAATGTCGTCCGGCTCGGTATCGGCAAACTGGAATTGCGGATGGAAACTCGCGACTTGGAACACGCCTTCCATGTCGAGTTCTTGCAGCACCGCATCGGCCTCGTCCAGAAAGTCGTTGAACTCCAGAAAATCGTGCAGCATCTGCGGCACGATCAAGAGAACGGTCTCGCGCTCTTCGGCAGGCGTGGCGGCCAGCGCCTGCAGCTGCTCGATCAGCTCGTCGCGCAAGCCTTCGAAGCCCTTGGCCTCGCTCAGCACGTAATGGATCTGGCCCTTGACGTGCGGGGCTTTGGCAAAAGGGCACAGGTTCAGGCCAATCACGGCGCGTTCGAGCCAACGCACGGTGTCGGCAATTTCGGGGGTGTTCATGTCGGTCATGGGCGAGATTGTGCCTGTTGACACAGGGTCTGATCAGGAAGACTCATCCTTGGGCAGGCAGCCCAGGTGTTGTCGTTTTCAAATGCACGCAGCCCTGCCCGCTGGCAGCGATGACGGTCAGATATTCCGCTGCAGAGGAATGCACAAGGGAGACTTCTGTCTTTTTGCGCCCGGGTTTGCCGTGGCTGGAAGATCGCCCACTCATGCGTCCCCCTCCAATTCGCGTTCGATTTCCTCGATGGTCGGAAGGCTGGACTCCAGACTCTCGGGGAGTGCTCGGGTGAGCTCGAAACTGGAAACACCTATGGGCTTGTCCATGCCGCGCAGCGCATATTCCGCCAGCACTCGGTTAGGTTGCTGGCAAAGAATCAGCACGATGGTAGGTCTGTCGCTTTCATGGCGCAGCCGATCATCCACCACGCTGCAATAGAAATTCATCTTTCCCGCATATTCAGGCTTGAAATCACCGCGCTTGAGGTCAATCACCACATAGCAACGCAACTTCAAGTGATAAAAAAGCAAGTCGACATAAAAATCCTGATCGCCGACATCGAGATGGTATTGACGTCCAACGAAGGCAAAGCCCTGCCCCAGCTCCAGCAAAAACTTTTCGAGGTGCGCGATGAGGCCGGTTTCCAGTTCGCGCTCATGAAAGCCGGACTCCAGCGTCAGAAAGTCAAACAGGTAGGGGTCTTTCAGGGTTTGCTGCACCAGATCTGAATCGGGCAACGGAAGCCGCCTGTCAAAGTTGGTGGTGGCTCGCCCTTGGCGCTGATGCGCGGCCACTTCGATCTGCATGACCAAAATGTTGCGGCTCCAGCCATTGGCCAGGCAGGCCTGCATGTACCAATGGCGGGTGGGCAGGTCCTTGACCTTGGCCATGAGCTCGGTGTGGTGCCCCCAGGGAATGGACTGAACCAAGTCAGCCGGGAAAAGTGCCGCAGCCTGTGGCACTTTTTCCCCGGGATCAATTTGTGCCACAGCTTGTGGCACAAATTCCAAGTACGGATATTCGCGGTAAAAAGCCAGCATCCGTTTGATGTTGCGCTCGGAAAAGCCCTTTTCCTCCGGCAATTCGTTATGCAAATCACGCGCCAAACGCGGAATCACCCCAGCCCCCCAGCCTTCTTGCTGCTGGCGAGCGTGGATCAGAGCGCCGATGTCCCAATACAGGCGAATGAGCTCGGCATTTACGGCCAACACAGCCCGCGTTTGCCCATGGCGCACGCGTTGCTTGATGTCGCCGAGCAAAGTGGCGTAATTGGCGGAGACGAGCGGGACGGATCGGTCGGTCATGTTTTCCTCCATGACGCCAATTCTCGCCCAGCCAGCCAGGCCAACCCCGCCCCCACGACACAACACCCCACCGTGACCAGCGGCGTGAGCTGCCAGCCGCCTGCCCGCGCGGCCACGGCCGCCACCACGGGGGGGCCGACGAACTGGCCCAGGGCCGAGAGTTGCTGCACCCAGCCCACGGTGGTGGCTACTTGCTGCTCGCCCGGAGCCAAACGCACAGCCAGGCTGAACAGCGTGCCCGGCACCAAACCGCCCATACCCGAGAACAACAACACCCCGGCAAAGCGCAACCAAGGCAGGGTTTCGGTGAAGGGCGCAAAGGCCACTGTGCTGCCCAGCGCCATGGCGCCAAAGCCCAGCCACAGCGTGCTGCGGGGTGCCCAGCCGCGCTGCAGCAAACGGCCCGAGGCCATGTTGCCGACGATGTTCACCGCTGCAGCCAAGGCCGTGAGCACGCCCAGCAGCGCACCACTCACGCCTGAAGCGGCGTAAATGGACGGCAAGAACCCCACCACCGCCAGCCACTGGCCCGAGTACATGCCAAAGGTGAGGGCAACGAGCCAAGGGCCACGGGCACTCAAGGTGCGGCGCAAGCGCTGCCAGGCACCTAGCCCCGCTGCGGCTGTGTGGGCCACGGGGTCGGCGGGCACGCTGCGCCACAGCCACGCGGCCATGGCCAGCGATACGGCGGCAAACAGCCACCACCAAGCACCCCAGCCCCAGACCGGAATAAAAAGCGGCCCGGCCAGCAAAGCCAGCGCCGTGCCGGTGGGCATGTAGGCGCCCCACACGCCCAGCATGCCGGGCAGCTTCGAAGGCGGCACCAAGCGGCGGATCAAGGCGGGCGCGGGCAAGGCCACCAGCAAAAAGCCCAGGCCCTCGATGGCCCGCAGAGCCAGCAAGGCGGCAACCGAAGTGGCAAATGCGCCCAAACCACTGGCCAGCGCCAGCAAACACAGACCGCGCACCATGCTGCGCTTGAGCCCCATGCCGTCGGCCAACAGGCCCATGAACACCGCCAAACTCATGCCAGCGAGTTGCACCATGGACAAGAGGAAGCCGGACTGCACCAGCGTGAGGCCCAGCTCGGCCTGCAGCGCGGGCAAGGCGGGCGGCAGCTTGCCCACCTGCAAGGCCGCCACGCCGCCAGCGAGGACGACCAGCCAGGCGGCACGGTGGGCACTCACCTGGCTCACAACAACTTGCGCCCCGTCAGGCGTTCGTGCTCGCGCAGGGCGAAGCGGTCGGTCATGCCGGCGATGTAGTCGGCCACCGAGCGGTGCAGGTCGGCGTTGGCGGCGAAGTCGGCAGACATCTCAGCGGGCTGGGCCACGTAAGCGTCGAACAACTCGCGCACCACCTGCTGCGCCTGACCGGTGGTGTGCATGACCTGCGGGTGGCGGTAGAGCTGCGCGAATAAAAACTTTTTGAGCTCGCCGCTGCGGGCCTTCATGCTGGGGCTGAACGCCACCAGAGGCCCGGCCTGGCGGGCTTCTTCCAACGAGCCAACACCCGCCTGAAACACAGCCTGGCGGGTGGTGTCGATCACGTCGTAGACCTGGTCGCTCAGCATGCGGCGGATGGTTTCGTACAGCAGGCGGCGCGGCTTTTCCGACAAGCCCGGATGCTCGGTCAAAGTCTGCTGGTGGTAATGCGCAAACAGTTCCACCTGCAGCAGTTGCTCGATGCTGATCAGCCCGGAGCGCACGCCGTCGTCGATGTCGTGCGCGTTGTAGGCAATCGCGTCGGCCAGGTTGCACAGCTGCGCCTCCAGACTGGGCTTGGTGCGGTCGATGAAGCGCCGCCCGACTCCACCTGGTTCGGTCTGCTCCAGGTGCTCGGCATTGGTGCGGGAGCAATGTTTGAGCACACCCTCGCGTGTTTCAAAGCTCAAGTTCAGCCCGTCAAATGCGGGGTAGCGTTCTTCGAGTCGGTCGACCACGCGCAGGCTTTGCAGGTTGTGCTCAAAGCCGCCGTGCTCGGCCATGCATTCGTTGAGGGTGTCTTGCCCCGCATGGCCAAAAGGCGTGTGGCCCAGGTCGTGCGCCAGCGCCACGGCTTCGACCAAATCTTCGTTCAGGCCCAGAGCCCGGGCAATCGAGCGGCCCAGCTGCGCGACTTCGAGCGAGTGCGTGAGCCGCGTGCGGAACAAATCGCCTTCGTGGTTCAGAAAGACTTGCGTTTTGTAAACCAGCCGCCGAAACGCGGTGGAGTGCACGATGCGGTCGCGGTCGCGCTGGAAAGCGTTGCGCGTGGGTGCTGGGGCTTCAGCAAACCGTCGGCCCCGGCTGTGTGCCGGGTCGCAGGCCAGCGCCGACAAGCTGGCCAGTGGCTGGCTTGAACCCACAGGCAAATCCAATGACTCGGCAAACATGGGTCAGGCGCAGCAGGCGTTGATCACCTCGCGCACCATCGCGTCGGGCGCACCACACACAGAGGCTTTGCCGGGGCCGTCGATCACCACAAACTGGATGTCGCCGCCGATGGCTTTTTTGTCAAGGCGCATGTGCTCGATGTAATGGCCTGCGTTGTCGGCCGCGTCAATCACAGGGCCGCGCACCGGTAAACCCGCACGCTCGATGATGGCGCGCAGGCGCGCCACAAAGGCCGCATCGACCTTGCCCAGGCGCTGCGAGAGTTCAGCCGCCATGACCATGCCGCAGCCCACGGCTTCGCCGTGCAGCCACACGCCAAAACCCAAACCTGCCT
This sequence comes from Limnohabitans sp., assembly GCF_017848645.1. Lineage (GTDB taxonomy): Bacteria > Pseudomonadota > Gammaproteobacteria > Burkholderiales > Burkholderiaceae_C > Limnohabitans_A. The sequence goes on along the minus strand of NZ_JAFEIF010000044.1, from coordinate 21,193 downwards.
CGATGGCGTGGCCAAAAGTGTGGCCAAAATTCAGGATGGCGCGCAGGCCCGCTTCGCGTTCGTCCTGCCCCACCACCCAAGCCTTGATCTCGCAGCTGCGTTGGACGGCGTGCGCCATTGCGGCCGGGTCTTGTGCCATCAAGGCGTCGATGTTCGCCTCGATCCAGCCCAAGAAATCCATGTCGGCAATCGGGCCGTATTTGATGACTTCGGCCAGGCCCGCGCTCAGCTCACGCGGGGGCAAGGTGGTCAGGGTGTTCAGGTCGCACACCACGCGCATGGGTTGGTAGAACGCGCCGATCATGTTTTTGCCCAGCGGGTGGTTGATGGCCGTCTTGCCGCCCACCGACGAATCGACCTGCGACAGCAGCGTGGTCGGCACCTGCACAAAGGGCACGCCGCGCATGTAGCTGGCCGCCGCAAAGCCGGTCATGTCACCCACCACGCCGCCACCCAATGCAAAGAGCACCGTCTTGCGGTCACAACCTTGGCCCAGCAGGGCGTCAAAAATCAGGTTCAGGGTGGGCCAGTCTTTGTGCGCCTCGCCATCGGGCAGCACCACGGTGTGGACTTGCTTGTAATGCGGGGCGATGGCGCTGCGCAAAGCGGCCTCGTACAGCGGAGCAATCGTGTCGTTGGTCACGATCATCGCCGTTGTCGCCTTGGGCAGGCCAGCCCAGGTGTCGGGGCGGCTCAGCAGGCCTTGGCCAATCTGGATGTCGTAACTGCGGTCGTCCAGCGAAATGGCGACCGTTTGGATGGGTGTGGTTTGGGGTGTGGATGTGGACTCGGACATGCCCCCAAGTGTAGGGGTTTGGAGCTGCGAGTGGACACATGGCAGAGCTCGTCGCCCTGGCCATGTGTCCAAACGGGTGCATCAGAGTTTGAAGGCCACCACTTTTTGGGTCTGCTCACCCAGGCCGTCGATGCCCAAACGCATCACGTCGCCGCGCTTCAAATACACAGGCGCAGGCTTGCCGTCCACCTTGACGCCCATGCCCACACCGGGTGGCGTGCCGGTGGTGATGATGTCGCCCGGCTCCAGCGTCATGAACTGGCTCACGTAACTGACCAGCTTGGCCACGCCAAAAATCATGGTCTTGGTGTTGCCGGTTTGAAAGCGCACGCCGTTCACATCGAGCCACATGCCCAGGGCTTGTGGGTTGGGCACTTCGTCGCGCGTGACCAGCCAAGGGCCCACGGGGCCGAAGGTGTCGCAACCCTTGCCCTTGTCCCAGGTGGCGCCGCGCTCGAGCTGGTATTCACGCTCGCTCACGTCGTTGACCACGCAGTAGCCCGCCACATGGTTGAGCGCATCTTTTTGCGTGACATAACGGGTGCGTGTGCCGATGACGATGCCCAGCTCGACTTCCCAGTCGGTTTTTTTCGAGCCTTTGGGCAGCATCACGTCGTCGTTCGCGCCCTGAATGCAGGAGATGGTTTTGGTGAACACGATCGGTTCGGCCGGAATGGGCATGCCCGCTTCTGCAGCGTGGTCGGCATAGTTCAAGCCGATGGCAATGAACTTGCTGGTGTACGAGATGGGCGTGCCAAAACGCTTTTTACCGCGCACCAGGGGCAGCTTGTCGGTCTTGACTTTGGCCAGCTTGGCCAGGGCTTTGTCGTTCAGTTGGTCCGGCGAGATGTCTTTGACCACACCGCTCAGGTCGCGCAAACGGCCTTCGGCGTCGATCAGACCGGGTTTTTCTTTGCCGGGTTGGCCATAACGAACGAGTTTCATAAATACCTTTCAGTGCTTGAACAAAATCAATAAGTGGAACGGCCACCCGACAGGTCAAAGACCGCGCCGGTGGAGAAGGAACATTCTTCGGTGCTCAGCCAAGTCACCATGGCGGCGACTTCTTCGGGCTCGCCAAAGCGGGCCATCGGAATCTTGGAGAGCATGAACTGGATGTGCTCGGGCGTCATTTGATCAAAAATCGCCGTCTTCACAGCCGCCGGGGTGACACAGTTCACGCGCACACCCGTATCGGCCAGTTCTTTGCCCAGCGATTTGGTGAGGCCTATGACGGCCGCTTTGCTCGCACTGTAAGCGCTGGCGTTGGGGTTGCCGTCCTTGCCCGCCACCGAGGCGATGTTGACGATGCGGCCGTAGTTGCGCGCCTTCATATGGGCGCTGAGTTCACGGCAGCAATGGAACAGGCCATGCACGTTCACATCGAACACCTGCTTCCAGGCGTCCACCGGGTAGTCCCACACCTTGACATTGGGGCCGGTGATGCCCGCGCTGTTGACCAGCACATCGACGCCTGCCAGCGCCGTGGTTTGTGCGGTGGCGCTTACAACAGAAGCATGGTCGGCCACATCGACCTGCACGGTATTGACCACCGCGCCCAGCTGCCCTTGGCGCAGTTGCTCGGCGGCTTGGGCCATGCCTGCGGCATCGCGGTCCCAAATGGTGACGCGTGCGCCCGAGGCCAGCATGCGCTGCGCAATCGCAAAACCCAGGCCAGTGGCCCCACCGGTGATGACCGCGTGGCGGCCTTTCATGTCGAGCAAATTCATGTGTGGCTTTCAGTCATTCAATGGGGTGTTTCAGATGGTCATGCCACCGTCCACCATGTAGGCATTGCCCGTGGCGAAGATGGATTCGTCGGAAGCGAGGAAGGTGACGATGGGCGCGATCTCGTGCGCCTGCGCCAAACGGCCCATGGGCTGGCGGTTGATGAAGTCTTGCCTGGCCTGCACCGGGTCGGCATAGCTGTTGATACGGTCCTGCAGCGAGGGCGTGTCCACGGTGCCGGGGCAGATGCAATTGCACCGCACCCCTTGGCGCACATAGTCAGCCGCCACGCTTTTGGTCAGGCCAATCACCGCCGCCTTGCTGGTGCCGTAAATGAATCGGTTGGGCAAGCCGCGCACGCTGGAACACACACTGGCCATGTTGATGATGCTGCCGCCGTGGCCGGTTTGTGCGAACTGCGCCACCATTTTGGGAATGACCGCCTGGATCATCCAGAACTGCGAGCGCACGTTCAGATTGAAGGCGAATTCCCAGTCCTCGTCGGTGGCCAATTCAATGTTGCCGTTGTGCACAAAGCCTGCGCAATTGAAGACGATGTCGATGCGCGGCAGGCTGGCCACCTGCGCGGCAATGGCGGCTTTGTCGAGCACATTGAGCACGGCGGTGTGCACATTGGCCACGCCTTGGTAAGACTTGAGCAGCTCGGCGTTCACATCGGTGGCATAGACCGTTGCGCCCTCGGCGGCCATGGCCAATGCGGCGGCCTGGCCAATGCCTTGGCCAGCGGCGGTGACCAGTGCGATTTTTCCTTTGAGTCTCATGGTGCTTGGATCTCCAGTTGGGTGACTTGTCTTGCAGTGATGGCGGCCCAGTCCCAGGCGATGCCCAAGCCGGGGGCATCCGGTGGGATGGCAAAACCGTCCTGCACCTGCATGCGCGAGGTGGTGATGTCGTCGAGCTGAGGGATGTATTCCACCCAGGTGGCATTGGGCACGGCAGCGCACAGGCTCACATGCAGCTCCATCAAGAAGTGCGGGCACACCGCCACGTCAAAGGTTTCGGCCAGGTGCGCGGTTTTGATCCAGGGCGTGATACCGCCGATGCGCGCCACATCGGGCTGCACGATCGAACACGCGCCCTGCTCCAGATATTCGCGGAATTGCATGGGGTGGTACATCGACTCGCCCACCGCCACGGGAATGGGGGTCTGCTCGCGCAGCTGGCGGTGGCCCGACACGTCTTCGGCGGGCAGGGGCTCCTCCATCCACGCCAAGCCCAGGCCGTCAAAAGCCCGTGCCCGGCGCACGGCCTCGGCGCGGTTGAAGCCTTGGTTGGCATCGGTCATCAAGTCAAAGCCCGGCCCCACCGCATCGCGCACAGCACTCAAGCGCGCCACGTCTTCGCTCACATGGGGCCTGCCGATCTTGATCTTGGCCCCTTTGAAGCCTTGGGCTTGCGCCTCCAGGGTCTGATCCACCAAGGCCTCGGGCGACAGGTGCAGCCAACCGCCTTCGGTGGTGTAGAGCGGCACACGCGCTTGCGCACCGCCGAGCAACTGCCACAGCGGCAGGCCCTGGCTTTGGGCACGCCAGTCCCACAAAGCCGTGTCCACACAGGCCAGCGCCAGGCTGGTCATGGCCCCGACAGCGGTGGCATGGGTGTGAAAAAACAAATCCTTCCAGATCGCCTCCACCAGGACCGGGTTGCGACCAATCAAGCGCGGAGCCAGGTGGTCCTTGAGCAAGGCGATGACCGACGAGCCGCCGGTGCCAATGGTGTAGGCGTAGCCCGTGGCTGCGATGCCGTCGCTGCAGTGCAGCGTGAGCAAAATCGTCTCTTGCGTCACAAAGGACTGGATCGCGTCGGTGCGCAAAACCTTGGGCGGCAAGTTCACTTGCCGAAGGCTCACGCGTTCAATGGTGACGGGGGGCATGTGGGGCGACAGGATCAGGTGAAGTAGAAAAAATCGGCAGCCGCGACACAAGGTGCAGCAAGTGCTTCAAGGCATTGCAGCATGCGACACACCTGCTGCGCCGCACGTCGTTTGTGTGACAGCCGCCATGCGGGTTTGTGCGGAGTTGCAATGGCTTTTGAACATGTGATGATTCTGCAACTGGTCTGACCACTTGTCCAATTCACGTTATCCCTGATCACCCCCATGCCCTTGCAAACCGTGGCCCCGCAACGCCTGTACCGCCAGATTGCCGAACAAGTTCGGCAATTGATGGCGTCCGGCGAGTTCGCGTTGGGCTCGCGTTTGCCGGCCGAACGTGACCTGGCGGTGCAACTGGGCGTGAGCCGCCCTTCGGTGCGCGAAGCCCTCATTGCGCTGGAGGTCGAGGGCATGATCGAGGTGCGCACGGGCTCCGGCATTTACGTGCAACGCACCGAGCTGCCGAACAAGTCGACCCCCACTGAAACCGATGCCAACACCCCGGCCGACTGGGGCCCGCTGGAGGTGATGAGTGCCCGCTTGTTGGTGGAGGCCGAAGTGGCCGCGCTGGCAGCCACGCACGCCCAAAAAGCCGACCTCAAAGCCATCAAATCCGGCTTGCAACAAATGAAGCTCGAAGCCGCCCGCGACCAGGTGCCGCGCGAAGGCGACGAAGCTTTTCATGAAGCCATTGCCCAGGCCTGCGGGAACAGCGTGTTGCTCGACACCGTGCAGCGCTACTGGCAAGCGCGCAACGGCCCGCTGTTCGAGCGGCTGGGCGACTATTTTGAACACCCCGAATCCTGGCAAGCGGCCATTGGCGAGCACCAGCAGGTGCTGCTGGCCATTGAGGCGCATGACGCCAGCGCCGCACGCAAGGCCATGCAAAAACACCTGCGACAAGCCCATAAAAGATACAGCGCGAGCTGGCGCCGCGCGCCTGCCCGTTAGCGCACCCCTGAGATGGTCCGCTAAAGGCATGCAGTTTTCCCGCGTCAGCATTTTTTCAATACCAACGAGGAGACTTTGATGAGCAAGCGATTGACCCTGAAAACCCTGGCCACCGTCGGCGCTTTTGCCGTGGGCGCCATGACCGTGCTCGGCAGCACTGCGGTGCAGGCCCAGCAAAAACTCAAGTGGGCCCACGTCTACGAGACCTCCGAGCCCTTCCACACCGAGTCGGTGTGGGCCGCCGAAGAAATCAAAAAACGCAGCAACGGCAAGTTCGACATCCAGGTCTTTCCGGCCTCCACTCTCGGCAAGGAAACTGACATCAACCAAGGGTTGACCTTGGGCACAGTGGACATGATCATCAGCGGCCCCTCATTTGCGGCACGCACCTACCCCCGTTTTGGCATCGCCTACTACCCCTTCATCTTCCGCGATGGCGACCACCTGATTGCCTACTCCAAGAGCCACGTGTTCCAGGAAATGGTGAGTGAATTCCGCACCCGCACCGGCATCCAGGTCACGGCTTACACCTACTACGGTGCACGCCACACCACCGCGCAAAAAGCCTTCACCAACTGCGCGGGCATGAAGGGCATCAAGATCCGTGTGCCCGATGTGCCGGCCTACCGCGCCACACCTGAGGCTTGCGGTGCCAACCCCACGCCCATTGCTTTTGCCGAGGTCTACCTGGCCCTGCAAAACGGCACCGTGGAAGCGCAAGAGAACCCCTTGACCACGATCGAAGCCAAGAAGTTCTTTGAAGTGCAAAAAGCCATCATGCTCACCGGTCATATCGTCGACGGCCTGACCACCCAGATCGCCCCGCATGTCTGGAACAAGCTGAGCGAGGCCGAAAAGAAAATCTTCACCGATGTGACCCAGGAAGCCGCTGTGCGCGCATCGGCCAAAGTCAAGGCCCGCGAAGCCGAGTTGGTGGACGAGTTCAAGAAAAAAGGCCTGCAAGTGGTGCAGGTGGACCGCAAGTCTTTCCAGGATGCCGTCCTGAAAAACAAGCCCCTGACCGGCATGGGCTTCACGCAGTCTGACTTCGACAAGATCCAGGCGGCCAAGTAAGCCGCTGCATCTTGCGGTCTGAAACTTCAGCCGCCCAACGCAGACCGGACGGAACCCGTTCGGTCTGCGGACATTAGCAGCCTTCCTCGTCACCCAGGACACCCCATGAGCAATCTTCCCGACCTCGACGCCATGCCCAAAGTCATGGGCGACGATGGCCAGTTTCACGCGACCGATGACGACGTCGATCTGTCGGGTACACCCATCGAAGCCTGGGTGGCCCTGGCCTTCTTCTGGGCCTTGGGCTTGACGGTTTTTTACCAATTTTTCACACGCTACGTGCTGAACAACTCGGCCTCGTGGACCGAAGAGATTGCGCGTTATTTGCTCATTGCCACCGTCTTCACGGGGGCCACGATGGGTGTGGCCAAAAACAACCACATCCAGGTGGACTTTTTCTTTCGATTCATGCCCGACTGGATGGGTCGCGCCATGGGCACTTTGGTCGATGTGGTGCGCATCGCCTTCTTTGCGGCCGCCACCTTCCTCACCGGCCAGATGATGCAAAAGCTGGGCAGCTACAAGATGACCATCATCGACTTGCCCATGAACCTCGTTTATGGCGTGGTGATGGCCGGTTTTGCCGCCATGTGCTTGCGCTCCATTTGGGTGGCCAAGGTGCATTGGCAACGCGGCTACACCGTGCTGCAACGCCCCGAATCCGAAATGACCGACCGCTGAAATCGCCCCTCCTGAAAGTTTTCCCATGTTGAAAATTATTTTTCTCTTTCTCATGAGTGGCGGTATCCCGGTGGCCATTGCCATGGCGGGCGCGTCTTTGATTTACATCTTGTTCACCCAAAGCTCGCCCCCCTTTGTGGTCATTCACCGCATGGTCTCGGGCATCGACAGCTTTCCGCTGCTGGCCGTGCCCTTTTTCATTCTGGCGGGCAACCTGATGAACAACGCGGGCATCACCAACCGCATCTACAACTACGCGCTGGCCTTGGTGGGCTGGCTCAAAGGGGGCCTGGGCCACGTCAACGTGGTGGGCTCAGTGGTGTTTGCGGGCATGAGCGGCACGGCCATTGCCGACGCGGCAGGCCTCGGTACCATCGAGATCAAAGCCATGAAAGACCATGGCTACAGCACCGAATTTGCCGTGGGTGTCACGGCCGCTTCGGCCACGCTGGGCCCCATCATTCCACCCAGCCTGCCCTTTGTGATCTACGGCATGATGGCCAACGTCTCGGTGGGTGCGCTGTTCCTCGCGGGCATCTTGCCCGGCATCTTGATGGCGCTGCTCATGATGCTGACAGTGGCCTATTTCGCGCACAAAAACGGCTGGGGCGCCGATGTGAAATTTGAGTGGCCCAAGGTCATCAAAGCCTTGGCCGAAACCGCTGTGGTGGTGGGCTGGCCACTGTCCATCTGGTGGCTGGTCACGGCCATGGGCACGCCGCCGCAACTCACCGTGTTGGTAGCCCTGATCGTTTTGTTTGCTGCCGACAAGTTTTTCAACTTTCAGGCCGTGTTGCCCATCATGACCCCCGTGATCCTGATTGGCGGCATGACGACTGGCGTGTTCACCCCCACCGAAGGCGCGATTGCCGCTTGTGTCTGGGCGATTGCACTGGGCTTTTTTTGGTACCGCACACTCAACTTCAAGATGTTCGTGAAGATCTGCCTGGACACGGTGGAGACGACCGCCACGGTGCTGTTCATCGTGGCCGCTGCCAGCATTTTTGGCTGGATGCTGACTGCCACAGGCGTGACCACCGCCATCTCCGCTTGGGTACTGGGCTTCACCCAAGAGCCATGGGTATTTTTGTTACTGGCCAATGCGCTGATGCTGTTTGTGGGTTGCTTCCTGGAGCCTACTGCCGCCATCACCATCCTCGTGCCCATCCTGGTGCCGATTTGCCAGCAGCTGGGCATTGACCTGGTGCACTTCGGTCTGATCATGGTGCTCAACCTCATGATCGGCTTGCTGCACCCGCCCATGGGCATGGTGCTGTTTGTGCTGGCCCGCGTGGCCAAGCTCAGTGTGGAGCGCACCACCATGGCCATCTTGCCTTGGCTGTTCCCTTTGCTGGGCAGCCTGGCCGTCATCACCTACATGCCCAGCCTGGTGCTGTGGTTGCCCAAGCAGTTTTATTGAGGACTTTTCATGAGCAGTTTCATCCGCCTGCACCCGTCTGATGACGTGGTGATTGCCCGCAGCCAACTCATGAGCGGCAGCGCCGTCGAAGGCGTGCCCGTGCGCGGCCTGATCCCGCCGGGCCACAAGGTGGCCACCCGCGCCATCGCCGTGGGTGAGCCGGTGCGCCGCTACAACCAGATCATTGGCTTTGCGCACCAGGCCATTGCGCCGGGCGAGCATGTGCACACCCACAACCTGAACATGGGCGCAGAAAAAGGCAACTTTGAGCGCGACTACGCCATCGGCCAAGACGTGAAACCCGAGCCCGCCCGCCAACAAGCCAGCTTCATGGGTTACAAGCGCAGCGATGGTCGCGTGGCCACACGCAACTACATCGGCGTGTTGTCGAGCGTGAACTGCTCGGCCACCGCCGCACGCGCCATTGCCGACCACTTTTCCAAGCGCAACAACCCTCAAGCACTCGCCAGCTTTCCGAATGTCGACGGCGTGGTGGCGTTGACGCATGGCACCGGTTGCGGCATGGACACCGAAGGTCTGGGTATCCAGCTGCTCGAGCGCACGCTGGCCGGCTACGCCACACACGCCAACTTCTGGGGCGTGGTGGTGGTGGGCCTGGGCTGCGAGGCCAACCAGCTCAGCACCTGGCTGGCGCACAGCAGCTTGCGCGTGGGAGAAACGCTCAAGGTCTTCAACATCCAGGACTCGGGCGGCACGCGCCTCACGGTCGAAAAAGGCATCGCCTTGATCGAAGAGATGCTGCCCCGCGCCAACGCCATCACCCGCGAGCCTTGCAGCGCCGAGCACATCACCGTGGGCCTGCAATGCGGCGGCTCGGACGGTTACTCGGGCATCAGCGCCAACCCGGCTTTGGGCGTGGCGGTGGACTTGCTGGTACAGCACGGCGGCACCGCGATCCTGAGCGAAACGCCTGAGATTTATGGCGCCGAGCATCTGCTCACGCGCCGCGCTGTCAAGCCCGAAGTGGCCCACAAACTGATCGAGCGCATCAAGTGGTGGGAGAACTACACCGCCATCAATGGCGGCGAAATGAACAACAACCCCTCTCCTGGCAACAAAGCGGGTGGCCTGACCACCATTTTGGAGAAATCTTTGGGTGCGGTGGCCAAAGGCGGCACCAGCAACCTGCAGGCGGTTTACGAATACGCCGAGCCGGTCACCGCCAAAGGCTTTGTTTACATGGACACGCCCGGCTACGACCCGGTCAGCGCCACGGGCCAGGTGGCGGGTGGTGCCAACTTGATTTGCTTCACCACCGGGCGCGGCAGCGCTTATGGCTGTGCCCCTTCACCCAGCCTCAAGTTTTCGACCAACACCGCCCTTTGGAAAAAGCAGGAAGAGGACATGGACCTGAACTGCGGCGAGATCGTGGACGGCGGCGTGAGCATTGCCGAGATGGGTCAGCGCATTTTCGAGATGATCCTCGCTGCCGCATCGGGCGAACCCACCAAGAGCGAGCGCCATGGCTACGGGCAAAACGAGTTTGTGCCATGGCAAGTGGGCGCGGTGATGTGAGCCCATTGACCCGCCTCGCGGCTCACCCCACATCGCGCACGGGGTGCGCACCTACAAACTCACCTTCTTGAAAGAACTCGCATGAGCCAACGCATCCAAGCCGCAGCGCTGCGCGCCAAAGTCGCCCGCATCATTGAACAAGCGGGCAGCGCCCCCGCCGAGGCCGCACAGGTGGCCGACAACCTGGTCATGGCCAACCTGAGTGGCCACGACTCGCACGGCGTGGGCATGGTGCCGCGCTATGTGGACGCGGTGCTCGAAGGTGGCCTGAGCCCCAACACGGGCGTGAAGGTATTGCTCGACACCGGGCCCCTTTTGAACCTGGACGGCCAGCGCGGCTACGGCCAGATCACCGGCGTGCAGGCCATGCAGATGGGCATTGAGCGCGCCAAGCAGCACGGTGTGTGCACCGTAGCGCTGAGCCGCTCGCACCACCTGGGCCGCATCGGCCACTTTGCCGAGATGGCCGTGGCGCAAAGCCTCGTGTCGGTGTATTTTGTGAACGTGCTCTCACGCCCCGTGGTCGCGCCCTTTGGCGGTGGCGACGGCCGATTTGGCACCAACCCCTGCTGCATTGGCGTGCCCATGGGCAGCCGCGCGCCCTTTGTGCTGGACTTTGCCACCAGCCGCGTGGCACAAGGCAAGATGCGCGTGGCCCACAACAAGGGCGAGCAAGTGCCCCCCGGTTATTTGATCGACGAACACGGCCACCCCACCACCGACCCGGGCGTGGTGGTGGTGCCGCAGTCCAATGGTTTGTTTGGCGCACTCATGACCTTTGGTGACCACAAAGGCTTTGGCATGGCCGTGGCTTGTGAACTGTTGGGCGGCGCGCTCACCGGCAGCGGCACCTGGCACCGAGAAGCCGACCACCAACGCGCGGTGCTCAACGGCATGTTGACCATGCTGATCGACCCGGTGCGCCTGGGCACACAAGCCATGTTCGAGCAGGAAGCCTTGGCCTTTGCCGACTGGCTGCGCCAAAGCCCCGATGCCCCCGGCAGCGACGGCGTGCGGATGGCGGGCGAGCCCGAACGCACTGCCCGCGCCGAACGCGAGCAATCGGGCATCTGGATCGACGACACGACCTGGGCCGAGATTGAAGACTCTGAGAAAAAGCTGGCAGGGCGATGAACTTTGACTGACCGCGACCTTCCCCGTTGAGACGCCCCCCTTAGACACCCATGCACCTCTCAGCCCTCACCCTGGCATCGCTGCCTGCTGACATCCACACCCCCACCTACGACCGAGGCCGCTACGCCCCTGGCGTGGTGCACCTGGGTCTGGGCGCTTTTCACCGGGCCCACCAGGCCATGGTGTTTGACCATCTGCTGGCCGCGGGCGACACACGCTGGGGCATTCACGGCATCGGCATGACGCGGCCCGACTTGGTGAACCAGCTGCGTGCGCAGGACGGCCTGTACGCCGTGCGCGTGGCCGATGGCACTGGTGTGAAGTGGCAAGTGCCCGGAGCCCTGTGGCGCATGAATGTGGCCGCCACCGAGCGTGATGCCGTGGTGCAAGCCATCGCCGCGCCCAGCACCCGTTGGGTCACGCTCACCGTCACAGAAAAAGGCTACACCCCCGCTTTAGGCCAGCTGCTGCTGGACGGCTTGCGCCTGCGCCAGCAAGGCGGTTTGCCGGGCATCACCGTGGCCTCGTGCGACAACCTGCAAGGCAACGGCCACAAGTTGTTGGCCTTGGTCAAGGCCGCCGCCACGCCTCAGGACGCAGAGTTGCTGCGCTGGCTGGACACGCATTGCGCCTTCCCGTGCAGCATGGTCGACCGCATCGTGCCCGCCGCCACCGCCGAAGTGCTGGCCGCCGCCAGCCAGGCGCTGGGCCTGCGCGACGACGCATCCCTCAGCACCGAAGGCTTTTGGGAATGGGTGATCGAAGACCGCTTTGCCGACCCGTCTGACGCCGCCCTGATTCAAAGCGCGGGCGTGCGCGTCACGCCCGATGTGCACAGCTACGAAGAGGCCAAGCTGCGCATGCTCAACGGCAGCCACACGGCCATGGCCCTCATGGGTGCCATCACGGGCAAGCCCTTCATTGCCAGCTGCATTGGTGTGCCGCACATCCGCACTTTCGTGCAACTCCTCATGAGCCAAGAAGTCGCGCCCCACCTGAGTCGCAGCGATTGGGCCGATTACCGGGACGCTCTGATTGCGCGCTTTGGCAACCCGTACTTGAAGCACAGCGTGCACCAGATCGCCACCGACAGCTCACAAAAAATTCCGCAGCGTTGGCCGCCCTCGGTGCTGGGCCAGATCGCGCAAGGCGCTTCGTTTGAACACCACGCGCTGGCGGCGGCTGTGTTCGTTCGCTACACGCTGGCCGAGGACGAGCAAGGCCAGGCCTACGCCCTGAACGACCCGCAAGCGACCAGCCTGATGGCCCTGGGCGCTGCCCAGCGCACCGAGCCCGAGGCCTGCATGCGCGCCCTGCTGGGCCGCGAAGACCTGTGGGGCAGCGCCCTGCCCCACCACGCAGGCTGGATCGCCCGCGTCACGCACTGGCACCAACACATCCTGCAGCACGGCGTGGACCATGCGGTCCAGCAACTGACCGAGGCCTGAGCCATGAAAATCACTGCCGCACGCGTCATCGTTTGTTGCCCCGGCCGCAACTTCGTCACCCTCAAAGTTGAAACCGACCAAGGCGTTTATGGCGTGGGCGACGCCACGCTCAACGGTCGCGAACTGGCCGTGGTCAGCTACCTCGAAGACCACGTCATCCCCTGCCTGATCGGGCGCGACCCGCAGCAGATCGAAGACATCTGGCAATACCTTTACAAAGGCGCCTATTGGCGGCGCGGCCCGGTGACCATGAGCGCCATTGCCGCCGTGGACACCGCCCTGTGGGACATCAAGGCCAAGATGGCGAACATGCCGCTGTACCAGCTGCTGGGCGGGCGCAGCCGCACCGGGGTCATGGTCTACGGCCACGCCAACGGCCGCGACACAGTAGAAACGGTGGACGAAGTCTTGCGTCACAAAGAAGAAGGCTACTTGGCCATCCGCGCCCAAAGCGGCGTGCCAGGTCTGAACAAGGTTTATGGTGTGAGCGGCACCAACCGCCTGTACGAGCCCGCTGATGGCAACTTGCCCAGCGAGCACGACTGGAGCACCGAAAAGTATTTGCGCCACACGCCCGGCCTGTTTGAAGCCGTGCGCGAAGCCGTCGGCCCCGACATCCATTTGCTGCACGACGTGCACCACCGCCTGACGCCCATCGAAGCGGGCCAGCTGGGCAAAGCGCTGGAGCCCATGCGCCTGTTCTGGATGGAAGACCCAACGCCCGCCGAAAACCAGGACGCCTTCCAGTGGATACGCCACCACACCACCACGCCGATTGCGGTGGGCGAGATTTTCAACAGCATCTGGGACTGCAAGTCGCTGATCGAAAAACAGCTGATTGATTACATCCGCACCACCGTGGTCCACGCAGGCGGCATCACCCACCTGCGCCGCATCGCCGACTTGGCAAGCCTGTACCAGGTGCGCACCGGCTGCCACGGCGCAACCGACTTGTCACCCGTGTGCATGGGCGCGGCCCTGCACTTCGACACTTGGGTGCCCAACTTTGGCGTGCAAGAGTTCATGCCGCACAGCGAAGAAATGCTCTCGGTCTTCCCGCACGCCTGGCGCTTTGAACGCGGCATGATGCACTGCGGCGAGTCACCCGGCCACGGGGTGGACATCGATGAGAAGCTGGCTGCCAAGTACCCGTATCAAAGGGCTTATTTGCCGGTGAATCGGCTGCAACATGACGGGACTTTGTGGAGTTGGTGAGGACCTTTGAATAAAGGGGGCTGCTTTGCAGCGGTAGGAGTCTTATATAGAGGTACGGGGCGTGCCTTCCGGACTTCGGCCTGCAACAGGCATGGTCGCAGAGATAAAGTGCAAAAGGAGAGTAAAACCTACCGGTTGGTTGCAGAAATAGCTCACCCCGAAGTCCGAAAGAATCCGCGCAAACACGCGGTAGCAAGCAGAAAAGCCAACCAATTAGGGTTGACTTTCAATGTATCGGGGTGTGGGGTGTAACCAATGCGCAAACAGCCTCACAGTAGCCCCTTCGGGCCTGATCTAGTTCCTGCGAACAATACCCAATTTAGTGTCGTCTCTCAATGGGAACTCCTCCATCAAGTACGTTTAGTTCTGAAGAATTGCGGTCGACGGTTCAAATCCGTAAACGGAAATTGAAACCCCTTCCACATGCATGCGCCTATGTCTGTAAACAAGTGATTTAGACCGTTTTTATTGACAGTTGTCTTATACAGTTTTAGTGTAATAATATGCCGTAACAAAACCGATCAATTGCCATGAGCGAAAAAACCTTCACCCTTGACGAGCTGTGCACGCTCACCGACCTGACAAAAAGGACGGTGCGGTACTACATGCAGTTGGGCTTGGTCGAGCGCCCCATTGGCGAGACTCGCGCCGCCCACTACACCATCCACCACCTTGACCAGTTGCTGCGCGTAAAGCAGCTCACGGAAGCTGGCGTGTCGCTGGAACGGATCCGGGAAGTGATGGCGGGCGGCGATGCCCCAGTTCCTACACGACAGCGGCGACCAGGCTCCATTGAAGTGCGAAGTCACCTCTTCGTCGCGCCAGGATTAGAGATCCAAATTTCACCAGAGGAAGCAGGTATGACACCAGAACAAGTTCGCGCTTTTGTTCGCGAGGTCATGCAGGCCGCCGAGCGGGTGATGAGAAAAGACAACGATGGGGTTTGAGAGGGTCGAAGTCATGATGCGCAGAGCGGGACAAGCCTTGTAGATGCGAAACCGCTTTGTGGGCCGTGTTTGATCGACCTAAACGAACAACTGCGAACACAGCCATCCGCTAGCGCGAAACAAGGGGACGCGCAATCTACATCTCCCCTTACCCAATTTTTTCGACGGTACGTTCCGTCGGCCAGCAGCAAGCTATTCAGGAGTAGCCCAAATGACACAAGAAACCAGCTTTAAAAGCGCAACCGGTGAAACCGTCGCGCTCAAATCCGTTCACCTCAGCGGAAACCTCGAAGGATTGTTGCTGAGCATGAAGGTCCAGCAGCAGTACCGCAATGACACGGGTAAAAATCTGGAGACCGTTTACACGTTCCCCCTCGCCTGGGGAGCCACGCTTTTGGGCTTGAACGTTGAGATCGCTGGCAAACGGCTACAAGCCACCGTCATTGAAAAGAAAAAAGCCACCAAGAAATATGAAAAAGCCATCAATGACGGTGACACGCCAGTGATGGTTGAACAGTCTGCTTCGGGGCTCTACACCGCTAACCTGGGCAACCTCAAGGACAAAGAAGAAGTCGCCATTGAGATCGAATACGCTCAGCTTCTGAGATTTGAGCAAGGCCAGGTGCGCTTGTGCATTCCCACTGTCATAGCGCCAAGATTCGGAGAATCACATCAGTCAGGTGGACTTGCAGTGCATGAGACGGACTCGGTCAACCCCATGGCAGAGTACCCACTCACCCTCAAGTTAGACATCTTGGGGCAAATTGCCAAGGCCAAGCTAACGTGCCCCAGCCATAAGGTCAGTACCACGGCAATTGAACATGGGCTTGCAGTGTTACTTGAAAGCGGTGGCATGTTGGACCGAGACTTCATTCTGAACCTCGAAGGACTGGCTGGTCATTCGTTTGCTGTAACCGCACCAGATGGTGATCAAAAGATGGTGCTGGCAAGTTTCTGCCCACAACTACCCGTGCACGAAGCAACACCGTTGATGATGAAAATTCTGGTGGATTGCTCGGGCTCAATGCAAGGCGACAGTATTGAAGCGGCCAAGTCCGCGATCCACAGCATCTTGCAAGAACTTAACTCTGACGACCTGATTTCATACAGTCGCTTTGGCGATGATGTGAGTCACGATCTAAGCAGCCTTCGAACATGTACTCCGGCAACAGTCCACTTCGTGGCGTCTGCCATTTCGAAGACAGAAGCAAATTTGGGTGGCACTGAATTGAACGATGCCCTCATTTCAACTTTCAACGATATCGAAGGACCGAGTCTCGCGATCCACAAGCCCAGCGTGCTGCTGATCACGGACGGCGACGTTTGGGACGTCGAGGCCGTGGTTAAAGCGAGCGCAGAGGCTGGTCAGCGAGTCTTCGCAATCGGTGTGGGCAGCTCACCAGCGGAGAGCCTGCTGCGGGACTTGGCAGAAAAAACCGGTGGAGCCTGTGAGCTCGTATCCCCCAACGAAGATATTTCAGCAGCGATCATGCGAATGTTCCGCAGAATGCGTGGCGCACAGGCTGCACAACTGAAGGTTGAGTGGAATGGCAATCCTGATTGGCAGTCGCCGTTACCTGCACAAATTTACGACGGCGAGACCGTGCATATATTTGCCAGATTCTCTGAAGCGCCCCAAAGCGCCCCAAAGCTGACATGGGCAATTGACGGACAATTTACCAGCTCAACCCCTGAATCCATCAGCGAAGTTCAAGATCTAGCCTTGGCTCGGCTGGGCGCAGCCAAGCAAATGGCGTCGGCGACTTCGCCTGAAGAATCGCTGGCCATTGCACTGAAGTACCAACTGGTGAGCAAACAAAGCAATCTGTTCCTGGTTCACATTCGTGCAGAAAAAGACAAGGCAAACGGATTGCCATCGCAACAACAAATCGAACAAATGCAAGCGGCAGGGCACAGCGGATTTGGAAGTGTTGGATCGATTCCAACCGCATACCGAATCAAAAGGTCTTCGATGATTCAAGAGTCAGTCAGCTATGAAAGCTTGTCAACGTCAGTGCTTTGGCGAACCAGCCGCACCCGCGCATCAAAAGTTGACTCACTGGCCTCGGGCGGCATGGATGATTTCGAAATTCCAGCCTTCCTGAGAAAGCAACCAGACGACGAAAAAACCTCTCCAACGCCTGAAGCTTTGCTCAATTGCTTTAACGGCTCAGCAGTCACAAGCGCAGATTTTTCTGCCGCGATTGCATTCGTATCAAGCCTTGCGAAGAACACTGATATTGAGAAGCTGGTGGCATTGATCGTCGATGACTCAATAAACAACGAGCAGGCATGGGCCCTTTTGTTGGATTGGCTCGTTACTCAACTTGGCGGAAAGTTCACGCTTGAGCGACATGCCCAAAGAATGCTAAAAGGTCAAATCGCGGCAATCGACGAAGACACAAAGGCGGCCGCTAGTGACAAGATTGCAGCCCTTTTGCCTTCCTTGGGACTGACTGACTGGGGTCAGATAAATGGCTGGTCAATACTTACACGAATCGCATCGAAAGTGAAAGGCATCCTTGGTAGCCCCAAGAATTCAAGCTGATGCCTTATGGGTGGCTCACACGGTGAGCCCCATGCAAGTTAAACCTCAGCGTTCCGGCAAAGATGATATGCCTGATAAACGAACGACAAATTTAGGAGAAGGAAAAACTATGGTGTTGCGAACAACTAAATTTCTGATGCTGGTCAGCATTGCCCTAGCCTCAACTCTAGCCAGTGCTCAAAACTGTTATCAATCAACTGTTTTATCTCCTTCGCCATTCATGGGAAATAACGGAGAAATCTTCAAACTCTCCGACGGATCAGTTTGGGAGGTGAAATACGAGTACGAATACATGTACGAATACAGCCCATCGGTCATCATTTGCCCAAGCAGAGGCAAATTAATTGTTGGCAAAAAATCACTGAATGTCCAATCCATTTCCGGATCATCGAAGCGACAAAGCGCCCCTTTGTCAAGTGCAACCGCTGGTGGGAAATGGGAGGTTTTCGAGGAAACCAGTCTTCAGGGCAGTATCAGTGGAACAGTACAAATGGGGAGGATTTTCAAGACTACGTCAGGCAACATCTATGAGGTGACAGGACTGACTCTCCAGCTAGTACTAGAACTTCAACCAGACGTATTGGTATTGCGTAATGGCGATACGTACAAGTTAGTTGTGAAGGGCTTCGATGAGCCTTTGATTTGTAGAAAACTAAATTGATGGAATTTAAAAATGAATAATTTCAAATGGACAAAAATTCTTGGCGCAGGTGGCCTCATCATTGGAGGCATTTCTGCAGCCAACTACAAGATCACTTATCCGACCGAAATATTAGGGTACGCATTGCCTTACCTTGTTTTGTTTTTGATCATTGGTTTCGTCGTTGACCTGATCGCCTCCAAAACCAAATGATGTCTGACATATGAAAAAAGTTTTACTGTCACTACTGCTATCACTTCCGCTGATTGCCTTCGCCACTTTTGAAGATGGTGTGGATGCGTTTAACCGTGGGGATTACTCTAGAGCGGCAAGGGAATGGCAACCGCTAGCAAATGCTGGTGATCCTGATGCGGCTAGAAATTTGGGTAGGCTATACCAGCAGGGCTTAGGCGTCAAAACGGATTTGATCAAAGCGAGGCAGCTCTACCGACTTGCTGCAGCTAAGTGCAACGCTACGGCCCAAAATAATTTGGGTCTAATGATGCTTAACGGTCACGGCGGCGAAAAAGACCTTGTTGGTGCCTTTAGATTATTTGAAAAAGCCGCAATGCAAGGTTTGCATGCAGATGCCGATGCTATGGGCAATCTTGCTGGGATGTACTTCTCAGGTGTGGGTACACAGACAAATGTCATTGAGGCTTACAAGTGGTACGTACTTTATGGCGAGTACACCACTGATGTGAAAAATAAGCAGCAACTGCTTTCCCTGCTGCCACAAGTTGAAAAGTCATTAACGCACACCCAGAAGGCTGAAGCCATCAAGCGTGCTAATTCTTTTCAAAAGACACGGTGCATACCGTAGTGGATTAAGGGCGGTCCGCAAGGGGAAATTAAATTACCCTCCATTTCCAGATCAAATAAATGCTGGAAAGATACGCTTCAATTGAAGGAGAAATGAATGGGCTTACTGGATGACTTTTTTGGGAAAGACGAAATCAATCAACTGAAGAAGCAGCTGATTGAGAAAACCAATGAAGTCACCCGCCTTGAGTACTCACTCTCAACGCTCACCAATAGCCAGCTAGCTTTCGAACAACAGGTGGCACAGCTGAATAAAGCTGTCGCTGATGGCTCTGTTTCCCACAACGCCTTGAATATGGAGCTTGCACAGAGCCAGGCTGAAATTGCTCGGCAAGCGACAGAGTTCGAATCCTTCAAGCGTACAGCCTCAGATCAGAAGTCTCAAACTTCCACCACGATTGCAGAACTGCAAAAAACCGCAGCGGCTTTCGCTCTAGAAATTGCAGCTGCTAAATCAGAGCGTGATGCTAAGGCCAATGAGCTCCAGCGCTTGCGCGCAATTTACGATGAAAAGGACCGTGGATACCTAGATCGGGAAGCTAAGCTGTCTGAAAAATCCGAAAAGCTTCTTCAAGAGAGGCAAAAGTTTCAGCAGCAGGCCATGGATTTGCATACCCGGGAGCAGAACTGGAAGCACGTCATCAAGCCGCAAATCTCAAAATATGAATCGCATGTATCGCTTGACATACGGCAAAAGCAAATCGAAGATCGCCAGGCTCATTTGGAACAGCTTGAAAGAGCCTTAAGCGAGCGTGAGGCTGACATGGTTCGAAGGCAATGCGTGGACGAGACATTGAAGTCACGCGAAGCTGAAATCTCAGAATGGGATCAGCTGCTCTCAGAGCGCGCAACCGAGCTAGATGCTAAAGCTGCCGCATTGACCCAGAAGCAAAGTGACCTAGAAGCGCTGACCTCTAAATTGGATGAGGTATCGCTGGAACTTGCTGCATTTCGCGAGCGCGCAGCACAACTTGATGATGAAGCTGCACAAATTGAAGTTCATGCCGAAAACATCCAGGCGAAGGAAGATGAGCAACAAGCCAAGCATGCAGAGCGACTGACTGAACTGCGCCAGCAACGCACAGAGCTACACAAAACGACCAAAGAATTGAACCTGCGTGAGGTCGATCTCAAGGAGCGTGAAAAAACCGTGAAGCGCGATGAGGCTCTGATACTTAGTCTGAAGAACAAGAACTTTGAATT
This sequence comes from Limnohabitans sp., assembly GCF_017848645.1. GTDB lineage: Bacteria > Pseudomonadota > Gammaproteobacteria > Burkholderiales > Burkholderiaceae_C > Limnohabitans_A. The sequence continues at coordinate 1,156 of NZ_JAFEIF010000044.1, read as the reverse complement.
ACGCAAAGAAGAAAAACGTTTGAACGCCCTACTTGAGGAGTGCGAGGGTGAAAAGCAGGAAGAATCCAGCAGCAAGGACTTTCTGCTCAAGGAAAATGCAACCCTTAAGTCCAGAATTGGCGAGCTGGTCCAATCTGCTGGCAAACGCAAAGCTGTCAAAGAATCTGACGAAATTGAAATTGGCGAATATGACCCGGCCAAACATGGCGGAGAAATCGCGCCACCACCGCCCGCTTTTCGATCCAACACTCCATTGACGGCCCTGCACTATCACGTCGGCTTGAGCGGTATCGACGATGCTGACGAGCGGCGTGAGTTACTGCGCAGCATCATCAGTTGCTCTTTTAAGCAATTGCCAAAGGTTGGCTCGCCGGATTACATGCGCCAATGGGGTGAAGGCAAAAGCCCTCAGCGAGTAAGATGCATGGCGTATCACCTCAGCTGGAACATCGGCTTCCAGGGTGCGAAAGAGACCAACGAGCTAGCGCGGCAGCACTGGGTAGAAGACCTCAAATGGTTGACAAAGAATTACAAGGCGAAAATCCCCGCATCTAGATGGCCCAAAGTACCAGCGTTATGAGCTTGATCAGTTCTCCACGATTATCGAAGACATCCTGGACGGGAAGTACCTGGCGCACCAGACAATGAAAGACCTGATGGAGCGGCTCCCCATGGATTGAGAGTGCAGGCTGAACATTTCCTTACTTAAAAACCTGCATAGCGGGCTGACGTGCAACAGAGAATATTCAAGGTGACCTCTTGTTAGCGGTATCAGCTCGTCATGTCAAAAGCCTCGAGGACCGCTCTCAGCCTCTATGCTCAGGTGACAACTATGCGCAGTTGGTTTTCCTGTTATGGCCATCAGGCCCGCAGGATGCGGGTCACGGTTAGATGGCCAACTGAATGTCTGGACATAGTTATTCCGTAGAGTTTCACTGGTGATCCCACTTCAGGAGATCACCATGGGAATCACTCAACACCCTCTTCACCTTGACGCCGACTCAAGAAACGCATCTCACCCCATACCCTGAGGCACACCTGCGCAATGCACATGCTCCGTAAGCGTCCGGCCATCCCATCTGGCAAGTCGGTCCCAGATCTAAGAGCATCGTGTCCACGTAACAGATCGTGGACACATGTACTCCAACAACCAACT
>NZ_JAFEIF010000006.1 GCF_017848645.1 Limnohabitans sp. | reverse complement strand
CCTGCATGTGCTGGCCACTTTGCGCGCCGCCGCGCCCAAGCAGCGTTTGCGGCAAGCGCACAGCACCGGGCGCGTGGCCATTCGCGCCGAAGACTTCCACATCCAGCGCTACCAGCAGCGCGCCTCCAGCTGCCTGATCCTCGCGCTCGACGCCTCAGGTTCCGCCGCGCTGCAGCGCCTGGCCGAAGCCAAAGGCGCGGTTGAGTTGTTGTTGCAGCAGTCTTATGCCCGGCGCGACAGCGTGTGCATCGTGGCGTTTCGGGGCGCGCAGGCGCAGCTGCTCTTGCCCATGACCCGCTCACTGGTGCGCGCCAAACGCGCCATGACCGGCTTGCCCGGTGGCGGCGGCACGCCCCTGGCCCTGGCCCTGAAGATGGCGCACGAACAAGCGGCCCAGCTGCAGCGCCAAGGCGTCACACCCATCCTGGTGGTGCTGAGCGACGGCCGCGCCAACGTGACGCTGCAAGGCCTGGGCGGCCGCGCCCAAGCGCAACTTGACGCACAAAACTGGGGCCAGCAGTGGCGCGCCAGCGGCCACCGCGCCTTGTGGATCGACACCTCGATGCACCCCGACGCGCAAGCGCAGCAACTGGCGGCCACCATGGGCGCGAGCTACCTGCCCATGCCGCAGGTGCAGTCGCAGCGCATGGCCCACGCCATCGAACGGGTGCGCAGCCCGCAGGCTTGAGTCGCCATGTTTGACAGCTTCTACCCCGGCATGGCCTGGGCCGACCACCAGGCCCATTCCGGCATCTGGCCGCATGCGCAGCACAGCCGATTGGTGCAAGCGGGCGGTATCCAGTGGCATGTGCAGCAAATGGGCCAAGGCCCGTGCATGCTGCTGCTGCACGGCACCGGCTCGGGCAACTTCAGCTGGCGCGGCCTGCTGCCCACCTTGGCGCAGCACTTCACCGTGGTCGCGCCCGACCTGCCCGGCCACGCCTTCACCAGCCGGGGCCCCGAGGGCGCGCTGTCGCTGCCCGGCATGGCCGAGGGCTTGCGCGCATTGATGCTGCAACTCAATCTCACGCCGCAGGTCATCGTGGGCCATTCGGCAGGTGCGGCGATTGCCGCACACATGGCGCTGCACTTTGACAGCGTCTCGCGCAGCACCCTGATCGGTCTGAACCCGGCCTGGTTGCCCTTGCCAGGCGTGGCCTCTTGGCTGTTCGGCCCTGCCGCAAAATTAGCGGCGCTCAACCCGCTCTCAGCCTGGGCCACCGCCAAGCTGGCGGCCAAACCCGGTGCGGTGGCCGAATGGATCGCACGCACTGGCTCTTCGCTCGACGCGCAAGGGATCGATCTGTACACCCGCGTGCTGAGCGACTCGGGCCATGTGCACGGCGTGTTGTCGATGATGGCGGCCTGGCGGCTCAAGCCCTTGGCCGCACGCCTGCACGAGATCCGCAACCCGGTGTTCATGCACATCGGCGCACAAGACCAAACCGTGCCCCCCGCCTTGGCCGACGAGGCCTGCCAGCGCTTGCCACAAGCGCGTCTGCACGTCCAAGCGGGCCTGGGCCATCTGGCCCACGAACAGGACCCGGCGGGCACGGCTTCATTCATCCTGCGCAGCTGCGGCATTTGACGCAAATCCACACGCGCTTTGCGGCGCTGAGCCTGTGGTAGCTTCAATGCATGGTGTTGTCGCTCGATTTTTTGTCTTTGCCTTTGTTGGCGGCTGCGGCGCTGGTGTTCATCAGCGTGCTGGCCGGGGTGTTTTCGGCCCGCATCGGCTTTTCTTTCCTGCTGATTTTTTTGGTGGTGGGCATTTTGGCCGGGGTCGATGGCCCGGGAGGTCTGGCCTTTGACGATTTCCGCTTGAGCTTTTGGGTCGGCAACGTGGCCCTGGCCGTGATCTTGCTGGACGGCGGCTTGCGCACCCAGATGGGCACTTTCCGAACGGGCTTGCGGCCCGCGCTTTTGCTGGCCACGCTGGGCGTGGTGGTGTGCACGGGCATCACGGGTGCGGCGGCGTATTGGCTGCTCGATTTGCCCTGGCCGCTGGCCTTGCTGGTGGGTGCCATTGTCGGCTCGACCGATGCGGCGGCGGTGTTTTCGCTGCTCAAGTCCTCCGGCGTGCAACTCAACGAACGTGTGGCCGCCACGCTGGAGATCGAGTCGGGCATGAACGACCCGATGGCGGTCTACCTCACCATCACCTTCATTGCCATGGCGCTGGCCGTGGGCGGACCCGGCAACGCATCGCTCGGCTTGTCCGAGGTGCTGCTGTCGCTGCTGCAGCAACTGGGCTGGGGCAGCGTGCTGGGCTTGGGTTGTGGCTGGGCGCTGGCCGAGTTGCTCAAACGCCTAGGCCGGGGCGAAGACGGCGGCGGCGGCATCCGAGCCCTGCTGATTGTGTCGGGCGGCCTCACGGTGTTTGCCTTCACCACCTGGTTGGGCGGCTCGGGCTTTTTGGCGGTTTACCTCATGGGCGTGGTGGTCGGCAACCGGGCGCGTCGCCAGGTGCGTGCGTCTTTGTCGGCCATGGACGGGTATGCGTGGCTGTCGCAGGCGGCCATGTTCTTGTTGCTGGGTTTGCTGGTCACGCCCTCCGAGTTGCTGCGCACGCTGTGGCAAGCGCTGGGGGTCTCGCTGGTGCTGATGTTGGTGGCCCGCCCGATCTCGGTCTGGCTGTGCCTCAAGCCTCTGCACTTTTCGGGACGCGAAATCACCTTCATCTCCTGGGTGGGCCTGCGCGGGGCGGTGCCGATTGTGCTGGCGGTGTTTCCGGTCATGGCCGGGGTGGAAGGGGGCAGCATTTACTTCAATGTGGCCTTCACCGTGGTGCTGACCTCGCTGGTGCTGCAAGGCTCCACCATCGCCTGGAGCGCACGCCGCCTGAACGTGGTGGTGCCCGATCTGGACGACACCGAACATGCCCGTTTGGTGTTTGGCGACTTTGTCCTGGCGGCCACCACCTCCATGGGCGAGTTGTGCGCGTTTTACGGTTTGGAACTGCCCTGCGATGCCGACAAAACCGTGGGCCAGTGGCTGGCCGACAGCTTGCACCGACCGCCCGTGCACGGCGACACGGCGCACCTGGGTCAAGCCGAGATCAGCGTGCGCGCCACCCAAGGCAACCGCATCACGCAGGTGGGCATCCGCATCACCTGAGGCAGTTTCAAAACGACCTGATCTGCCCGTTCAGCGCAGAAAATCCGCCACCGCCTTAAACGACAGCTGCGCCGCTTCTTCTTGCGGCAAATGCCCCACATGGGGCCATGACACCACACGGCTGCCGGTGATGGCTTGCAGGTAATCGCTGGCATTGCTCACCGGGATCATGGCATCGGCCTCGCCCCAGACCAGCATGGTGGGGGCTCGGATTTGGCGCAGCAGTGGGCCGGGCTCTTGCAGCACGGTTTGCGCCAAACGGTCGAGCATGGCCTGGCGCGCCCCGGGGGCCAAAATCAAATCGTAGTAACGCGTGGTCACGGCATCGCTGAGCGACTCGGGCTGGGCATAGGCCGCTTTCAGGTTCATGCGCAGCAAGGGCTTGGGCAGCACATGGCGCATCAGGCCCAACGTGGCGGGCACGGCCATGGGCTTGCCGTATTCGAAACCAAAACTGGCAAAACCATCCGGGGCCACCAGCACCAGTTTGTCGGTGCGCTCGGGGAACTTGGCCGCAAAGGTCCAGGCGATGCGCCCGCCCATGGAGTGGCCCACCAGGTTAACGCGTTTCAAGCCCAAGTCATCCAGCAAGGCGATCAGCAGCTGCAAGCTGCGCTCGTCGCGGTAATCATGCGCCGGGTCGGGCGGGCTCAGGCCGCTGCCGGGCAAGTCGATGCGTACTACGCGGTGCGTGGCGGCCAGGCCCTGGGCCCAGGCGTCCCAGGTCTGCAAGCTCGAACCAAAGCCGTGCAACAAGACCACCGCTGGGGCATCCGATGGGGTACCAGATGGAGCACTTTGGGCAGCACTTTGCGCGGCTCTTTGCGCAGTCCTTTGCTGGGCACCGGGCGGGCCGCTGTCGCGCACATGGAGCTGCCACGGCCCCACCTGGCGCAGGTCGGCGGGGGCCGCGAGGTAGCGCGCTTCCAACGTGGCGCGCGGCACATCGGGTGTCCACAACCAAAGGGACAGCAGCGTCAAAGCGGTCAGCGCCAGCACAAGCCCGGGCCTTTTCATGCTGCGCGGGCTGCGCGCGTGCATGCGGCGCAAGCCGCTCGCGTGAAATCGGCCATGGCTAGATGGCGAACATGAGCAGCAACACCATCTGCAGGCCGTAGATGATCATCAGCCCCAGTTTGTAGGTGTCGCGCAAAGTGTCCGACAGGCGCTGCATCCGGCGGTCCAGCCACCAGTAGGCTGCGCCGCACAGACCGGTCATCAACAAAAAAATCGTAGCCATGAGGGAGGGGGGCATGGGGACTCTCCTGGTGGGGTTGGGCGCTTTAGGGCTGCGCGCCGAAAGGCCCATTGAGCATCACGGTTTGCACGTTCAGCACGGCGGCGATGCTGACCCAGACCCAGTAGGTGATGAGCAGCAAACTGGCCCAGCGCGACAAGCGCCACAGGCCCATGATCAGCGCCAGGATGGACAGCCACAAAAACACCACCTCGAACAGCGCCCAGTCCGGGCGCTGCAGCTTGAAATACAGCGCGCTCCACAGCATGTTGAGCAGCGCGTTCGCGCCAAACAGCCCCGCCACACGGCGGCGCAGCGCGGGCGTGTCGGCCGCTTGCCAGGCCAGCCAGCCGCTGATGGCGCACAGCGTGAAGATGGTGGTCCAGATCACACCAAATGCGGCATCGGGTGGCTTCCAGGGCGGGTGCTTGAGCGCAAAGTACCACGGCCCCAACTCGGTCAGGGCCGCGCCAATGCCGGCCGTGGCATAGCTCAGCGCAAAGGCCAGGGCCAGTCGGGTCAAAGCTTGTCGGTTCATGTGCAGCGGGCTCGCCAGCGCCTGCTCTGGGCGGGTGCCTGGGGCACCCGCGAGCAGGCCTGCGCGTCACGTTCGCGCCAGGCCCAGCAGGTGGGCCATGTCCTTGAAGAAGATGCGCACATGGGCCATCGGGTCTTTGCGCGCGAGTTCCTTGTTCATGTAGGACTCGAAGGTCAGGCGCTGCACGTCGCGGTCTTCGCAGATCTTGACGAACTTTTCGCGGCGTTTGTCGTTTTGGTACCAGAAGTACTGCATCACGCCCAAGATCCAGAACACGCGGCCGTGCTGCTTCATGAAGCTCTTGCGGCCTTGCTTCAGGCAGGCGCTGTTGCCGGTTTTGAGGGCCTCATGGGCGGCCTTGGCCACGCGCCGTGCGCAGTCCATGGCGTAGTAAATGCCTTCACCCGACGAGGGGGCGACCACCCCTGCAGCGTCGCCGATCACCACCACATCGCGGCCGTTGTCCCATTGGGGCAAGGGCTTGAGCGGGATGGGCGCGCCTTCGCGGCGCAAAGTGGGCGCATCGGTGAGACCCGCGATGGCGCGCAAACGCGCCGTGGCACTGCGCAAGGAATAGCCCTTGTCGGCGCTGCCCATGCCCACGCTCATGGTCTTGCCGTGCGGAAACACCCAGCCATAAAAGTCGGGCGAGACCTCGCCTTGGTAATACACGTCGCAGCGCGCCGCGTCGTAGCCGGGCTGGCCCACGGGCGACTCGATGATCTCGTGGTACGCGAACACATACTTGGTTTTGTGCGCATTGGGGATGGCCTGGCGCGCCACTTCCGAGCGCGCGCCGTCGGCCCCCACCACCATGCGGGTCGACACCTTGACCGGCTGCGCATGTTCAGCGGCAGCGTGTTCTTTGGGCGTGACCGGGGTGTAGTGCACCCACAGCTGACCGCTGTCGTCGTGCTGCAGCTTGTCAAAAATCGCCTGGCAACGCACCGCACCCGACTGGGCGGCGCGGTCGCGCAAATACTCGTCGAACTCGTCGCGGTCCACCATACCGACAAAGCCGTTGTCGATGGGAATATCGACCTTGTTGTCGGTGGGCGAGATCATGCGGGCACAACGCACCTTGGCCACCAGCAGGTGGTCGGGAATGTCGAAGTCCTGGATCAGGCGCGGCGGGATCGCGCCGCCGCAGGGTTTGGTGCGGCCCTGGCGATCGAGCAACAACACGCGCCAGCCTTGGCGCACCAAATCGTGTGCGGCGGTCGCGCCCGAAGGCCCTCCGCCCACCACCACAAAGTCGTAATCGGTTTGGTTCATGAGCTTGACCCACCTTTGAGCAATACGGGACCGTCAAAACGCAAAGGCGCTCGCTGCTTTGCTGGCCCGGTGCGCAGGCGCGAAGCCACGGCTGCCGAGACCGCAAACATGAGCGCTTGCATGCCAAACACGGCTGCATAGGCCGTGCGCTGTTCTCCCAACAAGGCGTGGGCCAGGTCGCTGGCAGCGGTGCCGAGCAATCCCCCCAAACCAAAGGCCGCCGCTTGCGCCGCGCCCCACAAACCCATGCGCGTGCCTTCACGGCCCGGGCCGCCTTCACCGGCCAGGCGCATCATGGTGGCAATCGCCGCGATCGAGAACGCGCCGTTGGCCACACCCAGAAACACCACATTGGCCTTGAGTGGCCAATCGACCGACAGCGCCGAGCTGACCAAACCCACCGTGGCCAGCGCCGAAACGAGGCACCCGCCCACCATCCAGGCCTGCACCGAGCCCAAGCGCCCCGCCACCCAGCGCGAACCGGCCCCGGCCACCGCCAGCATGCCCGCCAGCACGCCCATGTGGTGCCAGCCCGACAACTGCGTGGTCTGCCCCGGCGTGAAACCATGCACCGCGCCCGCGAAGGGCTCCAGGATCAAATCCTGCGCGCTGTAAGCCAGCATGGACATGAACACAAACACGGTGAAGGTGCGCGCCGCAGGCTCGGCCCAGACCTCTTGGAAGGCCTCTTTGAAATTTTGTTTTTGCAAGCGCTCGGCGCTCGCGCTCGGTGCCACAGCGATTGAAGGGTCGCCATCTTTTTCCAAGCCCCACAAACACAGGGCCGTGATGCAGGCCGTGACCAAGCTCAGCCCGGCCGAGACTTGCAGCAACACCTGCGGGCTGTAGGGGTCGATCAGCTTGCCCACCACACCGGCGGTCACGGCAAAACCAAAAATCATCATCAGCCACACGGTGGTGGCCGCGGGCGCCCGGCGCTCTTCGGGAACGCGCTTGGCCATCAGCGCCAGCAGCGATGTGCCGCAAGCGCTCACGCCCAAGCCAATCAGGCTGAACGACAACCAAGCCAGCAGCGCACCATAAAACGGTTCTTCGGCCATCCACACCGTGGCCCAGGCGGCCATCACGCCACCCACGCCCAGCACCAACATACCGCCCATCATCCAAGGCGTGCTGCGCCGCCCCTTGTCAGAACCAAAACCCATGCGCGGGCGCACCATTTGCACCGCGTAATGCCAGGCCACCAAAAAGCCGGGCAGCAAGGCGGGCAGCGCCAGCTCGACCACCATGATACGGTTGAGCGTGGACGTGGTGACCACCACCACCGCGCCCAGACAGGCCTGGATCAGCCCCAAGCGGATGATCTGGAACCAGCCAAAAACTTGTGCGTTCATCGGTGTGTTCATAGAACCCCCACGCTGCTGTGCAAACCGCTCAACTGGCGCAAGCCCCAGGCGCTGACCATCATGCCGCTGACAAACAGCGGCACACCAAAGGCCGAGACATGCAAGGCGCGCTCAATGGGTTGGCGCAAAAATTTCAGCATCAAAGGCCCTTGCAACACCGTCAAAGCCAAGACAGCTGCGGCGTGCCATGGCAGCTGCCAGTTGAGCAACAAAGCCGCCACCACCCCCTGCGGCACCAGCATGAACACGCAAGCCATGCGCGCCGCGCCGTGCGCACCCAACTGCACCGGCAGCGAGGCCACGCCCATACGCCGGTCGCCCTCGATGGCCTTGAAATCGTTGAGCGTCATGATGCCGTGTGCCCCCACGCTGTAGAGCAGCGCCAGCGCCACCGAATGCGGCCCCGGCCAAGCCCCACCCAGCATCACGGCCGTGCCCGTGAGCCAGGCCAGTCCTTCGTAACTCAGGGCGCAAGCTGCGTTGCCCCACCAGCCGTTGTTTTTCAGGCGCACGGGTGGCGCGCTGTAGGCCCACGACAGCGCAATGGCCAGAGCGCAGGCCACAAAGCCCCAAGGCCCCATGAGCGTGGCCCAGAGCAGCGAGAACGCGGTCCATGCAATGGCAATGCCCAAACCCCAGCGTCCGGGCATGCGGCCCGAGGGGATGGGGCGGTTGGGTTCGTTGATGGCATCCACATGCCGGTCAAACCAGTCATTCACCGCCTGGCTGCTGGCGCACACCAGCGGGCCGGTCAACACCAAACCCAAAAGCAACAAAGCCCAATGGGCACCGATGTCCTGGCCCGAGGCCACCACGCCGCAGGCAAAAGCCCACATGGGCGGAAACCAGGTGATGGGTTTGAGGAATTCGGCCACCGTGCGCAAAGCAGGCCGGTTCAGCGGTGGTGCTGTGGCCTGGGTGTGTGGCGAGTGGGCCAAGGGTGGGGTGTCCATGCCCCCATTGTGAAGAGAGTTTTTGAAATGTCAACTGGGATTGACACTTAATGTCAATTCAGCATGACAGCCCTCAAGGCGCGTCGGCTTCGGCCTCGGCCACCATGCCAAAGCGGCGCAGCTTAACGTACAGGCTCTGACGCGACAAACCCAGCATTTCCGCCGCCGAGGCGCGGTTGTTGTGGGTCAGCTCCAGGGCCGCTTCGATGCACAGGCGCTCGATGGTGTCCACCGTCTCGCCCACAATGTCCTTGATCGGGCGACGCCCCACCAACTGCGACAGGTCGGCAAACGGGTTGCTCTGGCTTTGCGCCACCGAGGCCCCGCCTTGCAAACGGCGGTCCATGTCGCGCACAAAAAAGGCGTACATCGGCTCGGGGCGCGCCAGGCACACGGCCGACACCTCGACCGGCAAGGTCATGCCCGACAGGGTACGCACTTCGGTGGCGAAATTGCGCACCGGCAATTGCTGGCGCAAGCTGGTGTTGAGCACCCCCCAGTCCACCGCACCGCGCAAGAGCCAGCGCTCCAGGCTTTGGCCCACCACTTGGGACGAGGCCGTCAGGCCCAGCAAAGCCATGCCCTCTTCGTTCACGCTTTTGATCAAGCCCGAGGTATCGGTCAACAGCCAGCCATCCGGGAAGCGCTCCATGGCCTCGCTCAAAGCGGCTGAAGAACCCACATCGTGCAAAGGCGCAGTCGCCGCCTCGCGGGTGACCAGGCGCACCAGAAACTGCGCCCCGCCCTCCTGGCGGAACACCGTGGCCGACACCGTCCAGGCCGAGGGCAAGCCGGCCACGCGGGCCGCGCACATCTCGATGCGGCCCGTGGCCAGTGCCGTGCGCAGCAAGGACTGCACTTCGCCTTGGCTTTCGCCTTCAAAACATTCACGCACATCGCGGCCCACCAGGCGTTTGCCGGCGTCTTTGAGCAAGGACTGCGCGCCCACATTGGCCTCCAGCACGCGCTGGGTGCTGGCGTCCACCATCAAAACCGCCTCGGAGGAGGTGTCAAACAGCACGCGGTAGCGGGCCTCGATGTGGCGCAGGCGCAAATAGTCGCGCTCCATGGACTGCTGGGTTTCGACCAAGCGGCGCTGCAACTCGGCCAGGCTTTCCAGATCACGGCCCATGGCCAGCAGCTTGCCGCCGCCCAGGGGCAACACCACATATTGAATAGCGACCTCGGTGCCCACTGGCGAGAGGTGGTTCACATGCCGCCAGCGCATCACATCGGGGGCACCTTGCGAGGACAGCATTTCCTGGATCTTGCTGCGGCTTTCGCTGGTCACGGTGTCGATCCAGCGGCGGCCCACCCAACTCTGGCAGCCCAAAGCGGCCAGGGTGTCACGCCCGGTCGACACGTCCTCGATCACCCCCTGCGGGTCCATGACCAAGGTGACATCAGACACCACACCCAACAATTGGGAAAAAGTGGAGGGGTCCAGAGAGGGGAGCTTCATGTTGTAAACCAAACGGGTTTGAGCATCAGGAAGTTGACACTTGAATTTGTCATACAAGTATAGGCTGATATATCAGCAAAAACGGATGGCCTTGCGGTTTGAATGTTAAGAAACGTACACAACAGGCCATATCAGCGCGATCGAGCCGCTGCGCCCGGCATGGCTTGGGTGATGCGCGCCACGGTGGCAGGCGCGTCTTCGGCCAGCACCTCGGCGGCCAGGCCCTGCAGGCGTTCGGGCGCGACAAAGGCCATGGGGCCGCCCACAAACACGTGAAGCCCCAGATTGTCCGAGCCCTCGCGCAGCTTGGGCAGCAAAGCCGCCAGGGTGTCCAGGTGGCGGTCGCTGCTCACCGAAATGCCCACCGCGTCAAACCAGTCCGACTGGAACAGGCGTTTGAACTCGGTCACATCCTGCGGCACACCCACGGTCACGAGCCAGCCGGCGCGCTTGAAGAATTCGCTCAGCATGAACAAACCCATGCTGTGCTGAGCCCCCGGTTCGGTCAACAAGAGCAGGCTCCAGGGCTGGCGCTGCGTGGGCGTTTCCTGCAAGAACTCGCTGCTGAAGTCGTGCAGCAGCTGCTGCAAGTGGGCCGATGCGATGGTGGTCATGGCGAAATCGAGGCGGTCGGCGCACCACCAGTCACCCAGCAAACGGGCGCAAGGCGTGATGCCTTGCATATAGATGTCTTCCAAAGATTGGCCCTGGCGCTGCCAGCCAAACACCACTTGCCGTGCCGCGTCCAGCCCCTGCAGACAGGCTTGCGCCAGGATCTGGATTTGGGCCAGGTCGATGGCCGATTTGCCAGTGAAACTGGTGCCCCCGACCAAGCGTGGCCCAACCGGCGCACCTTGGCGCAAGGCTTCGGGCAAGGCATGCCGAGAACCCTCGACCAAGGGCGGGGACTGTGCGGTTTCTAAATTGAATTGCGCCATGACAAGCACCGATCATCAGGAGGGATACACCAGCGGCAGGCTCCGGGGCGTCGGAGTGCTCGTCGCAAGAAGTGCGCGATGTGAGACCCGGTGAAAGCCCCCACAGAACACAGGTCCTAGTGTGATTCGATTTTGAGGTCCTGTATCTAGTGTAAACCCTGACAAAACAAATATATGTCAATTTGTGTTGACACACTGTATGTCCAGACTTACATTCAAAGCCAAGCCCCCCGCACTCACAAGGTCCCCCATGCCCGCATCCAGCCCCCAGGTTTTGTACACGCCAGCGCAACGCGCCCGGCGTGACGCGACCGCTTGGACGCTGGTGCAAGGCATCTTGGCCCCGGTGCAGTTCCTGATTTTTGGCATCAGCCTGTATTTGGTGATCAACAGCCTGCACACCGGCGAGCACACCGACTGGGCCCTGGCCTCGGTGGTACTCAAGACCGTGGTGCTCTACGCCATCATGGTCACGGGTGCCATCTGGGAAAAAGTGGTGTTCGGCCAATACCTGTTCGCCCCCGCCTTCTATTGGGAAGACGTGGTCAGCATGCTGGTGATGGCCTTGCACACCGCCTATGTCTGGGCTTGGTGGCAAGGCGCCTGGAGCGCCAACGACTTGCTGTGGCTGGCCTTGGCCGCTTATGGCAGCTACGCCATCAACGCCGCGCAATACATCCGCAAGCTGCGCATGGCGCGGCTGCAAAAACCCACCCACACACTGCCCGACACGGGCGCACAGGCCAGCACATGAGCACTGTCATCCCCATCCGCGCCGAAACCTCCGGCTGTACAGATGTCGTGCCCTTGGTCGAACGCGGCCAGCGCGAGGTGTTTTGTGGCTTGACCGGCATCATCTGGCTGCACCGCAAGATCCAGGACGCGTTCTTTCTGGTGGTGGGCTCACGCACCTGCGCCCACCTGATCCAGTCGGCCGCAGGTGTGATGATCTTTGCCGAACCCCGTTTTGGCACCGCCATCATCGACGAACGCGACTTGGCCGGCTTGGCCGATGTGCACGAAGAACTCGACCGCGTGGTCGGCCAGTTGCTGGCGCGCCGCCCAGACATCCGCTTGTTGTTTTTGGTGGGCTCTTGCCCGTCGGAAGTCATCAAGCTCGATCTGTCACGCGCCGCCGAGCGCCAAAACCAGATCCACCACCCCAAGGTTCGCGTGCTCAACTACTCGGGCAGCGGCATCGAAACCACCTTCACCCAAGGCGAAGACGCTTGCCTGGCTGCCATGGTGCCTGGCCTGCCCGCCAGCACCGACACCGCCCCCGCCCTGATGGTGGTCGGCACCCTGGCCGATGTGGTCGAAGACCAGATGCGCAGCTTGTTTGATCGCATGGGTTTGCAGGTCAGCTTCTTCCCGCCGCGCAACAGCCAGGCCATGCCGGTGGTCGGCCCGAACACCCGCTACTTGTTGGCCCAGCCCTTCTTGGCCGACACCGCACGGGCGCTGCAGTCGCGCGGCGCGCAACATTTACCCGCACCCTTTCCACTCGGCGTGGAAGGCACCACCGCCTGGCTGCAAGCGGCCGCCACCGAGTTTGGCGTTGCCCCCGAAGTGTTTGAACAAGCCACAGCCGCCCCGCGCCAGCGCGCCGAAAAAGCCCTGGCCGTGCAGCGCCAAATGCTGCAAGGCCAGCGCATCTTTTTCTTCCCAGACTCGCAGCTCGAAATTCCGCTGGCGCGTTTTGTACACCGCGAACTCGGCATGGATTTGGTCGAAGTGGGCACGCCCTATTTGCACCGCCAGCACATGGCCGCAGAACTGGCCCTCATGCCCGCAGGCACCCGCATCAGCGAAGGCCAAGACGTGGACCTGCAGCTCGACCGCTGCATCGCCGATGCGCCCGATCTGGTGGTCTGCGGCCTCGGTTTGGCCAACCCCTTGGAAGCCCAAGGCATCACCACCAAGTGGGCCATTGAACTGGTCTTCACGCCTATTCAAGGCTACGAACAAGCGGCCGATTTGGCCGGACTGTTCAGCCGCCCCCTCAAACGCCGCCTGAAGCTCGCGGCATAAGCGCAGGAACACCCCATGCAACTGACGCTCTGGACTTACGAAGGACCGCCCCATGTGGGCGCGATGCGCGTGGCCACCGCCATGACGGACGTGCACTACGTGCTGCACGCCCCCCAAGGCGACACCTACGCCGACCTGCTGTTCACCATGATCGAGCGCCTGCCGCGCCGCCCGCCCGTCACTTACACCACCTTCCAAGCGCGTGATCTGGGTGGCGACACGGCCGAACTCTTCAAAGACGCTGCCCGCCAAGCCATGGCGCGCTTCAACCCGGCTGCCATGTTGGTGGGTTCGTCCTGCACGGCCGAGCTGATTCAGGACGACCCCGGCGGTTTGGCCCAAGCCCTGAAGCTGACCATTCCCGTGGTGGCGCTGGAGCTGCCGTCCTACCAGCGTAAGGAAAACTGGGGCGCGAGCGAAACCTTTTACCAACTTTGCCGCCACTTGGTGCACAAGCCCGCCGCTGAAAAGCCCTCAAAAGCACGCCCCACCTGCAACATCTTGGGCCCGAGCGCCCTGGGTTTTCGCCACCGCGACGACGTCAAGGAAATCACCCAACTGCTCAACCAACTCGGTGTGGATGTCGCCGTGGTCGCGCCCCTGAGCGCGAGCGTGGCCGATGTGCAAAAGCTGGCCGAGGCCGACTTCAACGTGGTGCTCTACCCTGAAATTGGCCTGGCCGCTGCGCAGTGGTTGCAGCGCCAGTTCGACCAGCCTTACACCAAGACCGTGCCCCTGGGCAGCCACGCCACGCGCGACTTCATCGCCGAAGTCTGCTCGCTGACCGGCCTGCCCCAGCCCGCACAAGACCCCAGCAACGCGCACGCCCACTGGTACGCCAAGTCGGTCGACTCGACCTACCTGACCGGCAAGCGCGTCTACATTTTTGGCGACGCCACCCACGTGGTGGCCGCCGCCCGTATCGCCAGCCAAGAGATGGGCTTTGAGGTGGTGGGCCTGGGCACTTACAGCCGCGAATTTGCCCGCGAAGTGCGCGACTGTGCCAAACGCTACGGCGTCGAAGCCCTGATCACCGACGACTACCTCGAAGTCGAAACCCAGATCAACGCGCTGCAACCCGAGCTGATCTTGGGCACCCAAATGGAGCGCCACATCGCCAAGCGCCAGGGCATCCCCTGCGCGGTGATTTCAGCCCCGGTGCACGTGCAGGACTTCCCGGCCCGCTACGCGCCGCAAATGGGTTTTGAAGGCGCGAACGTGCTATTCGACACCTGGGTGCACCCGCTGATGATGGGCCTGGAAGAACACCTGATCGGCATGTTCCGCGAAGACTTCGAGTTCCACGCCGGTGCCGCGCCCTCGCATCTGGGCAGCACGCGGCCTGCGGCGGAGAACGTGGCTCCAATTGTCGCTGCGCCGGTCAGTGCACCCGTCGCAACACCCGTTGCAGCAGTTGCTTTACCAACGGCACCCGCACCCACCAACACCCTGACCACCGACAGCGTTCAAAAGGTCGCTGTCCCCGCCCAAGCCGCCTCGAACCAGGCCACCTGGAGCCCCGAAGCCGAAAAGGAGCTGGGCAAGATCCCGTTCTTTGTGCGGGGCAAAGCGCGCCGCAACACCGAGCGATTTGCCCAAGACCAGGGCGTGGCGACCATCACCGTGGAGACGCTCTACGATGCCAAAGCCCACTTCAGCCGGTAAACAGGCCTCATCCAACACACCTCGCATGAGCGTGGTGCTGTTGACCATGGACAGCCACTTGGCCAGCGCCGCCGAGAGCGCGGCCGAACGCCTGGCCCGCGACCTGCCCGGCCTGCACTTGCAAACCCACAGCGCCTCGGCCTGGCGCGACAGCGACAAAGCCCTGGCCGCATGCCTGGCCGCTGTGGCGCAGGCCGATCTGGTCATCGTCACCATGCTCTTCATGGAAGACCATTTCCTGCCGGTGCTCGACGCCTTGCAGGCGCGCCGCGAGCATTGCGACGCCATGGTCTGCATCATGTCGGCCCCACAAGTCACCCAACTCACCCGCATGGGCAAGCTGGTCATGGGCCGCGAATCGAGTGGCCTGATGGCCTTGCTCAAAAAGCTGCGCCCCAGCGCCAAGAACAAAGACACCGGTTCTGAGACCGGCGCGCCTTCGAGCGCCGGGGCCAAACAAATGGCCATGCTGCGCCGCTTGCCCAAGCTGCTGCGCTTCATCCCCGGCACCGCGCAAGACCTGCGCCTTTTCTTCTTGACCATGCGCTACTGGCTGGCGGGTTCCGAGCACAACATTGAGCACCTGGTCAAAACCCTGGTGCACCGCTACGCCCAAGGCCCACGCGAGCCGCTGCGTGCCTTGGCCCAACCCGAAGACCCCATCGAATACCCCGAGGTGGGCCTGTACCACCCGCAGATGAAAAACCGCATCAGCGAACAGCTGAGCGACCTGCCCGGCCACGGCCGCAAAGACCAGCCCGCCGTGGGCTTGCTGCTCTTGCGCTCGTATTTGCTGGCCGGCAACACCGCGCATTACGACGCGGTCATCCATTCACTGCAAGCGCGTGGTCTGCACGTCATCCCCGCCTTTGCCAGCGGGCTCGATGCCCGCCCGGCCATGGACCGCTTCTTCAAGCAAGGCACGGGCTCCAAAATCCAATCCTTGGTCTCGCTCACCGGCTTCTCGCTGGTCGGCGGCCCGGCCTACAACGATGCCAGCGCCGCCGAAGTGGCCCTGAGCGAACTCGATGTGCCCTACATCGCCGCCCACCCGCTCGAATTCCAATCGATCGAGCAATGGGGCGACTCCACCCGTGGCCTGCTGCCGGTGGAAAACACCATCATGGTGGCCATCCCCGAACTCGACGGCTCGATCTTGCCCATGGTCTACGGTGGCCGCCCTGGCCCCGCCGGTCAAACCTGCCACGGCTGCGACAAGCGCTGCACCTTCCCCAGCGGCCCGCGCAGCCAGGACATGTTCACCTGCAGCGAGCGCACCGAAATGCTCACCGCCCGCGTCGAGCGCCTGGTGCGCCTGCGCGACAAGCCACGTGCCGACCGCAAGCTGGCCATCGTGCTGTTCAACTTCCCACCCAACGCGGGCAGCGTGGGCACGGCCGCTTACCTCTCGGTGTTCCAGTCGCTGTTCAACACCTTGCAGCGCTTGGCGCTTGAGGGCTACCAAGTGACCTTGCCGGACAGCGTGGACGACTTGCGCAACCGCCTGTTGCACGGCAACGCCAGCCAGTACGGCACGCAGGCCAATGTGCTGCACGCGATCGACACCAGCCACCATGTGAAAAACGAACGCTGGCTGAACGAGATCGAAGCGCAGTGGGGCCCAGCCCCCGGCAAGCACCTGACCAACGGCCAGTCGATCTTTGTGCTGGGCGCAGACTTTGGCCAGGTGGTGGTCACGGTGCAACCGGGCTTTGGCTACGAAGGCGACCCGATGCGCCTGCTGTTTGAAACCGGCTGCGCCCCCACCCACGCTTTCAGCGCCTTCTACCGCTACCTGCGCGACGACTACGCCGCCGACGCGGTGCTGCACTTTGGCACGCACGGCGCGCTCGAATTCATGCCCGGCAAACAAACCGGTCTGTCGGCCCAGTGCTGGCCCGACCGCCTGATCGGTGCGCTGCCCAACGTCTACCTGTATGCCGCCAACAACCCGTCCGAAGGTGCATTGGCCAAACGCCGGGGCGCGGCCACGCTGGTGAGCTACCTCACCCCCTCGCTCACGCATTCGGGCCTGTACAAAGAACTGGTCAGCCTGCAGCAATCCATCGAGCGCTGGCAGCAAATGGGCCCGGACCAAGCGCAAGACCGCGACAGCCTGACCACGCTGATCCGTGAGCAAGCGCAGAGCATCGACCTGGCCGTGCCCACCACACAAGACAGCGACCCTACCGCCTGGATCGAGCAGCTGCAGAACCAGTTGCTGGAACTCGAATACGCCCTGATCCCCGAAGGCCTGCACGTCATGGGCCAAGCCCCCACCCGCGAGCAGCGCTTGGGCACCCTCAAAGTCATGGCCGACGCCATGGGCTTGACCGGCGCTCAAAACGCCAGCTTGATGGAGGCCTTGGTCGACGGTGCGAGTGAGGCACAACTGTCCAATCAGTTCAGCACCGACCTGCCCGCTGGCGACAAAGCCCAGGCCGAGACGCTGCGCCAACTGGTGCGCAGCAACCGCCTGCTGGGCGAAGACCACGAAATGCAAGGCCTGATGCGCGCCCTCGACGGCCGCTACCTGCAACCCGCCCCCGGCGGCGACCTGATCCGCAACGCCAATGTGCTGCCCACCGGGCGCAACCTGCACGGCCTCGACCCCTTCCGCATGCCGTCTGCCTTTGCCGTGCGCGATGGCATGCGCCAGGCCGACAAGCTCCTGGCCCGTTACCAGCAAGACCACCAGGCCCTGCCCGAGACCGTGGCCATGGTGCTGTGGGGCACCGACAACCTCAAGACCGAAGGCAGCCCCATGGCGCAAGCCCTGGCCTTGATGGGCGCCGCCCCGCGCTTTGACAGCTACGGCAGATTGGCTGGCGCGCAGCTGATTCCTTTGGCAGAACTGGGCCGCCCGCGCATCGACGTGGTCATCACCTTGTCGGGCATCTTCCGCGACCTGCTGCCCATGCAAATCCGCTTGCTGGCCGAAGCCGCATTTTTGGCGGCCAGCGCCGACGAACCACTCGATCAAAACTTTGTGCGCCAGCATGCCCTGGCCTACCTGGCCGAGCACGAAGGCAGCAACATGGAGTGCGCGGCGCTGCGCGTGTTTGGCAACACCGAAGGCGCGTATGGCGCCAATGTGAACCACCTGATCGACAGCAGCTGCTGGGAAAACGAAAACGAACTCGGCGACGCCTTCACCCAGCGCAAAGGCTTTGCCTACGGCCGAGAAGGCCGCCCGGTGCGCAACACCACCGTGCTGCAAAGCGCGCTGGCCAGTGTGTCGCTCACCTACCAAAACCTCGACTCGGTGGAGCTGGGCGTGACCAGCATCGACACCTACTTCGACACCTTGGGCGGCATCAGCCGCGCCGTGCTGCAGGCCAAGCACCAGCGCGACGGCAACGCCGCCGAAGCCCCGCCTGTGTTCATTGGCGACCAGACCCAGGGCGAGGGCGTGGTGCGCAGCCTGACCGAACAAGTGGCCTTGGAAACCCGCAGCCGCATGCTCAACCCCAAGTGGCACGAAAGCATGTTGCAACACGGCTACGAAGGCGTTCGCCAGATCGAAGCCCACCTCACCAACACCATGGGCTGGTCGGCCACCACAGGGCAAGTGCAGCCCTGGGTCTACCAGCAACTGGCCCAGACCTTTGTGCTGGACCCTGCCATGCGCGAACGCATGGCCCAGCTCAACCCCACCGCATCGGCCAAAGTGGCCAACCGCCTGCTGGAGGCCACGCGCCGTCAGTATTGGCAACCCGACGCCGAAACCATGTCAGCTCTGCTGCGTGCCGGCGAAGAACTTGAAGACCGCCTTGAAGGCATACACGAAGGACTCCCAGCATGATCGAAACCACCAGCATCCCGGTGAACAGCATCCAGAGGGTACGCGGCGCAGACGGCGAGGGCAGTGTGCAGTTCCAGATGGACCCCACCGTCAAGATCGGCACCGCCAAGGTGTTTGCGGTTTACGGCAAGGGCGGCATTGGCAAGAGCACCACGTCTTCCAACCTGTCGGTGGCCTTCAGCAAGTTGGGCAAGCGCGTGCTGCAAATCGGCTGTGACCCCAAGCACGACTCCACCTTCACCCTGACCAAAAAACTCATGCCTACCGTGATCGACGCGCTCGAAACCGTGGACTTTCATGCCGAAGAGCTGCGCCTCGATGACTTCGTCTTCAAAGGATACAACGGCGTGATGTGCGTCGAAGCCGGTGGCCCGCCCGCGGGCACCGGCTGCGGCGGTTACGTGGTCGGCCAGACTGTGAAACTGCTGAAAGAACACCACCTGCTTGAGGACACCGACGTGGTGATTTTTGATGTGCTGGGCGACGTGGTGTGCGGCGGTTTTGCTGCCCCGCTGCAACACGCCGACCGTGCGCTCATCGTCACGGCCAACGACTTTGACTCGATCTTTGCGATGAACCGCATCGTGCAGGCGATTGGTGCCAAGGCCAAGAACTACAACGTGCGTTTGGGCGGCGTGATCGCCAACCGCAGCGACGCGACCGACCAGATCGACAAATACAACGCGGTCACGGGCCTGAAAACCATGGCGCACTTCCCCATGCTTGACGAGATCCGCAAGAGCCGTTTGCAAAAGTGCACCCTGTTTGAGCTGGAACCCACACCCGCCGTCAAGGCCGTGCAAGACGAGTACATGCGCCTGGCCGCTGCGCTATGGCTGGGGGCCGACCCGCTGCCGTCCATCCCGATGAAAGACCGCGACATTTTTGACCTGCTGGGTTTTGACTGATCCGCACGCCAAAACTCGCACAGAAAGCACGCCATGAATACCACCGCCTACGAACAACGCCGCAGCCAGATCGAGCACTACTTTGACCGCACGGCGGCCGATGCCTGGGCCCGCCTGACCTCGAACGAGCCGGTGGGCCGCATCCGCGCCACGGTGCGAGCCGGACGAGACACCATGCGCGAAACCCTGCTGTCGTGGCTGCCTCAAGACCTGCGCGGCCTGCGCGTGCTGGACGCCGGTTGCGGTACCGGCGCGCTGGCCCTGCAGGCAGCCCTGCGCGGGGCCGAAGTGGTGGCAATTGATTTGTCACCCACCTTGGTCAAGCTGGCTGCCGAACGCATGGCGGCCGAACACCCGACGATGCCCGGCTCGGTGGAATTCATGTCAGGCGACATGCTCAGCCCCGACTTGGGCCACTTCGACCATGTGGTGTGCATGGACTCGCTGATCCACTACGACAGCGACCAAATCGCCGAAGCGCTGGCCGGTTTGGCCCAGCGCACCCGCGGCTCCATGGCCTTCACGTTTGCGCCGCGCACACCCCTCTTGGCCCTGATGCACAGCGCGGGCCGCCTGTTTCCGCGCAGCGACCGCTCACCGTCTTTGTCACCCGTGGCGCACGCTGATTTGCTGCAGCGCATGCAAAACCGCCTGGATTTGCAGGGCTGGCAAGGCGCGCGCATGCAGCGCGTGGCCAGCGGCTTCTACACCTCACAAGCCTGGGAGTGGACCCGCTCATGAAACTGCGTGTCCCCATGCCCCGCTGGTTCACGGCCTACGGCACGCGCTTCATGCCGTTTGCCGACGCGGCCTCGCCTGAGCTGCCGATGGCGCGCTTGCTGCGCCTGTCGCTGTTCCAGGTGGTGATCGGCATGGTGACAGCGCTCTTGGTGGGCACGCTCAACCGGGTCATGATCGTGGAGCTGCAAGTGCCAGCCTGGTGGGTCGCCTTGGCAGTCGCCATCCCCATGGTTTTTGCGCCGCTGCGCACCTTGATCGGTTACCGCAGCGACACGCACCCTTCGGCGCTGGGCCTGCGCCGCATTCCCTATATGTGGACCGGCACCTTGCTGCTGTTTGGCGGCCTGTCCATCATGCCGTTTGCCTTGTTGCTGCTGTCCGAGCCCGAGGCCGCCAACCTGTGGGTAGGCCAGCTGGGCGCATGCCTGGCCTTTGTGCTGGTGGGCGCGGGCATCCAGGTCACACAAACTGCAGGCATGGCGCTGGCGCACGACTTGGCCACAGACGACAAACGCCCCCGCGTGGTGGCCTTGCTCTACAGCATGCTGCTGGTGGGCATGATCGCCAGCAGCGCGGTGTTCGGCCTGATCCTCAGTGACTTCAGTCCGCAAAAACTCATCCAGCTGGTGCAAGGCTGCGCCGTCATGGTGGCGGTGATGAACTTGGCCTCGTTGTGGAAACAAGAGGCGCGAGGCACCAAGCGTGGCCGCCGCGAAGCCGGTGGCTTTGCCAGCAGCTGGAAGGACCTGATCGCCCAGCCGCAAATGCGCCGCTTTTTGTGGACCCTGGCGCTGGGCACTTTCGCCTTCAACATGCAAGACATCGTGCTCGAGCCTTATGCGGCCGAGATCCTGAAGCTTGACGTGGGCGCCACCAGCGCCCTCACGGCTTTGAGTGCCGGTGGCGCTTTGTTGGCTTTCCTCGTGTCAGCCCGCTGGTTGTCAGGCGGCATGCACGCCTGCCGCCTGGCCAGTCTGGGTGTGCTGCTGGGCTTGCCCGCTTTTGCCATGGTGATTTTTTCGGGCCCGCTCGAAGCGGCCTGGATGTTCCGCATCGGCGTGGGCCTGATCGGTTTCAGCGGCGGTTTGTTTTCGGTGGGCATGCTGGTCACGGCCATGGGCATGGCGGCGGACGGCAGCCCCCTGGGCCACCTGGGCGGTCTGGTCATCGGCACCTGGGGGGCGGTGCAAGCCACCAGCGCGGGTGCGGCCATGGCACTGGGCGGGGCTTTGCGCGACAGCGTGTCGGTGCTGGCCATGTCGGGCGCTTTGGGCGAGGTGCTGGTCACCCCCATCACCGCCTACAGCTTCGTTTACCACCTGGAAATGTATTTGTTGTTTGTTGTGCTGGTGGCCCTGGGCCCGATGTTGCGCGCGAGCCGTTTGGCCGCACGGTCAGAGGTCCAAAAAACCAGCACCCCCCAACCCTTTGGCCTGGCGCAACTGCCGGGCTGATGCACCGATTTTTTGAAGGAGACAGCCATGGAAACAGGCGCAATCACCCAGTACATCGATGTGGCCCAAATCGTCTTGTACATGTTTTGGGCATTCTTCGCGGGTCTGATTTATTACCTCTTGCGTGAAAACCACCGCGAGGGCTACCCCATGGATTCGGGCCGCGAAAACGGCCCCAAGATCGAAGGCTGGCCACCCGTGCCCGAGCCCAAGACGTTCAAGACACAAGACGGCCACACTTACTTGTCGCCCGATTTGGCACGACCCGATGGTGAGTACAGTGCGCAGCCCACCCACGGCTGGAACGGCGCACCGCTGGAGCCCGTGGGCGACCCCCTGCTGGCAGGCGTGGGCCCTGGCGCCTGGGCCATGCGCGCCGACATTCCCGATGCAGACCCACACGGTCACCCCAAAATCGTGCCCCTGCGCGTCGCTGCTGACCACTCGGTGGCCAAACAGGACGTGGACCCGCGTGGCTTGCCGGTTTGGGGCGCTGACAAGGTGGTGGCGGGCACCGTGGTGGACCTTTGGGTTGACCGCATGGAGATGATGTTCCGTTACGCCGAAGTGCAACTGGCGAACTCGGACAAGCGCGTGCTGCTGCCCATGACCTTTGCGCGCATCAAAAAAGACGGCACCCATGTGCAGGCCATTTTGGGCCACCAGTTTGTGAATGTGCCGCAAACCAAATCGAACGAGCAGATCACCTTGCTCGAAGAAGAAAAAATCACCGCCTACTACGGCGCGGGCACCTTGTACGCCACCCCTGAGCGTCAGGAACCCATCATATGAAAGCCACCCACGAACACGAGTGGGAAGCCGCCCCAGGCCTGCCCAGCGCCCTGCCCCCGGGCGAGCGCGTGGTCTGGCAGGGCGCACCCGACTGGAAACGCCTGGCCATCCACGCGTTTCATGTGCGCAAGATCGCGCTGTACTTCGCGCTCATGCTCGCAGTGCAGGCCATCAACCTCACGGCGCCTGAAGGTCGGGTGGATTGGAAACCTCTGGTCGTGGCCGCCAGCCTCTACGCCCTGGCCCTGGCCCTCCTCTTGGGCACGGCCTGGATGTCGGCGCGCAGCACGCTCTACACCCTCACCAACAAGCGTGTGGTCATGCGCATCGGCATCGTGCTCACGCTGACCTTCAACCTGCCCTTCAAACGCATCGCGGGTGCATCACTCAAGACCCAAGGCGCGGGCACAGGCGACATCGCGCTGGCCTTGCACCCCGAAGACCGCATCGGCTGGGCCCACCTGTGGCCGCACCAGCGCGCTTGGCATGTGACCCAACCGCAGCCCACTTTGCGCTGCGTGCCGGACAGCCAACAAGTCGGTGAGCAACTGCTGAACCTGTGGCGTGCCGAACGTGCGGGCCAAAGCCTGCACTTGGGAGACGTTCCAGTCCATCAGCCGCACACACCCAAGCACGGCATGCTGGCATGAACACCCTGCCCCAACACGACTGGCAGCCCAGCCGCAAAACGCCGCAGGCCCAGGGCCTGAACCGGCCTATGGCCTGGATCGGCGTGATGCTGCTGGCCATGCTGGTGGCCGTGGGCCTGGCCCGCTGGTCGGGCCTGGATCCACGGACACCCGACGCTGCCGTGCAGTGGCAGCGCGACCTGCAGTTTCGCGACCTGCCCAGTGGCGACATCGCCGTGGTGGACCACCGCACCGGCCAGCAAGTGGCCCTGTTTTCTGGCGAGCAAGGCTTTTTGCGCAGCACCTTGCGCGCATTGGCCCGTGAACGCCAGCGCGAAAGCCTGGGCAAAGAAGCCCCCTTTTTGTTGATCGGCCGCACCGACGGCCGACTGACCCTGCAAGACCCCAGCACCGGCCAGCGCATTGACCTGGAGTCTTTTGGACCCAGCAATGCGGCGGTGTTTGCCAGTCTGAGACTGGCCGGCCCAACAGCCCCCTGACCTTGAATTTTTCTGCACCGGAGAACCCCATGACCGCCACCGTTGTCCACACCATCAAAACCGCTGAAGACGCCAACAAAAAGGCCGTGCACGACGACATGATCAGCCCGCGTTTTTACACCACCGACTTCGCCGCCATGGACCGCATCAGCGTCGAACCCGTGCGCGCCGAGTGGGACAGGATGATGGCCGAGTACGAGGGCGACAACAACCACGACCACTTCCAGCGCGACGAGGCATTTGCGGGCGAAGTGGCGGCCGGCATGGCCAGCCTGTCGCCCGAGATGCGCCAGGAGTTCATGGACTTTTTGGTCAGCTCCCTCACGTCGGAGTTTTCCGGCTGTGTGCTCTACAACGAGATCCGCAAGAACGTCACCAACCCCGACATCAAGCAGCTCATGACCTACTTGGCGCGCGACGAATCGCGCCACGCAGGCTTCATCAACCTGTCGCTGCGCGACTTCAACTTAGGCATCGACCTGGGCAACTTGAAGCGCACGAAGAAGTACACCTTCTTCAAGCCCAAATACATTTACTACGCGACCTACTTGTCCGAGAAGATCGGCTACGCCCGCTACATCACCATCTTCCGTCAGCTCGAAAAGCATCCCGAAAAACGCTTTCACCCCATCTTTCGCTGGTTCGAGCTGTGGTGCAACGACGAGTTTCGCCATGGCGAATCGTTTGCGCTGATCATGCGCGCCAACCCCAAGTTGCTCAGTGGCGGCAACAAGCTCTGGATTCGCTTTTTCTTGCTGGCCGTGTACGCCACCATGTACGTGCGCGACCACACCCGCCCCATGCTGCACGAAGCCATGGGCCTGGATTCGAGTGAGTACGACTACCAGGTGTTCCGCATCACCACCGAGATCACCAAGCAGGTCTTCCCGCTCGCGCTTGACACCGACAACCCCGACTTCCGCCGGGGTCTGGAGCGCCTGTTTGCACTGTCGCAAGCCATGGCCAAAGCCAAGGCCCGCGGCGGCGTGGTGGGTAAATTGCAGCAAGGCGTGTGCGCTGTCAAAGCCGCTGCCACCTTTGCGCGTCTGTACTTCATGCCCGTGATTGCCCAAGACCTGTCGCCCCAGGTGCGCATGGAACCGGCATGGTGACTGAAGTCGTTTGGGCCTGCGTTTTCACGGCACTGTGCTGGTGGCTCGGCACGGGCGTGATTTTGTGGCTCGACCGGCTGCCTGCGCGCAGCTTCCGTTTCAGTCTGGCCGGCTGGACGGTGCTTTTGGCTTTGAGTTTTTGGGGCGTGGCCCACAGCATGCAAGAGGTCAGCGTGTTCAACGCCTACCTCGCCTTTGGCAGCGTGATCGTCATGTGGGGCTGGCACGAGCTGGCCTTTTTGACCGGCTGGATCACCGGCCCGCGAAAAATCCCATTGGACCCCGGAACCAAGGGATGGCCGCGTTTTGTGCAATCGGTGCAGGTCATGCTCTACCACGAGCTGGCCTTGCTGGCCAACTTCGCCGTGCTGTGGTGGATGCAAGAGAGTCAGCCCAGCCATGTGGCCATTTGCACCTTTGCGCTGCTGTGGTGCATGCGCCTGTCGGCCAAACTGAATTTGTTTTTTGGCGTGCCACAAAACGGCGCGCAATACCTGCCCGATCACCTCAAATACCTCGCCAGTTATTTCCGAACCACCAGCGGCATGTCGCTGTGGTTCGTGCTGTCGATGGGCGTGGCCATGGGCACCTGGTTCTGGTTGGTTTGGCTGGCGCAACAAGGCGCGGTGGCCATCACCACCGGCTGGGTCATGCTGGCCACTTTGCTGGGCCTCGCGATCGTTGAACACATCATCATGATTTTTCCTTGGCCACTGGAGCGGCTGTGGGGTTGGGCCATGGGCCAGACCACCAAACCGGCTTTGACCACACCCCCTTGAAGGCCCACCATGAACACGATCACACACGCTTACCGCTCTGAAGGTTTCGGCATTCCCGTCTCGCCGCAAGGCCCAGAGCTGGGCACCCCGTCCAAGCTTCGCCAGCGCCCGGTGGCGGTGGTCATTGGCAGCGGTTTTGGCGGACTGGCCGCAGCGATTCGGCTGAGCGTCAAAGGCTACGAGGTCAAGGTCTTTGAAAAACTCGACGCCCCCGGCGGCCGCGCCTATGTGCACCACCAGGACGGTTTCACGTTTGATGCGGGCCCCACCATCATCACCGCGCCCTTTTTGCTCGAAGAGCTGTGGGCGCTGTGTGGCAAAAGCTTTGCGGGCGACGTGAAGCTGGTGGCCATGGACCCGTTTTACCGCGTGCGTTTTGCAGACGGCACTTGGTTCGACTACAACGGCGACCCCGAGCACATGCGCGCCGAAGTGGCCCGTTTTGAACCCGATGACCTGCCCGGTTACGAACGCTTTTTGGAAGAAGCCGAACGCTGCAAAACCCTGGGTTTTGAAGGCATGGGCGACATGGCCTTTGACAAGGTCAGCGACCTGATGGCCGCCATCCCCGACTTCTTGCGCATGGGCGCCTGGCGCAGCCTCTACAGCCTGGTGGCCAAACACATGCGCAACGACAAGCTGCGCATCGTGATGAGCTTTCACCCGCTTCTGATCGGCGGCAACCCCTTTGCCGTGACCTGCGCCTACGCCCTCATCAACTCGCTGGAGCGCACCTGGGGCGTGCACTCGGCCATGGGCGGCACCGGGGCGATTGTCAAAGGCTTGGTCAGCCTGCTGGAAGAACGCGGCGTGCCGCTGCGCTGCAACGCACCCGTCACACAAATTCGCATCGAAAACGGCCGTGCCTGTGGCGTCGAACTGCAAAGCGGCGAGTTCGTGCCCGCCGACATCGTGGTGAGCAACGGCGACACCGCCTGGACCTACAAAAACCTGGTGGCCCCAGAGCACCGCCGCGTGTGGACCGACCGCAAGATCGCCAACGGCAAGTACTCCATGGGCTTGTTTGTCTGGTATTTCGGCACCTCCAAACAATACCCTGACGTGCCGCACCACATGATGGTGCTGGGCCCGCGCTACAAAGGTCTGCTGCAAGACATCTTCAACAAGCACAAACTCGCCGAGGACTTCAGCCTGTATCTGCACCGCCCCACCGCCACCGACCCCTCTTTGGCGCCCGAAGGCTGTGACACCTTTTATGTGCTCTCGCCCGTGCCGCACATGGACAGCGGCACAGACTGGCCTGCGTTTGCTGAGACCTACCGCGCCGCGATTGCCGAGAGCCTGGAAGCCAGCGTGTTGCCCGGTCTGCGCGACTGCATCGTGACCAGCAAGGTCAGCACACCGCAGGATTTTCAGGACAACTTGTGGTCGTACAAAGGCGCAGGCTTTGGCCTGGAGCCGCTGCTGCTGCAAAGCGCGTGGTTCCGTCCGCACAACCGCAGCGAGGATGTGCCGGGCCTGTTTGTGGTCGGTGCCAGCACGCACCCTGGCGCGGGCGTGCCGGGTGTGCTCATGTCGGCCAAAGCTTTGGAATCGGTGGTCCCCCATGTCAACGTCTGAACGCACCCCCAACGCCGTGAGTTTGCAAGAACTCGACTTCGACTCGCAAGACCTGCAGGCCTGCGTGGCCATGATGCAGGGCGGCTCCAAAACCTTTTTTGCGGCCAGCCGCCTGCTGCCACCCCGCGTGCGCACGGCAGCCATCGCGCTCTATGCCTTTTGCCGCGTGGCCGACGACCTGGTGGACGAAGCCGCTGCGGGCGACACCCCACTCGATGTGCTCCAAGAGCGCTTGGACGCCATCTATGCGGGCACCCCACACGACCATGTGGAAGACCACGCGCTGAGCCTGGTGGTGCAGCAGTACAAACTGCCGCGCCATTTGCTCGACGCCCTCATCGAAGGCTTTGCCTGGGACTCTGGGGGCCGATGCTACGACAGCATCGAAGACCTGCACGCCTATGGCGCCCGCGTAGCAGGCAGTGTGGGCGCGATGATGAGTTGGATCATGGGCCCACAAAGCATGGACACGCTGGCCCGTGCCTGCGAGTTGGGCGTGGCCATGCAGCTCACCAACATCGCCCGCGACGTGGGGCACGACGCCAGCATCGGCCGCCTGTACCTGCCGCGCCGCTGGCTGGTGGAAGCCGGTGTTCAGCCCGAAGCCTGGATGGCCGAGCCCACCTTCTCACCAGCCATCGCCAGTGTGGTGGCGCGCTTGCTCGACGAAGCCGACCGCCTGTACAAACAAGCGCATTCGGGCATTGCCGCCCTGCCGCCCGACTGCCGCGCCGCCATTTGCGCGGCCAGCATGATCTACGCCGAAATCGGCCACCAACTGCGCCGCGAAGGCCTGGACTCGGTCAACAAACGCACGGTGGTGAGCACCACGCGCAAGCTCATGCTGCTGGCCAGCGCTTGGACCCAGGTGCACTGGATCCGCGTGGCCGACCACAGCCCCGCGCCGCTGGCCGCCATCGTGGGCCTGGTGCAAGGCTGCCGCGACGCCGCTCAGCAAACCGGCAACAAAGCGTACTTTCCGAACCGGGCCATGCCCCAACGCGTGGCCTGGATGCTGAACTTGTTCGAGCGCCGCGAAACCGAGCGCCTGGACCGCAACGCACTGCGTCAAAACCCATGAGGGTGCCCAGCCACAGCATCAATGTGCGCCTGCTGTACGTGAGCCGCGCCGTCGGCCCACAAACCACCACGATGACCACCACCATCTTGGCTCAAGCCCAAGCCCACAACGCCGCGCAAGGCATCACGGGTGTGCTGTGCCAAGGTCAAGGCTTTTTCTTTCAGGTGATCGAAGGCGAGCGCAGCAAGGTCAACGCGCTGTACCGCCGCATCAGTGCCGACACACGACACCAGGACGTGGAGATCTTGCACTACGAAGAAATTCACGAACGCCGCTTTGGCCAATGGTCCATGGCGCTGGTGCACCTGTCGGTGGACGACCCCATGGTCAAACTGCACCACCCCGACTTCGACCCTTATTCGGCCTCCGGCCCGCAAGTCATGCAGCAGGTGCTGGATTTGCTGGAATCGGGGCAGCCCATTCGGATGCCTGCGGCTTGAGTCGCATCTTGCTTCACATCTGATCAATCGCCGTATTCACCGCTGGCGCTTCGCCCGGCTTGTCCGACAGTGAAAAGCGGTCTTCGGTGCGGGTGTAAAAACTCGCGCCAAAGCGGGCCACTGGCTTGTAGTCGCGCAGGTTGACACGCCAGGCTTCGGTGTCGATCAGGCCATCACGGGCGGCCAGCCACTGGATGCGGCCGATGAAAACGTAGCGGCTGGGGGTTTCGAGCTTTTCGTGCAGCACACACTCAAACGCAATGGGCGCTTCCTGGATGCGCGGGGGGGCCACGGTGTGCGAGGGCACGGGCGTCAGGCCCACGGCGGTCAACTCGCTCACGTCAGAAGGCATGGACTCGCCACAGTTGTGCATTTTTTGCGCCATGGGCTCGTCGGACATGTGCACCACAAACTGGCCGTTGTGCAAGATGTTGGCAGCCGTGTCTTTGAGGCGGCCGTCTTGCAGGCGGTTGATGCTGATCATCAAAATGGGCGGGTCTTCGCCAATCATGTTGAACATCGAAAACGGCGCGGCATTGATCACACCATTGGCGCCGAGCGTGGTCACCAGGGCGATGGGCCGGGGCACGATCAGGCTGGCCATGAGCTTGTAGCGCTGGTAGCTGCTGATCTGGTCAAAGTCGACTTCGGTCATGAAGGGGTTCCACACGGTGGGGGTTGAGGGACGTTACAAAAAAAAACGGCAGCATCCAGTCTAGCCCTCGCTGGATGCCGCCGCCGGTGGGTGGCGTGAAAGCCTTGGCTGGCGCTCAGGCGATCACTTCGACCTTGGCGCGTTTGGCCACCGCGCTCCAGGTGGTGATTTGTGACTGGATGAGCTTGACGAAATCGTCGCCCACCACAGGGGTCTTGCGGGCCAAGGTTTGCACCTCTTCGAGCCGCGCCACCACATCGGGCTTGGCCAAGATTTCAGGGATGAGCGCGGTCAGTCGCTGCGCAATCGGGGCGGGTAAGTTCTTGGGCGCAGACAGACCCAACCACTGTGAGCCTGTCAGCGAGCCATAGCCCAACTCGGCAAAGGTGGGGATGTTGGGGAAAGCCGCCATGCGTGTGGGTGTGGACACGGCCAAGGCGCGCAGCGAGCCGGCCTTGAGCTGGTTGACGTTGGTGGTGACGGGGTCAAACACGCTGTCGATCTGGCCACCCAGCAGGTCTTGCATGGCCGGGGCGCTGCCTTGGTAGGGCACATGGTCGTGCTCGTTGGCCTGGCCTTCGATTTTGAGCAGCTCGCCATACAGGTGGTTGGCCGAGCCAATGCCCGAAGTGCCAAAGCGCACGGGTTTGGTTTTGGCGGCGTTCACATACTGGGCCAACGTTTGGTAAGGCGACTGGGCCCGCACCAGCAGCAGCATGGGCGCTTCGACCAGCATGCCCATGTGGGTGAAGTCGTTGACCGGATCAAAGGGCATGGTGCGGCGTGTGGCCGTGGCATAAATGTGAACCGAAGCGTGGCTGACCAAGAGGGTGTAGCCATCGGCGGCCTGGCGCGACGCGAATTCGGTGCCGATCAAACCGCCAGCCCCTGCGCGGTTGTCCACCACCACGGTTTGCGACAAGGCGCTTGAGAGGTGCGGCGCCATCATGCGCGCCACGGTGTCCACCAGGCCACCGGGTGGGTATTGGCAGATCAAACGGATCGGGCCTTTGCTGGGCCAGGCAGAAGACTGGGCGTGGACCCACGGGGCAGCCAATGTGGCGGCACCCGCAGCCAATAAATCACGACGTTTCATGGGGACTCCTAGAGCAAATCAAGGTTGAAAAAAGGGCTTGACCACCGGCCAGCGGTGTCTCTATGCAGGAGGTGTGCCAACCCGGCACGATGGATGCTTTCAGGAGTGGTACACGCACAAGGCCCTTTGGCCTTGCACTGGCCCGGCCTTTTGGCCACACCAAAACGGGGCTGACCTGCCCAAGGCCGCACCGTTTTGAGTTGGGCGGGTGCACAGGTTTGGGGCGGATGGCACACGCACCCCAAAAAGGAAGCTCCCGTATGGACACCACCTCACAGCGCCGCTATTTGCTGATCAACCCCAACACCAACCCGATGACCACACAGCGACTGCAGGAAGTCTTGCAGCCCCAAGTGCCGCCGGGTGTGCAGCTGGTTGTGCAGACCGCCCAATTTGGCGCCCCCTACATCGCCTGCGAAGCCAGCCATGCGGTGGCGGCCCATGCGTGTCTGGATGTGTGGACCACGCACCGGGGCACGCCAGAGCAGCCGCTGGACGGCGTGCTGATTGGCTGCTTTGGCGACCCGGGTTTGTTCGCACTGCGCGAAGTCAGTGGCTGCCCGGTGACGGGTCTGGCCGAGGCCTCATTCATCCAGGCCGCTGCGCTGGGGCCTTTTGCCATCGTGACCGGGGGCGAGCGCTGGAAGCCCATGCTGCAGCGCCTGGCCAAGGGTCTGGGTTATGGCGAACAGCTGCGGCACATCGAAACCGTGGCCCCCACCGGGGCGGCGCTGCAAGCCGACCCAGAGATGGCCATTCAATGTCTCAGCCAAGCTTGCCAAAACGCAGCGCAGCACGGTGTGGCCAGCATCATCTTGGGCGGTGCAGGTTTGGCCGGTTACGCCCGGCTGCTGCAAGCCCACTGCGACCTGCCCTTGATCGACAGCGCCCAGGCAGGCTGGGAGGTCTTGCTGCAACAACAGGCCCCCGCTGCGCCGACAAGCCACGATGGTTTTTATGTGCAATGGCAGTGCATCCCCGATGCGTTCGGGGACATCTCAACCAGAAGTTAAGGATGAACATTTGAAACATGGATTGAGGCGATGGGCACAAACAACGCCCAGCAGTCGTTTCGCATCAACTGCCCCACTCCTCACCCAAACTCTGCGCCTGCTCCAACACCAGCTCCACCGCCGCGTCGGCCTGGTCGGGCGGGTATTTGTATTTGCGCAAAATCCGCTTGACCATCAATCGCAGCTGCGCCCGCACGCTTTCGCGTTCTGACCAATCGGTTTTGAGGTTGGCCCGCAAACTGGCGGTCAGCTCCTGGGCGATCTTTTTCAGGATCTCGTCTTGCAGCAAACGCACGGCCGACTCGTTGTTGGCCAGCGCGTCGTAGAACTTCACCTCGTCTTCGTGCAGGCCCAGCTGCTCGCCCCGGTTGGCCGCTTCGCGGAACTTGCGGGCCATGGCGATCAGCTCCTCCATGACCTGGGCGGTTTCGATGCTGCGGTTCTGGTTGCGGCGAATCACGTCGGCCAGCATGTCGCTGAACTTGCGGTCTTGCACCACGTTGCTCGCAAATCGGCTTTTGATCTCGCCCTGCAGCAGCCGCTCCAGCAGCTCTACCGCCAGATTCTTCTCGGGCAGGTTTTGCACCTGCGCCAAAAACGCCTCGTCCAGCAGGCCGATGTTGGGCTTGTCCAGGCCCACCGACTGGAAGATGTCCACCACCTCGCCCGACACCACGGCCGAGTTGATGATCTGGCGAATCGCCAGCTCGCGCTCCTCGTCGGTCTTGCGCTGCGCGCTCGCATCGCGCTTGGTCAGGATCACCTTGACCGCCTGCATGAAAGCCACTTCGTCACGGTGCGCCTTGGCCTCGGGCAAAGTGCAGCACAGGCTAAAGGCGTGGCTCATGGCCAGCGCGTGGTCGGCAAAACGCTTTTTGCCGTCGCGCTCTTTGTCTGACTTGAGGCCCAGCACATGGTTGGCCGCACCCGCCAGCACACGGTGCCCGCCCGTTAAAAAGTCTGAATAGTCAAAGCCGTGCAGCATAGCCTGCAGCACGTCGAGCTTTTCCAGCATCACGGCCAGCGCCTCGCGGGCGTCCACCGTGGGTTTGCCTCGGCCTTTGCTGGCCGTGTATTCCTTCATGGCGGCTTTGAGGTCTTCACCAATGCCGATGTAATCCACCACCAAGCCGCCCTGCTTGTCCTTGAACACGCGGTTCACCCGGGCAATCGCCTGCATCAGGTTGTGGCCCTTCATGGGCTTGTCCACGTAAAGCGTGTGCACACAAGGCGCATCAAAACCGGTGAGCCACATGTCGCGCACGATCACCAGCTTGAGCGGGTCTTGTGGGTCTTTGAAACGCTTTTCCAAACGCTTTTTGACCAGACCGCTGTGAATGTGCGGGCGCAGCAAAGGCTTGTCACTTGCGCTGCCGGTCATCACGATCTTGATCGCGCCCTGCTCCGGGTCGTCGTGGTGCCAGTCGGGGCGCAGCTTGACGATCTCGTTGTAGAGGTGCGCGCAAATCTCGCGGCTCATGGCCACCACCATGGCCTTGCCGTCTTGCGCGTTGTTGCGCTCTTCAAAGTGCGCCACCAGGTCGGCCGCCACGCTGGCAATGCGCGGCTCGGCCCCCACCACTTTTTCCAAAGCGGCCCACTGGCTCTTGAGCTTGGCTTGTGTGCTCTCTTCCTCGTCCTCGGCCAGCTCGTCCACCTCGTCGTCCAGGTGCGTGATGTCGGCCTCGTTCAGGCTCAGCTTGGCCAGGCGGCTCTCGTAATAAATGGCCACCGTCGCGCCGTCTTCTTGCGCCTGCTGCATGTCGTACACATGGATGTAGTCGCCAAACACGGCCCGCGTGTCGCGGTCGGTGCTGCTGACGGGTGTGCCGGTGAAGGCCACAAAGGTGGCATTGGGCAGCGCATCGCGCAGGTGTTGGGCGTAGCCGACTTGGTACTTGGCGATTTGGTTGACCACGTACTCGGGCGGCGCAAAGTCGGCGGTGCTGGCCACGCTGGGGCCATCGCCTGTGCTGAGGGCTTGTGCGGGGCTCGCCCCTGGTTTGGGTTTGTGCAGCTTGAGCTTGGCCTCAAACCCATACTGCGTGCGATGCGCCTCGTCCACGATCACCACAATGTTGCGCCGTGCGCTGAGCATCGGGAAAATGTCTTCGTCCTCACCCGGCATGAACTTCTGAATGGTGGCGAAGATGATGCCGCCAGACGGCCGGTTGGCCAGCAGCTCGCGCAGCTCCTGGCGCGTGCGGGCTTGCTGGGGCTGCTCGCGCAGCAAATCCTGGCTCAGGCTGAACACGCCCATCAGCTGGCCGTCCAGATCGTTGCGGTCGGTGATGACCACGATGGTCGGGTTTTCCAGCCGGGGCTCTTGCATCACGCGGGCGGCAAAGCAGGTCATGGTGATGCTCTTGCCGCTGCCCTGCGTGTGCCACACCACGCCACCTTTGCCTCGCCAGATTTCATCGAGCGTGCTGGCCGCGTGCACCACTTGCTCCACCGCTGCACGCACGGCATGAAACTGGTGGTAGCCCGCCACCTTTTTGACCAACTTGCCGTCGTCCTCGAACAGCACAAAAAAGCGCAGGTAATCCAGCAAATTGGCGGGCGACAAAATGCCGCGCACCAAAGTCTCCAGCTCCTGGAACTTGCCCAGCGGGTCCAGCGCCACGCCATCGATCGTGCGCCACTGCATGAAGCGCTCGGCCGTGGCCGACAGCGAGCCCATGCGGGCCTCGATGCCATCGGCAATCACCAACAAACCGTTGTAGGTGAAGACATCGGCAATCTGCTCTTTGTAGGTCTGAATCTGGTCAAACGCCTTCCAGATGTCGGCATTCAGGTCGGCCGGGTTCTTGAGCTCAATGAGCACCAGCGGCAAACCATTGACAAACAAAATGATGTCGGGCCTGCGCGTGTGGCGCGGCCCCTTGATGCTGAACTGCTGCACCGCCAGCCACTCGTTGCGGCTTGCGTCTTGCCAATCCACCAGGCGTACAAAGTCACCTCGTGTCTCGCCATCCTTTTGGTACTGCACATGCACGCCCGTGACCAAAACCCGGTGAAACGCCCGGTTGCCCGACAACAAAGCAGGCTGCCCCATGTCGAGCACTTGCCGAAAAGCATCCTCGCGGGCGGCGGCGGGCACGGCCGGGTTGAGCCGGTCAATGGCTGCACGCAAACAAGGCACCAACACCACATCCCGACTGCTGGCCCGCACCAAGCGCTGGTCCAGATCTGGGTCGCGGGCGTTGAGCGGTGTGTAACCTACAGAGGCCAGCCAGCCGAGGGCTTCTTGTTCGAGTTGGTCTTCGGTCATGTGTGTCAATCGGCGTTCGACAGGGTCCAGATCTGTTTAAGTGGCAGTTCTAGGCGAATGTCTTCATCAAGCTTGCTGTAGTTGGCCAGTAGCTGGGCAATCAAGTCTTCTTGGTTCCAAAGTCTGACCTTGAAGAACTTCACGGGAACTTCTTTCAAAACGGTTGGCTTGAAGCCAGACCATGAGACAAACAGCCCCTGATCGGCATTGACGCTTTGCATCGCTCCAATCAGTTGTGTGAACTCTGGGCGGTCAGCAGGGGTGTTACCCGACTTCACCTGAACGCAAATTCTGGGGTGGTCAAATCCAAATGGCCCGCCAGCCGCAAGAATGTCGATGCCTTTGTCTGGCCCCTCAGGGCTCAAGTACGTCGTGAAGCCTTGTGCTTTCAAGACAGCATCCACGAGGCGAGCCATCCCGTGACCTTTGAATTTCTGAATGATCAGTTTTGCAATGGCGTCCCGAGAAAGTTGTTCAAGATCAATTTCGGCCTCATCTTCATCAAAAACGTCAGGCAGTGCTGCGGCGACGATATCCGTGAGGCGAACGTTTTGTGTTTGCCCATTTGCCAAAGCTTTGACACGCTTCTCGGCATCGTTGCGCTTGATTTCGCAAATGGTCATGATCGCGCCCAACGAGAACAATAAATCCTGATCAAAAGCGCTACGCGGCAGATCTGTATTGATCCATCGGACCTCTCGATAATGACCGTACTTGCCTTCAGCATCTGGATTGAAGTCGTAAGCAGATTTCACTTCTCCGACGGCCACCGTCCCGGTCGATTTGCGTGGAACCACCACATAGTCCCCCGGCTTCATGCCCAAGGTGAATGCCCAAATTTGCCCCGTCCAGTTGCCAAGACGTCGGGTCGGTTCAGCTGGAAAAGAACGCTGCATTAGTGCTTTGATGTCCTCATAAGTGGCAGCGCTCGAAAGACCCGTTGATTCCAAACCGCCCCAAGTCAGGTAAATGCGGTTGTCTTCAAAAAAACGCGGTTCATGTTCACCGTATTTACCAGCGCGTACAAGCCAAAGTGCCATAGTGTGTCCTTGTTAAATTGTTTCTGTTGCGGCTTCAGCCAGGCTGAGTTGACCGGAGATCAGGCGGGGGAGAAGGGTGTCGCGAAGTGACGCCAACTCTTGAATTTGCGTCAGATGCGCGCGAGCGATCAATGGTTGGACCGTCTCCGAAAATGCCTTCAAAACATCGTCAGGCGGACATGCCACCAATTCAGTTTCTAGGAAATGCGTTGTCTGGAAATTGGCAATCCCCGTGCTTTGGTTTTGGTATTCCCATGTCTTTCCTTGCGCGTAGATGTAGGACAGGTGTTGTGCGAGCAGCATGCCTACCTCTTTGTCCACAGGGCGCAATAAACGGCAGAAACTAGCGGGTTCAACAGGGCAATCGAACTGGCTCAACAAAGCATCGGAAAGGTACAAAGAGCGGCCCGTCGGTTGGTCTTTGCTGCCACCCGAAACTTCCAGCAAAAGGTCACCGTCTTCCAGTTTTCGACCCGACAACTTTTTCTGTGAGGTGTAACGAACAGGCACTCGGCTGTTCGCGTTGGTCTGCAAATCTGGTATGTCTGTTCCGCGAATGATGGCAACACGGGTGTCATTCATCTCATCAGCCACATCACTGCCCCAATCGCCGCCAATTGTGTGGCGCAGCAATTGACCAAATGGGACGAGTTTCCACCCCTTCGGCACAGGCTCCAATTCCGACTCTTCAAAGCTCTCAGGGAACAGGGCGGCGGTGGCTTCATCCATGCCTTCGGGGGCGCGGCCTTGCATTTTGGCGTGGACGGGGTCGAAGTCAACGAACCAGGACTTGAACAGGGCTTGGGCGATGGCTTCGAGGGTGGCGTTGGTTTCGCGCAGGAGGGTGATGCGGTCGTCGAGCTGCTTAAGCACATCCACCATGGCGCGCTGAACCTCGATTGGAGGTAATGGAACTTCCAAAGCAGCAATCGCTTTACCCGTCAGATGCTTGATCGTTGTGCCAGTGAAATGAGGCTCCAGCAATCCGGCTTTTGCAGACAGCTGGAACCAATAAAACAGGTAGTAGTTATCCAGCGTGTCCTTGGGCCGTATACGATGCAACGCTTTTTGCACCTTCATTCCAGCTGGGCCTGTCCAAATAGCGCATCGCCCTGGCTCACCACCTTCGCAGACAACCAAGTCACCCGGCTTCAGGCTGTAACGCTCTTCTTCATGGGGCTCGAATCGCATTTCAGCCAAGTCGTTCAGATCAAACTGCCCCCATCGAACATTGCTGTTGCCCAAATAGGGCAGTGGCGTGCCCTTGTTCTTTTTGGCGTCAAGCATCTTGCCAAGGCAAGCATCAACATGATGCCCTAACCGCACTGTCGGCCACTCTGTACTCATACCCCATCCCCCAACTTCAAAAACACCACATATTCATTCATCACATCCAGCGCAATGGTCTTGCCCGCTTGCAAGGCGGCCAAGTGTTCGGGGGTGAGGGTGAAGCGTTCCCCGCCCCAGCGCTGGCCAAAGGGGGTTTCGTTGCCATCGGCATCAAAGGGCTGATCGACGATCAGCACGTTGGTGTGCTTGTCTTGTCTTTGGGTCATGGTGTTTTAGGCTCCCACACTTCACGGCTTAGAAAGGGGGTCAGGCCTGCGGCCCTCACAGATTGAAAACGATCCATCGCGGCAGTCACTCTTTGCAGTTCAGGGCTGATCCACCCGATGACGTTGAGAATCAATTGGTGTTGGGCGTCCAAGTCACGCCAATGCACGATGCGCTCGTGGTGAAAGACGCGGTTGCGCAAACCCCGAACTTGCTCCAGGTCGTTTTTGCGATCTTTGCGTTTGTGCATGCTTTTGGGTAAGTGCGGAAAAACAGCCTTGATTCCCCTGGGCAAAAACGGCGTGTGCTGTTCGTAGTGCGCCTCAAAAAGGCTTGTCCAAAATCCGAATTGCAACTCGGATACCACGCGCCCGGCAGTGAGGGGCTTGTTCATTTTTTGAATTTTGATTTTGACTTTTCTCACCTCATCTTGCGCCCACATCGTGAGACCAAAAGAGGGTGCTTCATACCAGTCTTCTCGTCCCATCAACCGGGTCAAATGATGATGAATGGCATTGCGCAATGCGATTTCACAGTTTTGCAATGCAGGGTAGAGGCTCTCGCACAAGGCCATGTTGAGCATGTAGCGTGCCAATGTGATCTTGGGGTCGATGTGTTCGCCATGGCGCATGGCATAGGCCAGCAATCGCTCGGAAGAAATATGCGTTTCGACTTGCTGGATAAAGGAGTGAGGCATGTCGCGTTTGATTTATCGTAAAATTAAGCGGTAAGCCTCGGAACTCCCTCTCCCGCTCTTTGCGGCGGTGACTGGAGCCGAGGTTTCTTTTTTTGTGGGTTCAAAACGCATACCCCAGCCCCCCCAGCTTCTGGCGGATCAACGCGTCCAGCTCTGCGCCTTTGGCCATTTGCTCGCCCAGCTTGGCGGTGAGCGTTTGCATCTTGTCGGCAAAGGCCTCGTCGTCGTCTTCCACTTCTTCGGCCCCCACATAGCGGCCAGGGGTGAGCACATGACCGTGTTGGGCGATTTCGGCCAGGGGCACGCTGCGGCAAAAGCCTGCAATGTCCTGGTAGTCGGCGCTGCCGGTGCGCCACGCGGCCACGGTTTGGCCGATGCGCTCGATGACTTCGTCGGTCAGCTCGCTTTGCACGCGGCTGATCATGCTGCCCAGCTTGCGGGCGTCGATGAACAGCACTTCGCCTTTGCGCTTTTTCTGTTTGGCTAGGAACCACAAGCACGCGGGGATTTGCGTGTTGAAGAACAGTTGGCCGGGCAAGGCGATCATGACTTCCACCACGTCGGCATCGACCATGGCGGCGCGGATCTGGC
Source organism: Limnohabitans sp. (assembly GCF_017848645.1). Classification (GTDB taxonomy): domain Bacteria; phylum Pseudomonadota; class Gammaproteobacteria; order Burkholderiales; family Burkholderiaceae_C; genus Limnohabitans_A. The sequence continues at coordinate 31,294 of NZ_JAFEIF010000006.1, read as the reverse complement.
CTTCGCTGTTTTGGCTGGAACTCATGCTGCCGTTGGCCAACACCACACCGGCGCGGCCGGTGGGCTTGAGGTGGTACAGGATGTGTTGCAACCAGGCGTAGTTGGCGTTGCCTTGAGGTGGTGTGCCGTACACCCAGCGGGCGTCACCCTCCAGGCTGGCGTGCCACCAGTCGCTGATGTTGAAGGGCGGGTTGGCCAAGCTGAAGTCGGCCCGCAGGTCGGGGTGTTGGTTGCGGGTGAAGGTGTCGGCCGCTTCTTTGCCCAGGTTGTAGTCCATGCCCCGAATGACGAGGTTCATGGCCGCCAAGCGCCAGGTGGTGGGGTTGGCTTCTTGGCCGTAAATAGACACATCGCCCGGCTGGCCGCCATGGTCTTCAATGAAGCGCTCGGACTGCACGTACATGCCGCCCGAACCGCAGCAGCAGTCGTACAGCAAACCTTTGCTGGGCGAGAGCACGGCCACCAAAGTTTTGACGATGCTGGCGGGCGTGTAGAACTGCCCGCCCCGCTTACCTTCGGCGCTGGCGAACATGCCCAGAAAATACTCGTACACCTGCCCCAAAATGTCGCGGGCTTTGGAAGGATCGTCACCAAAGCCAACGCGTGAAATCAGGTTGACCAGCTCGCCCAGCTTGCCGTCGGGCAATTGGGCGCGGGCAAAGCGTTTGTCCAGAATGCCTTTGAGTCGGGGGTTGTCGGCTTCGATCAGGGTCAAGGCGTCGTCGATGCGCTTGCCAATGTCGGGCTGGGGTGCGGCTGCACGCAATGCGTCCCAGCGGGCACCCTCGGGCACCCAAAACACGTTTTCGCTGGTGTAGTAGTCGCGATCTTCCAGCTCGGCGGCGATGTCTTCATCAGCCGCATCGCCATAAAACATCTCGTCAGCCGGGTCGCGCAGACGCAGCGTCAGCTCGGCCTGGCGGGCCACAAAGGCGTCGGAGATGTATTTGACGAAGATGAGGCCGAGCACCAAGTGCTTGTATTCGGCGGCGTCCATGTTGGCGCGCAGTTTGTCGGCCGATGCCCAGAGGGTCTTTTTGATGTCGTCGAGCATGAGTGTTTGTTGGGGGCCATCAGGCAGCCCACGGGGCTGCAGCCAATCGGTTTTTGGAATTTGTCTATTTTTGACTGAATCGGGGGCGGGCTTGGCGTGGGTGCGGCTATTTTTTGTCATGGATGGTGCCTATGGGCAAAAGTGCCAAGGGATCTGGCAAGCTCACGCCCCATGAATTGGAATGACACCTTGTCGGCCGTAGGCCCTGTCTTTGCCCAAGGCCTGTTTTTGGGCCTGGGCCTGATCGTAGCCATTGGGGCACAAAACGCTTTTGTTTTGCGCCAGGGCTTGCGGCGTGAGCATGTGGGCAGCGTGGTGGTGTTTTGCGCGGTCGCCGATGCGGTGCTGATCACGGCGGGGGTGTTCGGCATGGCGCAGGCGCTGGGCGACAGGCCTGAGCTGGCGCGTGGCCTGGCTTTGGGCGGTGCGGCGTTTTTGGCGGTGTATGGCTGGCGTGCGCTGCAGCGGGCGCGCCAGGCCAACACGCTGGATGTAAACAGCTTTGGCCAAGGCCTGAGCCGTGGGGCGGCGCTCGCGCAAGCGGCGGCCTTCACCTTGCTCAACCCGCATGTGTATCTGGACACGGTGCTCTTGGTGGGCAGCATCGGCGCACAACAGCCCGCGCCCCTGCAAGGCTGGTTTGCGGCCGGAGCGAGTGCAGCCAGCCTGCTGTGGTTCAGCGCCTTGGGCTTTGGGGCGCGTTGGCTGGCCCCTTGGTTTGCACGGCCACGCGCTTGGCAGGTGCTGGACGCGCTGATCGGTGTGACCATGTGGGTGCTGTCGCTCTTGTTGGTGCGCCACGTTGTGAACGGGCTTTGATGTCTTTCAAACTGATGGAAATAAAAAATTTGACTTTTATTTCATTCGGAAATATACTTGCGGATTGTTCTGCCATACCCGCATGAACAACACGCAGATGGCTCACAAGGCGTCTGCATAGGCATCGATTGACTTCGAACACCGTCTCCTGTTGAGCTGCAGGCCTCGGCATTTTTCTCACAGCTCTGCGCAAGCCCCTGGATGGTTTGCGACTCGATTGATTTTGATTTCCCCGATTACCACCCGCACGGGCTCCCCGGTCGCTTCGCCCTCGACACACCCTTTTTGCACCGGCCTCGGCCGAACAACAGCTGCCACGGCTTTGCGCCAGGCTCGCCCTGCTCTGCAAGGCTTGGACCTGACGCCCGGACTGCACCACACGGCTTGTGCTTTCACCCAACATGCTGCGCGCCGCGTGCTCGACACCACACGCAACTGGCTGCAAAACAGCCCCAGCCCCGAACAAATGCGCTAAGGCCTCACGGCCCCTGGCGCGTTTCCCTGCGGCCTCTCGGCAACTGCCAAGAATCCGCTTTTCCCTGCATGTCGGCTTCGTTTTGAAGCTGCCACGCCACCTCTCTGAAAGGCTCAACCATGAGCAGCAAAATTTACGTGGGCAACTTGCCTTACACCATCGACGACGCCAGCTTGCGTCAAAACTTTTCTGAATTTGGCGGCGTGATGTCGGCCAAAGTCATGATGGACCGCGACACCGGTCGCTCCAAGGGTTTCGCCTTTGTGGAAATGTCCAGCGCCGAAGAAGCCCAAGCCGCCATCACCGGCCTGAACGGCATGTCGGTCAGCGGTCGCTCGATCGTGGTGAACATCTCCAAGCCCAAAGAGCCGAGCACCGGCTACGGCAGCGGTTACCGCGACACACGCAACTGATCAGTTTCAGGCGCCCACAAAAAAGCCGCTTCACAGCGGCTTTTTTGTGGTCGGGGCTTTTTTCGAAGTCCCCAGGCCATGGGGCGCTTTACTTGCGTGGGCCCTTTGGACGGTTGAACCAGTTGGCCAGCATGAACAGGCCAAAAACCACGAACATGATGATGAGGATGTGTTTGATTTCCATGGTGAGTCCTTGGGTTGCGGGGTGATCTTGAAAAGGCGTAGGGAATAATTATGCTCAGATGTCGGGCGGGCGTACAGCAGCGGGCGCATAACGCAGCAAAGGTCCCATGGCCCACAGGGTCATGCCCAGCAAAAGAATCTCGATGGCATAGACGGCCGAGTAGCCCATGACAGGGGTGCTGATCAGGGCCACACCGTCGCGCACCAAGCCGCCTGCCGCCATGCCCACACCCGCAGCGGTGGCCTGCACGGCGCCCCAGGCGCCCATGGCCAGACCGATCTGCCCCGGTGGGGCCAGCTGCATGGTGGCCGTGAGGGTGCCGTGTGCAAACAAACCACCCCCTAAGCCAATCAAGAAAATGCCCAGTACAAACAAGGCGGGCATGGTCAGAGGGCCAGAGGCAATGACGCAGACAAAAGCAGGCAAACCGACCCAGGCTCCCCAGCCGGACATGCGGTAGGCGTCGCCACCGCGCCCCAATACACGCGAGGCCCAGGCAAAACCAATCAGGCCGCCCAGCGCCAGGGTGGCCGAGAGCAAGGTGGTGCTGGACACACTCATATGCAAAATCTCGCCGCCATAGGGCTCGAGCAAAACATCTTCCATGGTGAAGGCCATGGTGCCCAGGCCCACCGCCAACAAGCGCCGCACGGTGTTGGGCCCTTGGCAAAACAGTTGCCAGGCTTGCGCGAAGGTGTGTTCGATGGGCATGCCGGGTTTGCGCAGTCGGCTACGCGGCTCTTGCTTCCAAAGCGCCACCACATTCAGCACCAGCGTGGTCACGGCCACGGCCTGGACCACACGAATCAGTTGACCAGGGCTGTAGTCGTGCAGCAAATAGCCCAGCACCAAGGCGCTGCCGATCATGCCGATCAGCTGCATGACGTACATGAGGCCCACCACCTGGGGCTGGCGCTCAGGCGGGGCCAGGTCGGTGGCCAGGGCCAGGCCTGCGGTTTGCACGGTGTGCATGCCCAGGCCTACCAACAAAAACGCACCCGCTGCGCCCAGCTGGCCGACCCAGGCCGGGGCCTGGCTGGCTTGCCCGGCACCCGCGAGCACCAAGAGCGCAAACGGCATGATGGAAAAGCCGCCAAACTGCAGCAGACTGCCCATCCAGATGTAGGGCACTCGCCGCCAGCCCAGTTGCGAGCGGTGGTTGTCCGAGCGAAAACCAATGAGCGCGCGCAAAGGCGCAATCAGCAGGGGCAGCGCCACCATGAAGGACACCAGCGTGGCGGAGACTTTGAGCTCCACGATCATCACGCGGTTGAGGGTGCCCACCAGCATGACCATGGCCATGCCGACAGAAATTTGAAACAGCGACAAGCGCAGCAAACGCGACAGCGGCAAATCATCGCTGGCGGCGTCGGCAAAGGGGAGAAACCGGGGACCCCAACTGGCCAAAGCCATGCCCCAGTTGCTGCGATTTTTGGTGGTGTTCATAAATCAAGAGAAAGACCAGGCGCTTGCGCGCCTGGCCGTTCGGGCTTTCACCCTTTACTTCTTCACCGCAGCATCCGCAGCAGGCGCCGCAGCGACCACTTTGGTACCACCGTTCAGGAAGCTTTTCACCCAGGTGGTGTTCGTTGTCAGGGCCAAATGCACGCTGAACGACGAAATCGCCACAGCCGCAATGAACACCGGAATACCCACCGAAGGCTTCACCACACACCACATTTTGGAGTAGATCATGATGATTTTCCTTTACTTGAGCCAGGGTGAATAGATGTAGGCCAGCAGGTGCGCAAATGCGGCAATCATGCCGAAGATTTGCGTACCCTGGATGAGATTGCGGTGAATCTCTTCCGATTCGGCCTCGGTCAGTCCCGTTGGCCAGACTTTGTCTGAGTTAGACATAGTTTTCTCCTTGCAGAAGACGTGCACGGCCCGCACGAGGGCTATTCTTGGCCACCGCGGCCAGGAATGGGGTTGCCTTGACATCACGTTCAAGGTTGTTCATCTCAAGCCCGCCTTGGCATGCGAAAAGGCAGCATGGCTTGAACCACCGGTGACACCAAACGCGGCACCGACAGGGTTTCGTGAAAGGCGAGCAAGGGCTCGCCTGCGTAATCAAATTGCAGCAAGGCACGCTGGTAAAACGGCGTGTCTTCGAGTTGTTCGTGCACACGCACGCTCTGCGTGCTGCGCATGCGCCGGTCGATGCGCCAGCCGGTCTTGGACAGGCGCTGCACCGGGGGCGTGGCGATGGGCTCGACCGTGCCTTGTGGCGTGAAGCGCAGCGAGAGCACGCGGTCTTCGGTGCCAGGCGATTGCATGTCGTAAAACACCACGGTGCTGCCGTCGCGTGTGCGGGCACGGGACCAGTCCCAGGTGTGAAAACCCCGGTCCACCGGCTCGTCGCCTTCGTTGGAGTCCAGATACGCGTGGCCTTGCCATTTCAGATCGGGGGCACTCAAGTCCACCTCGATGCGCGAGGCGGGCGCCAGCGGCCCCCAGCGGTGCTGCGCATTCACATCAAGCGGTGTCGAGTAAGCAAACAACTGCTGCGGCCAGAGCTTGATGCGGCCGCGCACGCGGCGCGGAATGGGCACACACACCTCATCGATGTCGATGGTCAGGCAGTTGCCGTCCCAGCTCAATTGGCTCGGGCCGATGGTGAACTGGCGAGCGCTGCGGGCGCAGTGGCGCTGGCCGCGCTCGGTCATGGCCCAGCGGCCTTGGCCTTTGCTGTAGATGGCCACGTTCAGAGCGCAATGGTTGTCTGCAGAGGCCTTGCCGCGCCCACGCGCCCAAGCGTAATAAGGCGAGAACACACTGCCCACAAACGCAATGAGGGTGATGCCGTGTTGGCCGTCGTCACTCATGGCGTCGACATACCACCACAGGTAGCCCCCGTCGGGAACGTGCTGGTCGAAGCGAGGCTCGCCATCAGCGCCTCGGCCGCCCGCTGCCCGGACAAAGCCGCCATCGGCACGCCCGGCCCCGGGTGCACGCTGCCCCCCGCCAGATACAGGCCCTGCAGGGGTGTGGTGGAGCCAGGTCGGCTGAAGATGCTGGTCCAGCCGTGCGTCGCCTGCCCGTAAAGCGCTCCCCCGCTGGCCGGAAAGCGTCGATGGAAATCCTGTGGCGTCGTGCGCAGGCTGTTGCTCGCCGTGGGTTGCAGGTGCAGGCCCAGTTGGCGCAGGTGCTGAAAGGTGTGCGTTTGGCATTGTTCTAAAGCCTCCTCGGTGATTGCGCTGCCATCACCGCAGGCGGGGGCGTTGACCAAACAAAACAGGCGCTCGGCTTGGCCGTGCGACAACTGAGCGGGTCGGTCTTGTGCACAGACATAGACCGTGGGCTGCTCGGGCAAGCGCTGGCGCTCAAAGATGTCTTCGAACTCGCTGGCGTAGGTGCTCTGAAAAAACACGTTGTGCCGGTCCAGCGCCACGCCATCGGCAGGGGTGTGCATGGACCAGGTCAAGGCCGACAGGGAGCGTGGCGGCGCGTCTGTTGGCACAGCGCGGCGCACGTCCTCGCCCAGCAAGCCTTGGCGCAGAGCGGCGGCGTCGCCATTAAAAATAACGCGGTCGGCCGGTAAAAATTCACCCGACTGCAGGTGCACACCGCACACACGGCCCTGGCGCTGCTCGATGCGCTGGCAAGTGCTGTGGTAGCGGAACACCGCACCACGGCGACGGGCCACACGGGCCAGTGCCTGGGCCATACAGACCATGCCGCCTTCAACCGACCATACCCCGTCCATCTCGACCTGCGCGATCAGCATGAGCGTGGCCGGCGACTGCCAAGGCGATGAGCCGCAGTAGGTGGCGTAGCGCGCAAACAGCTGGCGCAAACGCGGGTCTGAAAACTGGTGGCCCAGTTGTTGCCACAGGCTGCGCATGGGGCCAAGTTGGGCCAACACACCCAAACCTTTGAAACCCAAGTCGCCCATGAAGCCACCCATGCTGGGGCGCTGGGCGCGGATCATCGGACCTTCGAGCGTGGCGTAGAGCTGGCGTGTGGTCTTGCAAAAATCTCTGAAGCGCCGGGCTTCGTCGCCACCCGACCAGGCGGCAATGGCCGCCTCGCTCTCGCGTGCGTCGGCCGATAAATCGAGCTGGCTGCCATCGGGCCAGAAGTGGCGCGCGAGCACCTGCAGCGGCGTGATGCGCATCTCGGCCTCGACGCTGGTGCCCACACTGCGCAGCAAGTCGTCGAAGACCCAGCGCATGGTGAACACGGTGGGGCCACTGTCGATGTGGGCGCCGTTCACCTCGCGGCTGTGCACCTTGCCACCGGGCGCGCCCGAGGCTTCAACCACGGTGACATCGAGCCCTTGGTGCGCGAGCTGGATCGCGCTGCACAAGCCGCCCATGCCCGCGCCGACGATGACGACGCGGTGCTCAGACATGGCTGACCTCCAGGCTGGGCACACCGGCCAGGCGGCTGTCGGCCAGCGCTGCATCGAATGGGGCGGTGCTATGAACGGCCTTGGCGGGCGCATCGAAGCTGCGGCCTTGCCAGACACCGGCCATCTGCAGCACCTGCATGCGCACGAACAGCGATTCGGAAAAAAACTGGTGCTTGTAAGCAGCGGCACTGGCCACCTGGTGTGCGCCCTGGCGGGCGTACTGCAGCATGGCGGCCGTGTCCTGCCACAGGCTGAAGGTGCATTGGCGCACCAAAGGCGCCTCGCCCAGGCCCATGGCGAGCAGGCAACCAGGAGCTTGGCCCAGGTCGGCTTGCGCGGCCGGGGCATAACGCCAAAAAGCCATGGCCTTGGTGGGCACGATGCTGGCACGGGTGAGCACAGCAAAGGGTGCTGTGTGCGGCAGGCTATCCAAGCCCAAGCTTGGTCCGGCCTGATCGCCCTTCTCTTCCTTCTCGCCCGACAGGCCCAGCGCTTGTGCGCTGCTCGCTTGCCAGGCTTGTTTGTCCCAATGGCCCCGGGCCGATTGCACGGACAACACGCCTGTCCAGCACTCGCGGGCACGGCTGCGGTAGGCCTGCACCGCTGGACTGTCCAGAAACTTCAGGGCCAGATCGAGGTGGCTGAAGGTGCAGATCAGCCCCTGGTGCGTGGCACTGGGGCGCAAGCTGAAACCGCCACCATGGCCACTGCCCATGACCTTGACCATGGTCAGACCGGGCACGTCCTTGTAGGGCGTGGCCCCGGCCACCAGACGCAACCAGCCCCAGCCCTGGTGCTGGCGCAAAAAATCGGCCAGCAACACCACCACCACGCCGGACAGCGGGTCATGAAGTGAGGGGAGTGCGTCCATGACGGGGTCCGGTGTGGGGCGAAGGCCGTGCGCGACTACTTTGAAGCTGTAGCGGGTGCTGTTTGGGCTGCAGCCACCTTGGCTGCTGCCAAGGCAGGTTTGAGCAACTCAGGGAAGTCCTTGGCCATGGGCGCGCCGTTCAGCGGCTTGTAGGCCCCTTGGTGGCACGTGGCGCAATTGAGCTTGGCCACATCACCCATGGGGCCCTTGCGGTGGGCCGGGAAGACTTCGGTCAAAGGCTCCATGAAGGTCAGGTTCAGGTCCCGCGCCATGCGGATGCCGTGCCAGGCCGTCACGCGCTGTGGCGGGCTGTTTTCCCAGTTCTGGAAGGACTGCGTGTTGTGGCAATAGGTGCAGTTCACGCCCAACGAAGTCGACATGTGCGTCATCAGGCCATAGGTCCACTCGGCTTGCTTGATCGACTGGCGGTTGCCCGAGGGCAGCGCGGTGGGGCCGTTCACACGGATGTTCTGCTTGTCCAGCAAAAACGGGGTGAACGGGTCGTTGGGCAGCGATGACAAATTGACCACGGCCGAAGGCTCGTTTTGTCCGGCCTTGTCGCCCATGAAGTTCGAGCCATAAGGCTGCGGGTTGGACTTGAACCAGATGGCGCTAGGCACCGGCTCGCCACGGTGGCATGTGTAGCAGGTCACGCCCGTCTGGGCGACGTGCGGCTGCCAGTCGGCGTTGATGTGCTGGGTCATCTCGACCATGCGTCGCGCCACCACCTTGGTGTACTTGCTGTCGTCTTCAAAGTTGGGCAAGGCGTGGCAATAGGCGCAACCTTCGTTGGGCGCCACCCAGCTGGTCATGGAGACCATCAGGCGGTTGAAATCGCCCACGCTCAGGTCGCCCAGGACCTTGACGTTTTTGTACACCTGAGAGGCCTTGGGGCCATCAGACCCTGCCGCAGGGATGACCGCAGGCGGTTGGTTCTTTTCGGTTTTGACTTCGAGCAGGCGCGCGTTGTAGACCTGCACCATGCCGGTGCCCCGGTAGCCGCTTTGCACCGATTCGGGAATCGGGCGTTCGCAACCGGCCAGCACAAGGCCGACCAGTGCCAGGCCCAAGCCTTTGGCCATGCGGCCCATCCATCGGGATTGAAGTGTGGTGATGGGGTTCATGGCTTGACTCCTGTGCTCAGCGCGGGGTCAACCATCGCTGGAAAAATTTCGGGGTACGGTGGCGCCACGCCATGCTTGATGGCCCAGAGGTACCAGTTGTCCACCACGGTGCCGGTCAGCAAGATGCCGATGCCGCCGGTGATGGGGCACAGGACCGCAAACCACCAGGCCCAGCGGTGAATCGATTCCATGGTGGCGTTGAAGCCCATGGTCCAGCGCCAGAACAAGGCCGCACGCTCAGAGGCCGTGCCCCGGTCGGTGATCTGCTCGATCTCGCGTTCGCCACCAAAGCGGGTCACGGCCAGAATGGTCGCGCCGTGCATGGCAAACAGCAGGGCCGAGCCATAGAGGAACACGATGGACAGCGCGTGGAAGGGGTTGTAGAACAGGTTGCCGTAGCGCAGCGAGAAAGCCGCCGTCCAGTCCAGGTGGGAGAAGATGCCATAAGGCACAGCCTCACCCCATGAACCCATCAAGATGGGGCGGAACAAGCCCAGCACCAGGAACAACCAGATGGCGGCTGCAAAGGCCCAAGCGATGTGTGTGCCCATGCCCAGCTCAACCGCACGGCGGTAGGTGCGGGCCCACCAGAACATGATCGATGCGGTGAGGAACAAACCCACGATGAGGAACCAGCCGCCCTGGTTGAGTGGCGGCATGCTCAGGCCATAGCTGGGCGGCGGCGGCTCCAGCGACAGCCAGAACAGCTGGCGCACGAACTGGATCGGGTCGTAGTTGACCGAGGCCAGCATGTTCATGCCGATCAGGGTGAAGGCGATCAAGCCAAACACGAGCGAAGCCAGACCCAGGCCACCGAGGTAGATGGGACCGAGCTGGGCGTTGCCCAGTTTGCCGATCCAGTAGTTGATCAGGGGTTGTCCGGTGCGTGGGCTGTTGCCGTGTCCAAGCTCCACCCCGTGGTGGACTGGACCCACGGCTTGCACCGTGGTGAACAGGTTTTGATAGTCGGCCATTTGCGGTACTCCTCAATTCTTGGGGTTCGGGCTGTGTGCAGTCCGAATCAGACCGGCCACTGGGACCAGATCGGCATGTTCAGCCACCAGCTCCACCACTCGGGCCAGCCACGGCTCCAGAAGGGGCCGCTGAGCACAATGCACAGGGCACTGAACAGCACTGCGGCGAGCGCCAGGAACAGACCCAGGCGGTGGATGCCCAAGGTGCCAATCGAGTAGCCGATGATGTCGCGAAAGAAGGTGTCTTCGTGCTCGGGTGTCTTGACCACGGTGCCCGGTGTGGGGTTGGTGGACGACAAAATCAAACCACCGTGCAGCGACAAGGCAAACACGCTGGCGAAGAAGAAACTCACGGCGATCATGTGCGCCGGGTTGTAGTGAAAGTGCAGGTACTGGTAGCCCACGTTGGACACCCAGTCCAGGTGGCTGTAGATGCCATACGGAAAGCCGTGGCCCCAAGCCCCCATGAGCACAGGACGCACCACCACCAAAGTGACATAGGCCGAGATGGCCACACCAAAGGCCACAGGCACATGAAAGCCCATGCCCAGCTTGCGGCAGATTTCGACCTCACGCATCATCCATGAGCCGAAGGCGCCGATGGCACACACCGTGATGAGCTGCCACAGGCCGCCTTCCATCAGGGGCGCAAAGCGCAGGCCATACGACAGATCAGGCGGTGCGATGCTGATCTGCCAGAGGTTCCAGGTAGGCCCTTGTGAGGCGCCCCACAAGATGAGGGCTGTACCCAGGAACGAAAAGAACAAGGTTGTCACGCCGAAGAAGCCGACGTAAAACGGCCCGACCCAAAAGTCGAACAAGTCACCACCCAGCAGGGTACCACCGCGAACACGGTACTTTTTCTCAAAACTCAGCATGGCCATGGTAGGGTCCTCCTGCTTCAGTGGATCAACAGATGCCGCATTGACACGAAGTCAATGGCGGCAACTGAACGACAAGTCCTGGATCAGGACTTGGGCGCGGGGAGCGATGCCACCGCAGTCGGCAGCGGCGAGTTTTGCGCCGATGCTGCTACGGGTTTTTTCGCGCCGTCGAGCCAGTTGAATTTGTTGGTGCTGAGCAAGATGAGGTGAATCATCGCGGCCAGGCCAAACAAGAAAATGCCCTGCAGTACCATGGCACGCAAAGGGTCGTAAAGTCGCCAAATTCTCCACATGGTGAATCTCCTAAATGATGTGGGACATGAAGGTGTACACAGCAGCTTTCACACCCTGACTCATGCTCTTGGCATCTTCTGCACCAGGCAGCAGATCCCGCCAGTGAACGCCGACCAGTTTGGCCAGTACGACGACCACAAACAGACATCCGAATCCGATGAGGAAAATGGACCAGTAAGCGGGAGACTCATCCGCACGCGAATGGGCCTCATTGAGGTGGGTTGTGTTTTGCATGACAGTGACTCCGTCAATCTATGGTTGAAAAATCAGGCTCTGAATCAGAACCAGGGACGCCACGCCCAGACCAGGATGTGTGCCAGCACAGCAACTGCTGTGAAGCCCACGGTGCCCTGCATCCAGTAGTGGTGGAACTCCTGGGCTTCCTCATCGGTGAGTCCGGAAATTGATGTCTTGGTGGACATGTTTTGCTCCTGTTAACGAGGCCTTGCGACCCGGGTTGCGCACAGCCCGCGCAGATGGGCATCCGCAGCCAAAGGCCACGACATCGGATAAGCCGTGCCGCACGCGGCGGCACCGGCTGGTGTGTTGTTGGGGGTGTGGCTCATGCCGCGATCCCCAGACCCAGTTCGCGGCTGGCCGCGTTCACATGGGCTTCGGTCACCTCGCTGTGGCCTTGGGCCTGCGAGAGTTGTTCGGCCTGATCGCGCAAGCGCTTGGCCGCTGAAATCTGCACCAGCACCGGCTGGCTTTGCACCACATCGCGCAGGCGCTGCTGAGCCTGGTCTTGCCAGCTGGCATTGGGGGCGACCACGCCACGCGCTTGCGTGGCTTCGACTTTGTCCATCTCGGTGCCCAGCGGCAGGATGTGGAACAGCGCATCAAACAGCGCGTTGCAAACCTCCTGGATCACATAGCTCGCACCGCTGTAGCCCATGAAGGGGGTGCCCGTGTGGCGGCGGATGATGGCGCCGGGAAAGGACGCGGGAATGAAGGCCGCACGCATGGGGCTCCCGCCCGAGATCTCGCTCAGGTACATGCGCTCGTTGTAGCTGCCGAACATGATGAGTGGCGTTTGCGTTTTGACCAGCTCGCGCACAGCGGCGTTGTCGGTCTTGTTGCCTGCGGTGCGTGAGACGCTGAAGCGGCAGGGCAAGCCCATTTCGTTTTCGAGGAAGTTTTTCAGGCCCCGCGAATAGGTCTCGCCCGCCACCACCGCAAAACTGGCGGTGGCAAAAAAGTCTTGCGTGACCGAGCGCCACAGGTCCCACATGGGCTTGAGCGTCGTGTGCTTTTCGCGCTCAATGAAGGGCTCGGGGTCCAGGTGCAGCAACTCACCCAATTTACGCAAGAAGTTGGTGGTGCTGTGCAGGCCAATCGGCGCTTGCAAATAAGGGCGCTCCAGCGCCTCGCACAGCATGCGGCCAAACTCTCGGTACATGCAGATGTTGACGTCGGCTTCGACCAGGCGCGACACATCGGCCAAGTGGCTGGTCAACGGGAAGACCATGTTGACGTCAGCACCAATGCCTTGCACCAGTCGGCGAATTTCGGCCAGGTCGCTCGGACTGTTGAAGGTGCCGTAGCAGGGACCAATGATGTTGACGCGGGGCTTTTCGCCCACAGGACGGTCTTCAAAAGGCTTGCGTGCAGGCACTTTGCGCAGACCGTACTCGCTCCAGAGCCAATACATGGCGCGGTTGGCGCATTGCCACTGGTCTTCGTCGATGGTGCGCGGCAAAAAGCGCGCGATGTTGGTGCCTTCGGGCGTGACACCGCCGCCGATCATCTCAGCGATCGAGCCCGTCACCACCACAGCGGGCAATTCGGGATCGAGTGTGGCGTGGGCGCGTTTCATCGCGCCTTCCGTGCCTTCGCGGCCCAATTGCTCTTCGGCCAGGCCCGTCACCACAATCGGTAACTCGTGCGGGGGCAGTGCATCGGTGTAATGCAGCACCGAGGTCACGGGCAGGTTTTCACAGCCCACCGGACCGTCGATCACCACCTGCAAACCCTTGATGGCGGTGAACACATACACCGCGCCCCAGTAACCGCCTGCGCGATCGTGGTCGAGGATGAGCGGCGACTTGGGCTTGGCCACGGTGCTGGGGGGTGGAGACACTTGGTTCATGAACCCATCTCCTCAGCTTTGCGCTTTTTCAACAACTTTTCGATCTGGCGGCGGGTTTCGGCCTTGAACTCGGGCCGGTCTTTGGGTACCGACTCCCACACGCCTGCGGCGTGGCCTGCACCCACATCGCCAAAGAAATCCTTCATGGCGTCAAAGCGGGCCTGGTTGCCCATGGCCGCCTGGACCACCTGCACCAGCGATCCGGCACCTGCCACCCCCATCAGGGGACGGGCCGAAATCAGATTGGTGAAATACAGTGCAGGCACGCTGTTTTGCTTGGCGATCTGCACCACAGGCGTGGTGCCGATGGCCAGCTGCGGCCGGTACTCGTACATGGCATTCAGGTCTTGCTCGAGCGAGGCTCGCATTTGCACCTGCACGCCTTTGGCTTGCAACCAAGCGATGTCTTGCGCATTCCATTCGGTGGCCGGGCAGGCTGAGCCCACATAACGCAAATCGGCACCACACTCGACCAGCAAACGGCCCACCAACAACTCGGAGCCCTCGTAACCACTCAGGGTGATGCGGCCAGAGATGGGCTTTTGCATCAAGAGCCCGCGCATTTGCGCCAGCGACTGGTTGCGCGCCACATCGATTTGCGCCTGCGCAATGCCGGCCGCTTGGCCGATGTTTTGCAACCAGTCTTGAGTTCCCTCCAAGCCCACCGGGGCCGAGCCCACGATGGGGCGACCGGCGGCTTTGAATTCGCGCACGCTCGCGGTGTAGAACGGGTGGATGGCGGCGGCCACCGAGCAGTCGAGCGCGGCGTACAACTCGCGCCACTCGCGGGTGGGCACCACCGGGCCAGCGGCCAGGCCCATGGGGGCGAGCATCTGACCGATGATGACCGGATCGGCTGGGAACATTTCACCCAGCAGGGCCACCGTGGGCAAATCGCCACGACCGGCGCGGGGCGCGGCCACCGGGCCGCTCATGATTTCTTCGCGGGCGTATTTCAGCATCGCCCCGGCCAGCACGTCTTTGGCTTCGGCATGCGTGGGCACCCCAAAACCGGGCACGTCGATGCCGATGATGCGCACGCCGTTGATCTCTTTGGGCAGCAGCTGCAGCGGCACACCGCTGGCGGTGGGCACACACAGGTTGATGATGATGACGGTGTCGACCTGGTTCGGGTCGGCCTCGGCGTGCACCGCTTCGCGGATGTCTTCAAAAAGCTTGCCGGTGACCAGCGACTCGGAGTTGAAGGGCACGTAGCCCACGCTGCGGCGTGCGCCGTAGAAGTGCGATGTGAACGTCAGGCCATACACGCAGCAGGCCGAACCCGACAAAATGGTCGCGGTGCGCTTCATGCGCAAGCCCACACGCAGCGAGCCAAAGGCCGGGCACATGCTTTGCGGCTGGTCATGCGGGCCGGCATCGGGTTGGCGCGGGTAGTCGCGAGCGTATTGGTCCAGCACCTCGGACTTGCCCGCCTCTTTGGCGGCGGCCACCATGGCTTCGGTGCCGGCGTGGCAGCCCATGCCGTCGCCTTGCAGCCCTGCGGGGTTGGGGGCGTCGGTGCTGGGGTGAATCGGGATGGTGCGCGACATGGTGGTGTCCTGCTCAGGCGGCGTCGTACACGACTTCGAGCGAAGGCTTGATGTCTTCGTGCTTGCCGACCATGTCGAACACGGTGGCGGGCTCGAGCACCACGTTGCGACCGACCACGTCGGCGCTGAACAGGCCCAGCAACTGGTCCTGGGTCTGGGGTTTCGGACGCATGGGCGGGGCTTCTGCGACGTTCTTGGCCAGCTCGGCAAACAGCGGGCCCCACTCGCCGTCGGGGCGGCCGATGATTTCGTAGCTGGCGCTCTTGCGGCGGATGTCTTCGTTAGCGGGGATCGCAGCCAACACAGGAATACCGGCATTGGTGGCAAAAGCCTGCGCTTCGCCTGTGCCATCGTCCTTGTTGATGACCATGCCGGCCACGCCGACGTTGCCGCCGAGTTTGCGGAAATACTCCACCGCACTGCACACGTTGTTGGCGACGTACAGTGACTGCAAGTCGTTGCTGGCCACCACGATGACTTTTTGGCACATGTCGCGGGCAATGGGCAGACCAAAGCCGCCGCAGACCACATCGCCCAAAAAGTCGAGCAGCACGTAGTCAAAACCCCAGTCGTGGAAACCGAGTTTTTCGAGGGTTTCAAAACCGTGGATGATGCCGCGCCCGCCGCAACCGCGACCGACTTCGGGGCCACCCAACTCCATGGCGAACACGCCATCGCGCTTGAAACACACGTCGCCAATGCTCACGGCCTGGCCGGAGAGTTTGAGGCGCGATGAGGTCTCGATGATGGTGGGGCAAGCCTTGCCGCCAAACAGCAAACTGGTGGTGTCACTCTTGGGGTCGCAACCGATCAGCAGCACTTTTTTGCCCTGCTGCGCCATCATGTAAGACAGGTTGGCCAGCGTGAAGCTTTTGCCAATGCCGCCTTTGCCATAGATGGCAATGATTTGTGTCTCTTTGGTCACCTCGGAGGTGCTCACGGCGTCGGGTTCAACGTCGGCCTCGCGTCGCAGCACTTCAACAAATTTGATGGGCTGGGTGGTGGTATCTGTGTTCATGCGGTGGCACTCCAATCAAGGATCATCTTGAGACAGCTCGCATCTCCGAAGGCGGTCTCGTAGGCAGAACCAGCTTGCGTCGATGGCTGGGTGTGGGTGATCAATCCGTCGAGCGACAAACGGCCGGTGTTCACCAGCTCGTTGACGGCCAACAGGTCCGGGCGCTTCCACTCGGCGGCGATGCGCATGCGCGCTTCGCGCATGAAGGCCGGGGCGTAAGCAAAGGACAGGTCGTGTTTGTAAAAACCGGCCAACACCAATTCGCCACCGGGGCGCAGGCGCTGGATCAGGCTGTTGAGCAGGCTGCCGTCGCCGCTCACGTCGTAAATGGTGCGGTAGTCGCGGCGCGGGTCGTCTTGCGGCTGCACCACCGTGTAACCCTCGGCCCCAGCTGAGCGTTGGGCCTGGGTTTCCCACACGGTGGGTGCTGGCAGGCCAGCTGCGACGGTCAAACGGGCCAGCAGGCGGCCCATGACGCCGTGACCCACGATGAGTTCGGGGGCTTCAAAAGGGTCTTGCTGCCCACCGCCCGACACCGCGTGGTAAGCCGTGGCGGCCAAGGCCAGCAGCACCGATTGGGCGCCGAGGTGTTCGGCCACTGGCACGACTTTTTGCTCGGTCACCACCAGGCGCGAAGCCGCACCACCAAACAGGCTTTTGACGCCGGTGAAGCAATTGGCCCCCGGCACAAACACGCGCTGACCGGCTTGCATGCCGGTGTCCGAGGCGACACGGACCACACGGCCCACCGTCTCGTAACCGGGCACCAGCGGGTAGCCCATACCCGGGAAGGGTGGCATGCTGCCGTCCCAGAGCATGCGCTCGGTGCCGGTGCTGATGCCGCTGAACTCCACGGCCACATCCAGCTGACCGGCTTGCAGCTCGGGCAAGTCCAGGGCCTGCAAGCTCAGTTGCTTGGGGCTGTTGAAGACGACGGCTTGGGATTTCATGGTTGTATTCTTTGCTTTACATCAAAACATGTCAAAGCTAATTGACACTTTTTCCCGAAACCAAGGGTAAACACTGAGATTTGCGCCCCACAAGGATGCGCGCATGGATGGGCATGGCGTTGGGCACCAGCTCCACATGGGTGAAACCGGCCTCTTCCATCATGGTTTGCAGCTCTTGGGGGGTGCGCAGCCGCCCTGCCCCCATGGCCAAGAGGTAAAAGTGGAAATAGGCGTCGACCGAGGCCTCGGGCTGCCCGGCTTCTTCGTCGGGTTGGGCCATGGGTTCGGCCAGCAACATGACGCCGCCTACGGGCAAAGCGGCATGGGCTTTTTGCAAAATCTGCCGCACCACCGCATCGGGGTGGTCGTGCGCCACGCGCACCAAGGTGATCAGGTCCGCGCCTTCGGGCAAGGGGTCATCCAGAAAGCTGCCGGGGTGAAGGCTCACACGCTGCGTCAAACCCTTGGCCTGCAGGCCTTCACGGGCCAGCGCCAGCACAGGGGGCAGATCGAACATCTTGAACTGCAGGTGCGGCGCATGCGCCGCCAACTCGCTCACAAAGCGGCCCTTGCCCGCCCCGACATCGAGCACGCAGCGGTGCTCGTCAAAAAAGTAGGACGACAAGATCTCCTGCACCACAAAGCCTTGCGAAGCGGCCATGAGCTGCGAGTAGCGGGTGAACTTGTCCACCTGCTCTGCCGGCATGTGGACAGCGGGTTTTTCGTGGGCATAGGGCCAGTACTCGGCCATGCCGCCGCTCCAGGCGTTGTTCAGGAACTGCACCGGGTCCTGCATGTCTTGGTAGAGCAGGTGGTTGTGCTCGATCATCTGCGCAATGCCCTCGTGCTGCGCCAGCGGCACACCCAGCGGACCCAGACCAAAACGGCCTTGGCTGCGGTGCTCCAAGAGGCCCAGCGCCACGGCCGAGAGCAGCAAACGCTGCAAAACCGCCGGAGCTAGACCCGTGCGACGGGCCAGATCGGTCAAGCTGGCAGGGGCTTGGTGCAAGGCGCGAAACAGGTCCAGGCGAACGCAGCCCAGCAGCACCTGGCTGTGCACGAAACCGGCCATCAAATCAAACAGCTGGCGGGTGCGACGGCGCGTGAGCCAGCGTGTGAGGGGGTTGCCCAATGACCAGCGGTACAGGCCAGGGTGCGCATACCAGCGCTCGAGACGGGCCTGCCAGGCGTCCTTGAAAGTGGGGGCTGCGGGGGCCTGCAAGGCGGCCAGATCCAGGGGTTGTGACATGCGGCTTCCTTCGCGTCTGGCAGCTGGTGCGCTCAATGCGCGGCACCGATGCGGGCCGGGGCGACGGCCGGGTGGGTCTTGAAATAGCCTTCACACAAGGCCTTGGGCACGAGGCGTTCGGCTTCGAGTTGCACCAACTGACGCAACATGTCGCGGCACGAGCAGGCTGGAATCGACGAGGCGGCCTGCTCGATCAGGTGGTCAAAGTGGGCAATGGCCCCATCAAGGCCCAGCGCCTGGGCCGAGCTGGGGCGGGCGTGCAACGCGTCTTGCCCTGCAGGCTTGCCCAAGGTAGCGGCATCGGCGATCACATCGCGGATGTCGTCGGCCACTTGGTAGGCCTCGCCCAAATAGGCTCCCAATGGCGCCCATGGCTCGGGCTCGTAACCGCAGCTGAGCGCACCCGCGCAAGTGGCCGAGACGAACAAAGCCCCTGTTTTGGCGCGTTGGTACTGGCCCAGGTCCGCGCTGGTCTCGCACTCCCAGGCTTGCCCGGCCACGATGCCATTGGGCAGGCCCACGCCGGTGGTCATGTTGTCCATCAGGGCAATCAGGCGATCAGGCCGCTGCGCGCCGGCTTGCAGCAAGACACGGTAGGCCATGACGATCAGGCCATCACCGGCCAACAGCGCCAGCGGCTCACTGAAGGCCTTGTGCACTGTGGGGCGGCCGCGCCGGGTGTCGGCGTTGTCAAAGGCGGGCATGTCGTCGTGCACCAAAGAGGCGCAATGCATCAACTCCAGGGCCACAGCGGCGGCGTTGGTCAACTGGGGCGCGTCGTCGCCACAGGCAGTGGCCACCGCCATGCACAGCTGCGGGCGGATGCGTGCGCCGCCCGAAAACACCGCATGCCGCATGGCCGCCACCAGCCGGGAAGGCGAGCCCACACCGGCGGCTTGCTCAAAATGGGAGCTCAAAGCTTGTTCGGCGCGTGTCAACAGACTCATGGGACCTCCGAATGGGAAGACCTGTCAACATGAACTGACAGGCATGAGTGTCAATATAACCTGATAATTCATACTGTCAACCTTTATTGACACACCCACACACGGAAGGTCAAGCCATGGGAATTTGGTTGGAACTGGGCATTTTTGGCCTGGTGTTCGTGTTTGCCTTTTGGCAAATGCACGACGTGCGCAAGGCGCAGGAGCAAACGCGCCAGCAGCGGGCGCGGGAAAAGGCGGCGCAAGAGGCGCAGGATGCGCAGGATCAGGAAGCGGCTGCCCAGCAAGCAACAGACGCTACAGACAAGAAGTCGTGAGTCACGCGCCTGTGCCAGAGGGTTTTGGGGCAGTTTTGGGGCTTGCGCCACGCCGACCGCCCACGGGGTAGGTGCCTACAAGGACGACTTCAGTGGCCTGAGGGGATGTTGAACTGAAGCGCCGCCAGGCTGGCGTAGAGCCCGCCTTTGGCTTGCAGCTCGGCGTGGGTGCCCTGCTCCATCAGGCGGCCGCGCTCGAGTACCCAGATCACATCGGCGCGTTGCACCGTGGCCAGACGGTGGGCAATCACCAGCGTGGTGCGGCCGACCATGGCTTTGTCGAGGGCGGCTTGCACCATTTTTTCGCTTTGCGCATCGAGCGCGCTGGTGGCTTCGTCCAGCAGCAAAAGCGGCGGGTTTTTCAAAATGGCCCGTGCTATGGCGATGCGCTGGCGTTGACCGCCCGACAAACGCACGCCCCGGTCGCCCAAATAGGTATCAAAACCCTCGGGCAGTTCGCGGATGAACTCTTGCGCATAAGCGGCCTCGGCTGCGGCGTGCACGTCTTCCAGGCTGGCGTCGGGGCGGCCGTAGCGGATGTTCTCGATCACGGTGCCCGAAAAAATCACGGGTTCCTGCGGCACGATGGCCATGCGCTCGCGCAGGGCGTGCAGGTCCATTTGGTCGATCGGCACACCGTCGAGCACAATGCGGCCCGACTGCGGGTCGTGAAAGCGCATCAACAAATCGAACAAGGTGGTTTTGCCCGCGCCGCTCGGGCCCACCACGGCCACGGTCTGTCCGGGGTGGATTTGGCCCGTGAGCTGGTCCAGCGCCCAGGTGTCAGGGCGCGATGGGTAATGAAAGCGCACCGACTCGAGCTGCAAAGACGAGCCGCCTTGCGGCCAAGGCGCTTGTTGCGGCTGGGCTGCGATCTTCAGATTCGACTCGGTGTGCAGCAACTCCATCAGGCGCTCGGTCGCACCCGCTGCGCGCAGCAAGTCGCCGTACACCTCGCCCAGCACCGCAAAGGCGCTGGCCAGCAAGATGACATAAAACACCGTCTCGCCCAGCTGGCCTGCGGTGCTGGTGCCCGCGCGCACGGCCAGCGTGCCCATGTACAAGCCCCAGAGCAAGACGGCGCTTGAAGCCATGATGATGAAGCCCACCAGCACCGCACGGGCGCGGATGCGGCCCAAGGCGGAGCTCAGGGCGCGCAGAGTGGAGTCGATGAAGCGGCGCGTTTCGCGGCCTTCGGCGGTGTAGCTTTGCACAACGCTGATGGCGTTGAGCACTTCGGAGGCGATGGCGCTTGAATCGGCCACGCGGTCCTGGTTGGTGCGCGAGAGGCGGCGCACGCGGCGACCCAAATAAACACTCGGAAAAATCACCGCCACCAGCACCGCCACCACCTGCAGCATCAGCACCGGGTTGGTCCACACCAGCATGATCAGTGCCCCGGTGCCCATGACCAGGTTGCGCAAGCCCATCGAAAACGATGAGCCCACGACGGTTTGCACCAAGGTGGTGTCGTTGGTGAGGCGCGAGAGCACTTCACCCGACTGCGTGGTCTCAAAAAAAGCCGGGCTTTGCTTGAGCACATGGCCGTACACAGCGTTGCGCAGGTCGGCGGTGATGCGCTCGCCCAGCCAACTCACGGTGTAATAACGCCCTGCCGAAAACACCGCCAAAGCGGCTGCCACACCAAACAGCTGCAAGAAATTGCCCGACAACTGATCGGCCGGTGCGCCACTGGCCAGGCCTTGGTCAATCAGCTGGCGCAAAACCCAGGGAAAGGCCAGCGTGGTGCCTGCGGCCAGCAAGAGGAACAGGGCCGCCACACCCAAGGCCACGCGGTAGGGCTTGAAAAAAGGGGCCAGGCCCGAGAGCGATTTGGGAGTTGCAGCCATGAACGATCAGAAAAACCAAGACAAAAACGGGAAAGCTTGTGAGCCCATCAAGCATAACGGCAAACCAGCGGCTGTCCGTGCGCTGAGCGCAGGCATGGACTCAGGGCCTGCCCGGTCCAGTTGCCACCGCGCCCGCTTCACAAATCGATCACCACATTGCCCACCGTCTGCCCTGCTTCCACCGTGCGGTGCGCCTGCGCCACCTGGTCCAGCGCATAACGCGCCCCGATGCTGTGCTGCAACTGCCCGGCAGCCAGCATGCCCGACAAACGCGCTACGGCCGTTTGGCGGTCAGAGGGCGTCAGGTCGTAGACCAAAAAGAACTTCACGCCCATGGACTGGTACAGCCAGGGCCGAAACGGCAGGGGAACTTCCAGCGCATTCGAGCCGTAGCACACCACTTGGCCGTGCGGGGCCAAAGCGCCTTCCGAGGCCCAGGCGGCGGTGGTCGAGAAATCCATGTCGATGATCACATCGGCCCCACGCCCTTGCGTGAGCGCCTTGACGCACTCGGGCACCGACTCGGTTTTGTAAAAAACAGCCTCCTGCATGCCTGCAGCACGGGCGTGCGCGGCCTTGGCCTCCGAGCCCACCGTGCCGATCACCCGGCCGCCAGCCTGCGTCACCATTTGGGTGATGTAGTGACCCACCGCCGACGAGGCCCCGGTGACCAAGACCGTCTGCCCGCGCAAGTCACCCGAAAGGCGCTCGGCCAGGATGACGGCCTGCACCGCCGTCAGGCCCGGAATGCCCATGCAGGCCCCGGCGGCAAAGTCTGTGCCCTCGGGCAAGGCCACGGCCTGCGCAGCGGGCAAAGCGATGTACTGGGCGCAGGTGCCCATGGGGCGCTGCCACTGCCCGTTCCAGACCCACACCCGCTCGCCCACGCGCGAGGCGGGCACGCCATCGCCCACGGCGTCGATCACGCCTGCCCCGTCGCTGTGCGGCACGACCAGCGGATCGTTCACCGGACGGGCTCGGCGCGACTTGACGTCTGAGGGGTTCACGCCCGAGGTGGACAAGCGCACCAGCACCTCACCGGCCTGGGGGCTGGGTGTAGGCAACTCGCCCACCTGCATCACGTCTTGGGCTTCGCCGTTGCGGCTGTACCAGGCTGCTTTCATGAAAGGTCTCCTTGAGAATTAAAAAACGACTCAACGCCAGCCATCCCACAAGAGCTTGCAGCCCGTGAGGAACATGCCCAGGCGGATCAGGCGGTAAAACAAATCGGGCTGGATGCGCCGCGCCAGGCGCACGCCCATCCACACGCCGATGGGGGCCAGCGGCAAGAGCACCAACGACGTTGCAAAGTTGCGCCAATCCAGCAAACCCAACCAGGCGTAAGGCACCCACTTGGCCATGTTGATGAAGAAAAACAGGTACGCGAGCGTCCCGGTGAAGAGGATGGGCTTGAGCTTCAGGCGCATCACGTAAGCGTTGACCGGCGGCCCACCCGCGTGCGCAATGAAGCTGGTGAAGCCCGAGGTGATGAGCAGCAAACCGCCCAGCCAGCGCGGCGGCGGCGGCCCGTTGGGGGCAGGCTTGAACAGCATTTGCTGCGCCAAAAACAGCAAGGTGAAAGCGCCCACAATGGCCGCCACTTTTTGGGCATCCAGCAGTTTGAACAACAAAGCCCCCAGCACAATGCCCAGCATGGCAAAGGGCACCATGAAGCGCAGCAAGGCCTTGTCCACGTCCTTGCGAAAAGCGGCCATGCCCAGCAGGTCCATCACCAGCAAAACGGGCATCAAAATCGCAGCGGCCTGCGGCACCGTGACGGCCAGAGCCATCATGGGCACGGCCAAAGAGCCAAAGCCGGCACCAAAACCGCTTTTGCTCAAACCCAACAGCAACACGGCGGGCACGGCGATCGTGTAAAAAAACGGGTCGGTGATGAGCGGGAAGTTCATGGGCTGGCAGTTTGTGGGGCCATCTTAACGGCCCAAGGTCTCAGCCCCTGTCCCGCACTTTGACAGCCACTTTACGGGCCATCCGGGCACACATGCCAACGCAAGCACCACGCAATTGGCTGGCTACAAGCCTCAATCCAGGCCGCTTTCAGAGCCTCGCAAGGCTTCGCTCAAGGCATCTACCTGATGGGCCCATCCGTTGTCCTGTAGCAAGCTCTCACGCAAAAAATCAGCCTGCGCGGGGCTCCAGAAATCGGCATCGGGCAAGGCGACACGCCCTGGCAAAGGGCTGTGCGTTTGCACAAACAGCGCAATGCTGAGCGCGTCGCTGGGCAGGCCCAGTTGTGCAAACAGTTCGTGAAATGCGTGCTGATTTTTTTCCATGCCGCTCTTTTATTTTTGCAAAACGTAGGTCCCCGGTGCCGGGCACAGCGGTGGCGCGCTTGGCGCACCCATGGTGGGTGGCCGCTCGGGCGGTCCCGAATGGTCTTGCAGCCAGCCGAACCAGTGCGGCCACCACGAGCCCTCATGCGAAGGCGCTGCCTGCAACCAGGCTTCTGGGTCCAAGTAAGGGCCATCGTGGAGACGGGTCAGCGCCTGGAAGTTGCGCCCCGCCAACCCGGGCGGATTGACAATGCCCACGTTGTGCCCACCCGAAGTCAGTACAAAGGTGGTGTCCACGTTGGTGAGCAAATGCAGTTTGTGCACCGATCGCCAAGGGGCCACATGGTCACGGACTGTGCCGATGGCGTAAATCGGGCACTGGATGGCCGTCAGCGCCACAGGCTTGCCATCCACTGGATAGCGCCCACTGGCCAGGTCGTTGTTCAGAAATAGGCGACGCAAGTATTCGGTATGCATGCGGTAGGGCAAACGCGTGCCATCCGCATTCCAGGCCATCAGGTCGCTCAGCGGGCTGCGCTCGCCCAACAAATAGTCGCGCAGCATTCGCGACCAGATCAGGTCATTGGAGTTGAGCCACTGGAAAGCCCCGGCCATTTGCGAGCTGTCCAGATAGCCCCGGTCCCACATGATGTCCTCGAGGTGCGCCACCTGGCTGTCGTCGATGAACAGCGCCAGCTCGCCCGGTTCGCTGAAGTCGGTTTGGGCCGCGATCAGCGTCACGCTGGCCAGGCGTTGGTCGCCATCGCGGGCCATGGCCGCCGCCGCAATGGCCAGCAGCGTGCCGCCCAGGCAATACCCCACGGCGCGCACCGGGCGATCCGGCAGCACCTCGCCCAGCACATGGAGCGCATCCATCACGCCCATGTGCAGGTAGTCGTCCATCGACAAGTCACGGTCCTGTGCGCCCGGGTTGGTCCAGGACATGGCGAACACCGTGTGGCCCTGACCCACCAGGTGTTGGACCAAAGAATTGTGCGGCGACAAGTCCAGGATGTAGTACTTCATGATCCACGAGGGCACGATCAACACCGGCTCGGGCCGCACCTGCGCGGTGCTGGGGCTGTACTGGATCAACTCAATGAGGTGGTTGCGGTAGATGACCTGACCGGGGGTGATGGCCACCTCATGCCCCACGCGGTAAGCCTCGCTCCCGGGGGGCGGTGCACCCGCTTGCCAGCGCTGCACATCTTCAAGCCAGTTCTGCAGACCCTGACGCAAATTGGCACCGCTGGTTTTTTGGGTCCGCTCCAGCACCTCGGGGTTGCTCAACCAGAAGTTGGCGGGCGAGACCATGTCCAGCATTTGGCGCACCGTGAAATGGACCACTGCCTCGTGGTGTGGCGAGACACCGCGCACGCCCAAGCAGGCGTCTTGCCACCATTGTTGGGTCAGTAAAAAGCCTTGGCTGAGCGCGTTGAAGGGCCAGTTTTGCCAGCTCGAGTGGGCGAAACGGGTGTCATGGACCGGGGGCTCAATGCAGGGTTTGCAATGGGGCTGCTGCGCTTGTGTCACAAAGCCCCACCACTGCTGGCTACTTTGCATGGCCCTTTGCAAGAGCTTGAGCTGCTCGGCCGGGTTGTGTGACAAGTGGGTCAACCAGTCGTCAAACGCCATGCGCAGCGAAGCGGTGGAGACCCCCCGCGTGAAGGGCGAGAGCTGGGCGTGCGCCCACCGGTCGAGCATGGGCCCGGGGTGGTCACTGGGCCAGTGGGTGTGTTTGTGGGCGGGTGAGCGGGCAGGTGATGTGTTCACCCGCCCATGCTAGGACGCTGGTCCTGCTTTCGACATCTGCCTTTAGGTCTGTTTTGGATCTATTTTTGGCATCTGTTTCACGATTCGCTTGGGGGCTTGCCCCGAAAAACCCTGCAGACCGCACACCCTTTGACCAAGGCGACAGACTCGGTACGACAGGACACACACAATACGACTCCCTTCATCACTTGCTCTTGGACACCCATGACTCGCTCCGGTTTGAACGTTCTCGGTGGCGAATTGATCCCCTGCTCCTATGACCCGCTGACGGGTTTCTTCAGGGACGGCTGCTGCAACACCAGCGATGAGGACGCAGGCACCCATGTGATCTGCGCCAAAGTCACGCAGGCTTTTCTGGATTTTTCACTCTCGCGTGGCAACGACCTGATCACGCCTCGCCCCGAACACCGCTTTGCAGGCTTGAAAGCGGGTGACCGTTGGTGCCTGTGTGCGCTGCGCTGGCTCGAAGCCTTTCAGGCCGGGGTGGCCCCGCATGTGGTGCTCGAGTGCACGCACCAAAAAGCCCTGCAGTACGTGACCCTGGAGCAACTGCGCGAGTTCGCCTGGACCACCCACTGAAAAACCCACGGGGGGTGGGTTGTTCACATCATCATGCTGAGCTGGAACACCGAGTTAGGCGCGCGCGGCATGACCGGTGCGGGCAGAGGCTTCAAGCGGAACTGACCCAACATGGACGTGACGCGAGCATCACGAGGCATGAAGGGCACAGCCACATCGGACAGGGTTTGCGCCTGCAGCAGGGCTTGCATGTTGCTCTGGATGTCGCTTTCCAGGGCCTTCATGGGGTGGTCGCCTTCGGGGTAGAGGGCGTCGAAGCTGTGGACTTCTTCGAAGTGCTGCACCACATCCCACAGGCTGATGTCTTCGGGGTTGCCCCGGATCTGGTAGCCGCCGCCCGGGCCGCGGTGCGCACGGATCAGGCCTGCCTCGCGCAGCTCCTTCAGAATCGATTCGGTGTACGAAGACGACAAGCTCAGGCCATGGGCGATCTCTTCGGTGGTCACAGGCTTGACCACCGCACGCGAGGTGATGAACACAGCGATGTCAAGGGCTTTGACGGTTTTCTTCTGGATCATGACGTTCTCCGTTAACGATGAGATATTCTATGACCAAGCAGTCACAAAACAACCCATAATTTTCAAAATAGCCGTAAATTCATTGAACATGCCTGAAATAGCACTACAAACGGACCCGGGTGGTGGCGCATGAAACGCCATGTGGCCGCCGTGATGGTGGCACTGACCACCTGGCTGGTCATCGACAGCCATGTGGACTGGGTGCGCCAGGACGGCATGCGTCTGCTGGAGGTCAATGGCCAGCGATTGGACGTCCACGGCTGGGCCGCCGAGCAGTGGCTTGCGCTGCGCCGAGATTGCACGCCTGTGAGCAGCTGGCCCACCGACAGCCCGACGGAAAGCACCCCGGACAGCCCCACCACACGCGCCATACTGCCTGTGATCCAGCAGCACAGCCTGCCCGACTCGCAAAGTGCGCGTTGGCTGCAGCTGCAGCAGCTGGGCGACTGGAGCGTGGCTGAGGTGGCATTTGACGTCCTCAAGCCCACGCTGGTGGTTTTGCGCCTGCAATCTGGGCAGTGGCGCGTGCAAGACCAGGCGGTGTGGAGCGGCTCCACCGCGCCCTGGCACAGCGGCGACTTTGTGCGCCGCTACCTGCGCCAGCAAGCGCCCGATCTGCCTCAGGCCTTGCTCGCTTGCGTGTCGGTCGACCCGGCGCGTTATGGCGCGGGGCCCGGCGGATTGGGTCCCGTTTCAGCCCTCGGGGCGCAGCCATGACGTACCGCGTTGTCTGGTTCAAACGCGACCTGCGTCTGCACGACCATGCGGCACTGGCACACGCTGCCGAGCAGGGGCCGGTGCTGTGCCTGTACATCGTGGAGCCGGGTCTGTGGGCGCAGCCCGATGCGGCCTTGCAGCACTTTGAATTTGTGCGCGAATCTTTGTGTGAACTGCACGAAGAACTGCAAGCGCTGGGCGGCAGCTTGCAGGTGCGCGTGGGGCCTGCGGTGCAGGTGCTGGCGGCCCTGCATGCGCAAGCCCCGTTTGCCGAACTGGTGGCGCACGAAGAAACCGGCAATGCCTTCACCTACGAACGTGACCTGCAAGTGGGCGCGTGGTGCCGCAGTGCGGGTGTGGGCCGGACCGAGTTGCCTCAGTTTGGCGTGGTGCGGCGTCTGAAAAGCCGCAACACCTGGCAAGCCCGCTGGGAAGCGCACATGGCCGCGCCGCA
This sequence comes from Limnohabitans sp., assembly GCF_017848645.1. Classification (GTDB taxonomy): domain Bacteria; phylum Pseudomonadota; class Gammaproteobacteria; order Burkholderiales; family Burkholderiaceae_C; genus Limnohabitans_A. The sequence goes on along the minus strand of NZ_JAFEIF010000006.1, from coordinate 3,543 downwards.
AGCGGTTTTGCCCCCGTTGCACTTTTTTCATGCGCCCAACCATTCAGGCCCCGAGGTGATGACCCCGCCTCCCGGTCTGCAGCACAACCCCACCCAGCGCCAGCGCGGCGGCCGTCGACTGGGTTTGGAGACCTTGCACAGCTTTCTGGATGCCCGGGCGCTGGGTTACCGAGGTGGCATTTCATCGCCCTTGTCATCGCCCACCGCCTGTTCGCGCATTTCGGCCTACTTGGCCTGGGGCTGCATCAGCATGCGCGAGGTGGTGCAAAGCACCCGCACTGCTTTAGACGCCCTGCCGCCGCAAGCGGGCAGGCACCGGGCGGGCCTGATCGGTTTCATCAGCCGCTTGTATTGGCATTGCCACTTCATCCAAAAACTCGAAAGCGAGCCCGAAATCGAGTGGCGAAACATGCACCGGGGTTACGATGGCCTGCGTGAAGACGGCTGGAACGACGCCCACTTTTCGGCCCTGACCTCAGCCCGCACAGGCTGGCCCATGGTGGACGCTTGTGTGGTCATGCTGCACGAAACAGGTTGGCTCAACTTCCGCATGCGGGCCATGCTGGTGTCGGTGGCGGCTTATCCGCTGTGGCTGGACTGGCGGCCCGTGGGCCATTGGCTGGCCACGCAGTTTCTGGATTACGAACCCGGTATCCACTGGAGCCAGTTGCAAATGCAGTCGGGTACCACCGGCATCAACACCACACGGGTGTACAACCCCATCAAACAAGCGCAAGACCACGACCCCAAAGGCATCTTTGTGCGCCGCTGGCTGCCCCACATGCGCCGCGTGCCTGACACCTGGCTGTTCGAGCCTTGGCTCATGCCTCCTGAAGTGCAGCGCCACTTCGGCCTAACGGTGGGCAGCGGGCCAGACGCCGACATTCCCCTGCCCGTGGTGGACCTGGCCGAAGCAACACGCAACTCCAAAGCCGCGCTGCACGCCCGGCGGGCCGAACCCGATGTCAAGGCGGGCAAAAAAGCCATCGTCGAAAAACACGCTTCGCGCAAATATGGCAACGGCGCACAACGTGACGTGTTCACCCGCGACACGGACACCCCCAAGGCCGGCCGCCGAAAGTCGGCCAAGTCCTCTTCAGACATCACCCCACCCAGCGCTCAGCTGGGCTTTGACTTTTAAAACATGCGCACCACCATCTACTGGTTTCGAAACGACTTGCGCTTGCACGACCAACGCGCACTGCAGCAAGCCGTTGAGCACGCGCAGGCGGAGCAACAAGCCCTGCTGCTGGTTTATGTGCACGAACCCGTGCAAGACGAGTCCACCGCCTGGGGCTTTCGCCGCATGGGTGCGCACCGCAGGCGCTTTGTGGTCGACACACTGCTCAACCTGCACAGTTCATTGCAGGCCCTAGGTCAGAAACTGGTCTTGCTGCACGGCCCCGTGGCCGAGGTGCTGCCTGCCTGTGCACGCTTGATGCAAGCCGACACCGTGTTTTGCGAAGACATCGCCGCGCCCGAAGAAGAGGCCCAAGTGCAAGCCCTGATCAACGCGGGCCTCACGGTCAAAACCCTGTGGCAGTCCAGCCTGCTCGAACCCGACGCCCTGCCTTTTGCAGCCGAAGACATGCCGCAGGTCTTCACCGAGTTTCGCCAGCGCATCGAATCGGCACGGCTCCAGCCCTTGGCACCGCTGCCAGCGCCCACCCTGCTGCCAGCGCCTCCGAATGAGCCCTCAAGCGCATGGGCCAGCTTGTCCGGCTGGACTGAAGACCCCTTCACACTGCTGCAAGCCCACACCGAGGGCAATGAGCAAGAGGACGCGCACCCACGCTCGAACTTTCCCTACACCCAAGCGGCCAGCCGAGGCGGCGAAGTCAGCGCCTTGGCCCACCTGAGAAGCTACCTCACACCCCCTTGGCCCGACCGCTACAAACAAACCCGCAACGCCCTGCAAGGCCAGCACACCAGCAGCCACTGGTCGCCTTGGTTGGCCACGGGCGCGTTGTCGGCCCGCCGCATTTGGGCAGAACTCCACGCCTACGAACAAATACACGGCAGCAACGACGGCACTTATTGGCTCTGGTTTGAGCTGCTGTGGCGCGACAACTTCCGCATGCTGCATTTGCAGCACGGCTCCCAACTCTATGCGGCACGGGGCTTGTCGAACCTGCCCCAACCCTCACACTTCCCCAAAGACTTTCAGCGCTGGTGCAACGGCCAAACCGGCGAGCCCATCGTGGACGCGGGCATGCGCGAGTTGGCCGCCACGGGTTTTACCTCCAACCGCATGCGCCAGATCGTGGCGAGCTTCTTGGTTCATGACCTGTCTTGCGACTGGCGCGCAGGCGCGGCCTGGTTCGAGTCGCAGCTGGTGGACTACGATGTGCAGAGCAACCAAGGCAACTGGCTGTACGTGAGCGGCCGCGGCACCGACCCGCGTGTGGGCCGACGCTTCAACCCCACCAAACAAACCCAGGACCACGACGCGCAAGGGCGCTATCGGCAAGTCTGGCTGGCCTGATAATTGCGGGCATGTATGCCATTCAAACTTGGGGAGACACTCTGCGCCTGCTGGTCGAGCTGTCGGCCACTGCCGCCTTTGCGCTGTCGGGCCTGATGGAAGCGGCGCGCAAGCGGCTCGACGCGGTGGGCGTGTGTGTGGTGGCTTTTCTGGCCGCGTTTGGCGGCGGCACATTGCGCGACCTGCTCCTCGACCAGCGCCCTTTCTTTTGGGTGCAGCACACCGAAATGCTTTGGGGCGTTTTGGCCCTTTGTGTGATGGCCATGGTCTTCATGCGCCAGCGCCATTTTGAAGTCACCGAAAAAGCCATCCTCTGGCCCGACGCCTTGGGGCTGGGCCTCTTCACCGCAACCGGCGTGCACCACGCACTGCAGGCCCTCATGCCGCCTGTGGTGGCCGTGCTCATGGGCCTGATCACAGGCGTGTTTGGCGGCGTGCTGCGCGACATGGTGTGCAACGAAATCCCCACCGCCTTCAAAGACCACCGTCCTTATGCCGTCTGCGCCTTTGCGGGTGGCTGGGTCTATGTGGGCCTGTGGTCCGTTGAAGCACCCGGCTGGCTGGCCCTGCTGAGCTGCGTGCTGGTCACGGTGGGGCTGCGAGCCCTGGCCTTGTGGCGCAACTGGCAACTGCCCGCCTGGCGAACCTGAACATTTTTCCATCATCTTCATGTCCAAGCATCCAGCCGCCCTGACAGGCGGCATCTTCTTTTCCTTGGCGGCTGGCATGCTGTGGGGCCTCGTGTTTGTAGGCCCGCTGCTGCTGCCCGACTACCCGGCTGCCTTGCAAACCTTTGGACGTTATCTGGCCTTTGGCCTGATCGCCTTGCCACTGGCCTACATCGACCGCGCCGACATCCGGCGTCTGACCCCCAGCGACTGGCTGGCCGCTTTGAAACTGGCGGCGATTGGCAACGTGCTGTATTACCTGTTCCTGTCCAGCGCCATCTTGCGTGCAGGTGGGGCGCTGCCCACCATGATCATTGGCACGCTGCCCGTGGTCATTGCCATCGCCGCCAACTTGCTCAACCACCAGCGCGACGGGCGTTTTCCGTGGCT
>NZ_JAFEIF010000083.1 GCF_017848645.1 Limnohabitans sp. | reverse complement strand
AGCCTGAGCCTGTGCCAGTGTTGGTATTGGTGTCGGGCAGGGGTGCTGCTTGGCCGGGGGTGAAGGTTTGCGGGGCTTGCTTGTCCAGACCTGGCGTGCTTTGGGTCTGCGCAGAATCAGTGGTTTGGTGGTCCAGGTTGCGCTGGGCTTGCTCGGACTGTGTGGTCGTTTGGGTGCTGGCCTTGTTCACGTCGCTGGCGGTGCCGGTGGCGACTTGGGTGCCAGCGGCGGTGTTGGGCGCTTGGGCGCTGCTGTTGTTCAGGGTGAGGTCACCGCCTTTGATGGTGAAGCTGCTGCCCACGATGGTGCCTGTTTCGGGGCCTGTCAGGGTGAAGACCGAGCCAGGTTCGCCTTTGGCGCGGGGGAGGCTTTTACTGGGCCGCGTTTCGAAGCGGTCGTAGGTGACGTATTCGGGTTGAGTTCCCTCTGGGGCGCCTGCTGGTGGATCAATGCGCTCGGTGACATTGACTTTCCAGGTGATGGTTTGAGGCACGGTCACGGCCGTGTAGCCCCCACCGCCGCCCACGTCGCTGGCGTTGTTGGTGATGTTGCCATTGACACCGCCCGCGATGAAGACGGCGCGGTGCTGCACATCGTCGTAGAGGTGTTCTACTTGGCTGTTGATGGTGAATTTTTCTCCAAAGTTAAAAACAGGGGCCGCGTCGTAAAAATAGCTGCCCGCCAAATCGCCCATATTGGGTTTGCCACTGCGGGTGGTTTTGCCAGTGTAGTTGTTGACGACATTGCCGGTGACGCTGCCGGCGATGTAAACGTGACCGTAGTTGGTGAGGGTGCCCCAGGTGACGTGAGATGCACCACTGCTCCAGCCTTTGCCTTGTGCCACGGTGAGGTTGGCGCTGCCCAGGTCAAGCGTGCCCGAGGCGATGATGTTGTCGGAGACGGGGTCAAAGCCTGAGACGCCTGTGACGGCCACATTGCCTTGGCTGCCCACGCTGCCTTGGTTGCTGTAGCTGGCTGCGTTGATGTTGAGCTGGCTGCCCGCCACGACGGCACCGGTGGCGCTGTTGCTGAAGGCACCGCTGGAGGTGATGGTGACGGTGGGCGCTGCGCCGCCGGTGCCATAGACGGTGCCCGAATTGGTGAAGCTGTCGCCCGTGAGGGTAACGGCGCTGCCACCGAGCAAGGAGGCACCTTTGCCGTTGGTGATGGCGCCGCCGCTGGCGGTGGCGGTCATGCTGCCGGTGGCGGCCAACAGGGGCGTGTTGGTGGCGGATCCGCTGTTGGTGATGGCCCCGCCGCTGGCGGTGAGGGTGGCGTTGCCGCCGGTGGCGATCATTTGGCCTTGGTTGGTGATGCTTTGGCCCGTGAGGGTGAGTTGGCTGCCTTGCACCACGGGGTTGAGGTCGCCGCCGGGGGCAGCGGGGGCGCTGGAGGTGATGGCACCGCTGAAGGTGGCGCTCAATTGGCCGGTGGCCGTGATTTGGCCGCCGCTGTTGCTCAAGGTGCCGCCGCTGAGCGTCATGCTGCTACCGGAGGCGATGATGGCGCTGGAGGCGCTGGGCTTGGCGGCGCCTGCGTTGCTGGCGGTGAGCAGGTCGTTGGTGCTGCGGGTGTTGTTCAGGCTGGTGCTGGCCGCAATGGTCATGCTGCCTTGGCTGTTGATGGTGCCTTGGTTGTTCAAGGTGGCGGTGCTCAGGCTCATGGCGCCGCCAGCGTAGAGCGTGCCGCTGCTTTGGCTCCAGCGATAGTCGGTGTCGGTCAGAGGGCGGGCACCGGCTTGCTGGCTGCAGATGGCCGGGCCTGCAATGCAGGTTTTGCCTTCGCTCAGGGTGTTGCTGATGCTGCCGCTCATGTTGACGTCGAGCGCACCGGTGGCTTGGACTTGTCCGGCGTTGGTGAGGTCTTTGCCTTGCAAGTTGACGCTGGAGCCGGTCATTTGACCGGTGTTGCTGATGGTGCCGCCACCGGCGAAGACGGTCAGGTTGGCTGCAGCACCGAGCTCGGCGCTGTTGTTGACGTCGCCGGTGATGTTGACGCTGCCCAATGAGGAGATGCGGCCGCTGTTGGTGGTGCTGCCCAGGGCGATGCTGCTGCCTTGGATGGTGCCGCCGTTGCTGGTGGCACCCAGGCCGATGCTGCCGCCCACGATGGAGCCGCTGTTGCTGGTGTCGCCCGCACCAATGGTGTTGCCGTAGACGCCGCCACTGTTGCTCAGGGATGTCTGGATGGCCACTTGGTCGGCGTTGAGTGTGCCGCTGTTGCTGAGCCCTGCGCCGCTGTGTGTGTAGGCCTGGCCTGCTTGCAGTTGCCCGGCTTGGGTGGCGCTGGTTTGGGCGCTGGTGGTGATGTTTTTGACGGCTGTGAATTGGCCCAGACCGCCCAGGTGCAGGCTGTCCCTGGCCGTCAGTTGCATGTTCTGGCCCGATGTCAGGCCGCCTTGCCCGGTGGTGTTGCTGGTGATGCGGTCGGCTCGGACGTTGATGCCACCCACGCTTTGGAGGGTGCTTTGGTTGTTGAAGTGAGCGGTGTTGTCGACCACCAGTGTTTGGCCCACTTGAAGGGGGCCGTGGTTGTTGAGGCTGCCGGTGGTCGCACGCATGTGGGCATGGCCCAGCAAGAGGGTGGGGCCTGCCAGGTCCAGGTCTTGGTGCGCGTGCAGTGTGGTGTTGTCGCCGACTTGCAAGCGGTCTGCAAATCGGATGCTGCCAGCCTCGCTCAGGGCTGACAGGTCGCTGCGCACAAAGGTTTGGCCACCCAAGTCGATGTCTTGGTGCGCCTTGAGTTGGACCTTGTTTTGCGCTTCCAGGTCTCCGGCCACGCGCAGGCTGCCGGTGTCTGCGGTGAAGTGGCCGTTGGCCATTTGGGCGTTGCCCAGCAGGTCCATGCTGCCTGTGGCGTGGAGTTTCACATCGCCGGCGCTGGCCACATGGCTGCCGATGCGGATGTCTGCGCTGCCCGCTGCTGGCGCACCAGGTTGACCTGCAGTGAGTGTGATGCTGCCATTGGCCAGCAGTTGGCCGGCCACCTGGATGTGGCTGCCAGCGTTGCTGACCATGCTGCCCGTGGCGACGATGCCTGCAGGCGCGGATGTTTGGGCGCGTGACGTCGAGAAGCCAAAACTTTGTGATCCGCCGCTTTGGAGTTGGAGGTCGCCACGGACCAGGGTTTGGCCGGTGTGCCAAATGTCCTGGCCTGCGGTTTCTTGCAGGCCTGCACCCGCTTGGACTTGGCCCAGATGGCTGATGTTGTCGCCTGCCGTGATTTGGCCGTGCCCCCGGATGAGCGTGTCGCCTTGGACTTGGTAATCCGTGCCCGCCAATGCCGTGTAGTGGCCGGTGCTTTGTACGCTGCCTTGCGCCAGGATGTGGCCGCCCGCCTGGATGGTGGCGTTGGCCGTTGCGCTGCCAGGGGTGTGGTTGCCGACCAGAATGTCGGTGGCTTCAATGTTTTGCGCCGCTTGCAGGTCCAGATGGCCACGCGTGACGATGCGGGTGGTGCCAATGTGGCCTGTCTGGCTGGTGACTTGAACGTTTTGGCCGCTGATGCCGTGTGTGGCCAGAATGTCGTCCTGGGCCTGGGCTTGCAGGTTGCCCAGTGCAGACATGGCACCGGTGTGGATGTGGCCTTCACTTTGGACTTGCATGTGGCCACGGCTTTGGATGTGTTGGGCTTGTAGATCGCCGCCAGCGTTGATGCGCATGTTTTGCGAGGCGGTGTTGGCCCCGGTCAGGCCGCTGACGATCATGCCGCTGCTCAAAAGGGTGGTGCCCGCTTGGAGTTGCATGTTGCCACCGCTGGCGATGTGGCCGTTGACCGTGATGTGGGTGTCGCTGCGGGCAGTCAAGTTGCCGTTGGCGATGATGCTGGCACTGCTGACGATGCCGCAGCCGTTGGACTGCAGGCTCATGTTTCCCTGGCTTTGTGCGCCTTGCAGGGTGATGCATTGGCCCGTCACGTTGGCGGCACTGTGGCTGGCATAGGTCGAGCCAAAGTGGACATGGCCATTGGTGGCATCCATGGTGCTGTCAGCGCCGCTGAGGACTTGCCCGTTCAAGCGGATGTCTTTGGCCTCGATCTTCATGCGATCGCCGGATTGGGTGCTGCCCTGGACGTTGAGGTTTTGTCCGGCTTTCACGCTCATTTGAGAGTTGGTGGCCAATCGGTCTTGTATGTTGATGTTTTGGGCGGCATTGAGTGTCAGTTGCCCTTCGGATTGGACAGTTTGCGCTTGGAGGTTGCCCTGTGTTTGCGCTGTGAGTGTGCCGCCCGAGTAAATGTGCTTGGCCGTGATGTCGCTTTGAGCCACAAGAAGGAGTGGGCCACCGGAGACGATGGTGTCGCTGCCGACCTTGGATTGGCTTTGAACTTGAGCGCTTTGCTTGGCGCTGATGTTGTCGGTGGTGATGGGGCCTTGGGCATTGAGGTCAAGGTTTTGCAGGCTGACGATGGTTTTGGCTGTGACGCCGCCTGTGTGGGCCTTGATGCGCATGTCTTGGCCGCTTTGGATGTCGCCGCCCACTTGCAAGCTGGCGGTGTCAGCCAGCAGGCCACCCGCCGATGTCATGGTGTTGCCAACGGTGACGTTTTGGCCTTTGAGGTCGATGGCGCCTGCGGCGATGCCTTTTCCGATGTCGACGTTGTCACCAGCGCGGACCAACAAACCACCTTGGCTGTTGAGTTGGCCGCCAATCTGGATTTTTTGGGTGGTGCCCAGCCTGGTCTGGCCACCGCTGCTCAGGTCTGCGCCGATGTTGAGGTTTTGGCTGTTGGTCTGCACGCTTGCGGCGGTGACGCTCTTTTGTGCGGTGATGTTGCCACCCGCTTGCATGGTGAGGGCACCTTGGCTGTTGATATCGCCAGCAACGAGGGTGTCTTTTTGGGTGTTGGTTTGGGTCTGGCCCTTGCTGGTCAGGTCTGCGCCGATGTTGAGGTTTTGGCTGTTGGTCTGCACGCTTGCGGCTGTGACGCTCTTTTGGGCGTTGATGTTGCCACCCGCTTGCATGGTGAGGGCGCCCTGGCTTTGGATGTCGCCGACAACGAGGGTGTCTTTTTGGGTGTTGGTTTGGGTCTGGCCCTTGCTGGTCAGGTCTGCGCCGATGTGGAGGTTTTGGCTGTTGGACTGCACGCTTGCGGCGTTGATGCTCTTTTGTGCGGTGATGTTGCCACCCGCTTGCAGGGTGAGGGTACCTTGGCTTTGGATGTTGCCGACAACGAGGGTGTCTTTTTGGGTGGTGATGTGGGTTTGGCCGTTGCTGGTCAGGTCTGCGCCAATGTTGAGGTTTTGGCTGTTGGATTGCAGGCCATTGGCGGTGACGCTTTTTTGTGCGTTGATGTTGCCACCCGCTTGCAGGGTGAGGGTACCTTGGCTGTTGACTGAGCTGTCCAGCTGGATGTTTTCAGTTGCGCTGAGTGTTGCCTGTTTGCTGCTGACAACAGGGCCATGGATGCTTAAATTTTTACCGTTCGCCATGATGTCCGAGCCGCTGAACTGCCCGGTGATGGTGGTGTTGCCGCTGGCATTGATCTGTGCAGAGCCAGTCGCCTTGGAATTTCCTGCTATGTGGATGTCGCCACCAGCGTTGACACTCAGGTTGTTGCCAGCGGTCACGTCACCACCAAATGTGGCACTGGTCCCTGCAACGATTGCCAAATTGTCCGTCGCACTCAGGCCGCCACGCAGGGTGACAGTGCCTGTCATGTCCAGGCCAAAGCTGCCGCGCACGCTGTAGGTGCTGCCCGCTGTTCCAAGTGTGATGTTTTTGCCCCTGAGTTCCGTGGCCGCAGCGTCAATGCCACCGCTGAGATCGAACTCTTCACTTTTCATGCTGACCATGCCCCCAGCGGTCGCATTGCCCAGGATGGCAACACTTTTGTTGGCTGTGATGTTTGCATTTTGGCCCACAGTCATTTGGGCATCGGTGTTCAATGAAAATGTGTTGCTGCCTGTGAGCAATGCGCCGTTGGTGATGAAGTGGCCGGATATGCCAATGTGTTGGCTTGCAAAAAGGCTGGCATTGCCCCCCGAGTGGACGAAACCGCCAAGGCTCAGTCCACCGGTGCTGTTGATGTCAAGGTTGCCCGTACCTCTGTAGGTGCCACTGAGCGAAATATTGTCGCCTTTGAGTGTGCTGTTGCCGCCAATTCGGGTATTGCCTGAAAGGATCAGGGCTTGGCCTTGCATGTTGGCGTTGCCGCCACTGGTCAGCTCACCCGAGATGTGCAACTCATCTGAGCTGTTGATGTCGAGGTGAGCGGATGTGTTGTAGTTGCCAGTGAGTGATATGTGGGTGCCCTTGAGGGTGCTGTTACCCGTGGTGCGGCTGTTGCCGCCAAGCATCAGGGCCTGGCCTTGCATGTCTGTATTGCCGCCACTGGTCATGCTGCCTGTTTGGTGGATGTTTTGGCCGGCCTTGAATTGGCTATTGCCCCCACTTTGGCTGCTGCCGTTGAGGTGAATGTTGCCTCTGGATGCAACATCGAGTGCGCCGCCCGACATGAGTTGGCCATCGATGCCAATGTTTTGAGCTGTCAAATGGGTGTTGCCTGCAGCGAAGATGTTGCCTTTGAGTTGCTGATCCCCCGTTGTGGTGAGTTTCAGTTGGGCGCTGTCAGTGTTGGCTGGGCGTACGACTTGGCCGTCCAAACCGATGCCCGCTGCGATGGTGCTGCCTTGGCCGTGAACAATGTTTTGAGCATGAATTTCTGTGTTGCCTTTCGCTGCAATCACGCCCCGTGGGCTGGTGTTTTTAAGCTCACCCGTGACTTGCAGATCCAGGTTTTTCAGTGCATACACCATGCCGCTGTTATCGAGCTTGGCGGTATTGAGCTGGCCATTGCCTGCGGTGCTGATGTTGCCGCCCAAATTTTGCAGGTGTGGGGTTTGGATTTTGAGCAGATCGCTGCCTGCATGTTGGATGACGCCGCCGTCGTTGGTCAGGCGATCTGCCGCGATGTCAAGGCGGTTGCTGTTGCTGGCGATGTTGCCCCCGGTGTTGTCAATGGACCCAGGCAATGTCAGGGCCAATGGGGTTGGTCCGGTTTGTTTGATGCTGCCTTGGCGGTTGCTCAAGTTGTTTGCAGAAATTTGCAGCTGGGGTGCACTGATTGTGGCCTGGTCTGTGCGCAGTGTTTGTGCAGTTGTCAATTCCAGGCGTTGACTTGCCACCAGGGTTGCCGAGGTGGTGTTGATGCCCGTGTCTGCGGCTGTGCTAGCGCCACCCCCGACAACGGGCAGTTGCGTGTTCAGGGCGATTTGTTGACCGGCCCACTGACTTCCTGTGGCGTCAATTCGCGCACCATGGACTTGAATGTCGTCAAGGCTGGTGAGTTGGCCGTTGAGTTGGATGTTGCCGTTGGTGTTCAACCTGATCGCGCCGCCTTGGACAAATGTGCCGTCACCTTGGAGGCCGGATGCGATCAGGCTGCGGGATGTGCCGTGGATGGCGGCTTCACCGTCTTTGCGCTCGGCTTTCGATTGCACCTGGACAGCACCTTGGGCCGCGATGGTGCCACTGTGGGTGATCTGTCCTTGTGTGGCGATGTGGGTGTCTTTTTGGCTGTAAAAAGTGCCGCTGTTGGTGAGCCAGCCGTTGTGGTCGAGCGTGAGTGGTGCGCGTGTGGATTGGATCAGACCTGCATTGTTGACGCCCAGGCCAGCCTCCGTGCCAATCAGCATGATTTTGCCCGCGTACATGCCCCCCAGGTGTGTGACATCCAGTGCCACGCGTGGTGCTGCCGTGCGTGTGTTGTCGATTTTGGTGGCGGTGACCACGATTTCATTGTCTTGTGTCGCAATGGTGTTCTGGCCGGTGGCCAACTGCAGTTGCTGGGCCCAGACGCCCGCGTTGATTTGTGCCGCCCGCGCGAGGATGCTGGTGTAGTCTGCAGTGAGGGTATTGAGTCCCTTGCCGTCGATGCTGATCAGGCCCTGTGTGACGTTGTAGCCTTTGATGCCTTTGTCGTTGAACAATGGCGTGCCCGTGGTCAAGGTGACACGACTGGCATTGAGGAAGGTGCCGCCATTGACTTGAATGCCTGCCGGGTTGGCAATGATGACTTCAGCGCGCTGTCCTGCTACTTCAACCGTGCCGTGCAATTGACTCGGGTCGCGGCTGTTGACTTCGTTCAGGATAACCTGGGCACTGCCCTTGGCCAGCCAAGGGTTGGCCTGTACAGCGCCCCCGGTTTCGCTCTGTGTTGCAGTGCGGCTGTTGTTGATGACCACGCCGTTGCTGCCCACATCAAATTGGCTGAAGGTGTTGCGTGATACGCCTGCGCTGCTGGGTGTCTGGATGTTGACTTGTACCGTGCCATTGCCAGTCTTGAGAACCGTGGCTTGTTGTTGACCAGAGGCTGTGGGGTCTGCCACGATGCGCGTTGCAGTCAACTGCGCAGCTTTTACCGTGCTTTGTGCATGCGCACTTTGTTCGCTGAAACCTACCAAGATGACCGAACCTAGTGCTGTCCAGATGGCCCATTGGAGGCTGTTGATCCTGGCGCTCACGCTTTCTGGGTGTGAGGTCAGTGTCTGTTTGATGGCATTGGACCGGGTTTGGCCGCTGCCTGACGACGTGTGGCCAGAGGCTGTTTCGGCCACGGCCATGAGTTGACCACGGCAGGCGTTGAAAATGATGCGGTAAGCGGTGCGGTTCATGCTGTGTGCTCTTTAAAAGTTGGCGCTGATGGCAAAGCCTGCAACTTGCCGGGATGTTTGGAGGTTGTCGGGTTTTTGAAGGGGGCGACCTGCAAAGACATCGAATTGCAGGGGGCCGATTTGGCCTCGGAGTCCAATGGCACTGCCGGTCAGGTGTTGGTTTTGCACCTTGGCCGCACTGGGGCCAGACACGCGGCCATGGTCAATGGCGAGGTAAATTTTTTGCCCACTCTGACCCAAGGGGGCCACCAGTTCGTTGCGCCATGTCCACCCGCGCTCGGCGCTGAGTACGTTCAGACCGTCAAAGCCTCTGACGGTGTGTCTGCCGCCAATGCTGAATTGGTCTTGGGAGGACAGAATGGTGCGGTTGTTTTGCGCGCGCCAGCTGCCGTTGTAGGTTAATTTTTGAGACCCCAGCTGAAAGGGCGCTTCAACGCTGGCGTCTGCGCTGAGGATCTGCATCCTGGAAGTGCCTTCACCAAAGGCCTCTTCGGGTGGGTTCAGGGAGCCAAAGGCTCCGGTGCCGCGCTTGTAGTTCAGCTGCGCCTGGATGCTGCCTTGCCCCCATTTGCGCTGATGCCCCAAAGTGGCTTCAAAGCCGCCCACAGTTCGGCGCTGCACTTCGACTTCTGTGTCCTCGATGAAGTTGCGCGATGCGCGCTGGAATGCTTTGATGCCGAAAGACGTTTTGCCCAGGCTGTCCCGCTGCACGATGCGGTTGGCCTTCAGTTCGATGTTCTGGGTGGTGCCCGAGTAGATGTAGTTTTGAAACGCTCCCGCGATGCTTTGGTGGTAACGGTTGTCGCTGAGGGTGGCGCTGAATGTCCACCAGTGCCATGGCAGGCTGTAGTGTGCTGTGTAACCCTTTGTCCCTCTGGGGCCGGGGTCGGCCGCAGCAAGGCTGTGAGTCAAGGTCAGATACAGCAGATCGCTCAAGCCAAGGGGGTTGTCTATATGGAGGGTGGCCGAGCCCTGTATCTTGCCTGTGCTGCGTGTGCCGCTGTCGTCGAGCGTGAGCCCCCAGCGGTAGGGTGAGCTTTGTTTCCAGTCGATGACCAAGTCACTGAGTCCTGGCTCTTGTCCTGGCTCGATTTGTATGTCTGCTTCGGCGCTGGGGATGCGTTTGAGGTTTTCGAGGGCTTGCTCGACGTGTCTGAGGTTGACGGTGTCACCTGGATTCAAGGGCAGGACATTGCGCAAAGAAATTTTGGGGTTTTCTTGTTGGAGCCTCTTTTGGCCCAGACGACCGGGCACAATTTCCAGTTGCAAGTGGCCGGTGTTGATGTTTTGTGGCCCAACATTGACTTGAGACGTGATGTAGCCATGCGCAACAAGCGCGTTTTGAAGTCGTCCCACCAGAATTTGAATGCCTTGGACCCCCAAGCATTGCCCAATGGGTGCGTCTGGTTGGGCGATGGCTTGCGACAAGCGTCGTTGCAAGTTCAGTCCATCGAGGGCGTCCAGTCCCTTCAGCTCAAGGCTTTGTATGACAAAGCAGGGCGTTTCGTTGAGGTTCAGAAGGCCACTTTTGTCTTCTTCTTCTTTTTGCAGGTGGACGTGAGGGGTGCGCTCCAATTGCTTTCGCAGTTGTTCCTCGCGTTCGGTGGATCGGCGTTGGGCTTCGATGGCGCGTGCAGCGGATTCGGATAAGGTTTGGGAGTGGACTGTCTGATGCCCCAAAAGCAGGAGTGAAAGCATCAAGGCTGTTGGAGCCAGTTGTTTTTTGTTTGCTTTGGGTGGTTTCGGTGTGGATGGGGAGGGTAAATTTTTTTTCGCGAGAGGCATCTGCTTGCAACCGTTTTTTGTATTTTTTGTAAGAATTTTCAGCCGCAGCATACACAAAAAATGCATACAAAAGTTTCAAGACAGTTTCTTTTTGTGAGCAGATAAAAATCGCGCCAGCTTGTGAAACACTCGAAGCGCTAGCCAACCATGAACACGACCTTGAACATTCTGGGCATCACCGTCCCGATTTACCTGACCATTGCCTTGGGCTATGTGTGCACCCGCATGGGGCTGTTTGCCAAGGCCGAGATGCAGGTGTTTGGGCGCTTCACCTTGCAGCTGGCTTTGCCTGCGCTGCTGTTCAACGCGCTGTCGCAGCGCAGCGTGGCCGAGATCCTGAACCTGAACTATTTGCTCGCTTATGCCCTGGGCTCGTTGCTGGTGATGGGTTTGGGTCTGTGGTGGGCGCGAAAGGTGTTGGGCCAGAGCCTGAGTTACAGCAGCATGATGGCCATGGGCATGTCTTGCCCGAACAGCGGCTTTGTGGGTTACCCCATCATTTTGTTGTCGTTTGGCCCGGTGGCGGGGGTGGCCTTGGCCCTGAACATGGTGGTCGAAAACTTTTTGCTCTTGCCTTTGCTGCTGGCCATTGCCGACGCGCAGGGCCGACCCGGTCAGTGGAAAAGCGTGTTGCTGCAGACCGCCAAAAACGTGCTGCGCAACCCCATGATTTGGGGCGTGGTGGCGGGTTTTGCGTTTTCGCTGTCGGGCCTGCAGATGCCTGCGCCTGTGGGGCGCACCGTTGATTTGTTTGCGCAGTCCAGTGCGGTGCTGTCGCTGTTTGTGATTGGTGGCTCACTGGTGGGTTTGCAGGCGCGGGGCTTGCAGGGCACGGTGCTGCCCATCGCGCTGGGCAAACTGGTGCTGCATCCGCTGGCCATGTGGGCGGTGCTGGTGTGGTTGGTGCCGATTGAAGACCCGGCTTTGCGGGCCGCCGCCTTGCTCACCGGGGCCATGCCCATGCTGGGCATCTTCACCATCTTGAACCAGCGCCACGGCCACGGTACGGTGAGCGCTGCAGCCTTGCTGGTGACCACGGTGCTGTCGTTCTTCTCGCTCAGTGCGCTGCTGTGGCTGTTGCAGGTGCACCCTGTGTGAGTGGTGCCGGTGATGGGCTAAGGTGTTGCTCAGGTTTTGCCTTGGCGCGATGGCCCGGCCTGCCACAGGCTCACTGCACGCGCAAAGTCCTTGAAGTCGTCCAAATGGCCCGCAATGATGGCGTGGACCACTTGCCAATTGATGGTGCTGTAGTTGTGCACTGCAATGTTGCGGAAACCGACGGACTTTTTGAGTTGCATCGCCAGATCGGCGGTGATGACACCCATGCCATGGAGCTGCTCGAAGGTTTCGGCCATGGTGGCCGGACCTGGCTGATTTTGACTGGCTGCGATGTGAGCGCCAAGGTCCACTGCCATCTGAACGGCGCGGGTCAGGTTGAGTGAGACGATGTCTTGCAGGTCAAAGTCATCGGCCAGTTGATCGGCATCAAAAGGCTGTTTGGATTCAATGCGCACCAGGCAACGGCGCAATGATTCGATTTTTTGGTCGATCACTTGTGGATCCATGCCTGCCTTCTTTCTTGCAGTATGCGGGCCTGGTAGGGCATGAAGTCGGCGGCGTTCATGACGTGTCGTGTCATGTATTGCGCGTGCAGCACATCGCTGCCCAGAATGCGCACGCCGTGTTGCATGATTTGGCCCAGCAAGGGTTCGCCCACGTTGCGCAGGTCGATCAGGTCAATCGGACGGCCCGTGGCCAGCGTCAGGGCTTCGATCAGCGCGATGTGTTGCTGCACGCTCATGGCTTGGTCAAAGGCCAAGGCGATGTCGAGGTCGCTGTCAGGTCTGGCCTGGCCTTTGGCGCAGGACCCGAAAACAATGGCCAACCGCAAACCGCCCACCGCGTTCAAGGCTTGTCGGATTTGCGGCAACTGCGCAATGGCATCTATGGCTGGAATGGCCGCAGCGCTGCTAGACCCCTGGCCGGGCGGCTTTGGAGCGGTGACTTTGATTGGTGCAGCTGGGGTGGGCATGGCTTCATTTTGGCACACGGGATGAGTGCGTCTGCAGGCATGTCTTGAATACGAAGATTCTGGCGTGAAGCGAACAGCGCCCGATTTCTGGCACTCCACCTGATCGATGGAGCCTGTAGCCTTTGTGATGTGTGTTGGGCAGGCCCTTGGGGCCTGTAGCCCGGGCACCGGGGTGGGTATTAAAAACGCGCCCGGTGTCGCTGATAGACTATGCGCTTGAAAAATTCAAGCCCCTCTACTGCCCGCACCTCCATCCCAGTGCCGACAGACCCAGCGCACGCTGGCATGACCCCCCTCACAGACGAGCCGATTGACGTGGTTTATTTGTGGGTGGACGGCAACGATTCGAGTTGGCGGGCCAAGCGCGAGGCGGCTTTGGCGCAACTGCCCCACGACACGGGCGCGGCCATGGCGCGTTACAGCAATGTGGAGGGCCGCTTTCGGGACAACCACGAACTGCGCTACAGCCTGCGGGCGCTCGAGAAGTTTTTTCCGCAGCACGGCCATGTGTACATCGTGACCGATGCGCAGGCCCCAGACTGGCTGCGCCCCTCGGACCGGCTGACGCTGGTGGACCACCGCGAGCTGATGCCCGAGTCTTCCTTGCCCACCTTCGATTCGGGCCACATCGAATCGTGGATTCACCACATTCCGGGTTTGTCCGAGCGCTATTTCTACTTCAACGACGATGTGTTTTTGGGCGCACCTTTGAGCCCGGCCGACTGGTTCACACCCGATGGTTTTTACCTGACCTGGTCCGACGAGCCACTGGTCACCGACGAGGCCATGCGCATGGACGCGACCTCTTTGGAGAACGCTTGCCGCTTGTCGATCGAGTGGCTGCGGGCGCAAGACCCGCTGTACCAGAGCACCTTCCGCACCTTTGCCCATTCGCCCCGGCCCATGCGGCGCTCGATGCTGCAGGAGCTGGAGGGTACGGCGCCCGAGTTGTTTGCGGGGGTGCGCTCGACGGTGTTTCGCAGCTGGGACAAGCCCACCATCGTGTCGGACTTTGTGCTGCGTTGGGCGCTGGCGCATGGCCTGGCGCAGATGCGCACCTACCGCCACCGCCATGTGTCCACGGGGGACGCCGATCAGCAGGCGCAGCTGCAGGCCTTGGGGGCAGAGTTCGGCTCGCTCGACTTTTTTTGCATCAACGACACCACCGACGATGCGCACGCCCAGGACCCGCGTTTGCAGCAGGTGCAGTCGGTGCTGCAGGCCATGCTGCCGCAGGCGTCAGGCTTTGAGCGGTCGGGCAGCGGTGCATCGGACACCCACGAAGCGCTGGCCGGTCAATCGGCCGAGATTCACCAAGGGGCGCAATCGTCAGCGGCCCACCAAAGCCCGGTGTCGGGCTCGCGGCGCAGGGCTTGAAAGTTCGCGTCAGCGCAAAGAGCTGGCCGTCACACCCGTCATGGGCAGGGCCATGGGGTCTGACTCGCTGAGGGCATCTTGTGGGCCTGGTGCCCACAGGGCTGAGGTGTTTGCCGTGTTGTGAGTCCTTGTGCGGGTTTGGGCTTTTTGCAAGGCCTGGTGTTTACTGGCACGACCCCGCACCCGCATGCGCCAGACCCGGAAAGACCGGGCTTTGAGGTGCTCGCGCATCAGGTCAATGACCTGGGCTTCGCTCAAACCAAATTGCAAGGCCATGGCTTCGAACGGCGTGTCGTCTTGCCAGGCCATGCCGATCACAGCGGACACGTCGGCGGGGTTCAGTGGGGCGCTGCTGGGTCCGCCAGACAGTTTCTGGAGACCGTTCATGACAGACCCGTGCAGTCTTCAGGCCCGTGCCACCGGGCTGTTGCCAGAGCGAAAGGATGCGGCCAGCGCCACGGCCTCTTTCACGTCCACGCAAATGCCGTCGGCACCCAAGCTGCGGGCCTCGTGGGATTGCACGGTGAAGATGGGACCGCCCAGCAGCACGCCGGGCTCGGGGTTGCCCGATGCGGCCTTGAGGGCGCGGATCAGGCCCGGCAGGTTCTTGAGTTGCGCTTCGGTGGCACACGAGATGCCAATCACGTCAAACCATTCGTTGCTGACCGCGTGCACCAGCTCTTTTTCTGACAGGGAGATTTCGATGACCACGTCCCAGCCGGCTTTGCGGAAAAAGTCGGACACGATGGTCATGCCCAAAAAATGCTGCGAGCCGGGGGCCGAGGCCAGCATGATGCGCTGCACATCGCCGCCCAGTTGCGGGCCGTTTTGGTATTCGAAGCCCAGGCGGTGCGTGATCTCGTGCATGCGCACCAGGCCACAAGTGACTTCGGTGAAGTCGCACAGGTCTTGCTCCCACATCAGGCCCAGCTGACGCGCGGCCGGGGCGATCAGTTCCAGAAAGATCCGGTCGGTGGTGATGCCCTGGTGCAGCAGCTCGTCGATGAATTGTGTGGTCTCGCTGGCCTGGCTGGATTTGCTCAGGGCCACAAACGTGGCCAGTTGTTTGGGTGAGATGCCAGGGCCTTGCGTGGTGGGGTCCACTTCGGCCAGCGCCACCCGGTGCGCCTGCACCAGGCGCGGAATGATCTGGGTCTCGATGACCTCGGTCAGGGACTTTTTGCACTCGTCCTGAGTGTTGAAGTTGTCGGTGCTGTTGGACTTGGCCTGAAAGCCGCTCAGGCGTTGTCCCAATGACGACATGAGTGTGAGCAAGGCGCTTGCATGTGCCTTCAACGGGTTGAAGTGCAGGCCCGGTAAATTGAGGTACATCAAGAGGTCCATTAGTATCTTTTGACCTTAACGCTTTCAACGATTCCTCGCAAGGCTCTGGGGCGGAGTCTGCCTAGGGGTTATCACCCGGACGCCGGGTATTTGGCACTCAAGCCCTGTTCCTGCCCCCGCAATGGCGTCTGATCATAAAGCGTTGGATGTGGAAAAAAGTGAGTTTTTAAAGTTTCACAATGAAACAAATTTATAACTCTTTGAGCTCATTTGTTTGCTTGCGCTCAGTAAACTGACCGGCGCCTGACAAGGCGAGTTTTTCACATTCAACAACACAAGGGAAAAAGAACATGAAACGTTATGGAGCCGAATTTTTGGGGACCTTCTGGCTGGTGCTGGGCGGTTGCGGCAGCGCCGTTTTGGCCGCTGCATTTCCGGAGGTGGGCATCGGCCTGCATGGCGTGTCCTTGGCCTTTGGCCTGACGGTGTTGACCATGGCCTTTGCCATTGGCCACATCTCGGGTTGCCACCTGAACCCGGCGGTGTCCATCGGTTTGTGGGCCGGTGGTCGTTTCCCGGCCAATCAGCTTTTGCCCTACATCGTGGCGCAGGTTTTGGGCGGCATTGTGGCCGGTGGCGTTTTGTACCTGATCGCCAGTGGCGCGGCCGGTTTTGACGTGAGCAAGGGCTTTGCTTCGAATGGCTTTGGCGCACATTCGCCCGGCGGTTATTCGATGATGGCGGCTTTGCTGACCGAAGTGGTGATGACCATGTTCTTCTTGATCATCATTCTGGGGGCCACCGACAAGCGTGCGCCTGCTGGCTTTGCACCCATTGCCATTGGCTTGGCCCTGACGCTGATTCACCTGATCAGCATCCCGGTGACCAACACCTCGGTCAACCCCGCCCGCAGCACAGGGGTGGCTCTGTACGTGGGTGACTGGGCCGTGGCGCAGTTGTGGCTCTTCTGGCTGGCCCCGATTGTGGGCGCGGTGCTGGGTGCGGTGTCCTACCGCCTGATTGCCAGCGAAGAGAAATAAAACCTGGCGCGGTTTTTTCAGGGGCCGGTGATGGCTTGGGCCACGATGTCGGCCGAACCGGCCGCCAGCGTGAAGCCCAAGCCGCCGTGGCCCGCGTTGAGCCACAGGTTGCTCGGTCCTTTCGCTTGCCGGCCCAAGATGGGCAGGCCAGTGGGGGTGGCCGGGCGCATGCCGGTCCAGGGCTGCACATCGTGCCAGCGTGAGCAGTCGCCAAACAAGTCCTGTGTGTCGTGCTGCAAACTGTCGATGCGCTGTTGAATCACGCGGGTGTCGCGGCCAACCAATTCGACCATGCCCGCCACACGCAGGCGATCGCCCAAACGGGCAAAGACCACTTTGCGGGCGCTGTCGGTGATGCTGACCCGTGGGGCGAGGCTGGGGCCGTCGGTGTTGACGGTGATGCTGTAGCCCTTGAGGGGGTAAATGGGCAAGCGGATGCCCACCTGCGCCGCCAGTGCCGGGGCGCTGTGGCCGGTGCTCAGCACAAAGGCGTCAGCTGTGATGTCCTGGCCGTTGCGCAGTTGCACCGCTTGCAACCGATCCTCACGCACGATCAGCCGCTCCACCGCTTGACCCATGCACCATTGCACCCCCCGAGCCGACAAAATCTGCACCAGTGACTGGCACAGTTTGAGGCAGTCGGCGGCGCATTCGCTGTCGGTGTAGATGCCGCCTGCAAAGGCATCACGGCGCGGGGCCAAGGCCGGCTCGATGGCGCAGGCTTCGTCGCTGGACACCGCCTGTTGTGGTGCCCCGCCTAAGCGCTGCTGCAAAGCCAATTGTTGGCGAGCCCCCTCAAAAGCGGCGACTGAGCGGAACATCACCAGCTTGCCGCTGCTGGAGAAATCAAAATCCAGCGTTTCTTGCGTGCGCCAAAGGTCGAGGGTGGCGCGGCTTTGGGCGGCCAGGCGCAGCAGTTGCGCCGTGGTGCTCTGAGACTGGGTGGTGTTGCAGGCCTTTAAAAATTGCAGCAGCCAGGACCATTGCGCCGGGTCCCATTGCGGCCGGATTTTGAGGGCCGAGGAGGGCGAGAGCAGCAACTTGGGCAATTGGGCCCAGATGCCGGGGTCGGCCATGGGTTGAACATAGGCGTAGCTCAGTTGGGCCCCGTTGCCGCCGCTGGCGCCCCGGCCCGCTTCGGCCTGGTCAATGACTGTGACACGGTGGCCTCTTTGCGTGAGCGCATAGGCCGTGCTCAGGCCCACAATCCCCGCGCCCATGACACACACATGCATTGACTGCCCCCTTTGGCTGAAAAACGTCTCCCACTGCCTTGCCTAGGGGGATCGATATCAGAGTCTACCCTTAGGCCGTCACTTTCGGGGCAGCAAAAGCGACAAGATGTGATACACCTGCGGCTGTGTTTTTTTCAACCGCTGAGAACTCGCTGATCGGCAAAAAAAGGATTCATCATGAAGCGTCGTCAACTGTTTATGGTTCTGGGTCTGGCTGCGGCCATCGCTGCGCCTGTGCAAGCGCAACAATTTTTTCGCATCGGTACAGGCGGCACGGCAGGCACGTATTACCCCGTCGGCGGCATGATCGCCAACGCGGTCAGCCAGCCCGGCAAGATCGTCGCCACAGCCCAGGCCACCAACGGTTCTGTGGCCAACGTCAACGGCGTGGCCGGTGGTGCTTTGGAGTCGGGTTTCTCGCAGTCGGATGTGGCCACCTGGGCCTACACCGGCACCGGCGTTTACGAAGGCAAGCCCAAGGTCACCGACCTGCGCATGATCGCCAACCTCTACCCCGAGAGCATTCACCTGGTGGTCAAAAAGGGCTCGGGCATCAAGTCGGTGTCTGACCTCAAGGGCAAGCGCGTGGCGCTGGACGAGCCCGGTTCCGGCACTTTGGTCAATGCCCGCATTGTGCTGGCCGCTTATGGCGTGAAAGAAAGCGACATCAAGCCCGAGTACATCAAGCCCAACCAGGCCGGTGACAAGCTCAAAGACGGCGCACTCGATGCCTTCTTCTTTGTGGGCGGTGCACCCGCTGGCGCGATTGCCGAGTTGGCATCGAGCGGCACCGGCATCGAGCTGGTGCCTTTGGCCGGCCCCCAGGCCGATGCTTTGCGCAAGACCAATCCTTATCTGGCCGTGGACACGATCGCTGCAGGCACTTACAAGGACGTGCCCGCCGTGCAGACCATGGCCATGGGCGCTCAGTGGGTGACCAGTGCCAAGGCCGACGCGGAAACCGTGTACCAGATCACCAAGGCCCTGTATGGCAAAGCCGCTCAGGACACCCTGGCTGCAGGCCACGCCAAAGGCAAGTTCATCACCAAGGAGAACGCGGTCAAGGGTGTGGGCATTCCTTTCCACCCCGGTGCCGAGCGGTTCTACAAGGAAGCCGGTCTGATCAAGTGATGCGGGGCGCATCAGGCCCAGTGTGGGGTTCACACGGGCCTGATCGCCAAGCCGTTTTTGCTGCAAGCCCACGCGGTGGGCGATGATGTTTGAACAGGGCGCCACGGCGCCCTGTGTGTTGTGAACAAGGCCCACAAGGGCTTTGTGTTGTGAAGGACAGGTATGGCCGAAGCCCTCGAGCGCAATGTGCGCAATTTGCAGGAACTCGAAGAAAAGTTCGACCCCGAAATGCGCTTTCGGCCCACGCTGCCGCCCGCCACGGTGATCGTGAAATGGCTGCTCATCATCTTGTCGGGTTTCCATTTCTACACAGCCGGTTTTGGTCTGCTGCGCGAGACCACCCACCGGGGTGTTCACCTGGCCTTTGTGCTGGGGTTGATTTTTTTGGTGTTTGCGGCGACCAAGTCAGACGCCAGCAGCACCGTGTCCAAAAGCCGCCTGAGCATTGGCGGTGTGCCACTGATCGACTGGCTGTTGGGCCTGGCCTGCGCGGCCAGCGTGATGTACATCCCTTACGTGTTTGACGACCTGGCCTTTCGGGTAGGCAACCCGGACACGATGGACGTGGTCATGGGCTCGGTCCTGTTTGTCACCTTGCTCGAGGCCACCCGCCGCTCCATGGGCTGGCCCTTGCCTTTGATCGCGCTGGGCTTCACGGCCTATGCCTTGACCGGGCCGTATTTCCCGGGTTTGCTCAAGCACGCGGGCGCGAGCTGGAGCCAGATGATCAACCACCAGTACCTGACGAGTCAAGGCATTTATGGCGTGGCTGTTGGCGTGGTGGCGACTTATGTTTTCCACTTTGTGCTGTTTGGCGTGTTGGCCACGCGCATTGGTTTGGGGCAGCTGTTTCTGGACATTGCCTCCACCGTGGCTGGGCGTTATGCCGGTGGTCCGGCCAAGGTCAGTGTGTTTGGTTCGGCCATGTTCGGCACGCTCAGCGGTTCTTCGGTGGCCAATGCGGTCACGGTGGGCTCGCTCACCATTCCGGCCATGATCAAAGTGGGTTACAAGCGCGAATTTGCGGGCGCGGTCGAGGCCGCATCGTCCACAGGCGGGCAGATCACGCCGCCCGTGTTGGGCGCGGCGGCGTTTTTGATGGTCGAGTTTTTGAACGTGTCCTACCAGACCATCATCGCGGCGGCCATTGTGCCGGCCTTCATGCACTTCTTTGGCGTGTTCATGCAGGTGCACTTCGAGGCCAAGCGCTATGGCTTGCGTGGTCTGACCGAAGAGGAAATGCCCAAGCTGCGCGAGTCCTTCAAGCAGCGCTGGCCGACCTTGATTCCACTGGCCCTGCTGATCGCTATTTTGGTGTCGGGCCGCACGCCTTATTTGGCAGCGTTCACCGGCATCACGTCTTGCATGATCGTGGGCCTGAGCACCACGGTGTGGGGCAACCGCAGCACCAACTGGTTCATGCTGGTGGTGCTGCATGTGCTGCTGGCGCTGGTGGCGTTTGTGGACTGGGGCAGCGACGGCGAGACCATCAAGCTGGGCTTTTTGGCGCTGGGTGTGGCTTTGATTTGGGCCGGGCAAAAGTGGCTAGGCCTGGTGGGTCGCATTGACAATGCCGTGCTGCTGGAGGCCTTTGAAACCGGGGCCAAGTACGCGCTGGCGGTGGGCGCTGCGGCGGCCACGGTGGGCATTGTGATTGGTGTGGTCACGCTCACAGGTGTGGGTTTCAAGATCAGCTTCATCATCACCGGCTGGGCGCAGATGATCTCGGCTTTCTTGATGGACTGGTTACCCGCTTTCATGGCCGACAGCAAGTCCTTGACGCTGCTGGCCGCGCTGTTCATGACGGGCATCGTCTGCATCTTGATGGGCTGCGGTATACCGACCACGGCCAACTACATCATCATGGTCACGGTGGCCGCACCCACTTTGGTGCAGCTGGGTGTGGAGCCTTTGGTGGCCCACTTCTTTGTGTTTTATTACGGCGTGCTGGCCGACATCACGCCGCCGGTGGCGCTGGCCGCTTATGCGGCGGCGGGCATGGCCGGGGGTGACCCGTTCAAAACCGGCAACATGGCCTTCCGTTTGGGGCTGGCCAAAGTGCTGGTGCCCTTTGTGTTTGTGTTCTCGCCCTCCTTGCTGCTGGTGGCCAAGGGCTTCACCTGGGCCGACTTTGCCATCACCTTCACCGGTTGTGTGCTGGGCATCGTGGCGCTGGCTGCGGCCCTCAGTGGTTACCTGATGACCGTGATGAACCGTTGGGAACGCGCCCTGTGCGCCATCGGTGCCCTGTGCCTGATTGCGCCGGGCCTGAAAATCAGTTTGCTGGGGTTGGTGTTGATGCTGCCGGTGCTGATCCACCAGTGGGTTCACCGCGACCGTTGACGCCAATTCGGGTGCCCAGCGCTGAAGTTCGGTGCTGGTGTCAGGCGATGGTGTCAGGCGCTGTGCTCGTGAGGGCTGCAGGCCTTTCAGCTTGCCCTTCAGCGCGGGCTGGACCAGCGGATGCCGCGTTCCTTGAGCAGCTCAGCGGCGATGTCCGGTCGGTCTGTCACCAGGCCGTCCACCCCCAGGTCCAGCATCTGGCCCATGCTCTGGCGGTCGTTCACCGTCCAGGCCAGCACTTGGAGGCCCAGGCTTTGCGCCTCGCGCACCTTTTGCGCATCGAGCTCGCGCCAGAACGATGACCAGTGCGAGCCGCCGGCGGCTTTGATCATGCGCGGCACCGAGCCGTGTTGGGCATCTTGAAAGCCCGCAGTCCAGGCCGAGGGCTGGCCTGATGGGATGCCCAGGTTGTCCAGTGTGGGCAACTGCGCTGTGAGGTACACCGTGGGCATGCCGGGTGCGAGTTTTTGCACAGCTTGCAGGGTGCGCCAGTCAAACGACAGGATTTGCACCCGGTCTTGCAGGCCGTGCTCACGCACTTCTTGGAGCAGCAGTTGGGCAAAGCGCTCGGGGTCGGGCGTTTGGTCCGGGCGCTGCGGGGTGATTTTGGTTTCGATGGCGAATTGGACTTGCGTGTAGCCCTGGGCTTTGACGAGCTCAAACAGGTCTTTGAGCCGGGGAATGCGCACGCCGTCCTGGCCCTTTTGCGCTGAAAAAGTCTGGGCGTAGCGCGAGGCGGGGTTGATGCGCCCGACATCGTAGCTTTGCAGTTGTTCAAACGTGAGCTGCCGGATGTCGGGGCCTTTGCTTTGCAGAAAGCGGCCTTGCGCGTCGCGGGTGATGTCGGGGTTCAAGGCCGGGTCGTGGCTGATGACCAGTACATCGTCACGCGTGACCACCACATCCAGCTCCAGCGTGCTCACGCCCGCTTGCAGCGCCAGGACAAATGAGGGCAGGGTGTTTTCGGCCAACAGGCCGCGTGCGCCCCGGTGGCCTTGCAGGTCAACGGTGCGTTGCGCCAGGCTGGGCACACCCGCCAGCAGCAAGGCCCCGCTCAGGAGGGCTAGGCCCCAGATTCGTTTGAGTTGCATGCTCAGCCTTGGCGTGTGCAGTGGGGTCAGGTGCCGATCACACCACCGTCGAGTTTGCGGATCACCACAGCGGCCGAACGTGGACGGCCGCCTGCCGCGTAATCGGGCCAGTTGGAGAATTTGCCGGGCTGGGCCGGGTCGCTGCGGTCGGAGGGGGTTTCGCCCGGGTGCTGGATGCTGATGAACATGGTGGTGCCGTCCGGCGTCAGGGCCACACCCGTGACTTCGCAGTTGGTGGGGCCGGTCAGAAAGCGGCGGGTCTCGCCTGTGGCTGGATCGCAGGCCAGCATCTGGTTGTTGCCAATGCGGGCCAGCTCGCCCTGGTACATCTGGGTGGCGTGCGCGTCGGTCTGGATCCACAGAACGCCGCGCTGGTCAAAGGCGATGCCGTCAGGGCAGGCGTAAATGTCGCCCTTGATGTTGCCTTTGGCTTCGGCGCGTTCGTTGGCCGGGTCGCCTGCAAGCACCATCAGGTTCCATTCGAAGCGGCGGCCGTCAAAGTCGCCTTCGTCTTTCCAGCGGATGATTTGACCCATGACGTTGTTGGCGCGGGGGTTGGCCGCGTCCACGCCCGGCTTGCCGGCGGTGCCGCGCTGGCTGTTGTTGGTCAGGGTGCAATACACCCAGCCATTGGCCGGATCGATGGTGAGCCACTCGGGGCGGTCCATTTTGGTTCCACCCAACAGGTCGCTGGCCTGGCGGGCCTTGATGACGACTTCGCCCTGGTCGGCAAAGCCGTTGGCGGCCGTCAGCGGTCCTTGGCCGTGCACCAGCGGCAGCCATTGGCCCCGGCCATCGGCATCAAAGCGGGCCACGTACAAGGTGCCGTGGTCCAGCAGTTCGCGGTTGGCTTGGGCTTGTGTCAGGCCGTTGCCAGCGGGCGCGATTTTGTCGCGGCTGACAAATTTGTAGATGTATTCAAAGCGCGCGTCTTCGCCCGAATAGACCACGGCGCGGCCATCGCGCGTCACCCCCACCCAGGCGCCTTCGTGCGCGGCCCGGCCCAGTGCGGTGCGTTTGACGGGGGTGCTGGTGGGGTCCATCGGATCGAGTTCGACGACCCAGCCAAAGCGGTGGTATTCGTTGGGGTTTTGTTTCAGATCGAAACGGGCATCGTGTTTGTCCCAGGCGTAGAGGCCATCTTTGCGGGCACCCCAGCGGCTTTGGTCGGGAGTGGGCTTGTCGGCTCCACCAAAGTAAAAGGCAAAGTTTTCTTCACCCGACAGGTAGGTGCCCCATGGGGTTTTGCTGCTGGCGCAGTTGTTCAGGGTGCCCAGTACGGTGCGGCCTTCGGGGTCGGCGGCGGTGCGCATCAGGGGGTGGCCAGCGGCCGGGCCACCCACGCTGAAAGGCGCGCTCATGGGCAGGCGGCGGGCGTAGCGCGAGGGGCGCACCATCTGCCACTGCTGGTTGTTCAGCTCGACTTCGATGACCGACAGGCCGTGCGCGTTTTGCGATTTGCGCACTTTCTCGGCGTTCATGGCGTTGAAGCCGCCCACATGCAGCAAGCCATCGTCGGTGTATTCGTGGTTGATGGCCAGCAGGCCTCGGCGCGAACCGTCCAGCGCAAAGTAGGCCAGCCCGTCGTGGTGCATGCCCATTTGCACCGCTTGGTCATCGGCGGTGTTGGAGCCGTCCATCTTGAAGGCGGGCATGTTGCGCGCAATGCCCACCGGTTCTCCCCAGGCGGCCAGAGCGGTGGCCACATAACCTTCGGGCACGACCAGCCGGTCGCCCATGCCCACCGGGATGCCTTTGAAGCCGATTTTGGGCTGCGCCTGGCCCAGGGCCGCACAACCTGCCAAGGGGGCCAGCACCGAGGCCAGCGTCACGGCCGCACCGCCCTGCAAGAAACGGCGGCGTGAGGCGGCAATGACTTGGTGGATGTCGGGATTGGACGAGCGGTTGCTGTCTTCCATGGTGCTGAAGTCTTTGGCCATGATGCTTTACTCCTTGCTGTTGAATTGGTCAGGGTTTTTGCCTTTGAAGGGCGCATAAAAGGCTTTGATGCTCGCCATGTCTGCGTCCACATCACCCGTCGGGGTGAACACGGGCCCCAGGCCACTGTGGCGGGTGCTGTAGTCCATGTAGGCCAGCACGATGGGCACTTGCGCCTGCAGGGCAATGTAATAAAAGCCGGTTTTCCAATAGCGCGTTTTGCTGCGTGTGCCCTCGGGGGGCACGATCAGCTGCACAGGCCCTTGTGCTTGCACCAAGGCTTGTGCAGAAGCGGCCACCAGGTTGGTCGATTGTTCGCGGTTGACGGCGATGCCGCCCAGCCAGCGCATGAGGGGACCAAAGGGGAAGCTGAAAATGCTTTTCTTGCCCATCCAGTAAGGGGTCAGGCGCAGGGCAAAAGCCACCATCAGGGTGTAGGGCAGGTCCCAGTTGCTGGTGTGCGGTGCCGCAATCAGCACGCTTTTGTGTCCGGCTGGCGGCAAGGCCCCTTCGACACGCCAGCCTTTGAGGCGTAAAAAACCGATGGAAAACCACCTCAGCAAGGTGTTGACGACCGGGGTGGTGAAAATGGTGCGGTGCATGGTGAGGCAGTATCGCCGAAGCGGCGTCTGTGCGTTGTCACACATTGTGCGGATATTGGCGGGGCAGCGGCGGCCCCTTGCGAGACACATGGGCGCATGTGTGGCACCGATAATGCCAGCCCAACCTGGAAGGAAAGCAGCATGGGCGGTGCATTGAGTGGATTGCGGGTCCTGGACTTGACCAGTGTGCTGATGGGGCCCTTTGCCACGCAGCTGATGGCCGACATGGGGGCGGATGTGGTCAAGATCGAGTCGCCCGCCGGGGACACGGTGCGCGGCATTGGTCCGATGCGCCATGCCGGCATGGGCTCGATTTTTTTGCACGTCAACCGCAACAAGCGCAGCCTGGTGCTGGACCTGAAAAAGCCCGAGGGCCTGCAAGCGTTCTTCAAGCTGGTGGAGACGGCCGATGTGGTGGTCTACAACATCCGCCCGCAGGCCATGCAGCGGCTGGGCATCGATTACGAGCGGCTCAAAGCCATCAACCCCCGCATCATTTATGCCGGTCTGTATGGCTACAGCGAGAAGGGTCCTTATGCGGGTAAGCCTGCTTACGACGACCTGATTCAGGGCGCTGCAGCCGTGCCCAGTTTGATGAGCCGGGCCAGTGGCGGTGAGCCGCGTTATGTGCCGCTGACCCTGGCCGACCGCACGGTGGGCCTGATGGCCTCGAACGCCATTTTGGCGGCGGTGATTGCCCGTTACCAAACCGGTGTGGGCCAGGCGGTGGAGGTGCCCATGTTCGAGACCATGGCGCAATATGTGTTGGGCGAGCACATGGCCGGGGCCAGTTTTGAGCCGGCCTTGGGCGAGACCGGCTACCCCCGCTTGTTGGTGAAGGAGCGCCGGCCTTACCCCACCCTGGATGGGCATTTGTGCGTGTTGATCTACACCGACCGGCATTGGGAAAAGTTTCTGGACCTGATCGGGCAGGGCCATCTGTTCACACAGGACCCGCGTTTTGCCAACATTGGCGCGCGCACCCGGCACATCAACGACTTGTACCGCCTGGTGGCCCAGGCCATGGCCACGCAGAGCACCGAGGTCTGGATGGCGCGGCTGAACGAGGCCGACATCCCCTGCATGCCCATGCACAACATCGACAGCTTGCTGCAAGACCCGCATCTGCATGCAGTGGGCATGCTGCAGGAAGTGGATCACCCCAGTGAAGGGCGAGTGCATGAAATTGGTGTGCCGGTCAGCTTTTCCGGCACACCGGGTTTGCCCGTGCAAAAACCGGCACCGCGTTTGGGCCAGCACAGCGCCGAGGTGTTGCGTGAAGCGGGTCTGAGCGAAGAGGCGGTGCAAGCGCTGCTGGCGATCGTGCCCGCAGTTTTGTAAAAGCCCACCCTGTGAGCGATGGCCTGCGCTGGTTGACAGCGTGGCATCGCCTACAGGGGTGGGCTCTTACAGTGAAATTACCTGTTTTTGGTGGCCCCGAGGGTCACTCGGCTTTGGCGCCCGAGTCTTTCACAGCCTTGGCCCAGCGCGGCATTTCGGTGCGCAGGTGGGCGGCGTACTCGGCGGGTGTGCCGCCCAGAATTTCAGCGCCTTGTGCGGCCAGGCGGGCGCGCAAATCAGGGTGAGCCAGCGCCTTGTTCACTTCGGTGTTGAGCTTTTGCACGATGTCGGCAGGCGTGCCGGTGGGCACCACGATGCCTTGCCAGGCGGCGGCATCAAAGCCGGGCATGCCCGATTCGGCCAGTGTGGGCAGATCGGGCAGCAGGCTGGAGCGCTTGATGCTGGTCACAGCCAGGCCGCGCAGGCGGTTGTCGCGCACATAAGGCAAGACCGTGTTGATGGTGTCGATCATGAATTGCGTTTGGCCCGCTGCCAGATCCACCAAGCCCGGGGCGCTGCCTTTGTAGGGGATGTGTTGGGTCTGCACGCCGGTTTGGGTGGACATCATGGCGCTGGCCAAATGCGTGATGGTGCCGGTGCCCGAAGAGCTGTAGTTGAGCGCACCCGGGCGTGATTTGGCCAGGTCTAAAAATTCCTTGACGCTGCGTGCGGGCAGCTGGGGGTTGACCACCAGCACCATGGGCACGCTGGCCGTCAGGGCCACGGGCGCAAAGTCTTTCAGGGTGTCGTAATTCACCTTGCCGTAAAGCGCCGGGCCAATCACGATGGCCGATGTGTTGTAGAAAATCGTGTAACCATCGGGCGTGGCTCTGGCCGCCAGTTCGGCCGCCAGGTTGCCACCTGCACCGGGCTTGTTGTCGACGATGACTTGTTGGCCCAGTTGCTCTGACAGGCGCTGCGCCAACACCCGTGACACCAGGTCCGTGGGGCCGCCGGGCGGGAAGGCGATGATCATGCGCACGGGCTTGTTGGGCCAGCTTTGGGCCCAGATGCTGCTGGCCATGAAGGCCAGAAAAAGACCCGTCAAAAATCGAAGAAAAGTGGTCATGTCAATGCTCCTCAGGAATTGAAATGGTCCAGCACTTGGCCGGGCCCATGGGGGTGGTCAATGTAGTCTTGGCCGTCATGTACTTTCACGCCATTGACCCAGACGCCATGCACCCCTGTCGCCTCGCGCACCATGCGCGTGCCGCCGCCAGGCAAGTCCTGGCGCGGCAAGGGTTTGGAGATGCCCACGGTGGCCGGGTCGAACAGCAGCAGGTCGGCGGGCAGGCCCACTTGCAGGCGGCCACGGTCGGGAATGCGGAATCGGTCGGCGGGCTCGCTGGTCAGGCGGCGCACGCCTTCGGCCAGGCTGAAGTGCCCGGTGTCGCGCACCCAGTGCGCGAGAAAGTACAGGCCAAAGCCCGCGTCGCACATGTAGGTGAGGTGGGCGCCCGCGTCCGACAGCGTGATCACGCTGGCCGGGTGTTTGAGCGAGGGGGCCACACCGTCGTCATTGTTGTTGAAAAACTTGCCAACAAAATGCGTTCCCAGGTCTTCAGACAAGGCCAGGTCAAAGAACACGTCCACCGGGTCCAGACCGCGCTGATCGGCCAGGGCCTGGATGCTCACGCCTTCGAGCGCCTGGTTGGCCGGGATTACGGTGGCACCCACTTCGATGTGCCGCCAGTTGCCCAGAAACAGGATGCCCGCCTTGGGCTCGCGCAGGTTCTGCCGGAAGGTGTCGCGAAATTCGCGCGAGCGGTACAGCTCGGGCAATTGCTCTGGTGTGGCGGTTTTGACGGCATCAAAGGCCGAGTGGCTGAGCAGCACGTAGGGGTCGGTCAAGGTGAAGTCAAACGACAGCGGTTGGCAGCTGGTCAGCACATACAGCTCGTGGCCGCGCGCCAGGGCTTGGGCGCAGCGCTCGTAATAGGTGGCCCCCAAGCCGGGGTTGCCCTCGTTGTACACGGTGAGCACGGTGGAGATGTAGCCAGGCCGCCCTGTGTCTTGCACGATGGACTCCATCACGTCGGGGCTGGCACGGGTGCCGGTGGCCATCATGAAGACGCCTTTGTTTTTCTCGCCCAGCACCCCGGCCAAAGCCCGCAGCTCGCTTTCAGTGGCAATGGTGGACGGCATGGGGATGCCGCCAAAACCGCTGTGGTTGGGTGAGAACGAAGACGCAAAACCAATGGCGCCGTGGTCCATGGCGTCGCGCACCAGGGCTTGCATGGTCTGCAGTTGATCCTCTGTGGGATCGACTTGGGCCGAGCCATCAGCACCCATCACGGCGGTGCGTATGACCGAGTGGCCTGCAAACACGGCGGTGTTGACGTAAGGGCCGATGCGGCGTAGCTGGTCCATGTATTGGCCAAAGGACTCAAACTGCCAGTCCACGCCGGTGAGCAAGGATTGCAGGTCCATGCCTTCGACCACCGACAGGTTTTTCAGCATGGTCTCGCGCAGCGGCGCAGGGCAGGGCGCAATGCCAAAGCCGCAATTGCCAATCACGGCGGTGGTCACGCCCAAGGCGGGGGAGGGGGACATGGTGCGGTCCCAGGTGACTTGCGCGTCGTAATGGGTGTGCAGGTCCACGATGCCGGGCATCAAGGCCAGGCCTTGTGCGTCGATGATCTCGCGGGCAAGGCCGTCCACCTGGCCGATGTGGGTGATGCGGCCTTGCGAGACGGCCACATCGGCCTGTCTTGCGGGCTGGCCCGTGCCGTCAAAAACCTGCGCATTGCGGATGATCAAGTCATGCATCTGTCTAAAACCTTGCTGCTGTGAACGTCTCACGCGAGGGGGATGCCCAACGTTTTTCGGACTATAGGCAGTTGCCCGCTGCAGGCTGTCGCGCAGCGGATATCAGGGTTTTCCTGAGTTGTCAGGGTTTCCATGGTTCTGCATCACAAGGCGCGCCCAGAACAGCAGCCGGTGCCTGACCATGAACAGCCCGTGGGTGTCGCGCAAAGCAAAGCCAGCACTAGGTGAAAACACAAACCGTCGAAATAATGCGCTGCACCAGGGGCCGCCATGCGTGGCGGGGCGGTTTGTTGGCCATGGATGGAGAGAGCATGAAGACGTTGTTTGAAAAAGGGGTGTGGGCATGAGCCAGCTCGATTCGCTGAACCCGTCGGCCATTCCGGCGCAAGACGAAGCGCTGCGCCAGGAGGTGCGGGCCTTTCTGGTGGAGGCCATGCGCGGTGTACCTGCCCATGTGCGGGCACGCTCCTGGATGGGTTATGACCCGGCTTTCAGCCGCGAGCTGGGCCGCCGGGGCTGGCTGGGCATCACCTTTCCGCCAGCCTATGGTGGCGCGGGCCTCAGCGCGTTTGCGCGCTATGTGCTGGTGGAAGAGTTTTTGAACTTTGGCGCGCCCGTGGGATCGCATTGGATCGCCGACCGCCAAAGCGGCCCCTTGCTGCTCAAGTACGGCACCGAAGCTCAAAAGCAGCGTTACTTGCCCGCCATCTGCCGGGGTGAGGCTTTTTACTGCATTGGTATGAGTGAGCCTAGCTCGGGCTCGGACTTGGCCAGCGTGCGCACCCGAGCCACGCCCAATGCGGCGGGCTGGTTGCTGAACGGCCAAAAAATCTGGACCACCAATGCCCACAACTGCCACTTCATGATCGCGCTTGTGCGCACCAGTGGCGAAGCGGGTGACCGCCACAAGGGCTTGTCGCAAGTGATCGTGGACTTGTCCTTGCCGGGCGTCACGGTGCGGCCCATCACGGACCAATCGGGCGACAGCCATTTTTGCGAAGTGTTTTTTGAGAATGTGCAGCTGGGGCCCGACGCCCTGGTGGGCGACGAAGGCGGCGGCTGGGAGCAGGTCACGGCCGAGCTGGCGTTCGAGCGCAGCGGCCCGGAGCGTCTGTATTCCAGCATCGCCTTGTTCGACGAGTGGCTGGCCTACGTGCGCACACCCCAAGGCCGCACGCCGCAGGCGCAACGCCTTGCGGGCAAGATCCTGAGCCAGCTGGCACCGCTGCGCGCCATGTCGGTGGCCATCACCGAAAAACTCACGCGGGGTGAAAGCCCGGTGGTGGAAGCCGCTCTGGTCAAAGACCTGGGCACAGGCGTGGAGCAGCTGATTCCAGCGGCGATTGCCGACGACTTGTTCTCGCGCCCCGACACCGAAGTGCCCGCCGAGCTGCTCAACACGCTCATCTACATCACGCAGGTGGCGCCCAGCTACTCGCTGCGCGGCGGCACACGCGACATCCTGCGCGGCATGATCGCGCGTGGCCTAGGCTTGCGCTGAAAAGGAAACACCATGGACGATCTTTTTTCAGATGCCGTCAAGGCGCTGCTCACCGACCACTGCACGCCTGCGGTGGTGCGCGCCATCGAAGCGGGCCAAACGCGTGCCGCGCTGTGGCAAGCGCTTGAAGACGCCGGCTTTGCCGATGCGCTGGTGCCCGAATCTGCGGGCGGCGCAGGTCTGGCTTTGGCCGATGTCTACCCGGTGCTGGAGCTCTGCGGCAGCTATGCAGTGCCCGTGCCTTTGGGCGAGACCTTATTGGCGCGGGGCCTGATGGCTCATGCAGGCGTGTCTGCGCCCAAGGGCTCGGTGGTGTTCGGCATGGGCCATCTGGCCGGTGATGGCCTTTTGCACTGCGCACAAGTGCGTTGTGGCACACAAGCCGACTGGGTGCTGGTTTCGTCTGGTGGCGCTTGCCGTCTGTTGCCTGCAGCCGATGCTCAGGTGCAAGTGGTCGGGTTTTGCCTGGACGCGCAGATGAGCTGGCCCCAAGCGGCTTGGGACGCTGCCCAAGCGGTGCCCGGAACGCACGACCTCATGACCTTGCAGGCGGCCCTTTACGCGGCCCAACTGGCCGGTGCCCTGATGGCCGTGTTCAGCCGCACGCTGCAATACGCCAACGACCGCCAGCAGTTTGGCAAACCGATTGGCAAGTTCCAGGCGATCCAGCACCAGCTGAGCGTCATGTCCGAGCATGCGTTTGCCGCCCGCATGGCCGCCCAGCTGGGCTTGCGCGCAGCGGGCCAAGTGCCCGACCGCCTGCGCGTGGCCATGGCCAAGGCCCGCACCAGCGAGGCAGCGCTTGAAGTGGCGGGCCTGAGTCATTCCATCCACGGTGCCATCGGCTTCACACGCGAGTTTGACCTGCAGCTGTACACCCGCAGGCTGCACGCTTGGCGGCAAGCCGCTGGGTCAGAGTCCTACTGGCACGATGTGCTGGGCAAGGCCCTGCTGGACAGCCCCGAGCCGCTCAGCCTGGACCTGATGCGCACACTCACCGACACGGTGCTTTGATTTTTTCGACAGGAAACCCCATGAACGCTTTTCTCAACATCACCCGGGAGGGCAGCATCGCCATCCTCACCATGAGCCAGCCCGAGACCCGCAACGCCTTGACGGGCAACACGGCGGTCGAAGAGTTTGTGCAGGCTTGTGCCGACATCACCAAGGACACCAGCGTCCGTGCTGTCATCCTTACTGCCGAAGGCCCGGTCTTCAGCTCGGGCGGCAACGTCAAGGACATGCTGCGCTACCAAACGCAACAGCTCATGCCCGACGTCATCCGCGAGGAGTACCGCAATGGCATCCAGCGTTTGCCCAAGGCGCTCTACAACCTGGATGTGCCCGTGATCGCTGCCATCAACGGCCCGGCCATTGGCGCGGGGCTGGATTTGACCTGCATGTGTGACATCCGCATCGCCTCCGACAAGGCTACCTTTGCCGAGAGTTTTGTGAAAGTGGGCATCGTGCCGGGCGACGGCGGTGCTTGGCTTCTGCCGCGTGCGGTGGGCGCATCCAAAGCGGCCGAGATGGCCTTCACGGGCGAGGCTTTGTCGGCCGAGCAGGCGCTGGCCTGTGGGCTGGTCTCGCGGGTGGTGGCACCCGATCAATTGATGCCCGAGGCGCTGGCGCTGGCGCGCAAGATCGCGGCCAACCCGGGCGCGGTGCTGCGCATGACCAAGCGTTTGCTGCGCGAGGGGGAGCGCAGCTCGTTGGAATCCTTGCTGGAGATGTCGGCGGGCTACCAGGCTATTGCCCACATGACCGACGACCACCATGAGGCGGTGAACGCCTTCATTGAAAAGCGCCCGCCCAAGTTTTCGGCTTGAAGGCGTGTGCCACATCTATCGCCCACAGGGTGTGGCTCCTGCAAAAATGCGCTGTGAGCTTGCCGTTGTAGCAGCCCACCCCTGTGGGCGATGTTTTTCGTTGTGTGTGCGACGCCCCTGTCCACGGGGCGCATTCAAACAGCTGGAACGGCTTGGGATGAAGACGTCAAAAGGACGTGTCGCAGGTCAAATCCCGCTAGGCCTTTTCAGTGCCGTTGCGCGGTCGGTGCTGAGCAACTCCACCTCGCGGCTTTGGCCCTCGCTGCGCACCGTGAGGGTCAAGCGGCTGCCTGCAGGCCCCAAGGCCCGCAGGCGGCGGTAAAAGTCGGGCAGGTCATCCAGCGACTGGCCTTGAAGGGCCAGCAAGGTGTCACCCATTTGGATGCCCGCTTCGGCGGCTGGGCTGCCCGGCGACACCCGCAAAACCCCCAAGCCGCCGCTCGGCAGGCGTTGGCTGGTGATGCCCAGCCAGGGCGTGGCCGGGCCGGGGCGTTTGCCGCTGCGCACCAAGTCGGGCAGGGGGTCTTTGAGCAGGTTCACGGGCACAAACAAATTGCCCGGCAGCGGCACTTGGTCGCCGTACACGTCTTGCACCAACAAGGAACCAATGCCCACCAACTGGCCTTGGGCGTCAAACAAGCCCGAGCCGCTCCAGTTGTTCACCGCTGGCATCGTCATCAAGGGCGCTTCCAGCAGGTATTCCCAGCTGCCCGCAAAAACTTTTCTGGAGACCAGCTCCAGCGCGGTGGGTTCGGTCTCGTTTTGGCCCAGGGTCCAGAGCTTGCCGGGCGTGGGCAGGGTGTCGGAGTCGCCCAGCGGCACGGCCTCCAGGCGCAGCGGCACGAGTGAGCGGATCAGGCCCAGGCCGCTGAGGTTGTCCACGGCCCGCACTTGCCCCGGAATGCGGCGGCCCTGGTGGTCAATCAGGTCCACGCTTTCGGCTTCGAGCAGCAGGTAGCCAATGGTCAGCACCAGGTCGGGGCCAATGACCACGCCTGAGCCTTCGCGGCGCTGGCCCAGGGTGCGGCTGGTGTTGGCCTGCGCGTCGCTGCGGCTTTGCACCGTCACCACCGATTGCAGCACCCGCTGCAGCGGCTCGGGCGGCAAGGCTAGTGGGGTGTTGTTGGGGCTGTCTTGTGCGGTGCCAGGCTGCCCGGCAGCTTGCGCCCAGGCCAAGCTGCACAAAAACAGGCTGGCGCACATTGCCATGACAAACGGGTGGCGCATGGTCATCCCCTGGAAAAAAGTAGCGCTCAAGCAGCGCCAACCCATTGTGGGCCGTGCCTCTTAACCCTGTGTCCGGAGAGCCTACTGGCGTCAGGGCTGAGCTCAGCGCTGTCCGCCTGCTCAGGCGGGAAAACGCTCGCGCAGTTTGAGTTTGTAGAACTTGCCCGTGGAGGTGCGGGGCACGGCGTCGATGAACTCATAGCGGTCGGGCACCTGCCACTTGGCAAAGCCGTGCTGCAGCAGGTGCGCGGCAAAGTCTTCGGGCCGAGGCGCCTGACCTTGCGCTCGACCTGGTTTGAGCACGATGCAGGCCAGCGGCCGCTCGCTCCACTTGGGGTCGGGGATGGCGATCACGGCCGCTTCGGCCACGTCGGGGTGGGCCATCAGGGCGTTTTCCAGATCGACCGAGCTGATCCATTCGCCGCCGGACTTGATCAGGTCTTTGGTGCGGTCGGTGATGCGCACAAAACCCAAGGCGTCCACGCTGGCCACATCGCCTGTGCGCAGCCAGCCGTCGGCGCTGAACTTGTCTTCGCTCACCGGCACCTGGTGGTAGCTGCCGGTAATGAAGGGACCGCGCACCTGAATCTCGCCCACATGCTGGCCGTCCCAGGGGGCGTCCTGGCCGTCTTCGCCTCGGATGCGCAGCTCCGTCAGCGGCACGGGCACGCCCGCCATGGCGGCGCGGCGGTAACGCTCGTCCATGGACGCGTTTTTCAGCTCCGACTTGGGGTAAGACACGGTGCACAAAGGCGAGGTTTCGGTCATGCCCCAACCTTGCAAAATCCAGATGCCGTGCCGGTCAAAAGCGCGAATCAGCGCCTCGGGCACGGCCGCACCACCCACCAGCGAGCGCATGCCAGCGGGCAATTTCCAGCGGTCTGGTTGGGTGGTTTGTGCGGCCTCAAAAGCCTGGATCAAACCCATCCAGATGGTGGGCACGCCCAGCGAGAGTGTGGGGGGCTCGGCCGTCATCAGGTCCAGCAGGTCTTCCGGGTGCAGGTGCGGGCCAGGAAACACGAGCTTCACGCCCATCATCACCGCGCCATAAGGGATGCCCCAGCTGTTGGCATGGAACATGGGCGTGACAGGCAAGATCACGTCGCTGCCTTTTAGGCCCCAAAAGTCGCCCAAGCAGCCCACCAGGGTGTGCAAGATGGTCGAGCGGTGCGAATACACCACGCCCTTGGGCCGGCCCGTGGTGCCCGAGGTGTAGCACATGGACACCGCATCGTCTTCGGCGTGCGGGGCGTATTGAAAGCCCTGTGTGTCGGTGCTGGCCAGCAGCTGCTCGTAATCGGTGAATTCAGCGGGCACCGCTGCCCCGGAAAACGGGAACACGATCACGCGCTCGAAGCGGTACAGGTGCGCAAACTGTTGGTACAGCGGCAGCAACACGTCGTCGATGATCAGCACCTTGTCTTGTGCGTCGTTGGCGATCCAGGCGATCTCTTCGGGCGACAGGCGCAGGTTGAGTGTGTGCATGACGCCACCTGCGGCTGGGATGCCGAAATAGCACTCCAGGTGCGCGTGGTGATTCCAGCAGAGCGTGGCTACGCGATCGCCTTTTTGCAGGCCCATGTTTTGCAGGGCTTGCGCCAGCTGTCTGGTGCGTTGGTAAAACGCGCCATAGCTGTGCCGCACCAGCGACTTGTCGGGCAGGCGCGAGACGATCTCGTTGCTGGCAAACAAAGTGCCCGCCCGTTCGAGCAAGTGGTTCAGCGACAGGGGCATCTGCATCATGGTGCTGCAGATGGGGGACTGGGTGGGGGATGCAGAAGAAGGTGTGGTCATGACGGGCTGAGGTTGAACTTGTCTACCCAAATCATGCGGCCCACAGCACGCCGTGCAGGCTAGGGAAAACCCAAGGCCCGTGTCACATGCGCTCGTTCAATGGGGCAACTCACGGGGTGCAAGTCACTTGGGTAAATCGCGTGCGCCGCTTTCGGGTCGGTACATCTTGAAGAGTTGTTCCGGGCCGATGGTGAAGTAATCGGCTGGGCCACCCCCGCGCAACACATGCCCAGCATTGGCGGTGTCGTAAATGCCGTTGGGAATCAGGCGCTCGTCGATGTGCACGCCAACCACCTGGCCAAACACCATCCAGGTGTCCACTTTCTCACCCTGCAGGTTTTGCATTTGCAGGATTTGGGTGCAGCGGCATTCAAAGCTGACCGGGCTCTCCAACACCCGGGGCACGCTCAAAAGGCGCGAGGGTGCAGGGGTCAGACCGGCCAGGGCAAATTCGTCCACCTCGGGGGGCACGCCCTCGCAGGTCTGGTTCATGGCTTCGGCCAGGGGGCGGGTGACCAGATTCCAGACAAATTCGCCGTTGGCTTCGATGTTGTTCAGCGAGTCCTTGCGCCCGATGCTGGAAAAACCAATCAGCGGCGGCACATAGTTGAAGGCGTTGAAAAAACTGTAGGGGGCCAAATTGAGCACGCCGCTGTCGCTGCGGCTTGACACCCAACCAATGGGGCGGGGACCCACGATGGCGTTGAACGGATCGTGTTTAAGGCCGTGGCCCAGGTGGGGTTCGTAGAAATGCATCATCACTGGACTTTAAGTTGAGGTCGGGGTCAAACCAGTCATGTGCATGACAAAGGGGTCGTTGAGCTGTGGTGTGGGACGAACTGGCATAAGGCCATGGAGTTCGCTCAGGGTTTAAGGGCTGGCCTGTCGTCGTGCCAGTTGATCCACTGCAGGCCCGGCACCCGAGAAAACTCGCGCACATTGCGCGTGATGAGTGTGGCCTGATGGCGCATGGCGGTGGCCGCTATCAAGGTGTCGTGTGGGCCGATGGGTGTGCCTGCCGATTCCAAAGCGATGCGAATTTTGGCGGCCTGTAGGGCACATTCATCGTCAAAGGGCAACATTTGCAGGGGTCGAAGAAATTGCGCCAAGGCGGCCAAGCGGGGTTCGGCCGCTTCTTGGGGTAAGCGCATGAGTCCATAGCGCAACTCGTACGCCACAATGGCCGGAACGCCCAGCGTGCCCGGCCTCACCGCTTGCAGGCGAGGCACCACATGGGGGTCACCTCTGAAGTAATAGCTGATGGTGTTGCTGTCGAGGATCAACATGGCCGGGCATCAAAAAATCAGGCGCGGCACATCGGCAGGCGGGGTGTGGGGTGCCTCTTCCCTCAGGGGGAAGTCTGCAAAACGGCCTGCCAGCGCCAGGCAGTCTTGCGGCCAATCGTGCGCCGCATAAGTGCGGATGATGTCCGCCACCCAACGGCTCTTGGACACCCCATTGGCTTTGGCGGCTTCATCGACCAAAGCTTGTGTGGCATCGTCCAAATACAGCGTGATTTGTGCCATGTTCAACTCCGGTGAAAAGTATATGTGGGAGTATATGTGTTTTGAGCCGGAATCCCAACCCTGGTTCGACACCCCTGATCAACAGACAGGGCAAACAGGGTGCCCCAGTTGTGGAGCCTGTCACCATCGACCTGTCCGAAAGGGTGGTACGCAGGGCAGTAAAACTGCTAGATTTCAAGCACTCAAACTTTTGTATGGCCTGTGCGACACCGTTCGACATGCGTGCAGGCAACCCTTGGAACCCCATGGCCATGAAACCACCAACCCGTCTTGACGCCCCAGCCTTGAAAGCTTTGGCCAAGGCGGCTTCTCCCCAAAAATGTGACTGTGCATTGGGGCCCTGTGCCGGTTGGGAGAGCATGACGGAAGACCGTTGGCCCGCGCCGCACATGACCGCCATGGGCAGTTTGCGCGCAGCACAAGACGATGGCGACACGGCGCTGGGCAGCGAGCCCACGTTTGAAGAATTCCACCCCGAGGGCACCCGCTACGAGAGCCCGCTTGCGCCCATTGCGCCCGAATTTTTCCCCTACAACCGCTGTGATGTGTTTGCGTGCAGCGGCTGCCAGCGCGTGCTGCTCAGGTACACCGAGTTTGGGGGGTACTACGTGGACCACCGGGTGCGTGCACTGAACGCAGATTTGGTGGTCGACGCGCCGCCGCCGGATGCGGCGGCTTGAGCTCAGTCGGGTTTGATGCCGTTGTCACGCACCACTTTGGCCCAAGTGTCGATCTGGCCGTCGATGAAGGTCTTGGCTTTTTCAACACTGCCGCCTGAAATCTCAATGCCCTGAGCCACCAATCGCTTGGAGACATCAGGGTTGGCCAGCGCCTTGTTCAGCTCTTCGTTCATGCGTTTGATGATGTCCGGGGGCGTTTTGGACGAGGCCAACAGCGCCCACCAAGCCGGGGCTTCGAAGCCCGCAAAGCCTGCTTCGGCAATGGTCGGCACGTCAGGAAAATCGGCGACACGTTTGGCCGATGTGACGGCCAGGGGCCTCAAGCGCTTGCTGTCGATGTGCGGTTTGTTCAGAAAGACGGTGGCCATGGACAGGGGGATGTGCCCTGCGATGGCGTCGTTCATCAAGGGGCCGCCCCCCTTGAAGGGGACATGGTTGAATTCCATGCCACCACTTTTGCCCAACAAAGACATGGCCAAATGCGCCAGACTGCCGTTGCCAATGGAGCCATAAGAGACGTTCTTTTTGGCCTTGGCTGCGGCCACCACGTCGGCAAATGTTTTGTATTCGGTGTTGGCGTGTGTGGTCAGCATCATGGCCGAAGTGCCCACCAGCACCAGAGGGGTCAGGTCCTTTTTGCTGTCATAGGGCATGTTGGGCATCAGGCTTTGGTTGACGCCATGCGTGTCGAACACCACGGCAAAGGTGTAGCCATCGGCGGGGGCGCTGAGCACGCCCGCCGTGCCGATCACGCCCGAGGCACCGCCTTTGTTTTCAACCACCACGCTTTGGCCCAGTTGCTGAGACAGGGGGCCCGACAAAATGCGCGCCACTTGGTCCACCGATCCGCCGGGCGGAAACACGGCCACCAATTTGATGGGCTGTTTGCTGGGCCAGGCTTGCGCCCAAGCGCCCAGGGGCAGGCCTACGGCCAACAGTGCGCCCGTGAGGCAGGCCGTGCGTTTGATCCAGGAGACGGTCATGGGGGTTCCTTGTGTATCGATGAGCAAAGTATGGTCTGGCTGCCGGTTTTTCCCTTCAGCGTATTCCCTTACGGCGCTCAGCACTTAGTGACCCGAGTGCTGGGGCCGCGGCCAGTGCGCCTGGATGCCACGACTTTGGTATGCCTGTGTGATGAAGGGAGGTTTCCCCCAGTGCTGGTTTACCCCCAAACACCGTGCCCAAAGGTGTGGATAAGTCCTTGAACAACTGCGCCAAGCCGCATCCTGACTGGCGTGGCGGCTGGTGCTTAAAAATTGGGCAGTGCAGGGCTCTTGCCATGAGCCTGGTGGCGGGCACGATTGCGGCTATTCTTGTCCCTTCGCTTCCATGTCTGCACTTGTTCACCGCATGCCTGTCTCCTCCATTTCCCCCGGCTTCATCGCCTTGCACAGCCACCGCTCCGAGGTGCTGGCCGACACCCTGACGGCTTGGCTGCGCACGCACCCTTTGCACCCGCTCGAGAGTGAGGTGGTGCTGGTGCAGAGCAACGGCATGGCCGAGTGGATCAAGATCGAGCTGGCCCGCCAAGGTGGGGTGTGTGCGGCCACGCGGGTGGAGTTGCCCTCGCGCTTTTTGTGGCGCACTTACCGTCAGGTGCTGGGCACGCAGAATGTGCCGCCCGACTCACCGCTCGACAAACTGCCCATGACCTGGCGGCTGATGGCCTTGCTGCCCAGCTGCCTGCAAGACCCGGTGTTCCAACCCGTGGCAGGCTTTTTGCGCGGCGACGAACCCGACCGCTTGCTGCAACTGGCCAGCCGACTGGCCGACCTGTTTGACCAGTATCAAATCTACCGCCCCGATTGGCTGCAAGACTGGGCCGCCGGGCGCAACATGTTGCGCAAGGCCGCTGGCCACGATGCGCTGGGCGAAGACCAGCTCTGGCAGGCCGAGTTGTGGCGGCGCGTGCTCGCCACCTTGGATGACAGCCAGCGCCAAGCCACCCGCCCCGCGCTGCATGCGCGGGCGCTGGCGCACCTGCAGTCGGGCCAGCCGCTGGCCAGCCCGGTGGCGCGACGCGTGTCTGTGTTTGGCATGAGCCACATGCCCGGGCAGCTGCTGGAGATATTGGCGGCCTTGGCCGCACACAGCCAGGTGATGCTGGCCGTGCCCAACCCATGCCAGTACCACTGGGGCGACATCATCGACGGGCGCGAGTGGCTGCAGGCCGAGCGACGTCGACACGAGTATCGGGGTGAGGCGTTGGCCGCTTTGCCGCTGGCGAAGATGCATTTGCACGCGCCCACGCTCTTGGCCGCCTGGGGGCGGCAGGGGCGTGACTTCATCCGCCAGCTTGACGCCTTTGACGACCTGCAGGCGGCCCAGCAAGTCACGCAGTGGCCACGACTGGACTTTTTTGACGATGTGCCCGGCGAAGACGGCACGCGCATGTTGTCCCAGTTGCAGCGGCGCATTCGCGACTTGGAGCCTTCCAGCGGCGGTGCCCCTGTGGAGCCATGGGACCAGGGCGATCAGTCGGTCGTTTTCAAAATCGCGCACAGCCCGGTGCGCGAGCTGGAGGTGCTGCACGACCAACTGCTGCAATGGTTCCACAACCCGCCGGGCGATCAGCCTGTGTCACCCCGCGACGTGGTGGTCATGGTGCCCGACATCGAAATCATGGCCCCGGCGATCCGCGCCGTGTTTGGCCAGTACAAGCGCGCCGATGCACGGTTCATCCCCTATGACATTGCCGACCTGGGTGCACAGGCCATCAGTCCGTTGATCCACGCGGTCGAATGGTTGCTGGCTTTGCCGCAGCAGCGCAGCCGCATGAGTGAACTGGTCGAGCTGCTCGAGGTGCCAGCGCTCGCTGCCCGCTTTGGCCTGAGCGAAGCAGGCTTGCCCACGCTCACCCGCTGGATGGCGGGCTCGGGTATCCGTTGGGGCTTGTCGGCCCCGCACCGCGCAGGCTTGGGGCTGGGCATGTGCGGCGAGGACAACTCTGCATTGTTTGGTGTGCAGCGCATGCTCATGGGTTATGCCTGCGGGGCAGACCCTGTGGATGCCGATGCACCCGGGGCCACGCCTTACCCCGAAGTGGGCGGGCTCGATGCCGAGCTGGCCGGGTCGCTGGCGCACCTGTTGCAAGCTTTGATCGACTGGTGGCAAACCGCCACACAAGACGCCACGCCCGCGCAATGGGCCGAGCGTGGCCGCGCCTTGCTGGCCGCGATGTTCAAGCCGCGTGACGACAACGACCGCAACGCGCTGTCTGCCTTGGACCAAGCGCTGACCGATTGGGTGCGCGCCTGTGGCCAAGCTGGCTTTGCAGAGGCCGTGCCGTTGGCCGTGGCCCGTTCGGCTTGGCTCGAGGCGCTCAAAACACCCCGGCTGGAGCAGCGCTTTCGGGCCGGGGGCGTGACCTTTTGCACGCTCATGCCCATGCGGGCCATCCCTTTCAAGGCCGTGTGCCTGCTCGGCATGAACGATGGCGATTACCCGCGCCGCAGCCCGCGCGCCGACTTCGACCTGATGGGCCTGACCGGCATGAGCCGCCCCGGCGACCGTTCGCGCCGTGACGACGACCGCCAGCTCATGCTCGAAGCCTTGCTGTCGGCGCGACAAGTGCTTTATGTCAGCTGGAGCGGCCGCAGCGTGCGCGACAACAGCGAACAACCCCCTTCGGTGCTGGTGTCGCAACTGCGCGACGAGATCGACTTGCTCTGGGGCAAGGGCACGGCCAAAGGTCTGACCACTGTGCATCCGCTGCAGGCTTTCAGCCGCACCTATTTTGAAGAGGGCAGTGGTTTGTTGACCTATGCCAAGGAGTGGCGCGCGGCGCAGGACACCCAACCCCGCGAGGCACCCCTCGAAGGACCGGTTTCGCTCTTGCCACCGCTCGAATCCGCGCAGGGCGTGCCCGTCATCACCCTCACCCAACTCGCCCGGTTTTTGCGCAAACCTGTAGGCGCTTTTTTTCGCGAACGCCTGCAGGTGCACCTGGAAGACGAGCGCAGCGAGTTGCACGACGAGGAACTCTTTGGATTGGCGGGTCTGGACCTGTACCAGTTG
This sequence comes from Limnohabitans sp., assembly GCF_017848645.1. Lineage (GTDB taxonomy): Bacteria > Pseudomonadota > Gammaproteobacteria > Burkholderiales > Burkholderiaceae_C > Limnohabitans_A. The sequence continues at coordinate 32,647 of NZ_JAFEIF010000083.1, read as the reverse complement.
ATCGACCACGAGCTGCAGCATGTGCCGACCGAGTTGAGTGCAAACACCTTGCCCGCGCATGTGCAGCTGGTGGTGCAGCGCCTGCGCCAAGCCGGGGCCTTGCCGCTGGCGGGTGTGGGCAAGCTCGCCGCGGAGCATCTCAAGACCCGCCTGCAGGCCATGCTGAGCGCAGCGCTGCGCGAGCGGCAGGCTTACCCCGATGCGGCCGAGCGCCTGCTGGTGGATCTGGCCCACCCCCAAGTGGCCTTGCAGGACGCGCTGGGCGATGTGCGTATGGGTGAGGTGGGGCACATGTCCTTGCACCTTCGCGCCAGCGATTTGGCCAACCTGAAAACCAAAACACCACAGGTCCATCCGGACAAGCTGATCGACATCTGGTTGCTGTCTTTGGCCGCTGCCGCCATGGACCAGCCCTTGAAGTGTGTGGTGGTGGGCCGCAACGCCGTGCTGCGCATGACCGAGCCAGAGCCAGAGGCCGCCCGCGCCCAGTTGACCGCGCTGCTGGCCGTTTGGGCCGAGGGCATGTGTTGGCCGCTGCCGCTGCCGCCCGGTGTGGCGTTGCAGTGGCTCAAAGACCCGGACAACCTCAACGCGCTGGCCGATGCCTACGAGGGCAGTGACTTCAAACGCGCCGAAAAAGACAAAGACCCAGCGCTGGCCCGCACCTACATCCACATCGGAGCCTTGCTGGAGACGGGCGCTTTCGAGCGCTTGGCCCAAACCGTTTACGCGCCCTTGAAGGCCTGGGCCGAGCAAGCCGAGATCGAGGCCTTGCCCGATGCGCCCCACGACAGCGAAGAGGGAGAGCTGGCATGAGCACCACCCACGCCCCCAATGCCGTCGCCTCCAATGCTGTCGCCCCCCACGCCCTCAATGCCCACACCTTTCCACTGCGCGGCAGCCACCTGATCGAGGCGAGCGCTGGCACGGGCAAAACCTGGACCATTGCCGCGCTGTATGTGCGCCTGGTGCTGGGCCACGGCCAAGAGGGCACGGCACCTGTGCGCCCCATGCTGCCGCAAGACGTGCTGGTCATGACCTTCACCCGCGCCGCCACACGCGAGTTGTCGGACCGCATCCGCGCCCGCTTGACCGAGGCCGCGCAGGTGTTTCGGGGCATGGCCCAAACCGACGACGCCTTCCTGCAAAAACTGAAGGACGAATACCCCGAAGGCGAGCCACGCGAGCAAGCCGCCCACCGCTTGGCGCTGGCCGCGCAGGCCATGGACGACGCGGCCGTGTACACCATCGACGCCTGGTGCCAGCGCATGCTGCGCGAACATGCGTTTGACAGCGGCAGCTTGTTTGAAGAAAACCTGGTGGGCGACGAAGCCGCGCTGCGACTCGAAGCGGTGCAGGACTACTGGCGGCAGCAGCTCTACCCCATGGGCACGGTCCTGGTGACCCAGGTGCTGGGCGTTTGGCGCGATGTGCCCGCGCTTGAACAAGACATGCGCGCCCTGATAGCAGTGCCGCTGGACGATGCCGAACCCGGCACGCTGGCGCAGGTGTTCGGCGCGGCCATGGCCGAGCGCGACTCGCAACTGCAGGCACTGAAACAGGGGTGGATTGAAAAGGCCGACAACTTGTTGGGCTGGATCGAGGCGCAGCTGGAGCATCACAAATCCAGCTGGGATGGACGCAAGCTGACGTACAAAAAATGCGCCGAGTGGTTGGCTGTGCTCAAAGACTGGGCGCAAGGGCCAGAAGATGGCAAGCGCCTGGAAAAAGCCATGAAAGCCGGCTGGTCACGCTTCACGCCCCAAGGTCTGCTCGAATGCCGCAAGCCCGGCGAAGCGCCCGTGGATTTGCCGCCCGAAAGCCAAGCCTACGCCGATCTGCAAGCCGCTTTGTTTGCCTTGCCCGATCCCACCCAAGTTGCCCGCCTGCACGCCCGCACCCATGTGCTGCAGCGCATGGCCGAGCTCAAGCGGCGCAGCGGTCTGTTTGGCTTTGCCGACATGCTGCAGCGCCTGGATGTCGCGCTGGCCGACCCCGAATCGGGTGAGCGCTTGGCGCAGCGCCTGCGTGAGCAGTTCCCGGTGGCGATGATTGACGAGTTCCAGGACACCTCGCCGCTGCAGTTCCGCATCTTTGACCGCATCTACCGCACGGCCGAGAACCTGCCCGAGATCGCGCTGCTGCTGATTGGCGACCCCAAGCAGTCCATCTATGGTTTTCGGGGTGCGGACATCCACAGTTACTTGGCCGCGCGCCGCGCCACCACCGGTCGCCACCATGTGCTGGGTACCAACTTTCGCTCTACGCAAGCGGTGGTGGCCGTGGTCAACCGCTGGTTCGACATGGCGCCAGACGCCTTTGGCTACAAACAAGGCGGTGAAGATCCGCTGCCCTTCCAGCCCGTGGGCGCGAAGGGGCGCGATGAAGTCTTCAGAACAAGCTCAGGCGATGTGCAAGCCATGACCGTGGTGCACGACGCCACTTTGCGCAGCACACGCGATGCACAGACGCATCTGTCGGCCCTGTGCGCCGAGCAAATCGTGGCCTGGCTGAACGACCCACAAGCGCGTTTTGCCGATGCACAAAACGGCGAAAAACCCTTGCAGCCCAAAGACATTGCCGTGCTGGTGCGCACCGGCAAAGAGGCCGCAGCCGTGCGCGACGCGCTGCGGGTGCGTGGCGTGGCCTCGGTGTATTTGTCAGACCGCGACTCGGTGTTTGCCAGCGACGAAGCGCAAGACCTGTGCCTGTGGCTGCGCGGCGTGGCCGAGCCGCAAGACATGCGCCGCGTGCGCGCCGCGTTGGGCACGCGCACGGTGGGCCTGTCGCTGGCCGAGCTGTACGACCTGGCCACACAAGACGAACTGCTGGACACCCGCGCCGAGCAAATGCGCGAACTGCACCAGACTTGGCAAAGCCAGGGCGTGCTGGCCATGCTGCGCCAGTCGCTGCATGTGCTGAAGTTGGCCGGGCGCTGGCGAGGCCAGACGGATGGCGAGCGCCGTCTGACCAATGTGCTGCACCTGGCCGAATTGCTGCAAGCGGCCAGCAGCCAGATCGATGGCGAGCAGGCCCTGATCCGCTGGTTGGCCCAGCAGATGGACGAAGCGCAGTCGGGCAACACCAGCGGTGGCGAAGAACAAACCGTGCGGCTTGAAAGCGACGCGGACTTGGTCAAGCTCATCACCATCCACGCCAGCAAGGGCTTGGAGTACCCGGTGGTGTGCCTGCCCTTTGCGCACAGCCACCGCGTGGTCACGGCCGACAAAGCCGCCGTGCTGCAGTTGGAGGGTCGTGATGGCGAGGGCAAGGGCGAGGGCGAGGGCAACCGCCACTGGACGCTGGACTTTGACAAGGAAGACTCCAAGCTCGCGGACCACGACCGCCTGCGTGAAGACCTGCGCCTGTGGTACGTCGCGCTCACGCGGGCGCGCCACGCGCTGTGGGTGGGCTGGAGTGCGGTCAAGCGCGGCAACGGCAAAACCTGCGTGAACCATGGCAGTGCCGCCGGGCATTTGCTGGGCAGCGGTGATGAATTAGAAGCCGCCGATTGGCTGAACAAGTTGCAAGCCCTGCAGACGGATGCGCAAGGCCAGGCCTTGTCGGTGCACATGCAAGTCGCTCCCACCCGGGTGCCGCTGACACTGTGGCAAAGACCAGCGCACACCACCGCACTGCGCGAGGCGCTGAGTTGCACCGCCCGCATCGACAAGTCGTGGACGATCGCGAGTTTTTCGCGCCTGACGCGTGACCTGTCTTCGCAGACCCTGACGCCCTTGGTCTTGCACCTGAATCCGCCGCGCCCCGCCGACGACGAACCGCCTGAGGATGCGGCCATGCCCATGGCCTCGGTGGCCAGCCCCGGTGCTTTGGCCCCGTGGCATGGCTTTGCCAAAGGCCCCACGGCAGGCAACTTTTTGCACGACCAACTCGAATGGTTGGCGGCCGATGGCTTTGCGCTCGATGCGTCCAAGGCCGAGCGCCTGAAATACCGCTGCGAGAACGCAGGCTATGCAGCCCAGGCCGACCTCGTGCTGCAGTGGCTCAGCCGAGTCGTGACCCAACCTTTGCGCGGTCCGAACGCGCCACTGAACGCGCTGGGTGACCTGCTGCCCGAGATGGAATTTTGGTTGCCCGCCGAGCGCCTGCATGCACGCCAGGTCGATGCCCTGTGCCAGCAGCACCTGTTGCCCGGAGTGAGCCGCCCGCAACTGCCCGACGCGCAACTGCACGGCATGCTGATGGGCTTTGCCGATCTGGTGTTCGAGCATCAAGGCCGCTACTGGGTGCTCGACTACAAATCGAATTACCTGGGGACCGATGACGCGGCCTACACCGCACAGGCCCTGGATGCGGCCATGGCCCAACACCGTTACGAGGTGCAGGCCGCGCTGTACATGCTGGCGCTGCACCGCTTGTTGCGCGCCCGTTTAGGAACTGCCTACGACCCGGCGCAGCAGCTGGGCGGCGCGGTGTATTTGTTTTTGCGCGGCATCGACGGGCCTGCGGGTGGCTGCTGTACCTTGCCCGCGCCATTGGCGCTGCTTGATGGCCTGGACGCCATGCTGAACGAAGAGGTGGCGTGATGAGCTTGAAAAAAACCTCACGCATGACGACCGTGCCCGCCGCGCAAATGGACTGGCTCATGGACCTGCCCGCCCAAGGCCTGACCGCCGCGCAAACGGTGCAATGGCTGAACCTGTGGACCGGTCAAGGCCTGCTGCGCCACATCGACAGCGCTTTCGCCGCGCAAGTGCTGCGCCTGGATGCCGGGGCCGCTGCGCCTTTGTTGGTGGCTGCGGCCATCTTGGCGCACATGGAAGGGCGTGGCCACACCTGCCTGGCCGTGGCCGAGCTGTGCCAGCCACCCGTGGCCTTGCTGGGCTGGCCTGCGGCGGCGGCGGACGGTGCGCAGGGCCTGAAGGCCATGTGGGCGCACCTGCCCAGCACGCTGGCCAATTGGCAAGCCGCTTTGCAAGCCGATTTGCAAGGCCACTCGTCCAGCGTTTGTGTGCGCTTGGCCGACGCCCCCGACCAAGGCCAGCCGATGGTGCTGGGCGGATCGGCCGATGTGCCACTTTTGTACCTGCGCCGTTATGCGGGCTATGAGCAGCGCGTAGGCCAAAGCCTGCTGCAGCGTGCCAGCGAGCCCCTGGCCGTGCCTGAAGCGGCGGCACGCGAATGGCTGGACCGATTTTTTGTGCCCAACCTCGAAGAACCCAATACCACCGATTGGCAGAAAGTGGCCTGCGCCGTAGCGCTGCGCGCACGGCTGTCGGTCATCACCGGTGGGCCCGGCACAGGCAAGACCTACACCGCGGCCCGTTTGCTGGCGCTGCTGCTGGCGCTGCACCCCGAAGGCCCGCCGCTGCGCGTGGCGCTGGCTGCGCCCACGGGCAAGGCGGCGGCGCGCCTGAAGCAGTCGATCGACGATGCACTGACCCGCTTGCCTGTGCCTGCCGATGCAGGTCTGGACCTGCGTGCGTTGATTGCCCGCATGGGCCCGGCGCGCACGCTGCATTCGCTGCTGGGGGCGCGGCCCGACACACGCCAGTTTCGCCACCACGCGGCCAACCCGCTCGATGTGGATGTGCTGATCGTGGACGAAGCCTCGATGGTGCACCTGGAAATGATGGACGCGTTGCTGCAGGCCTTGCCGCCCACGGCGCGCTTGGTGCTGTTGGGCGACAAAGACCAGCTGGCCTCGGTCGAGGCCGGGGCTGTGCTGGGCGACTTGTGCCAAGACGCGGCAGCGGGCCGCTACAGCGCGGCCACGGCGCAGTTTGTGCTGCACGCAGCCGGGCAGACATTGGCTGCCGAATTTGTGCTGCCCGATCCGGCCCCCGTGCTGGCCCAGCAAACCGTGATGCTGCGCCAAAGCCGACGCTTCAAAGGCGCCATTGGCCAGTTGGCCCTGGCCGTGAACCGGGGCGATGCCATTGCAGCTCGCGACGTCTTTGTAGGAGCGGCGTCTGGCCGCGATGGCTTGGCTGGAAATTTATCGCGGCCGCAGACCACTTCCACAGAGCAACTTTCTCCCCTGCTGGCCCTCCAGCCAAGCAGCCCCCAAGCCGTTTGCGCCCTGGCGCTGGGCGCAGCGGGCAAGCCTTCGTATGCCGATTACCTGCGCCTCATGCAAACTGGCCCGGCAGGGCAGGGCGCTGAGGTGTCCAGCGAAAGCCACGCCAACTGGGTGCGCAGCGTGCTCAAGGCTTTCGAACGGTTTCGTATTTTGTGCGCGGTGCACCAAGGCGACTGGGGCACGCTGGCGTTGAATGCGGCGGTGCAAAAAGCCTTGGCCGATGCGGGCCTGCTGCAAGTCAAAGGCGAATGGTACGAGGGGCGGCCCGTCATGGTCACGCGCAACGATGCGCAGTTGGGCGTTTTCAACGGCGACGTGGGCGTGGTGTTGCCGGGCACCGAAGGCAAGCCCAAGGTCTGGTTTTTGGACGGTGAAGCCTTGCGTTCGGTGAGCGTCATGCGCTTGGCCCAGGTCGACACCGCGTTTGTCATGACGGTGCACAAAAGCCAGGGCTCGGAGTTCGAGCACACCGCGCTGGTGTTGCCCCCGGGCGGTGCCGAGGTGCTCAGCCGAGAGCTGGTCTACACCGGCATCACCCGGGCCCGCGAGCAGTTCACCCTGGTCGAGGCCGAAGCTGGTTTGCTCGAAGCGGCCATCCACCGCCCCAGCGTGCGCGCCAGCGGTTTGGCGCAGAGGTGGGCTGCGTCGCTGGTGCAGGCCGGAGCCTCAAACACTCAGCTGGCGTAGCCTTCGCAGGCCCCGGCGTTGGGTCTGCCCCGGCATTCGCGCATCAGGCGTTTGTCGCGCTCGGGCTTGTTTTCTGCCGAGCCTTTGTCGGTAGGGACCTTGGGGGCTTTGGCCTGTTTGGGTTTTTTGCCCTTTGCGGGCTTGTCAGCGCCCGTGGTGGCGGTGAAAGTCTCCACCGCCCAGCTGTTGGGCGAGGCACCGAGCAGGCACAAGGTCAGGACCGTACGGGCCAGCGTGTGGATCAAAATTTTGGGTTCCATGCTTGTCTCCCTGATGCTTTTTGTGTCGGTCATCATAGGCAAAACACGCGGCTGTGCAAAGCGCGACAAGGCCGGGGCAGGGCAGCCGTTAGGATGCTCGGATGAATACCCCAACACCCCCTTTCATGCGCCAGGCCGTCATGGACCTGGAAGAATCCCGCATCCGCGAAGTCGCCAACGCGGGCATGGGCCGCCCCGATGTGCTGGCCTTCTGGTTTGGCGAATCCGACGAGGTCACGCCCGACATCGTGCGCCAGGCGGCCATCAATTCGATGCAAAAAGGCGAGACCTTTTATTCGCACAACCTGGGCCTGCCTGAACTGCGCCAGGCGGTCTCGGACTACATGACTGCCCTGCACGGACAAACCCAAGCGATAGGCGTGGAGCGCCTGGCCATCACCTCGGGCGGCGTGAACGCCTTGATGCTGGCCGCGCAAGCGCTGATCGACGCGGGCGACGAAGTGGTCGCCGTCACGCCCGTGTGGCCCAACCTGACGGCGCAGGCTTTGGTGATGGGCGCGAATTTGAAGTGCGTGTCGCTGCGCCCTGTGGCTGGCCAGTGGCAGCTCGACATGGCGGCGCTCAAAGCCGCCATCACGCCCGCCACCCGAGTGCTCATCGTCAACTCGCCCAACAACCCCACGGGCTGGACACTCAGCCGCGCCGAGCAGGCCGAAATATTGGCCCACTGCCGCAGCACCGGCACCTGGGTGCTGGCCGACGAGGTGTACGAGCGTCTGTATTACGAAACCGACACGGCCAATGGCTGCGCACCGTCGTTTCTGGACGTGGCCGAGCCGGAGGATCGCCTGGTGGTGGTGCACAGCTTTTCCAAGAGCTTTTTGATGACCGGCTGGCGTCTGGGCTGGCTGGTCATGCCTACCGCCATGACGCCGCACATGGGCAAACTGATCGAGTTCAACACCTCGTGCGCATCGGTGTTCACCCAAAAGGCGGGCGTGGTGGCGCTGCACAACACGGCCGACATCACGCCCCGCGTGGTGGCTCATCTCAAAGCTTGCCGCGACACCCTGGTGCCGCTGTTGCAAGCCGTGCCGGGCGTGCAACTGGCCCCGGCCAAAGGCGGCATGTACGCGTTTTTCAGGCTCGACGGGCACCCGGATGCGGTGGCTACGGCCAAACGCCTGGTGGCCGAAGCCGGTCTGGGCCTGGCCCCCGGCGAAGCCTTTGCGCCCGAAGCGGCCGGCTGGCTGCGTTGGTGCTTTGCCTCCAAAGACCTGGCGCGCCTGGCGCAAGGCGTGGAGCGGCTCAAGACCTGGTTGCGCCAAAACCCGTCGGCAGCGGTTTGAACGGGGCCTGGGTGCCCTGCTGAGGGGCTACCCCGTGCCAGGCCCCCCAGGCCCCTGAATACCGGCTCGCTTCAGGCCGCTTGCACTTCATCCCAGCGCGGTGGCTGGCAGCCTTGGCGGGTGCAGTTCAGAGCCGCGGCTTTCATGGCCAGGGCCAAGGTGGTGGCCACGCGCTCGGCCGCGCCATCGGGCTGCAGAGCCCAGTCGGCCAAGGTGTTGCCCCAGAAGGTGTCGCCCGCGCCCACGGTGTCGACCACTTGGGTGGGTGGCACGGGCAGGCTGTGGTGGTGGCCTGCGATGTCCAGGTGCGCACCGTCGCCGCCAAAGGTCAGGGCCACGCGGCTGAGCGCGGCCTGGGGCACGCCCGCACGCAGGGCTTGCACCAAGCGGGCAGATTCGGCCAGGCGCACATCGGTAAAACCCATGGTCTGCAGGTCCTCGTTGCTGGCCTTGAGCCAGTCGGTCAGGGCGATCACGTCTTTCAGGGCGGCCACGTAAGGCGTCAACTCGCCCGCCACCTGGGGCCGCAGGTTGATGTCCACGCTGATGGTCCAGCCCATGGTGCGTGCGGCTTGCAAGATGGCCAGCACTTTGTGGTGCTCCGGCGGGATCAGCAGCAAGGAGCCGGTGTGCAAAATGCCCGGTGTTTTTTGCGCACGCAACAAGGCCAGGATGCCGTCCACCGTGTAGTCGCGATCGGCAATGCCTTCGCGGTAAAAGCCGTAACTCGGTTGCCCGTTGGACACTTGCACCACGGCCAGCGACGTGGGCAAAACCGTGCTGCCGCCGCTCAATTGCACACCGTCTTGTTGCAGCCGCCCGGCCATGCCCTGGCCAAACAAGTCGCTCGACAAGGGGTTGAGGTAGGCCACCGAGGCACCGCGCAGCGCAGCGGCACGGGCCAGGTTGAAGGGGCTGCCGCCCATGAGGGGGCGCAGTTGGCCGTCGGGCTGGGCGATGCAGTCCATCAGGGCTTCGCCCAGGACAAAAATCGGAGTGGTCATGAGAGAGGCAAAGAGAAGAATTTATTTTTTCAGCAGGTGTTTGCGTCGCACCACGTCGATCCACACCGCGATGATCACCACCGCACCGATGGCCATCATTTGCTTGAATTGCGAGACTTCCATCAGGTTCATGCCGTTGCGAATCATGGTGATCAGCACCGCGCCCAACAAGCTGCCCCAGATGCTGCCGCGCCCGCCAAAGAGCGAGGTGCCACCCAAAATGACAGCGGCGATGGCGTCCAGCTCAAACATTTGTGCCATCTTGCCGCTCGACGAATCCATGCGGGCCATGAGCACGATGGCCGCCATGGCGCAGGCCAGGCCCGAGATGACGTAGACACCCAGCTTGTACCAGCGGATGTTGATGCCCACTTGGCGCGCGCCCATTTCGTTGGAGCCCATGGCATACACATAGCGGCCGATCTTGGTGCTCGACAAAACGAAGGCCATCACCACAAAGAAGATGCCCGTGATCAAAGTCGGCATGGGGATGCCGAACACATCGCCATAGCCGATGAAAGGGAAGGGTGCGGGCAGGCCCGCGTTGTCAAAGCCGCCGGTCAAATCAAAGGCCAGGCCGCGCCACAGGGTCAGGCCGCCCAAGGTGACGATGAAGGCCGGGATGCCGACGAAGGCCACCAGGTAGCCGTTGAACAGACCCACGGCAGCGCCAATGGCCAGCGCCACGAGCATGGCCAGGTAGGGGTTGACGCCCAGTTTGACCATCATGTAACCCGCCACGGCCCCCGCCAAGGCGGTCAGGGCCCCCACGGCCAGGTCCACACCGCCGGTCAGGATCACAAAGGTTTGTCCACCCGCGAGCAGGGCAATCACCGAGGCCTGCACCAGGATGTTGGACAGGTTGCCGGTGGTCAGAAAGTAGGGCGAGGCCAAGCTGAGCAAGACGCCCAAAACAAGCACTGCGACCAGCGCTCCGAACCACTCTTGTCGGGTGATGGATTTCATAAATTCTCGATGTTCATTGCATGTCTCTTTTGTAGCAGCCCACCCCTGTGGGCGAATGGTCGTGGGCGAACAAACGCTCATTCGCCCAAAGGGGTGGGCTCCTACATCAAAAGGCCAGCCCGAACACGCAGGTCCGGGCGGGCCATTTCTCGGCCTTGACTTATTTGGCCTTGACTTTCATGAACTGGCCCACGCCGGAGTCGGCAGCGAACTGGTCCACGTTGGAAGGCAGCACCAAAAAGGAGCCGGTGTCGATGCGGGCTTCGACTTTTTCGCCTTTGGCTGCGGCAATGGCGGTTTGCACGCCCACTTCACCGATCTTGGCCAGCATCTGCGCGGCGTTGGCTTGTTGCCAGCCGTCTTTCATCATGTCCAGTCCGCCAGGGGAGCCGTCAAAGCCCGCAATCATGACCGCGCCGGGCTTTTTGCCTGCGGCCATCAAAGCGGCTTTGGCACCCAAGGCACCGCCGTCCCAGGCGCAGGCAATCACCTTGGCTTTGGGGTTGGCGCGCAGGGCCGACTCCACGCCGTTTTGGGCCATGGTCTGGTCCCAAGTGGTGGCCACTTCCACGATCTTCACGTTCTTGCGCATTTCGTTGAGCGCGTCCACAAAGCCTTTTTTGCGCTCTTGTCCGGTGGACTGGCCCAGATCACCGGTGACATAAATCACGGTGTCGCCGTCCTGGATTTGCTCGGCCGCCCACTTGCCCTGCACGTTGGCGGCTTTGATGTTGTCTGTGGCCACATACGAGGTGATGTTGGCACCGGTGATGCCGGTGTCCACAGCGATGACGGGGATGCCTGCGGCCAGGGCCTTGTTCACAGCCGGGGCGATGCCTGCGGAGTCCACCGGGGCGATGGCAATGGCGCTGACCTTGCGGGTGATCATGTCTTCGACGATGGCCAGCTGCTTGGACAGCTCGCCTTTTTCAGCGGCCAGTTCAATGAATTTGACACCGGGCACGGAACCCGCTTTTTGGGCGCCACCGTTGATCAGTGTCCAGCCCTCGTTGGTGTTGCCGTTGGTGATGTAGGCGATGGTCAGCTCGCTGGCAGCTGGCGCGGCGGCTGCGGGCTTGGCTTCTTCTTTTTTGCCGCAGGCCATCAAGCTGGCGGCGACGGTGGCGGCCAGGGCCATGCGGCCGAGTGTGCGTTTGCTGATCATGGGGTTTATCTCCGTTGTTGAGGTTGTGTTCGGTCGTGAAAGCGCGTTTTCTGACCGCAAACGGATTGGAAACGAAAAAGTCGACTAAGTAAACCTAGTAGTTTTACTAATGCGCATCGGCATGTGTTCCGGCATGCTTGCGTCCATTCACTGTCAAAGTAGCCGCCATGTCGACACACACACCTGTTCTTGAAATTCAGAAACTGACCAAGCATTACGGCGGCGTCAAAGCGCTGACCGACGCGCAATTTCGCCTGCTGCCGGGTGAGCACGCCGCCATCGTGGGCGACAACGGTGCGGGCAAAAGCACCTTTGTGCGCCTGATCACCGGGGCCGAGCAGCCCAATTCGGGCGACATCTTGTTGGATGGCGGCAAGGTCAACTTTGACTCGCCGCTGGATGCCCGCGAGCAGGGCATCGAGACCGTGTACCAAACCCTGGCGCTGGCCGAAGACCTGGATGTGCCGGCCAACATCTTTTTGGGCCGCGAGATCACGCGCCTGAATCTGGGGCCACTGTCCATCCTGAACCACAAGGCCATGCGCGAGAAATCGGCGGCCATGCTGGCCACCACGGGCGTGAAGATTCAAGACATGTCCGAGAGCCTGCGCGGCATGTCGGGTGGCCAACGCCAGTGTGTGGCAATTGCCCGCGCGGCTGGTTTTGCCAAAAAACTCATCATCCTGGACGAGCCCACGGCCGCTTTGGGTGTGCAAGAGACGGCCCGGGTCGAAGAAATCATCAAGGGTTTGAAGCAGCGAGGCATTCCGCTGGTCATCATCAGCCACAACCTGCGCCAAGTGTTCGACTTGGTCGACCGCATCTGGGTGTTCCGCCAAGGCCGCATCATTTGCAGCCGCCTGACCCATGAAACCAGCCCCGAAGAAATCGTGGGCCTGATCACCGGGGCGATCGACCCGGCTGGCTTGCGGTCTTCAGAAGTCAATGAGGCCGTCACATGCTGAAAGGCATCGACCCGCTGCTCACGCCCGAGTTGCTCATGCACCTGTGCGCCATGGGCCACGGCGAATGGGTGGCGGTGGTGGACGCGAACTTCACGGCCGACTTTTTGAGTCAGGGCAAGCCGGTGGTGCGCATTCCCGGACACAGTTTGGAGCGCGTGAGCCGAGCGGTGCTGTCGGTGTTGCCGCTGGCCGTCGATGTGGCGCAACCGGCCGCTTTCATGCGCGTGTGCCACAGCGCTGACGGTCACCGCACGGCGGCACAGCAGGCGGTGGTGGATCTGGTCGTGGCCGAAGGCTTCAAGCCCGCACAGGTCGAGCCCGTCGAGCGCTACGCCTTTTACGAGAAAATCAAAGGGGCCAGCCTGATCGTGCAAAGCGGTGAAGGCACGGCTTATGGCAACGCCTTGTTCTGCAAGGGCGTGATTCTCGTTTGACCAAGGCACCACAGGCTTTCATGAACAGCGCCACCTCCAGCGCAGCCATGCGCGGCTCCAACCACGTCGGCATGCGCCAGTTCAACGAGCGCATCGTGCTGCAGGCCATTCGGCACCACGGGGCCATCCCCAAGGCCGACTTGGCCCGCCTGACCCAGCTGTCCACCCAAACCGTGGCCATCATCGTGGGGCGCTTGCTCGACGACGGCCTGCTGCTCAAACAAGACCGGGTGCGCGGCAAGATCGGTCAGCCTTCGGTGCCGCTGTCGCTCAACCCGCAAGGCGCGTTCAGCGTGGGCATTCAGGTGGGGCGGCGCAACCTGGAGCTGCTGGTGGCCGACTTTTGCGGTCAACCGGTGGAACGCTTGGAGGTGCATTACGACTACCCCGACCCAGACCAGTTGTTCGCCTCCATGGCCGAGGGCCTGCAAACACTCAAAGAACGCATGGGCGAGTTGTGGCAGCGCACCGTGGGCGTGGGCCTGACGGCCCCGCTGTCGCTGCACAAATGGGCCGACATCATGGGTGGGCAAGCCGCGCAAGCCCTGGCCCGCTGGGAACACATCGACCTGACGGCTGAAGTGCAGCGCCTGACCCATTTGCCTGTGGTGTTTGCCAAGGACACCACCGCCGCCTGCGTGGCCGAGTTGCTGCAAGGCCATGGCCGCAGTGTGCGCAGTTTTCTTTACGTCTTTGTGGGCACCTTCATTGGCGGTGGCCTGGTGTTGTCGGGCCACATCATGAACGGCGAGCGTGGCAATGCCGGGGCGATTGGTTCCTTACCCGTCGGTCTGGCCTCCGCTGGCTCGGGCATGCCGCCCCAGTTGCTGCAAAAAGCCTCGGGTTGGCAGCTGGAGCAAGCCTTGTTGGCGGCGGGGCACAACCCCTTGCTCAAGCACGAAGGGGCCATTATGAACGCTGAATACGCCGAGTTGACCGCGCCGTGGATCGCGCAGGCCAGCCAAGCGCTGGCCATGACGGTGGCCAGTTCTGCCGCATTCCTCGACCTGGACGCGGTGGTGATGGACGGCTCGCTGGGCGCGCCGCTCATGACTGCCCTGATGACCGCCACGCAAGAGGCGCTCAAGGCTTACCGTTTTGACGGCATGCACCAGCCGCAATTGTTGGCGGGGCAGGTAGGGGCGCACGCCCGCGCTTTGGGCGGTGCCTTGCTGCCGCTGCACAGCCAGTTTTTCCCGGACAAGGACATTTTTCTCAAGCAGGACGCCGCATGAAGCTCTACCTCGACAGCGCCGACGCCCGTCAGTGGGCCTTGCCCCCCGGCTGCCCGCCCGTGCAAGGCGTGACCACCAACCCCACGCTGGTCATGCAAGCGGGTTTGCCCGTCAGCCTGCCCGGCTATTTGCAGCTGGTGGCGCAGGCGGGTCAGGCGCGTTTGCCCGAGCTGATGCTGCAGCTGCCGCGCGCCGATGTGGGCGAAGCCGCGCAATGGCTTGAAGTGCTGTTGCCCGCTGCGGTGCAGGCCCGTGTGCGCTTGACGATCAAGCTGCCCTGCCACCCCGACTGGCAGCCGGTGCTGCGTGAGGTGCAAGCCTGGGGCGTGCCCACGCTGTTGACGGGTTTGTCCAACCCGATGCAGTTGCTGTGGGCGCAGGCGCAAGGGGCCAATTTTGTGGCCCCTTATGTGGGGCGGCTGCAAGCCGATGGGCGCGATGTGTGGTCACTGATTGGCGCTTGTGTGGCTGTGCAGGCCGACGGTCTGCAGCTGCTGGCTGCCAGCATCAAGTCGGCCGACGTGCTCTCGCGCCTGATCGCTGCGGGTGCGCATGCGGTGACGGTGCGCCCTGAGTTTGCCGCCGAGTTGGCCACCGACCCTTTGACGCTGGCAGCCATGGCGCAGTTCGATCGGGATGTGGCGGCAAGTCAGGCGTCTGTTCTGTAGGCCCGACCTGCGGATTTCGGGGCCTTGGGTGCCTTGGACGCCGACATGGCGGGTCAAATGCCCCGGTTGCGCGCCAGCGGCGGGTTGCGTGAGAAATACTGCAGGATACCGCGCAGCAGGGCATCGGTGAGTTGCTTTTGGTAGGCCTCGCTGCGCAGTTTTTCTTCTTCTTCCGGGTTGCTGATGAAGGCGGTCTCGACCAGCACGCTGGGGATGTCGGGGGCTTTGAGCACGGCAAAACCGGCTTGCTCCACGCGGGGTTTGTGCAACTTGCCCACGCTGCCGATCTCGCGCAGCAAGCTGTTGCCCAGTGTCAGGCTGTCCTTGATTTGCGCAGCGGTGCTCATGTCGAGCAAGGCGCGTTGCACCTGGCTGTCTTGCCCGCCCAGGTTCACGCCGCCGATCACGTCGGCCTTGTTTTCCTTTTGCGCCATCCATCGGGCGGCGGCGCTGCTGGCCCCGCCTTGGCTGAGCGCAAACACACTCGCGCCTTGTGGGCGGGGGGTGTAGAAAGCATCGGCGTGGATGCTGACCAACAGATCGGCTTGCACGCGCTGTGCTTTTTGCACGCGCACATGCAGGGGCACAAAGAAGTCGGCGTCGCGTGTCAAGAAGGCCCGCAGGGGGCTGCCGCCCACGCTGCTGGTGTTGATGCGATCGCGCAGCATTTTGGCGATCTTGAGCACCACGTCTTTCTCTCGGGTGCCGCCCGGGCCTATGGCACCGGGGTCTTCGCCGCCGTGGCCCGGGTCCAGCGCCACCACGATCAGCCGGTCTGTGCGGGGCAGGGTGGGTGTCCTGCCTGGGCGAGTCGGGTTGTCCATGAAGGGGCCGTCGCTGGCGCTCATGTCGGGGCGGCGGGTCGTCGGTGCGGGCAGGGGCACAGGCACAGCGGCTGCACCGGGCTGGGTTTGCCGGGCGATCAGATCACCCAAGGGGTCGTTGACCGTGGCGGAGGCCCCGGGCAGGTTGCCAACGGCAGACGGGGTTTGGGCCGCCATGCGTTCCTGGATCAATTGCTCCAACGGGTCAATGGCCTGGCTGGGGTAGAGGTCGAGCACCAGGCGGTGTGCATAAGGGGCCACGGGTTGCAGGCTGAAGACCTGGGGCGCAATGGGGTGTTTGAGGTCGATGACCAGGCGCACCACGTTGGCACTGTACTGGCCCACGCGGATGCCGGCGATGTTGGGGTCCGAGGCCTGCACCTTGCCCACCAGCTCACGCAAAGCGGCGTTCAGTTGCATGCCTTCGATGTCCACCGCCAGACGCGGCGGCGAAGCGATGAAGGTCTGTGTGCTTTGGATGGGCGCGTCCGATTCGAGCGTGACGCGGCTGTAGTCGGGGGCGGGCCAAACCCGCACGGCCAGCATGTTGGCCCCACGCGCCAGCTGCGCGGCGCCCAGGCTCAGCACCAGAAAGCCCGCCTTGAGCAGGCTGCGGCGGTCAGACCGCATGGTCATGTGCTCCTGCAAGGGGCCAGGCCTGCAGCCATTGCTGGCCAAGCGCTGTGCCCGCACTGATGCGCACTTGGCGCTGGTCTTCGTCGATGGCTTCGAGCGCAATCACCCAGTCGGGCGGGGGCAGCTGCCCGGCCACTTTGTCGGGCCATTCCATGAGTTTGAGGCCCGGCCCGGCAAAGATGTCGCGAAAGCCCGCGTCTTCCCATTCTTGCGGGTCGTTGAATCGGTAAAAGTCAAAATGCCAGATGGGCCAGGCCGTTTCTCCTGTGCCTGCTTGGTGCGGCTCGACCACGGCGTAGGTCGGGCTTTTGATGCGGCCCGCCACCCCGGCTGCGCGCAGCAGGTGGCGCACGAAAGTGGTTTTGCCCGCGCCCAGGTTGCCGCGCAGTTCAATGCGCGCATCGCGCCCGCCCGGCCATTGGCGCAGGCCTTGCGCCAGTTGCGCGGCAAAGGCCTGCGTGGCGGCCTCGTTGGGCCACAAGCCCTCCCAATGCGCTGGGGTGGCGGGGCTTTCTACAATCGGCGGGTGACTGCTGAACGTACTCAAATCGACCTTCTTGAACTGTGGCCCCAGATCCAGATCTGGGCGCGTGAATTGGGATTGTCCCAAATTGGCGTGAGTGGCATCGATTTGTCCTCGGCAGAGCCCGGATTACAAGCTTGGTTGGCCGCAGGGTTTCACGGCAGCATGGGCTACATGCAAAGCCATGGCATGAAGCGCGCCCGGCCGGCCGAGCTGGTGCCGGGCACGGTCAGCGTGATCACCGCCCGCATGGATTATTTGCCGCAGGACACGCCGCCCGACTGGCTGGCCCGCGAAAACGCCCGCAGTCTGCAGCCGGGCGAGGCGGTGGTCTCGCTCTATGCCCGGGGGCGCGATTACCACAAGGTTTTGCGCTCGCGCCTGCAAAAACTGCAGGACCGCATCGCCGAGGCGATTGGCCCCTTTGGCCACCGGGTGTTCACCGACTCGGCCCCGGTCATGGAGGCCGAGCTGGCCACGCGCAGTGGCTTGGGTTGGCGCGGCAAACACACGCTGGTCCTTTCACGCGAGGCCGGGTCGATGTTTTTTCTGGGCGAGTTGTTTGTGGACTTGGCGCTGCCCGAAACCCCCGCCGTGTCGGCGCATTGCGGCCAGTGCACCGCCTGCATGGACCTGTGCCCCACCCAGGCCATCGTGGGACCTTACCAACTCGATGCGCGGCGCTGCATTTCTTATTTGACGATCGAGCACGCCGGGCCCATCGACGAGGCGCTGCGCCCGCTGATCGGCAACCGCATTTATGGCTGCGACGATTGCCAGTTGGCCTGCCCCTGGAACAAATTCGCGCAGCTCAGCCCCTTGCCCGACTGGCAGGCCCGCGAAGGCTTGGGCGCGGGCCGCATCGCCGAACTGATGAATTGGAACGAGGCTGAATTTTTGCGCCGCACGGAGGGCAGCGCCATCCGCCGCATCGGCCACGCCCGCTGGTTGCGCAATCTGGCTTTGGCCGCAGGCAATGCCTTGGCATCGACGGCTTTGCCCGAAGCTGAGCGCCAGGTTTTGTTGCTTGCCTTGCACTCGCATGCTGCTCACCCGGATGTGGTGGTGCAAGAGCAGGTGGCCTGGTCCTTGGCGAGGGCCTGACCCCTTGGCGGTCTGGTCTGCGCCCGCGCGAGCGCGGTCAGCCGGCGGCCATCAGCCGCGCAGCACGCCCAGCGCAAACGGCAAACTCAACATCCCGGCCAAGGTGGACAGCGTGACCAGACCCGCCACATAAGGCCCGTTGTAGCCCATTCGGGCGGCCAGCACGTAGCAGGTCGACGCAGTGGGCAGGGCCGAAAAGGCCAGCAGCACGGTGGTCTGGACCGGATTGAGTCCGAAAAGCTGTGACATGCCCAGCGCGATCAGGGGCAAAGCCAGGTGTTTGACGCTCAGCACGCTCAGGCCCAGCAGCTTGCCTTGGCGCAAGGTGCCCAGTTGCATGCCGGCCCCAGCGGCCATCAGGCCCAAGGCCAGCGAGGAAGCGCCAATGCGGCCGATGGTGGGGTCCAGCCATTGCGGAATGCGCAAGCCCAGCAGGTTGGCCACCAAGCCTGAACAGGTGGCAATGATCAATGGGTTGCGAAGCAGTTCACGCAAAAAGCCTGTGTTCGCCTGTCTGGCCATGGGCCACACCGCCCCGATGTTGAACAAGGGCACGCAGACCCCAATCAGCATCGAAATCATCAGCAAGCCCTCGGGGCCCGCCAAGCGCTCAGCCAGCGCCAGGGCGATGAAGGAGTTGAAGCGAAAACCCACTTGTGCGCTGGCCGCATGGTCGCGTGGGTCCAGCCTTTTGCCCAGAAAGGGCCAGTAAGGCAGGCTGTAGGACAGGGCGATGGCGCAAACACCCAGACTCAGCCCGGCGCCGATCAAACTCGAAGCCGCACTCAAATCGATGGGGCTTTTCAGGATGGAGTGAAACAGCAGGACCGGAAATAGGAAAAAATAAACGAGATTTTCGACCGGCTGCCAAACTGAGCGTCCCAACGGCGTCAAGCGGCACAGCAAATAGCCGCACAAAATCAGGGAGAAGTCGGGAAAGAGAAGTTGCGCAAAGTTCACGCTGCGAGGATAACCGAGTGTTGGCTTGTCCTTGGGGTGGGGCTGTCGCCTGCGTCTTCTTCTGGTGTGGTGCACGGGCTTTGTGGGTTTCCCCCCTCACGCCAGACCCCATTTTTTGCCTATCATGTTCGATCTTTTAAGGAGTTTTATCAATGAAGCGTCGTAGTTTGGTTTCTGCAGCCGGTTTGGCTGTCACCGTGTTGGCCAGCGGATCGGTGTGGGCGCAGGCCTACCCCAATAAAACCATTCGCCTGCAGGTGCCGTTTGCACCGGGTGGCACCACCGACATCGTGGCCCGCGTGATTGCCGAGCCTCTGGGCAAAGCCCTGGGCCAAAGCGTGATCGTTGAGAACAAGGCCGGTGGTGGCGGTGTGGTGGGCGCGACCGAAACCGCCCGCGCTGCGCCCGATGGCTACAGCCTGGGCATGGCCACCGTGTCGACCACGGCCGCCAACCCGGCCATCAACCCCAAGATTCCGTACAACGTCCTGACCGACTTCACGCCCATCATCAACATTGCGGCCACGCCCAACGTGATCGCGGTGCACCCCAGCTTCCCGGCCAAGGATTACGCGGGTTTTGTGGCCGAGTTGAAGAAGAACCCTGGCAAATACTCCTATTCCTCGTCGGGCACGGGCGGCATTGGCCACCTGCAAACCGAGTTGTGGAAAAGCCTGACGGGTGTGTTCATCACGCACATCCCCTACCGCGGCGCGGGCCCGGCCCTGAACGACACCGTGGCCGGCCAGGTGCCGATCATTTTTGACAACTTGCCTTCAGCCCTGCCTTTCATCCAGTCTGGCCGTTTGGTGCCCATCGTGGTGGCTGCGCCCCAGCGCCTGTCGCAGCTGCCCAATGTGCCCACCTTCAAGGATGTCGGTCTGGAGCCCGTCAACCGCATGGCTTACTACGGCATCCTGGGCCCTAAAAACCTGCCCAAAGAGGTGGTTGACAAGATCAGCGCGGGCGTGAAAAAAGCCCTGCAAGAGCCGGGCGTGACCAAGCGCATCAACGACACCGGCTCTTTGGTGGTGGCCAACACGCCCGAAGAGTTCACGGCCCAGATCAAGGCCGAGTTCGAGGTCTACAAGAAAGTCGTGGACCAGCAAAAACTCAAGCTGGACTGATTTTTAGTCCATGCACGAGGCCAGCCAGAGTGCCATCGACCGATTTGCCGAGGCCCTCTGGTTGGAGGACGGATTGGCCGCCAACACCCTGGCGGCCTACCGTCTGGATTTGTCGCTCTACGCCACCTGGCTGTTTTTGACATACAGGCTGGCGCTGGACGCGACTCAGGAGCATCACCTGCAAGCCTACTTTGCCGAGCGACATGGCCAGACCAAGGCCACGTCGGCCAACCGCAGGCTCACCGTGTTCAAGCGGTTTTTTAGGTGGGCGCTGCGTGAGCGCCTCATACAAGCTGACCCCACTTTGCGCATGCTGGCCGCCAAACAAGCGCTGCGCGTGCCCAAAACTTTGGGCGAGGCGCAAGTCGACGCCTTGTTGCGTGCGCCCGATGTGGCCACCGACCTGGGCCTGCGCGACCGGGCCATGCTGGAGCTGATGTATGCCAGTGGGCTGCGCGTGAGCGAGTTGATCAGCCTCAAAACCCTGCATGTGTCGCTCAACGAAGGCGTGCTTCGCATCATGGGCAAGGGCAGCAAAGAGCGGCTGGTGCCTTTTGGCGAAGAGGCGCGTGACTGGTTGCAGCGCTACATGGGCCAAGCCAGACCGGCCATGCTGAGCCAACGCCAGACGGAAGACCTGTTTGTGACCACCAGTGGCAGCACCCCCGGCACCGCCATGTCGCGTGTCATGTTCTGGAGCTTGGTCAAGCGCTACGCCATCCAGGCCGGCATCACCGCGCCTTTGTCGCCCCACACCTTGCGCCACGCCTTTGCCACGCATTTGCTCAACCACGGGGCCGATTTACGGGCGGTGCAGATGCTGCTGGGCCACGCCGACATCTCGACCACCACCATCTACACCCATGTGGCGCGTGAGCGGCTCAAGACCTTGCATGCGCAGCATCACCCCAGGGGGTGAAGTTCAGCTCAAGGCTGCCAACTCGGCCTCTTCAAACCCCGCCAGCCGCCGCGCCGCCATGTTGAAGGGCGGGCGCAGTTTGGGGGCGTCGTATTGCGCGATCAACTCGGCATAGGTGCGCACCGGCTCCAGGCCGCGCTGTTCGCACAGATAGCGGTACCAGCGGTTGCCTGCGGCCACGTGGCCAATTTCTTCTTCCAGAATGATGTCCAGGATCTCGCCCGCGCGGTGGTCACCCACGCTGACCAGTTTGTTTTTGACGCCCGGCGAGGCGTCCAGGCCCCGCGCTTCCATGGTGCGTGGCACGATGCCGATGCGGGCCAGAATGTCGTCCTTTGTGCGTTCGGCCATGTCCCACAAGGTGTTGTGGGCCGGAAAGTCGCCGTAGTCAAAACCCATGTCCAGCAAGTGCTTGCGCAGCAAGCTGAAGTGCTTGGCCTCTTCCTGGGCAATGCGCACCCAGTCTGTATAAAACGCCTCGGGCATGCCCGCAAAGCGCCACACCACGTCGAGCGCCAGGTCGATGGCGTTGAGCTCGATGTGCGCGATTGAATGCACCAAAATGGCCCGGCCCTCGGGCGTGGCCATGGATTTGGCTTTGAGCTGTGTGTGTGGCACCAGCAGCGGGCGGGCAGCGCGGCCGGGGCCAACAGAGGGCGCGCTCAGGCTGTCGAGCGTGCCCACGGGCAGGCTCAGGTCCAGCGCCAAAGTGGCCTGGGCCTTCAGGTTCGGGTCGGTTTGCGCCCAAGGGATCAGGGCGGCGGTGCGCAGGGTGTGCATGGTGATCGCTGACAGCGCCCACGGCAGGTGGTGGGCATCCCTACAATTGTAGGTTTTCAAGAAAACCCAACCGACAGGAGACCGCCATGGCCATTTACCAACTGGATGATCAAACCCCCGAACTTGCCGAGACAGCCTGGGTGGCCGACAACGCGCAGGTCATGGGCGCGGTCAAGATCGCGGCCGACGCCAGTGTCTGGTTTGGTGTGACCGTGCGCGGGGACACCGAGACGATTGAGATCGGCGAGGGCAGCAACATCCAGGACGGCAGCGTGATGCACGCCGACCACGGCAAGCCGATCAAGGTCGGCAAGCACGTCACCGTGGGTCACATGGTCATGCTGCACGGCTGCACGATCGGTGACGAGTCGCTGATCGGCATTGGCGCGGTGGTGCTCAACGGTGCCAAGATTGGCAAGAACTGCCTGGTGGGCGCCGGCTCGCTCGTGACCGAGGGCAAGGAATTCCCCGATGGCTCCATGATCATGGGCACGCCTGCCAAGGTGGTGCGCGAACTCAGCCCCGAGCAAATCGAAGGTCTGCGCCAAAGCGCCAAACATTACGTCGAGAACGCCCGCCGCTTCAAGGCGGGCCTGAAAAAAATCAGCTGATGGGTTGGTTGTCGCGAACGCTTTTTAACTTTTGAGGATCGGCCCCACGGGGCTGTTGATTGCACTTTGTCCGAACTCCATAAATTCATTTTCGAAGGCCTGCCGGTACGCGGCATGCTCGTGCGCCTGACCGATGCCTGGCAAGACATCCTGGCTCGGCGCGCTGCCAACTCCGAAACCGGCGCTTACCCCGCGCCCGTGCGCCAGTTGCTGGGCGAGATGGCCGCGGCCGGCGTGCTGATGCAGGGCAACATCAAGTTCAACGGTGCTTTGGTGCTGCAGATTTTTGGTGACGGTCCGGTCAAGCTCGGCGTGGTCGAGGTGCAACCGGATTTGAGCCTGCGCGCCACCTGCACCCAGGTGGGCGAGGTGGCCGACAACGCCACCCTGAGCCAGATGGTGAATGTGAACAACGAAGGCCGTTGCGCCATCACCCTGGACCCGCAAGACCGCTTGCCCGGCCAGCAGCCTTACCAAGGCGTGGTGCCGCTGTTTGGCGACCGGGGTGAAAAGCTGGAAAACATCAGCGAGGTGCTGGAGCACTACATGCTGCAGTCCGAGCAGCTGGACACCGTGCTGGTGCTGGCCGCCGACGACAAGGTGGCGGCGGGCTTGCTGATCCAGCGTTTGCCCATCGAAGGCGAAGGCAACCTGGCCGGCAAGACCGACTCACTCATGCGAGAGTCGGTGCTGGGCCAAAGCGAAGACTTCAGCCGCATTTCGATCCTGACCAAAAGCCTCAAGCGTGAAGAGCTGCTGGGCTTGGATGCAGAAACCATCTTGCACCGTTTGTATTGGGAAGAGCCCCTCGCACGTTTCGAACCCTTCATCGGCGAGACCGGCCCGCGCTTTGCCTGCCGTTGCAACCGCGAGCGCGTGGGCAACATGATCCGCAGCCTCGGCACCGAAGAGGTCGAAGGCATCATCGCCGAGCAGGGGCAGGTGGAAGTGGGTTGCGATTTTTGCGGTGCGCAATACCGGTTTGATCCGGTGGATGCGGCAGGGCTTTTCACGGGCTTGCCGCCCGACTTGTCTGCGGGCTCGGTGCACTGAGTCTGCGGCGCTGATTCTGGACGGTCAGCCCCACAAAAGACACGGCCCAGCAACGCCGTCGTGAGCGATGCTGAGCCGGGTTGGCCGCCAGAGGCGAGCAGGGCTTGCGCCCTGACCCCGCCAGCGCGGGATTTCAGCTTCCGCGTGTCACAGGCATGCGGACGTCGCCCGGCATGGCCAGTTGTTTGGCCAGTTCCAGCTTGGCCAGCGAGTTGCGGTGCACCTCGTCCGGACCGTCGGCCAAGCGCAGGGTGCGCTGGTGGGCGTAGGCATAGGCCAGCGGGAAGTCTTGCGACACGCCACCACCGCCGTGGGCCTGAATGGCCCAGTCGATGATCTGGCAGGCCATGTTGGGGGCCACGATCTTGATCATCGCGATCTCGGCCTTGGCGACCTTGTTGCCCACGGTGTCCATCATGTGCGCGGCTTTGAGCGTGAGCAGGCGGGCCTGCTCGATCATGCAACGCGACTCTGCGATGCGCTCTTGCCACACGGTCTGGCGGGCCACTTCGCGGCCAAAGGCCACGCGCTCGTTCAGGCGTTTGCACATCAGCTCCAGGGCACGTTCGGCAATGCCGATGGTGCGCATGCAGTGGTGAATGCGGCCAGGGCCCAAGCGGCCTTGGGCGATTTCAAAGCCACGGCCTTCGCCCAGCAAAATGTTTTCGGCTGGCACACGCACGTTCTTGAGCACCACCTCCATGTGGCCATGTGGCGCATCGTCGTAACCAAACACCGACAGGGCGCGCACCACGGTGATGCCGGGCGAGTTGGCGGGCACCACGATCATGGACTGCTGCTCGTGACGGCCAGCGTCAGGGTTGGTTTTGCCCATGACGATGTAAACCGCGCAACGTGGGTCACCCGCGCCTGACGACCACCACTTGCGGCCGTTGATGACGTAGTCGTTGCCGTCGCGGCGGATCTCGCACTCGATGTTGGTGGCGTCTGAAGAGGCCACATCGGGCTCGGTCATCAAAAAGGCCGAGCGGATTTCGCCGCGCAGCAATGGCTCAAGCCATGTGTCTTTCAGTTCTTCGCTGGCGTAACGCTCCAGGGTTTCCATGTTGCCGGTGTCGGGTGCCGAGCAGTTGAAGATTTCTGCGGCAAAGGGCACGCGTCCCATGATCTCGCACAGCGGCGCGTATTCGAGGTTGGACAGGCCTTGGGGTGCGCGGGTGGACTTGGGCAAAAACAGGTTCCACAATCCGGCGGCCAAGGCCTTGGGCTTGAGTTCCTCGACGATTTTGGTGGGGACCCAAGCGTTGCCTTTGGCACGGTTTTCAGCGATCTCTTCAAAGAACCGCGCCTCGTTGGGGTAAATGTGCTCGTCCATGAAGGCCAACAAACGGGCCTGCATGTCTTTGACCTTGGGGGTGTATTCAAAATCCATGGTCTCTCTCCTGGGGTTGTGGTTCGGGGGGTAAAAAAGTTCAGGCTTTGCAGGCAAAACGCCAGGCCAACTCGGCCATGGGTTTGGCACCCGCACCCGATGTTTTGGCTTGTTCACTGGACGCGGTGCCGTCTTCGACACGTTTGGCAATGCCTTGCAAAATGGCCGCGATGCGGAACATGTTGTAGGCGAGGTAAAAGTTCCAGTCTTTGGCCAAAGCCTCGGGCGTGGTGAAGCCGGTGCGCTCGCAATAGCGACGGATGTACTCGGCTTCAGAAGGGATGCCCAAAGCGGCCAAGTCCAGCCCACCAATGCCCCGGAAAGTGCCGGGGCTGATGTGCCAGGCCATGCAGTGGTAGCTGAAGTCGGCCAGGGGGTGTCCCAGGGTGGACAGCTCCCAGTCCAAGACCGCCAGCACGCGCGCTTCGTTGGGATGGAACATCAGGTTGTCCAGACGGTAGTCGCCGTGCACGATGCCGACCAGCGACTCGTCCTTGGCGCTGGCCGGAATATTTTTGGGCAGCCATTCGATCAGCTGGTCCATCTCGGGGATGGGCTGGGTGACGGAGGCGGCGTACTGCTTGCTCCAGCGGCCGATTTGGCGCTCGATGTAGTTGCCCGGCTTGCCGTAGCTGGACAGGCCTTGCTTGGCCACATCGACCTTGTGCAGCGCCGCCAGCACCCGGTTCATTTCGTCGTAAATCGCGCCGCGCTCGGCAGGGGTCATGCCGGGCAGGGACTGGTCCCAGAGCACACGACCTTGCACGAATTCCATGACGTAAAACGCACGACCGATCACCGATTCATCGTCGCACAGCACATGCATTTGGGCCACGGGGACGCCCGTGTCGTGCAGGCCTTGCATGACGGCAAATTCGCGCTCAATGGCATGCGCCGAGGGCAGCAGCTTGGCCACTGGGCCGGGCTTGGCCCGCATCACGTATTGGCGCGAGGGGGTGATGAGCTTGTAGGTGGGGTTGGATTGCCCGCCCTTGAACATTTCCACGCTCAAGGGGCCCACAAAACCAGGCAGCCGGGCGCTGAGCCAGGCCTCCAGGGCAGGGATGTCGAATGCGTGGGTGCCGGTGACAGGCCGGGTCCCCACAAAATGATCAAAAGCACTCATGGGTGGACCCGTCGGAAATCAGTGGCCGCCGCAGACAGCGGCGAGAGGGTGGAAATGGGGCGTGTCAGTGGTCCGCGTTCACGATCAGCAGCAGCGCGTCGCGGTCCAGCACCACCAGGCCACCGGGCTCGATGCGGATGATTTGCTCGCGCTCCATCTGCTTGAGTTCCTGGTTGACCCGCTGGCGCGATGCACCCAGCAGCTGGGCCAGTTCTTCCTGGGCCAGCTGCAAGCTGATGCGAATCGCCTTGGCGTCCGACAAGCTGGGCACGCCGTAGCTGCGCAGCAAGTGGTTGAGCTGTTTGGCCAGCCGGGCCCGCAAGGGCAGGGTGTTGAGGTCTTCCACCAAGCCGTAGAGCTGGCGAATGCGCCGCGCATGCAGGCGCAGCATGGCGTCGTAAAACTCGACGTGCTGCGTGAGAATTTTCTTGAAGTCGGCCTTGGCCACGTTCAGTGTGGTGGTTTCGCCGTGTGCGTAGCAGTCGTGCGTGCGCCGATCCCCGTCGAAGATCGACACGTCGCCGAACCAGATGCCCGGCTCCACATAGGTCAAGGTGATCTGCTTGCCCGACACCGAGGTCGAGCTCACACGCACCGCGCCC
Organism: Limnohabitans sp.; assembly: GCF_017848645.1. GTDB lineage: Bacteria > Pseudomonadota > Gammaproteobacteria > Burkholderiales > Burkholderiaceae_C > Limnohabitans_A. Next base: position 6,252 of record NZ_JAFEIF010000083.1, on the reverse strand, counting down.
TTGGCGCAGGCGATCCACTGCTCGGGCGGATCTCCCCGCGCAGCGAGCATATCGCCGTCCTTGTGACGTTTGACGTAAGCGCATCGAAGTATGTCGTGTCGAAGTGAAGGTGAAAGACTGGAGAACCAGCGACCACTGTTGATCGCCTCTCGTTCCTCCATTGTCAGAATCGGTTCGTCCATGCTCTGTCCTTTGAGTGACTGATGATCGGATTTTTGTCGCCTGGGGGACCAGTCGCTTTATTCGTACTCGGGTTTTTGCTTGTTCAAAAACGCCCCAATGCCAATACCTGCGTTGGGGTGGTGCAGATTTTTGACAAATTCATTGCGCTCACGCGCCAGTTGCGCGTTCAAGCTGCTGCCATCCGCGTCGCTGAGCAGCTCCTTGATGCTGGCCAGTGCGTTGGGGGCGCGGGCGTTGAGTTGTTCGCACAGATCCAAAGCTTGCTGCAAGGCTTGGCCTGCATCCGCGAGGCGATTGACCACGCCCAGCTGCTGCAGGCGCTCGGCGCTGATGCGCTCGCCGCACATCAGCAGCTCGGTGGCCAACTGTCGTGGCACGGTGCGCGACAGGCTCCAGCTGCCGCCGCCATCGGGCGACAAGGCAATCGAGCTGTAGGCCATCACGAACACGCTGTTGCGCGCGGCCACGATCATGTCGCAGGCCAGGGCCAGCGAAAAACCGGCACCGGCCGCCGGGCCTTCCACGGCGGCGATCACCGGCTTGGGGAAGGTGCGGATGGCTTCGATCCAGTTGTGCAGGCCTTCGATGCTTTGCGCTTGGTGCTCGGGCGGCAACTGGCGGTTGTTTTGCAGGCGCTGCAAATTGCCGCCTGCGCTGAAGATGCCATTCGCCCCGGTGATCACCACGCTGCGCACATCGGCACTCGATTCGGCCACGCTCAGGGCTTCAACGCCCGCGGCGTACATCTCGGGCCCGAGGGCGTTGCGAAACTCCGGGTTGCTGAGGGTCAGGACCAAGGTCCTGCCTTCACTGGTGCTGAGCAGTTGGGCGGTCATTTTTTTAGTCTTCAGTGTGCATGAGCGACAGGCCAATCGCACCCCGGCGGCGCAGCCAGGGGCTGGGGCGATAACGGGGGTCACCATAAACGGTTTGCAGGTTGAACAAGACTTCCAGGATGCTGTCCGGTCCCAGGCGGTTGCCCATGGCCAGTGGGCCCATGGGGTAGGCCAGGCCCAAGGTGACGGCGGTCTCCAGGTCTTGAGGGCTGCAGATGCGCTGCTGGCAGATGTCGGAGGCGATGTTGACGATGGTCGCCACCACGCGCTGCGTGACAAAACCGCCGCTGTCCCGGATCACCGACACCGCCTTGCCGTCGCGGGCAAACAGGGCATGGGCCGCATCGCGCATGTCGGCGCGCGTGGCGGGGTTGGTGGCGAGCACACGGCGTTTGGTAGACGCATCCACAAACAGCATGTCAATGCCCACGGTGCGGGCCGGGTCCAGGCGCTCAACCACGGCCACGGTGGTGATGTCAAAACCCAGGGGGGCCACGATGGTCAGTGCTTCGGGTGAAGGCGATGCGCCGGTTTCAATTTTCGCGCCCAGGTCCTTGAGCAGTTGCAGCAGCTCCATGCGGCGGGTGGCGCGGGGTGAGACCCAGACGGGCGGGATGTTTTCCACCACGGGCACGGGTGGTTCGGCGGGCACTTGCGCTGCGCCGTCCACGTATTTGTAAAAGCCTTCGCCGACCTTTTTGCCGACCACACCACCGGCCAGACGCTGTGCGGTGATGACGTTGGGCCGGTAGCGCGGCTCTTCATAGTACTGGTGGTAGATGGCTTCAATGACATGGTGCGACACGTCCAAAGCCGTCAGGTCAAACAGCTCGAAGGGGCCGAGTTTGAAGCCGACCTGGTCGCGCAGGATGCGGTCGATGGTGGCGAAATCGGCCACGCCCTCGCTCACGATGCGCAGGGCTTCGGTGCCATAGCCGCGGCCCGCGTGGTTGACGATGAAGCCGGGCGTGTCCTGCGCTTGCACGGGCGTGTGGCCCATCTGGCGGGCAAACTCGGTCAGCCGCTCACACACAGCCGGATCGGTTTTGAGGCCCGCGATCACCTCGACCACCTTCATGAGGGGCACGGGGTTGAAGAAGTGGTAGCCCGCAAATTGGGCGGGGCGCTGCAAGGCGGCGGCAATGGCGGTCACCGACAGCGAGGAGGTGTTGGTCACCAGCACGGCCGTGGGGGCCAGCACTTTTTCCAGATCGGCAAACAGGCTTTTCTTGATGTCGAGCTTTTCGACGATGGCTTCGACCACCAGATCGCATCCGGCCAGGTCTTGCAGGCTGGTGGCACCCAGCAAGCGGCTTTTGTGGCCCGCCACGGCTTCTGCTGTGAGGCGGCCTTTTTCCTGCAGCTTGTCCCATTGCTGGAACACGGCGTCACGCGCTTTGGCAATGGCTTCGGGCTGGGTGTCGTACAGCCAGACCTGGCTGCCCGCTTGCGCGGCGATTTGCGCAATGCCGCGCCCCATGGCGCCTGCGCCAATGATGGCGACTTGTTGGAATGCAAGGGTCATGTTGAATGTGTGAAAACAAGGCACAAGGCCTGATGGCAGGACAGTCCGGTCGTGTTGGCCATGGCCTTTGCAGGCCGGACACCCAAGGGCAGATTATGGCGTCAGTGCGCAGGGGCTGGGACCCTGCAGGACATCAACGCCGCACCTGAAGGGCCCCCGGGTTGACGATGTTGGTGGGCGTGCCCTTGATGAAGTTGATGACGTTGTCAAATGCCGCACCGAAATACAGCTCGTAGCTGTCTTTTTCGACATAGCCTATGTGGGGCGTGCAAATGCAGTTTTCCAGCCGCAGCAAGGCAGAGCCTTGCAAGATCGGTTCGGACTCGAACACGTCGACGGCGGCCATGCCGGGACGCCCCCGGTTGAGGGCGCCGATCAGGGCATTGGTTTCGACCAGTTCGGCCCGCGAGGTGTTGACCAGCAAGGACGTGGGTTTCATGAGGCCCAGATCATCGCTGGTGACGATGCCGGTGGTGGCTTCGCTCAGCCGAAGGTGCAAGCTCAGCACGTCCGAGCTTTGAAAAAAAGCTTCTCGGCTGGTGGCTGCAGCATGCCCGTCCTTGACCGCGCGCACGCGCGATTCGTCGCTGCCCCAGATCTGCACATGCATGCCGAAAGCTTTGCCGTAGCCCGCCACCAGTTGGCCGATTTTGCCGTAGCCCCAGATGCCCAGGGTCTTGCCTTTGAGCACGGTGCCCAGGCCAAAGTTGGCCGGCATGGAGCTGGATTTGAGGCCCGATTGCTGCCACGCGCCGTGCTTAAGGCTGCTGATGTATTGCGGTAACCTGCGGGTGGCCGCCATCACCAGCGCCCAGGTGAGTTCAGCGGGGGCGATGGGTGAGCCCACACCTTCGGCCACGGCCACACCGCGTTCGGTGCAGGCTGCGAGGTCGATGTGGCTGCCCACACGGCCCGTTTGGGCAATCATTTTGAGCCGGGGCAGCTTCTCGATCAGGGCGCGGTTGAGGCCGGTGCGTTCGCGGATCAGCACAATCACATCGGCGTCTTTGAGGCGCACTGAGAGCTGACCAATGCCTTTGACCGTGTTGGTGTACACCTTGGCGGGGTAGTTCTCGAGTTTGGCAGCGCAGTCGAGTTTGCGGACGACATCCTGGTAGTCGTCAAGGATCACAATGTTCATGTCCGCCATTGTGCCTTGTCATGTGCCCGACTTGGCGCTGCCAGGCACACATCAGTGCAGCTTTGGAGGTGGCGATTGCTCAAACCCAAGCACCAGCTCAAACCCAACTGCGCCAGTCGGGCGCTCTGGGTTTCAGCTGGCCAATGGCCAAGCTTCAGGAAGGCCGCTGGCGCGCTTCCATGGCCACCAGGCGATCGAGTTCGGCGCAGACGTCGGCCATGCGTCCTGAGATCACCATGCGTCCTGCGCCTGCAGCACTTTGACCGCTTTCGTGCACTTGGACCACGCGCAGACTGGGTTGGCGTGCAGCCACCTGCGCCTTGCCGTGAGAGGGTTGTGCGCAAGACGTGGACCGAACGGCCCACTCCGGGTGCAGCCGCACCGTTTGCCTTTTGGGCAAAGCCTGCACGGTGGTGCGGGTGGTGAAGGAAGGCAGGTTCTTGAACAGACCTGAAAGGGCAAGCAGAGCGATTCCCATGTGAAACCTTTCAAAAGCATGGAGGTTGGACACAGGCAGGATTGATGGAGAAAGTCGACAGCTTCAGGGCTGATGAACAGCGCCCGCCACCTGAGGCCACGACTGAAAACGTCACATGACGAAGGTGTTGCGGATCAGGCCTACGGCCAGGCCTTCAATGTCAAAGGGCTCGCCGGGGTGCACCACGATGGTCGGGTAGTCGGGGTTTTCGGGCAGCAGTTCGATGCCGGAGGCGGTTTTGTGCAGACGTTTGACCGTGACTTCATCGCCTAAGCGGGCCACCACAATCTGGCCATTGCGCACCTCTTTGGTCGATTTGACGGCCAACAAGTCGCCGTCCATGATGCCCGCGTCGCGCATGGACATGCCGCGCACGCGCAGCAGGTAGTCGGGTTGCTGGGCAAACAGGCTGCTTTCGAGCTGGTAGGTCCGGTCGACGTGTTCTTGCGCCAGGATGGGCGAGCCCGCAGCCACGCGACCCACCAAAGGCAAACACAGCTGACCCAAGCCGGGCAGGCTCAGGCTGAACAAATCAGAAGGTGCGCGCAAGCTGCTGCGCGAGCTGCCTTTGAGGCGAATGCCACGCGAGGTGCCACTGACCAACTCGATCGCGCCCTTGCGGGCCAGGGCCTTGAGGTGTTCTTCGGCCGCGTTCGCCGATTTGAAGCCCAGCACACTGGCAATTTCGGCGCGGGTTGGGGGCGCGCCAGTGTTGGCGATGGTGTTCTGGATCAGTTCCAGAATTTCTTGTTGCCGGGCGGTGAGTTTGGGGCTGTCGATCATGGCGGTCTCCTGGTGGGGACTGGGGCTGTTGTTTCATCCAGTGCCTGTATTTTTAAACAGTTTTCCAGGTTGTGCAAGCTTGCCGTGAAAAAAAGCCTGAAATTCAAGATGAACAAGCCAGACCGATGCATCGCAGCCGAGGGCGTGTCCAGCGGCTTTCAAGGCAGGCCAGAGAGGCTGAGCGTTGTGGCGCAGTGGTGCAGGATGTCATCAGACCTAGGGGCGTGCTGGGTGCCACGGTGTGTCGTGCACCAACAACAAAGCCCCTGAAAGGGGCTTTGATGGGTGGCGGCAGCCTGTTGCTGCGTGCGGTGGTTTATGGGGCCAAGGCAGCAAAGGCGCGGGCGGTGATCTCTTCGACGCTGCCTGTGCCGCTGATGGCGCGGTACTTGGGGGCGGACGCGGCATCGGCCTTGGCCCAGTTGGAGTAGTAGTCCACCAAGGGGCGGGTCTGGTCGCTGTAGACCTGAAGACGCTTCTTGACGGTTTCTTCCTGGTCGTCAGCGCGTTGCACCAAAGGTTCACCGGTCACGTCGTCCACGCCCGCCACTTTGGGCGGGTTGAACTTGACGTGGTAGGTCCGGCCTGAGGCGGGGTGTGAGCGGCGGCCGCTCATGCGTTCGATGATGGCGTCAAAGGGCACGTCGATTTCAAGCACGTAGTCGAGCTTGACGCCTGCAGCCTTCATGGCATCGGCCTGGGGAATGGTGCGGGGGAAGCCGTCAAAAAGGAAACCGTTGGCGCAATCGGCTTGGGCAATGCGTTCTTTGACCAGGTTGATGATCAGGTCGTCGCTGACCAGACCGCCAGACTCCATGACGGCCTTGGCCTGCAGGCCCAGCGGGGTGCCGGCCTTGACGGCGGCGCGCAGCATGTCGCCGGTCGAAATTTGGGGGATGTTGTATTTCTGGCAAATGAAAGTGGCTTGGGTGCCTTTGCCTGCGCCGGGTGCGCCCAACAGAATCAGTCTCATGGAAGTTCCTTATCGCTTGTCATGGAGTGGGTCTGCCAAGCCTCGAAGGGGCCCATGGTGTGACAGACAACTGCGGTGAGAATATCACGCAAGGCTCTAGCCAGGCTTACGCCCCGAGCAGGGCGCGAACGCGTTGCAAATCTTCGGGTGTGTCGACCCCAGGACCGGGGGCCTGGTCGGTGGTGTACACGGCAATGCGGTGCCCGTGCCACAGGGCGCGCAGCTGCTCCAGAGACTCAAGTTGCTCGATGGGTGCCGGGGGAAGCAGGGGAAATTGCGCCAAAAAACCGGCGCGGTAGGCGTAAATGCCCACATGTCGCAGGGGGGGCGGGC
>NZ_JAFEIF010000007.1 GCF_017848645.1 Limnohabitans sp. | reverse complement strand
GGTGCCGACGGTGTCGGCGTTGAGACCCTGTCCCCGATCAATTCAGGTGGGGGAGTTTGAGGTGGCCATAAGTGGGGGAATTTGGGTGGCCATCAGGGGTTTGCAGGCTGGGCCTGCGCTAACGGCAGGTTCCAGAGCGCTGGCGACACGGTCAACATGGCTGTGATGATGGATATGTTCTTTTTCATGTGGATGCTTCAGAGGTCTGTGAATATGAACTCGCGGAATCCCTTGAGTCGGTACTTCGAAGCACTTTCATTTTTATTGCCCACGGTGTCCGTCTGCTGCAGCACAGTGCAGGCGTGCGGTTCACGACTTCATGACGAAGAGCCGTTTCACTGATTTAATTCATACCAATTTAACTTAACATAATATACATCGTATGCAACCAAGTATGTCGAAGACATTGGCTGGCCATCAAGGACCACGGTCACACAAGTAAAGTTGACGCTACTTTCCAAGTAAAGATATAGCTACTCACATATTCCAAGTAATGTTGATGCTATCAAGGACTGGTGATTTGGCAAGACCAAAACGTTGATGTGCGTAACTTCTATCCCTTTACGCTTCGTACGGCTTTGTTCTTTGCTGCAGATTTGAGTTTTTGGGGTTGCATGTCGTTGATGCGTGCAAGATAACCTGATGCGCGCTCTGATAGCTGCGTGTTTTGCATCCTTAGCTCGTGCAGTTGCTTGGTCAAATTTCCAGCCACTTCCAGAGCCTCACTTTTATGTCGTATCTGCTTCTTTTTTTCAATCTCCACCTCTGCCTGTAATTTTTTTACTTGTTGGCGATCGCGATCAATCTCCGCCATCAGTCTTCGTTCTGAAGACACAAACTGTGCCTGAAGCGCTTGAATTTCAGCGCTGTGAGCCCGCAGTTGCGCATCGTGACGGCGACGCTCCTCATTGCCTTCGGCAACTTGCTGTTGAAGCGCCAGACGCGATGATGTGAGTTCCTCATCCTTCTTGTTCACAAGCATTTGAAGCTTGTTCGCCTGATCTTGAGATTCGGCCAGCCTGATATTTAGCGCATCAAGGGCTTGGTTGAGTAAAGATGCCTGCTGCGTGAACGCTCCACGCTCAGCTTCAATCTCAGCAAGCACCGTCGTCATTTGCTGTTCTTGCTGACTTGCTGTGTTCGCGAAATCCGCTTTTGACGCTTCAAAAGTACTGTGAGCCTCCTGCAAAGCGCTTTTCCAGAGGGTTTTCATTGCTATGTGCACAGTGGCTGGCAATTCGCTTGTTTTATCGGCTTCACCCGTTGCTCCTCCCAAACGCTCTCCCAATGAAGAAAACCAGACCTCCAGCATCGGGCCCACGGTGTTGGGCGATCCGCGGCCCAATTTCATGCGAACACGTTCGATGGTCGGTTTGAGTTGCTCACTGAGCAATTCGTCGGCTGCGCCGTTGACATCGGTTTGCTGAACACCCCTTGGACTTTTAACTTGCATCGCCCTGCTCCTTGCTGTAAATTTACCAACGATAAGAGATATTTATCGTGATTTAAAGGATAAAAAGATAAATAATCTTACATGCTATGTAAGATTTCTTCAAAGAAATAAGCCGCCCATGAACTTGCGCCTGCCCACGCTCAAAAATACACCCGCCCTGGAGCCAGAGGCTCTGAGCGAAGTCACCCAACGCGCCGTCGAAGATCTGCTGCGCGAAGGTGAATCAAAAAACACCCTCATCAGCTACCGCAGCGCCTTGCGCTACTGGGCCGCATGGTTTGGTGCACGCTACGGCCGACAAATACAGCTGCCCGTGCCCACCGCCTGTGTGCTCCAGTTTGTCGTCGACCACGCGGATCGAACCACCGACAAAGGCCTGGCGCACGAGCTGCCCATCGAGATCGATCAAGCCCTGGTGAAATCCGGCTTCAAAGGCAAACTCGGCGCACTCGCACACAACACCCTGATTCACCGAATTGCGGTCCTGTCCAAAGCCCACCAAATTGGCGAGTTCAAAAACCCTTGCCACGACCCCAAAGTGCGCGAGCTTCTCTCCCGCACCCGCAAGGCCTACGCCAAGCGGGGTGCCCTCCCCCGCAAAAAAGACGCCCTCACCAAAGAGCCTCTTCAAGCCATCTTGCAAACGTGCGATGACTCAGTCATCGGCATCCGCGATAGAGCACTGATCTTGTTCGCCTGGTCCAGTGGCGGGCGCAGGAGATCCGAGGTGGCCAGCGCAGACATGCAGTTTTTAAAACGCACCGGCCCCGATGCCTATCTCTACAACTTGGCGTTCTCCAAAACGAACCAAGCCGGCGCAGAACGCGCTGAAAACCACAAACCCATTTTCGGGCTCGCAGCGCAAGCCCTCTCGGCATGGCTCACCGTCAGCCACATCACCAGCGGGGCGATTTTCCGAAGAGTGCGCAAAGGCGGTCACATCGGTGAAGCGCTCTCCCCTGCCGCTGTCAAAGATATCGTTAAAAAGCGATGCTTGTTGGCAGGCATTGACGGCAACTATGCCGCCCACTCCCTGCGCTCAGGGTTCGTGACAGAGGCAGGCTTGCAAAACGTTCCCCTCGCTCAGACCATGGCCATGACGGGGCACCACAGCGTCTCCACCGTGTTGGGTTATTTCCGCATCACACAAGAGGCTGAGGTGACAGACCTTATGAGAGATGCGCGCCCCAACACTTGAAGCTCAACTGGGGTGCGTATTCCAGAACCTATTGACCATCCGCTCCAATCCCTCGTGACCATCAATTCCAGTCAAAGCTGACCACTCAGTCCAGCAAGTTGACCAAAGAAAAAAGTATGTCGATTTGACCAGATAGTAGTCAGACTGACATGGTCAATCTGACTACTCAGACTATCAGCTGGATTGCATTTTTTTGCGAGCCATTGTTTTTCGCATGGACTCCCCTTTCAGAGATAACCGATGCGATTGATGCACCACGCGATCCAATATCGCATCAGCCAACGTGGGATCAGGAAAGAACCCATGCCATTGGTCAGTTGGGTATTGCGTTGTAATGAGCAATGATCCTGTGCGCATTCGCCGATCAATCACATCAAGCAAGAACTGCGACGCATGTTGATTCATCTCACCCAAACCCAGATCGTCAAGTATCAACATACTTGGTTTGCTCAATGACAGCTTCAGAGCGGGCAATGAGCCATCAAGCAATGACTCTGTGATTGCCCCATAAAGATCACTGGCGCGATAGAACAGGACTGGCATTTTTAGCCTGCACGCCTGCTGGCCAAATGCACACGCAAGCCACGTCTTACCAACACCCGTAGCGCCTTGGATGATCAGATTTTGCTGACGCCTTATCCAATCACAGCTTGCCAAAGATGCCAACTGTGCCTTGTCTAGTCCACGGTTTACCTTGTATTCCACATCCTCAAATGAAGCCAATTCAGGCATCCCTGCGCCTCGGATCAAACGCTTCAACTTTCGGCCCTCTCGCTCGGATGCCTCGTGATCAACAAGCATTGCAAAGCGATCATCAAAACTGACATCATGCAATTTGGGTTGCTGAAGCTGCATGTCGTAAGCATCAGCCATTGGAACGAGCTTGAGCTCTCGAAGGCGAGCGATGGTTTGTTGCGTGCTGCTCATGCTGATTCTCCAAAATAACTAGGACCACGCAATTCACCAATGATTTTGACTTTGGGTGCTTGAGTGATAGAAAAACGTTTGTCTGCATCCTCTTTGAGGATGGATGTGATGCTGCGAAGTGAGGTGATATTCAATGGCATCGCGTAGGCGCAGACCTCTTCAAATCGGGCCTCACCGTAGTCCCTTGCGAGATCACGCATTCGTCGTGCAGCTTTGACGCCGTTTGTGATGTCGCTTCGGTTTTCAAGTTGATGCCGAATCATCAACTCCACATTGCCGCCGACGTTCATCGCCCATGCCAACAATGCCCGAGGTTCGGCATCAAGCACTCGGCTGTGTATGACGGGCCGATGCTCTGGTATCGTTCTGGCATTTCCTTGTATCTCAATCAAAGGGTGAAGGGCAACCCTTCGACCTCGGTGGAAAATTTCAATCACAGTGGCTGTAAACCTGAGGTCCACGCTTTCTCGTGCAAGCGTGTGAGGCACTGAATAGAAGCGTCTTTGATGTTCGACGTGATAGTCATCCTGTACCCTGACGCTATATCGCCAATCACTCAATTCAAATGCCGTTCCAGGCAATGGCTTGAGGCTCGCTTTTTCTGTTTCCAAAAAGCGATCCAATCGACAGCCAGGGAGCCGTTTAAATGGATGGCGATTCATTTCTTCGGCCTTGATCCGGAGTTCTGCATTCAACTCGGCAAGGCTGAAGAAAATGCGATCACGAAGTGAAAACAAAGCCCATCGTTGAGCGATTTGCACTCCCACTTCAGCCTTGGCTTTGTGTTTGGGTTTTCGTGCCCCCGTTGGTAAAGGTGCCGTGTCGTAATGGCTCAGGCAATCTCTGTAGGCGGGGTTGATCACCGTTCGATCCCGTTCACGCCGCCAAACGGCCGCTTTAAGGTTGTCGCTGACGACCCACTCTGGCACACCACCCAGAGCCTCGAAACAATTAGCGTGACATTTCAGCCAGTCTTTGGTGGTCTGACTCGCCGTAGCTTCGATGTACGTGTAGTTTGAGTACCCAAGCACAGCCACAAAGATTTGAGCAAAGGTCGATGGGCCACCGTTTTGATCTCGGATTTCAACGGTCCGGCCCGCAAAATCCACAAACAGCTTTTCAACTGGTCGGTGCGTGCGTCGCATCACCACATGTTGATTTTTTGTCCAAGCTCTATAGAGCATGGCAAATTGTGAGTAGCCCACCCCGTCGGGGGTGGTCTCGCGCCACTCTCGCCAAAGACGCTCCAGAGTTGCGTCGGGTCGCCGCATTTCGGCATGAATCAATTCACAATCTGGATGCGTCTTGAGTTGCGCAATAGATCGATCTTGGGTTCCAAGTGCTGCCCGCCAGGCATCATCATCTAACGGCGAAAGCTCTTGCCAACTCAAGCCAGAGGCATCCACTTGCTGTCGAAATTTTCGGATCGTGTCGTGGTGCGTCCCTGTTGTTCTTGAAATTGCTCGGTGAGCCAACGTCGGGTCATAAAAGTGCTGGCGTGCAATGTCACGCTGCAAATGAACGGGTAGCCTCATGGGCTGCTCCTTTGGTCAAACGAGTGCAGGAGGCATGCACTCGGGGTGAGTTAACCCACTCCCGCCCACTTGACATGAGGGGATGCTCGACCGATACTCCAACCCACAAGGTACTACTTGATTCGGCTTCGGTCGGACGCTAGGCCCGAGGTGTCCGCCTCGGGCTTTTGCGTTTCTGGGTGGCTAGATTTAGCGTCGTTCTGGTTTTTTCCTCCTCGTTTTATTCAGTGCTAGACGTGATCCGTGCCTGCGCAAGCCAGTGGGCGACATCTCTGGTGAGTGCATAAAAACCTCGTCGATGTGGCAACGTGAACAGCGTTACGGCGACTTGACCACGGTATCTGGCTTGTCTTAGCCCCGCCACACTGGCGTGTCCCAGAGCGTTGGCCAACCGCAGGCCTCCCAGCAGTGGGCCATGGGTTTGCTCCATTTCTGTTTTCAATTTTTCAGCCAAGGTGCCTGGCTCGCATGAACTCGTGGTCATTTGTTCGGGTCTCTCTACGGTTGTCACGCAGTGTTTCCGAAAGTTAGCAATTGTGGAACCCGAACGGATAATCGGAGTTTCTGTACACCATGACCATGCCCACCTTTTTGCAACCGCCAAAGCCGGGTCGCCCCAAGCGAAATCCGATTGATGTCTTGCGCACGAAGGTCTGGTTTTATGCCGTCAAAGCCAGGTCGGGTTTGCCAAGTGCCTACGCCATTGAGTTGGCAATAGAGCCGTCCATCGTTAAACACAAAGAGGCAGGGGTGGTACGCCCGCGTAAATGGGATGGCTATCAAACGGGTTTGCGTGTCCCGCGAAGAATGGTCGGCAAGCCATATTCAGTTGATATTGCCGATCAAAACTATCCCGGTACTGCGTCCTACTTTGATTCGCCTATTTGGGCTGTGTTGCGTGGGGATCAGCTCAATCAGAGATGGATTGACGATCAGCTGAAAGCATTAGCCCCTGCTATCACGGATCTCCTGATGGTTTCAGCACCTCCAATGCTTCAGGCCATCCCGCAACCAGATCGTTTCCAGAAATTTGATGAAAAAACGGCCTATCGGTTGGCAGAAATCGGAACATTTGAAGCGTTGGTTGCGCTCATCTTGCTCGTCAAAAAATCAGAATTGATTTCCTCTCAAGAGTTACGAGAGTTGGCGCTTAACGCTTACCACCATTGCCAGTCTTGGGTGAAGGTGTTGCCAGAGATTGCGCCTATCGCACTCGATCTATTCCATGAAATTGATCTCAAGTGCAAACACTGGATCTACCCATCCCCTGAATGGCGAATGGAAGTGGTCATCTTCTCCCGTGAGATCAATCGATGACCCCTTGGTCGCACATCAAATCAAACCGACATCTGAAACTTGGGCATCTGGTCAATGGTTTTTCTCTGGACCGACCTTGGTCAACCTGGTTTTCAACCAGCGAGGCCCCCATTACCGCCGTCTTTCTTCAAGGGCCGTTGCTCCCACCCCAGCCAAAAGCAGTCTGACCATAGTCGGCTCGTTTCAAGAGCTTGACAGGCCCAGCCCGGTCAACCCACGTCTCCCAGATTGGTTTGCCGCGTTGTGCCTCAGCCATTCTTAAACGTGATTCTGCGTGTGTGGTTTCCAAAATTACTGTCAGTGGACAGTCAATGAGATCAATGGCTTTGACACTGACTCTTTCATGGGTTGAACGGTACCCCCCCGCATTTAATGTCAAATTCCTATTTCGCAACACAAATTTTGTCAGTCAGCTTCCGACCCATTGCAGCCGGTCACATCTTTTAAGACGTTGACTTGTTTGTAGCGGTTGCTGCCGGTCGTGTCCCGCAGTCATTTGTGGGCTTTCTGCCAGTAGCGGTCGGTCGATCTTTAACCATCAGGCTCGGCAGCCGGTCAGTTCGGTCATAGGCCAATGACCGCTACCACACATCCTATCCAGTGCTGACGGATAGGATCCATTGATGCATGGGCCAATTTGCACAACAGGCTATGACGCCCAATGAACAGGGAGCCCTGCACATTTTCGATGCAGCGACGTTTTCTTACTGAACTAGCTGGATGTCAGTGACGATCATCTTGCCACCTTCATTGATCACCATAAACTTAATTTTTTCGCCTGGCTTGATGCTGGTCAATAAACTCTTATCTTTAGCAGTAAATACCATTGTCATTCCCGGCATATCCATATGTTTGATTTCGCCGTGTTTGATCGTGACCTTGCCAGTTTCGAGATCAATTTTCTTGACCTCTCCGTCGGTTAAAGACGGCGTCATTTGAGACATGTTCATCTTGCTGTGATCCATGACAGCTTGGGAAAAACTGCTTAAGGGAAGAGCCGCACCAATGGTCAATAGTGCAATTGCAATTTTCGTTTGAATATTTTTCATATTTTCCTCATGAGTAAGAGTTAAAAACTTTTGATGATCCGTCTTTTTGGATTAGCAAGACTTGATACGCGTCACGCCTTGCGCCGTAGACAGGACCGTCCATTCCAGGAGATCCGATAGGCATCCCCGGAACGGCAAGACCTAACGCTTGTGGTTTTTCTTTGAGTAAACGTTGAATGTCTTCGGCTGGCACATGCCCCTCAATCACATATCCACCGACCAGAGCTGTATGACATGAAGCGAACTTTTGAGGCATACCCAGTCGAGCCCGCGCTGCGTTATTACCTTGATCGTTTACTTTCAAAGAAAAATTATTCTTTTCTAAATGAATAATCCAGTCTTTGCAACAGCCACAGTTAGGGTCTTTCCAGACTTGTATAGCTATAGCGTTTGGGCTGGCTGCAATAGCAATTGAGGACGAGCACATTGAAGCTATTCCCAACAATAGCAACCGCCTCGTTGAATTTTTTGAACTGTTTTTGTCAGTCATTTCAGCAGCCCTATCCTGTAATGAAATTACTTCTTGCCAACCTTGATCGCGCCCTTCATCCCAGCTTCGTAGTGGCCTGGCATCAAGCAGGCAAAATTTACGGTTCCAGTCTTCGTGAATTGCCAAACAATTTCGCCTTGCTGTCCTGGAGATAGTGTCACTTTGCCAGGTTCGTCATGTTCCATATCTGGGAATTTTTTCATCTGCTCCAGATGCTCGAGCAATTCCTTCTGGGTGCCCAGACTCAATTCGTGCTTGACCTTTCCTTGATTCTTGACAACAAAGCGGACCGTCTCTCCTTGCTTGACCTGAATAGATGAGGGTGTGTAACGCATGTTATCCGTCATATCGACATTGATGGTCTGCGTTACCTTGGAGGCAACACCTGGTTTGCCAATTGCGGTTTCCTCGTCAGCATGGCCATGCCCACCGGCGTGCTTTCCAGCCGCAAAAGCCGACGCTGACAGGGTCAGAGCAACCAAAACAAAGATTTGGCGAGAAGTGATGTGCTTGGGTTTCATTCGTTAACTCCGGAAAAAAAATTCAGTGATTGCTATGTGATGAGGGCTTGCGCACCTTGACTTCGGTCGTTTTGGCGGGCATCTGGGCGCGAGGCATGGACTGCCCACCCTCCGCCTTGAAGCGCGCTGGTTCAGTCAACGGCCCGGTGTATTCATGGGCTACCGTGCCTTCGGGATGCTTGTACCAACCCGGGTCCTTGTAGTCCCCCGGCTTTTGATTACGGCGGACCTTCAGAACGCTGAACATGCCACCCATTTCGACCGATCCGAAGGGGCCTTGGCCAGTCATCATCGCAGCGGTGTTGTCAGGGATGGGCATTTCCATCTCAGTCATGTCGGCCATACCACGCTCACCCATGACCATGTAGTCTGGAATCAGGTTATTGATCTTCTTGGCGATGCCACGGTGATCCACACCAATCAATGTCGGAACGTTATGACCCATGGCGTTCATGGTGTGATGGCTTTTGTGACAGTGGAAGGCCCAGTCCCCTTCCTCATCTGCCAGAAACTCGATCTGTCGCATCTGACCGACGGCCACATCGGTCGTCACTTCATGCCAGCGGGTGCTCTTGGGTGTCGGGCCACCGTCCGTACCAGTGACGAGGAACTCATGGCCGTGCAAATGTATGGGGTGGTTCGTCATCGTCAGATTGCCAATGCGAATACGCACCTTGTCGTTCAGGCGAACATTGAGGCTGTCAATGCCTGGAAATATCCGGCTATTCCAGCTCCACAGGTTGAAGTCCAGCATTGTCATGATCTTGGGGGTGTAGCTGCCCGGATCGATGTCATAGGCGTTGAGTAGGAAGCAGAAGTCTCGCTGGACCTCATCAATCAGATCATTCTTGACCTTAGGATGGGTCACCCAAAAGCCCATCATGCCCATGGCCATCTGTGTCATCTCATCAGCATGCGGGTGGTACATGAAGGTGCCAGGCCGGCGCGCGACGAACTCGTAAACAAACGTCTTGCCGGAGGGAATAGCCGGCTGGTTCAGTCCGGCCACACCGTCCATGCCGTTGGGCAGGCGCTGCCCGTGCCAGTGAATGGAGGTATGCTCTGGCAGCTTGTTGGTCACGAAGATCCGCACGCGATCGCCCTCGACCACTTCAATCGTGGGCCCCGGGCTCTGGCCGTTGTAGCCCCAGAGATGGGCTTTAAAGCCAGGGGCCATTTCCCGCACTACTGGTTCGGCGACCAGGTGAAATTCCTTGACGCCTTGATTCATGCGCCATGGCAAAGTCCATCCATTCAGCGTCACCACCGGGTTGTAGGCGCGTCCGCTGTTGGGGACAAGCGGCGCCATGGTGTTAGGGCTGGTCTGTATTACAGGCTCAGGCAGAGCGGCCATCGCCACGCGGCTGACCGCGCTGGCGGCCACGGCACCACCAGCAATCCCGGCGTACTTAAAAAAGTCTCTTCTGGAAGTCATCGTTGTATCTTTCATTCAATGAGGCGCAGCGCCACCGGCTGGCGCACTGGGCATGGCTGCCAGCGGAGTGTTCATCGGTCGCCCGACCAGTGAGGCTTGTAGCGCGGCATCCGCTAGCCAAAACTGCTGCTCGGCTCCGATCGCAGCCATGACCGTAGAGACCTGATCACGTGAGTCCGCCAGCAACTCGAAGATGCCGATGATCATTCCGTTGTAGCGCAGTTGGTTCTCTTCTGAGATCACCTTACGAAGCGGTATCACCTCGTCCCGGTTGTGCCGTGCAATGTCATAAGCCGTGCGATAGGAGGAGTAGCTTTCTCGCAAGCTTGAACCCGCCGAGCGGACGGTCGCCTCAAGCTGATTGGCTGCGGCCAAGGTGCGTGCGTTCATGGCATCGCGCTGCATGCCCCCCCAATCAAAGATGGGCAGGCGTACCGCGATTTCATACCCTCGCGCTACGCTGCGCTCACCCGCCACGCTGTTCGTGCTGGTGTTGCGCATGGCCCTCAGTTCAATGTCGGTGATGCTGGTGACCATGTTCAAACCCTGGGCTCTGGCGGAAGCATCCAGTGTGCTTTGGGCAAGACGGATGTCGAGGCGGTTACGCGTAGCAAACGTCGCAACGCCCTGCGGATCGAGCGCCTGTTTGGGTAGTTCAGGCAAGCGGTCCGGCAGTTTGAGCATCTGGGCCTGTTGGGCATCCAGACCGAGTACGCGTACGAACTCTTCGCGGGCAGCAGTTACTTGGTGAGTTGCTGTTGCCAATCGGGTCCCTGCGTCCGCATAGAAGGCCTGCTCACGAGCCCGTGTGAGGCGATTGAAGTTGCCTATGGCCTGCATCCTGCGAGCCAGTTCGGCACTCGCTGCAGCGCTTTCATACACCTGCTTGGCATACTGAAGCGTCTGTTGGGCAGCCACGGCGCGGACCCATGCCTGGCGCACGCGGGTGACCTGGTCGACCACATCACTCGACAGTCGCAGATGGGCCACTTCGATGCGACGGTTGGCGATTCCCTGGCGACTAGGGAGGGTCAGAATATCGAGCAGACCAAAGGAAAGCGCACGGTTTAACTCCAGCGCATCACCGGCCACCATGCGTTCCAGGGAGAAGACCGGGTTTGCAATCGTGCCCACTTGTGCCGCATCTGCGGACTCCGCCCAACCTTGAGCCAGCAACGCCTGGAGCGATGGGCTGTTGACGAGCGCCAGCTGGACCGCCTCGCGCTGACCCAGAATGTTTTGAAGCAGCTTCTGGGCCGCCTGCGCACGCTGTTCGCGCTCATCGGCAGTCCGCGCGAGAGAAATCTGCCCTTCGGCAAAACTCTTGGCCTCCTCGTTCACCCGGGCAACGTTTTGTTCGAGGCTAACAGTGGCGCAACCGGCAAGCGTGGCCAAGGCGATCGCGGATAGCGCCAGTTTCCCTAGCGAGGTGCTTGGGATGCGCTTCATGGCTTGACTCCCCCATGATGACCAGATTGCGTATCAGGCACGTCAGAGGCGTCCTTCAGGGCCTCACCTGTCGCGACCTCCTTGGCATAGCTGCGCCAGCCTCCAATACGACCTACCAAGTCGTTGGCTTTGACCCATGACTGAATGGCCTGGTCGTTATAGGGGCGGAAGTCACTAAGTGCAGACTTGTACTCAACTTCCACCACCGAAAGATTTTTCACGGGCTCGCTGGTGGCTTGGGCCGCGGCTACACCAGCTAACATGGCACAACTCAGGGCGAGACATGTCTGTGCGAATAATAGTGAACGTCTGACGAGCATGGTTTCCTCAATGTGATCGGTAACATAGATAGGGGGAATTATTAAAATACCAAGTCGTCAGCACGATGTCGAAAAGATTACATATTTGTCATCTTGCCATCGCAACAAATGGAAGTCGTCATACTCAGGTCTGCCAAAGAGGGTCAGTTGCCAATGAAAATTTTGATTGTGGAAGATGAGCCTAAGACCGGGGCATATCTGCGCCAGGGACTGATCGAGGCCGGTTTCGTTGTGGACTTGGCCAGAAATGGGCCCGACGGCCTTCACCTAGCTCTTGGCGGTAACTACGATCTCGCGATCCTGGATGTGATGATGCCGGGCATGAACGGTTGGGAGGTCCTGCAGGCGATACGTCATGAAGGCCTACAAGTGCCAGCCATGTTTCTCACCGCCCGCGATCAGGTGGAAGATCGCGTGAAGGGGCTTGAATTAGGCGCCGACGATTACCTCGTCAAGCCGTTTTCCTTTGCCGAGCTCTTGGCCCGAGTTCGCACCATTGTGCGCCGCGGTCGTAGTGGCACCGAATCCACGATCTTGCAGGTGGCAGACCTCCAACTTGATCTGCTACGCCGCCGCGTCACCCGAGACGGCAAGCGCCTTAATCTCACCGCCAAGGAGTTTGGATTGCTAGAACTGCTGATGCGTAGGCAGGGAGAAGTCCTGCCCAGGTCGCTGATCGCCTCTCAGGTTTGGGACATGAACTTCGACAGCGACACTAACGTCATCGAGGTGGCCATGAGGCGTCTGCGCGTCAAGATCGATGATGATCACCAGTTCAAGCTGATCCAAACTGTACGCGGCATGGGCTACGTGCTCGAAGCGCCGGAGGGTCGCTAGATGTTTCGCAGGCTGTCACTGACATCCCGCCTCACCATCTTTTTTATAGCGCTGGCCAGTTCGGTCATCCTGGGCTTGGCGCTTCTTTTCATGGTAGAGGCTGATAGGCACTTCGTCGACCTCGATAGCGCCGCCTTGGATGATAAAAAGCACCTGATCGAGGGCATTCTGGCCAGTTCTCGATCCCATGAAGAAGCTCGCAGTCGCCTGAACGAAGCATTGAGCCATCACCACAGCCTTTACGCTCTGGTCAAAGGACCGCAGGGTGAAAAGTTGTACCAGACCAACGGATACAGCGGCCCGACTACGCAAGCATCATTCATCACGAATGACGACGGCCACGGGCTTCAGTCTTGGAGGAGTGGCGGTCGCGAGTTCCATGAGATGAGCTTTACTGCTGGCATGGTTCAGGGAATGGCCGGGCCGCTCCAAATATCACTCGCCGTCGATACGCAGCACCACCAAGAATTCATGAGGGAGCTCCGGCGCAGCATTGCGATCTATGCTGTGCTGGCCATTCTTCTAAGCGGATTCTTGGCTTGGTTCGCGGCTCATCAAGGCATGTCTCCGCTGCGCGCAATGAAACGTCGCGCCGCTGCAGTGACAGGCCAACAGTTGCAAGAGCGCATGCCCGAGGATGCCGTCCCGATTGAAATGGCAGATTTGGCAAGGGAACTCAATGAGATGTTGGGTCGCCTGCAGAACGACTTCAAACAGCTTGCTGATTTTGCGGCGGATTTGGCACATGAACTTCGCACACCCATCAGCAATCTCCTCACCCAAACACAGGTGACGCTGTCCACCCAACGCGACCTTAAGACATACCAAGATACGCTGGCGTCCAACGCAGAGGAATTGCAGCGTTTGGCTCGGGTGGTATCAGACATGCTATTCCTCGCCAAGACAGAGCGGGGGGTAGACCTGCCCCATAAGGAGTCCTTCTCGGCAGCACAAGGAGCTCGCGAACTCGTTGAATTTTATGAAGCCGTTGCGGACGAAAAACGCATCTTGATGAGCGTGGAAGGTGATGGGCGAATCTATGGCGATCGTTTGATGTTCAGACGTGCCTTGAGCAACCTCCTATCCAATGCGCTCAGGCATGCACCAGTCGGCGGTGTCGTGGGCGTCAGAATCGAAAGTTCGTCGCGTGGAATTGAAGTCACTGTCAAAAACACGGGCAAGGAGATTCCATTGGATGTCCAGCAGAGAGTCTTCGAGCGCTTCTATCGCGCAGACTCAGCACGCAGGCACCCAGCTTCTGACGGGGCAGGCTTGGGGCTGTCGATTACCAAAGCCATCGTCGAGGCCCATGGCGGGGCGATCTCGGTTACTTCAGACCAGGAGTGGACTCGATTCAGGCTTGTTTTTCCAGGGCTTCAAGCAAGGATGAGGCAAGCGACTGAACTACTTAGTCGGCCCTGAATAACGCCTTTTGCGTGAACAAGAGAGGGCCGGATCGCGCTGTACCGATTCATAACAACCGCCGCAGCGGGCGCAAACAAATGAGACTGCCCAATGAGCAATCAAGGCGACCGGGGAAACTGCTGCGGCCGTGGGACGTGGCGGCCACACCGCTGGAACTGGCGCTGGCCAGGGGCCACCGGTGGTTGGCAATGCTGGAGTACGGCAAGTTGAAAAACCTGACTGAAAATGTAGCGCTGGAGGGAGTCGACAACAGCTACGTCAGCCGGATGGTGAATTTGACTACGCTGGCACCGGACATCGTCGAGGCGATTTTGGAGGATACGCTGCCGGATCACCTGACGCTGTTTGATCTTGCGGTGGACCCGCCTGCGCTGTGGGAGGAGCAGCGGTTACGGATTTGGTGAGACGGGACTGTAAAAGATAGTGATGGCGACTGACTCCATGACAGCGGGGTGTCTGTACAGCCAGCACCAGACCGCCCGATCATGTTCGCATAAGCACGGATCGCATACGCGGCATGTCGAGTGACCGGTATTTCAATTACAACGGTCCTCGTAGCTCCTCCCGCTTAAATGACCGGTAGTAATCGCCGCAACTATGACGTCCACTTACCGCGAGTGACTACAACCAGCCTAAATCACAGATTGATACAACAACAGCATCGTCCGCTTTTGGCCGATAGCTGTCGATGGTTACAACGATTGGACTAGTTGGTCACGTTGCTGGGTTGATTGGTCAACATCACTGGAATACGCAACTGGGGTATGAACTAGTATGGAAAATCAGGCACAGGAGATCAAATGAAGACCATCACGCTCTATTTCGCAACCGCAATCGCTGAAATCGTGGGGTGCTACCTGCCCTGGCTCTGGCTCAAGCAAAACGGATCTCCATGGTTGCTGATACCCGCCGGAGTCAGTCTGGCGGCCTTCGCGTGGCTACTGACACTGCACGAAGCTGCCACCGGACGCGTCTACGCTGCTTACGGGGGTGTCTACATCTTTGCAGCTATTCTTTGGCTATGGGCCGTCGACGGCATCCGACCATCGAATTGGGATGTCGCGGGTGTTGCCGTGGCCCTGCTGGGTATGAGCATCATTGCCTTTCAACCGCGCTAGGAACAGATCCTCAATTTGGAGAATGCTTTGAAAAAAGCGCCTTGCTTGCGGATCTCGGAACAGTGTTTACGGGCGCTCAAAGGGACTCGTACCCCTTTGACGCAAATCAGTGCGCCCCATGCACATGGCGCGCGCCTCGCTTGCCCACCGGCCCCACTTCCTTAGAGGCCTGAGCAATTCCGGAAAGTACACCGCACTCACTGACAGCGCCGTTTCCGGCACAACCGGTTCGCAACTCAACAAGTTGCCTTTGCAAGACCTTCAGCTCTCTGATTCGAACCGCCACATGCTTGATGTGCTCATCAACCAAGGCGTTGATGTCAGAACAGTCCTGTGGGGGGGAATCTTTCATGCGCAACAGCGCTCGAATCTCATCCAGGGCCATGTCCAAGCTTCGGCAGTACCGAATGAACGAAAGTCGTTCAACGTGCTCCGGTCCATAGACGCGGTAGTTGCCTTCTGTTCGCCCCGGCTGTGGCAACAAGGCCTCACGCTCGTAGTAGCGAATCGTCTCCACCTGTGTATCGGTGGCCTTGGCGAGCTCTCCAATCCTCATGGTGTCCTCCATCAGCGGTTGACCATATTTTAGGCGCTTGACTCTAAAGTGGCTACAGGGTTTCTAATCGCTGTAACGAGGAAGAAATCATGAGTACAAGTACATCTTGCGAAGGCGCAAAGCCACAGGTCCGCCCGACTGAGAACGGATGTTCAGCCGCTTTCTGCGTACCCTTGGTGCAATCTGAGCAGGACGTGGCGCATATGAACACAGACCAGTCACAGAAAAGGTTCCGTATCTCCAACATGGACTGCGCCTCAGAGGAGTCCGAGATCCGGCGCGCTGTGGATGGCATCCCGGAAATTGAAGCCTTGCGATTCGATCTGGGGGCACGCGTACTGACCATTTCTGCGAGTCAAGCTGCATTGCCAAACGCACTACAGGCGATTCGAAAGGCAGGGTTTAAGCCTGAGCCCATCGATGAAGCCGACAAAAAACCTTCCGGTACAACTAATGCGTCTGCGACGTTTTGGGACATGTGGGGAAAGCTTCTGGCGGCGCTCGGCTTGGCATTGGCAGCAGAGGCGATCGCGTACGCCTTCCCTGCGACGACCTGGATCAAAGCCCTGGGCATGGCCATCGCTTTGGGTGCCATCTTCCTTTCAGGCTTCGGCGTCTACGGAAAAGGCCTGGCTGCGCTGCGGCAAGGACGATTGAACATCAACGCCCTCATGGCAGTAGCCGTCACAGGCGCCTTCTTGATCGGCCAGTGGCCTGAGGCCGCCATGGTGATGGCGCTCTATGCCATTGCAGAGGCCATCGAAGCGCGGGCGGTCGACCGCGCTCGAGGTGCCATCAAAAGCCTTCTTGCCTTGTCACCAGAGCAAGCCGAGGTACGCCAGGAGGACGGCGGCTGGCTTCGGATTGACGTCAAGTCTGTTGCATTGAACTCGGTGGTACGTATCTCTCCGGGTGAGCGTGTTCCGCTTGATGGCACCGTGCTGGCGGGTCAGAGCGCGGTGGATCAATCGCCTTTGACAGGCGAGAGCCTGCCCGTGGACAAAGGACCTGGTGATGAGGTGTTTGCCGGAACCATCAACCAGGCCTCTGCTTTGGAAATCCGGGTCACATCGCCCGCCTCAGACAGCACGCTCAGCCGGATCATCAAAGCCGTCGAGGAAGCGCAGGCCTCTCGCGCACCAACGCAGCGTTTTGTTGACCAGTTCGCCGCCGTCTACACACCTGCGGTCTTTGCCCTTGCGGTGCTGGTTGCCGTCCTGATGCCCTGGGTGGCCGGGATCACGTGGCTCGAAGCGGTCTACAAGGCTTTGGTCCTGCTTGTGATTGCATGCCCTTGCGCCTTGGTCATCTCCACACCCGTCACGGTGGTGAGTGGTCTGGCCGCAGGGGCACGGCGGGGTATCTTGATCAAGGGAGGCGTTTACCTGGAGGAAGCCCGAAAGATCAAAGCCGTCGCTTTGGACAAAACCGGCACCATCACCGAAGGGAAGCCCAAATTGGTGGCGTTCGAGCCCATCGCGCCCGACGAGCCTGAGCAAGGGGTAGAACTGCTCGCAAAGAGCCTGGCTGCGCGTTCAGACCACCCGGTCTCGAAAGCGATTGCTCAAGGCCTAGCGGTACAAGCCCAAGAAGTCGAAGCATTTGAAGCTGTCGCAGGTCGTGGCGTCCAGGGGGTGATCGATGGTCACCCCTACATCCTGGCCAATCACCGCTGGATCGAAGAGCGCGGCCAGTGTTCTGCGACATTGGAAGCACGCCTCGCAGTTCATGAGGAGGCAGGACGAACTGTGACCATTTTGGCCAATCGGGACCAGGTGATCGCGCTCTTCGCTGTAGCGGACACGATCAAACCGTCATCGATCGAGGCCATTTCCGAAATGAAGGCGCTGGGGGTCGTTCCCATCATGTTGACCGGTGATAACGCCGCCACGGCGCGCACCGTAGGACACTTGGCAGGCATTTCAGAAATCCGAGGCAACCTGCTGCCCGAGGACAAGCTCAAGGCGATTGAAGAGTTCCAAGGAAGATACGGTGTGACGGCCATGACCGGTGACGGCATCAATGATGCCCCGGCACTTGCAAAGGCGAACATTGGCTTTGCGATGGGCGCTGCGGGCACTCACACGGCCATGGAAGCGGCCGACGTCGTCGTCATGAACGACGACCTGCGCCGCTTGCCCGAGACGATTCGCCTCTCCAAACGTACCCATGTCATTTTGTGGCAGAACATCACCCTGGCTCTGGGCATCAAGGCGGTATTCCTGCTCATGGCCATCTTTGATGACGCGTCTATGTGGATGGCGGTCTTTGCCGACATGGGCGCAAGCTTGTTGGTGGTTTTCAATGGGCTTCGGCTTCTCAAGGCAGTCAAGTGATGGCTCCCAGGCAGCTGTAAACCTCTCCCATTGCCTCAGGATTACTGAGGCCAACGCCTCGTCCCGTGATCAAGTAAGCCTGAATCGACTAAACTATTAACTTATGAAAAAGTTCTTGGCAATCTTCTTGCTGGTTCTGTTGCCCTTGCAATACAGCTGGGCAGCAATGGCAAGCTATTGCGAGCACGAAACCAGTGTGACTGCCAAGCACCCTGGTCACCACACCCATGACCATGCGTCAATTGACCAGCAAGAGTCCAGCAAAAATGCCCCTCAATCGGCGGGCATGGACCATGACTGTGCCACTTGTCATATGGGTTGTGCCGCTGCCCTGGTCAGCGATCTGAGCAAGACCACATTAGCAGCCTCTGACGATCACCCACTTCACCTTCAGGTCATTGCTTCTCATATGGCAAGTGAACGTCCTGAACGGCCTCAATGGCCCGTGCTTGCCTGATCGGCGAGCCTCGGGTTTCTTTACCTTTCCCTCTTTTCGAATCCCCTGTGTGCGGATGCACATGACGCTTTGCGCGTTGTGCGTCATCGCCTAGCGACGTGTTGTCGCTGCTCGCTGATCTCCTTGGATGTTTTCACCATTGGAGATGAGCTATGAGTTTGTACAAAAAAAGACCGACACCGATTCGAATCGCGCTGTTGGTCATGACCCTGAGTGGCTTGGTGCTGACGGCCCAAGCACAAGGCACATCCGCCGCCGCGTTGAGTGGCTCGGTGTCCTTGAAAGATGTTTTCGAAACGGCGTGGCAAAGGCAACCCGAGGCGCACGCGCTTCAATCGCGTCGCGATGCCGCCCTGGCCCAGGCCAAAGCCGCGTCGATGCTGTCCCCCGAGCCGCCCTCGCTGGAGATAAGTCAGCGATCAGACCGGATGACAGGCAACAGCGGTGCGCGGGAAGCTGAGGTGGGTATCGCAGTTCCAATTTGGCTACCCGGACAACGCACAGCCAGTGCCGATCTGGCGCAAGCTGAAATATCGTTGGTTGAGCGCAAGCTGCTCGCCTCACAACTTCGGCTCGCTTCTTCCGTCAGGGATGCTTGGTGGGGCTGGTTGCGAGCTCGCGTAGATGCTGAACTGGCGAGCGAACAACTGGCCAATGCACAACGCCTCGCCGCTGATGTTGCCAAACGGACCAACGCGGGTGATCTGGCAAAGTCCGACCAGCATCAAGCCGAAGGCGCTGTCGCTGCGGCCCAAGCGCATGCCGCCCAAGCTCAAGCTGCATCTGCCGCAGCCTTGGCACAAGTGATGGCGCTAACAGGCAGGACGGCACCGGCAGACTTGAAAGTCAACGCGGCGGTGGAGCCAACGCCAGATTCGACCCCACATACGGGTGCGTCAGTGGGGCATCCCTTGTTGGCTGAACTGGAGGATCGCATCACGATGGCCGAGCGGACGGCTCAGCTGATCAGCGCCCAGAGGCGATCCAACCCGGAACTCACGGTGGCCACCACGCGCGGCCGTGGGGCATTTGGAGAACGCTATGGCCAGACTGTGCTGATTGGCATTCGCGTGCCCTTGGGTGCAGGCCCTAGGCATGACGCCCGTCTTGCGACTGCACAAGCCGAAGCGATAGAAGTGCAGTCACAACTGGTCCTCGAGCAGGCGCGCATTCAAGCCGACAAACAAGGCGCTGCTGCTCGTCTGGAGGCCGCACGCACTCAACTTGATGCTGCGCAGCGACGAGCCCAGCTGGCCAACGAGTCCCGCAGCTTTTTTGACAAGTCGTTCAGGCTGGGCGAGTCGGATCTGCCCACCCGCTTGCGCATTGAAGCAGAGGCTGCAGAGGCCGCGAGACAAGCCGCTCGAAGCCGAATTGACCTAGCCTCCGCCATTTCGGCATTGCGGCAGTCCTTGGGCCTGCTGCCTCAGTGATGCTGACACCCCTCAAAAATTCAAGGAACACTATGAAGATCATTCATTCAACAGTCGCCACCTTTATGGCGCTGATATTCACATTACTCAGTCCTATGGCCATTGCCGGTGCGGGTCACGATCACGCGGAAGCTGCGCCAAAAACCCAGGGAACAGCACTGCCGCGTTTCGTCGCGTTTTCAGAGGATCTGGAAATGGTCGGCATTGTCAATGGCAAGCAGCTGACGATTTACCTGGACCGTTTTACAGACAACAGTCCGGTCAATGACGCCCTAATTGACATCGATATTCAAGGCGGCAAATACAAAGCCGAAAAACATGGCGTAGGTGAATACGAAGTCATCCTCAAGGACACGCTCAAACCTGGCGTCATTGCCATCACCGCAACCATTCAGGCCGGTGAACTGAACGACCTGCTGACTGGCGAACTCGATTTGCACGAGGACGAAGATGAACCTGTCAGTGGTTCTTCTTGGAAAGGCATCGCCCTGTGGATCGGCGGGGGGTTATTGGCCCTGATGGCATTAGGCGCGATCGTTCGCTTTCGTCAACAAGCTCGTACGGCCTAAGGAGCCTCAGCATGAAAACAATCAACACTTCAAAAAAACGCCACTGGATGGCACTGGCCACTGCTTTGACCCTTACAGGTGCTGCGCTGCCTACGTACGCGGGCGAAGGCCATGACCACGGCGCTGCGCCTGCGACGGCCAATGCCAATGGTCCACAGCGCATGGCCGATGGCAGCGTGTTTCTGCCCAAACCAGCCCAACGCCAACTGAATGTGCGCACGATGGTGGTGGAAACCGCTGAGCTGCCACGCGCCTTTGAACTCAATGGTCAGGTACTGATGGACCCCAACGCAGGAGGCAAAGTCCAACCCATTAACGCTGGCCGCATTGAGCCCGGCCCTAATGGCCTGCCCAACGCAGGGCAAAGCGTTAAGAAGGGTCAGGTATTGGCCTACGTGGTCCCTGCGGTCGCCCCCCTGGAGCGTGCAGGTCAGTTGACTCAATTGGCCGAATTTCGCGCTGCCAAAGCGCTTGCTGAAAAGCGTTTGGCACGTTTGCGCGAGTTGTCGGACACGGTTCCGCGCAAGGAAGTAGAAGCCGCAGAGAGTGATGTGCTCAGCCTGACCGATCGCCTGTCGGCCGTCGGTGGCGGCCTCAGCAGCAAAGAAGCACTGGTCGCGCCCGTTTCTGGCGTGATTGCCTCGGCGCATGTCGTGGCAGGCCAAGTGGTGGACACGCGGGAATTGATTTTTGAAATTGTCGACCCGAAGCGGCTGCGCATTGAAGCCTTGGCTTTTGATATCTCAGTGGCCAACAACATCGGCGGTGCCACATTGGCTGTCGGCGACCAGCGCACGCCACTGGTTTTCATGGGTGCAGCGCGCAGTTTGCGAGAGCAAGCTCTGCCGCTGAACTTCCAAGTGCAAAGCCCGGAACTATTAGGCCTGGCCGTTGGACAGCCCGTCAAAGTCTATGTGCAGTCCAAGCAAAAGACACAGGGTATTGCGGTCCCCCAGTCGGCACTGATGAAAAACGCTGCCAATCAGAACGTGGTGTGGGTCAAGTCTGCAGCTGAGCAGTTTGAACCACGCACAGTGACGTTCGAGCCCCTGGATGGAGCGCGTGTCACGGTGATCTCGGGCTTGAAGTCTGGCGATCGTGTGGCGACCCAAGGTGCCACGCTCATCAACCAAGTCCGTTAAAGGGGTCACGATATGTTCAAGTGGCTTCTCGAAAATAGCCTGACCAACCGGCTTCTGGTGTTGATAGCGGGTGCCGTGTTGATGGCTTACGGGGCATTCACATTGTCTCGAACGCCAGTCGATGTCTTTCCCGACCTCAACAAACCGACCGTGACGATCATGACCGAGGCGGGTGGCATGGCGCCCGAAGAGGTCGAGCAACTGATTACCTTTCCTCTGGAGACGGCCATGAATGGCTTGCCTGGGGTCGAATCGGTTCGTTCAACCTCTTCTGCTGGCCTGTCCTTTTTGTATGTCACCTTCAACTGGGACACGGAGATTTTTCGGGCACGCCAACTGGTGTCTGAACGCCTCTCGTCCATGGAAGAAGGTTTGGCTGCCGGGGTAATTCCACGGATGGGGCCTATCAGTTCCATCATGGGTGAGATCATGCAAATCGCTATTCCTGTCGATCCGCAGAAAATCTCCCCTATGGCCGTGCGTGAGTACGCCGACTGGGTGCTCCGGCCACGACTCTTGTCCATACCGGGTGTCGCACAGATCATCCCCATTGGCGGCGAAGTGCGTCAGTTTCAGGTGCAGCCCAATACAGCGCGCATGTCTGACTTGGGCATCTCCTTGGACCAGTTGGAGTCGGCGTTGCGCGGGTTTTCGGCCAACACCTCGGGGGGGTTTCTGGAACTCAACGGGCGCGAGTACCTGATTCGAAATCTTGGTCGCACTTCCCGTCTGGAGGACTTGCGCAATCTGGCCATCACCGCCAAGAACGGTCAGCCCATCTTGTTGCGCCAGATCGCTGAGGTCACTTTTGCCGCAGCCATCAAACGTGGGGATGCAGGCTTTGAGGGCAAGCCCGCCGTGATTCTGGGCGTTCAAAAGCAACCCACCGCTGACACGACCCGTTTGACACAGTCGATTGAAGAAGCGATTACGGATCTCAAGGCATCCCTTCCTGAGGGGATGGAGGCACCCCGTGTGACCTTCCGCCAGGCCAGCTTCATTGAGGCGTCGATCTCGACGCTGCAAGGCAAGTTGATCGGTGCGTCGCTGTTTGTGGCCGCGATCCTTTTCTTCTTCTTGGGCACAGTTCGACCCACCATCATCGCGCTCACCGCCATCCCAGTGTCCATCTTCATCACGGCACTGGTGTTCAAGTATTTTGGCTTGTCGATCAACACCATGACGCTTGGAGGACTGGCGATTGCCATTGGCGGACTGGTGGACGATGCCGTGGTGGATGTGGAAAACATCTTGCGGCGCATGAAAGAAGACCGTGCCAAGGACCCCAGTCAGCGCCTGTCGCTGCTCGCGCTCGTGGCCAAGGCGTCCATGGAAGTCCGCTCGGCGATCCTCTATGCGACGGTGATCATCGTGCTGGTCTTCCTGCCGCTTTTTGCTTTGCCGGGCCTGGAAGGCAAGTTGTTTGTGCCGCTGGGCATTGCCTTCATCATCTCGACACTGGCCTCTTTGTTGGTGTCGGTAACGATGACGCCGGTGCTGAGCTACTACCTCTTGCCGGGCATGAAAAACCTGGACCATGGCGACACCAAAGTGCTGGCATGGCTCAAGCAAGGCTACAAAGGCAGTTTGCAAAAAGTGCTGGACAAGCCACGCGTGGCGATAACCAGTGCATGTGTGGCGGTGGTGTTGGCTGCGGCGGCTGTTCCGTTTTTTCCGACCACCTTCTTGCCTCCTTTTAATGAAGGCACCTTGCTGGTGGGCATACGGCTGAACCCGGGCGTGACCTTGACCGAGTCCTCTGACCTGGCGCGCCAGGCCGAAGTGCTGGTCAAGCAGGTGCCCGAAGTGCTGCATGTGGGCAGGCGCAGCGGACGTGCTGAACTGGATGAGCATGCCGAAGGTGTTCATGTCAGCGAATTGGACGTGGGCATCAAACCCTCAGGCGAGTTGACGCGCTCAATGGATGAGGTCCGTGCCGACATCCGTGCACGCTTGGTCAACCTGCCTGCCTCGATTGAGGTGGGGCAACCCATCTCACACCGTATCGACCACATGCTGTCGGGCGTGCGCTCCCAAATCGCCATCAAGATTTTTGGCGAAGACCTGGACGTGCTGCGCGGGCAAGCCGATGCGCTGCGCTCACGGCTGTCAGGCATCGAGGGCATAGCTGACCTGCAAATCGAAAAACAAGTTCTTGCGCCCCAGATCAAGGTACGGTTGGACTATGCGGCAGCGGCGCAATACGGCCTGTCTGGCGCGCAAGTGCTTGCCACACTGCAGACCTTGGTGGAAGGTGAACGTGTCACGCAAATCATGGAGGGAGGTCGCCGCTTTGCGTTGGTTGTGCGTTTACCAGAATCCGCACGATCGCTGGAAGGCTTGGGCCAGGTGTTGATCGAAACACCCTCGGGCAGAATTCCGCTGTCCAAAATCGCAACGATTGAAGACGCCGATGGTCCCAACCAAATCAGTCGCGACAACGGCAAGCGGCGTATCGTGATTTCTGCCAACGCTTCGGGCCGCCCATTGTCAGAAGTCGTGGCCGACATACGCAAAGTGACGGCGGATTCTCGATTGCCAGAGGGCTACTTCATCACCCTTGGAGGACAGTTTCAGGCGCAAGAAGAAGCCTCACGCCTGATCTCTTTGCTCTCGGTGGTCTCTGTGGTGTTGATGTTTGTGGTGCTTTACAGCCGCTACAAGTCCGCCGTTTTGTCGGCCTTAATCATGGTGAACATTCCCTTGGCGCTCGTGGGTGCCGTGTTGGGTCTGTGGTTGTCAGGTCAGCCCTTGTCGGTGGCCGCCTTGGTCGGCTTCATCACGTTGGCTGGCATTTCGGTGCGTAACGGCATTTTGAAGGTCAGTCATTACATCAACCTGATGCGCTTTGAAGGAGAGTCCTTCACCAAGCCCATGATCTTGCGCGGTTCGATGGAACGTTTGAGCCCGGTGTTGATGACGGCCTTGGTGACTGCCTTCGCATTGGCACCATTGCTCTTCGAGGCCGAACGCCCCGGCACCGAAATTTTGCACCCGGTCGCCGTGGTGATTTTCTCGGGCTTGATCAGCTCGACGCTGCTCGACACCTTTCTGACGCCTGCCATGTTTTGGCTCTTTGGCCGCAAACCTGCCGAGGCGCTTTTGCAAGACAAAGATGCTGAAGCATTCTGACCATTCATTCGTTTCTTCAACCTCAACCAAAACCTCAAAAGGACATCTCATGAAATTCCATACGCTCTTGATCACATCGTCGCTTTTTCTCAGCGGACTCGCATGGGCAGGGCCACACGATGCGGATCACAAACCCATGCAAGGTGGTGTTTTGACCACCGTCAAGGATGTTGACTACGAACTGGTCGCCAAACCTGATGTGCTGCAGTTGTTCGTGCGTGACCATGGCAAACCCGTTGACGTGAGTAAAACGACGGCAAAAGTCACACTGCTTTCTGGCGCTGACAAGCAAGAAGTTGAGTTGAAACCAACAGGCGACAAGCTTGAAGCCAAAGGTAGCTTCAAGGTAGCTCCTGGGACAAAGGTTGTTGCTCAATTCAGTTCAGCTGGGAAAACCACTTCTGCACGTTTTGTTCTGAAATGAGGCGTTTACAACTTACTTGTTTTTGCCACAAATGGTGGATCAATTTTGGGAAACTATTATGAAAACTTGGATTACCAAAACAATCGTCGTCTCAGCTTGCGTACTTGGCATCGCAGGCTGCGCTTCACCGGTTGATCGAATCGCTGAGAAGCCGTATTGCCATACGGATCGAGGAAGAAATGGTTACTGCACCAAAGATCCTGCACCCAGCATTGCCAAGGATGATGAAGCAAAGTTGTTTGCCTCAGTGCCTGAAGCTCTGACGGTTTACGTCGTGCGTTATTGGGGCGACGGACATCATCCGTTGGACATTTCTGTGGATGGTGGCGCAGCGATGGAGACTGTTCCAAACTCCATGATTCGCCTGCGATTAAAAGAGGGGACTCATCAAATCACCTTCAATGTTGGAGGCAAGACCTTTGATCGAACAATTTCAGGTACGAAGGGAGAAGTTCGGTTACTAGGGATTACGGGTACCGATTGGATCTGGGGCAACTCTTCACATTGGTGGACAGATGACTCAGTTGATCAACTTAAACGGCGCGCACTGCGTTCCCGTTTGATCAAAGACATCACTTTCCTTTGATGTTCTGGGGCCCCCGCCATGACTGTTTGTCATTGGCGGTGGGAGTGGCAGTGACGTTCATGGCGCAAACACTCAACACGCTTGGTTTCACAAACGCCTGCAATCAGCCTGAAGCTCAGGTTGATGCAATATCCTTATCGTCCGCTTATGGCCTCTACCTCACCCTCAAGGCAATGATAGATGACCGGGTCTGAATTGGCCATATTTCAACGAAATCATTTCGCTATGAGACCAACCCGTTCAACCGAAAGGCTTCGATACGACGATCTGATGCGCAAAATCCATGCCGATCAATTTCACGTTCACATAAATATTTATATTGATCAAAACTCCTACATACCGGACTCGAAATAGCCTTCAAAGGGTGAGCAAAATTATGCTCATCGTTGGAGAGCGAGAGGTTGTTCATCTTGCAAAATTGAGCAAATTGCAGGCGCATAAAACCGAACAGGTCGGATGTTCGGACTGAAAAGACTTGAATTTTGTAGTCAACCAACCGTAGGTAAAAGTACCCTCCTGAGTAGACCAGGATTGATTTAATTCGTCGTCTGGGAGCGATGGACACATGGTGGATTTTCCAACCATCACAGAGTTCAACACTTGGCGCTGTGTGCCAACCATCACGCTCGGACCAAGTCAAACAAAGACCTGACCCACACTTTTCTTTCATCGCTTGGGTAAGGTTGTCATGATCCAAAACTCTTTGTGATTTGCTTCGTCCGATTTTTCGTGTCAATGCCAATGGCTCATCCACATAGCTTGTGAACTCCAGACTTCGTGCAGTAGGCCGGGTCACTGTGATCTGGAAAAGGTTCAATTGACGAATGTCATCGGTTGACCAAGTGCATCGTCCCTGTTTGATCTTGTATTCAACAAATCGCTCTGCTTCTTTCCAAACTGCCAGGCAGTACAGGCCAAAGACGTGACTTCGGACCCATAATGAATTCTCTGCTTTTGACGCCCTCTGAAGGTACTGCTCAAATCCAACGGACGCCTCACCCAAGAACTCTGAAAATTTGCATCTGTACCACCCTCCTTCTGGGGGGAATTTCTTACGCTCATCCCAACGCCTTATGTCCACCGTCGGCTCAACGGTTCTGGCCCAAATCAGCTCTATGAATGCCAGACGAGCTTGCCGGTTGGATCGCAGCAGTGCTGCAATCGCCTCTGGCGTTATGCACTTTCTGAATTGCCACACCCAATAATCAGATCGCGGAACCACGTGCCGACGCAAATACCGCGCTACAGATTTGTAGACATCTGTTGGTACAAAACTCATTCTCCAAAAATCAGTGTGACCACCCTGCTCGAATCCCAGCCGAGGTTTATTTGGTAGCTCTCGAAATTCAATACTCTTAGTTCTGTAGGCGTAACGGTAATTAGGTGTTTCATATTTGATCAATGCATTCGGATATGCGATAGCTTGGATTTCACACAATTCTTTGAGTCGAATGAGCCATTCTTCCTCGTGCAAAGCATCAAATTTTCTGTTCATGTACGAGGCCACATAAATGGCGCTCAACGACGTCAACCAATCGGCAAGAGGCTTGAGTTTTTCGGTGTCGATCAAACGATGATCGTTTCCGTGCAAGCGCGCTGGATCGAAATACTTCAGGCTTGAACATTGGCAGGTATTTGGATAAGCAAGAGACATGGCATCAACACGCTCTCCATCGTTCTTCATGCACGAACATTCGACGTGCAGAGGCTCCTCGTGGATCGGGCACTGATTGAGCAATTTCAGTGAAAAAAGTCTGGTGTGATACCCCAACTCCAAGCACTTTGGGCAGTAGCCGTTTTGGGGTGTGAACAAGAATTGCCAGCAGTATGGAATGAATCGATGATCACAAAATGAAAAAAATTGAACTGGCTCACCCATCAGTCGAGCCAAAACCCGAAGATCAACATTTTGAACCGAACGGCTTTGACTCTGCGCACGTTTCGCCCTGGGTGAAAAACTTTCACTCAGTGGAAAGTCAGAAATTCTGAGTTTGTTCAAGTGGGCCAGTTTTCTCAATGTCAGCCAAAGTGACGTGTAGGGCAACAGCGTGCCTGGCTTCCATGTCAGAATTGTCATGCGCTTACCCCTTTGGTGTTCGTCCCCTTGGTGCCCCCGCTGAAATAATCGCCATCAGGGCACCATGGCCAGAATGCTCGACGATTTCACTGATGGATTTTTTTGACAGCACATCAGACACCGCTCGTCCAGACGCCAGCAAAAGGAGAATCCGTCTGCACACCACAGAGATGGTTTTCATTGGAATTTCATGCGGCCCGTCATAGCGATGCGGCAATTGGTTGATGAACTCTTCCCAAAGTGGTGCCGCATAACTGGCAAGGCGAAATCCATTGCTCCAAAGCTCAGGGATGATGCTGGCAGTAAAAGAAATGCCCGATCCAACAGGCCATTCAGAGCCTTCGTCATACCCGGACATCACGTACCCCAATTGCGCCTCATCGCAAATGCCATGAAACCTGGCAGCGGTAAGCAAGAACCTCGCAGCGACATGTGCACCGCCAGCCATGGCGAGATTGATCGGGTCATCCCGAAACTGAACAGAAGCGATGGAAATCACACACAACCGAATCCTCTTTTTCTCCAGCATGCTGTGCAGCTCGACAAGCCACAACCACTCGCGCATCGTCATGCCTTGTGCTTCGTCAATCACAAGTACAACAAAACGTCCGCCCGCCTGTGCTGACAATTGTTCAAAACGGTCCACGAGCATTCCCAAGCGTTCCGTTGGGCTACGTGTTGATCTGGCCAACCGATGCTTGGCTGCTTCCAGCAAATTTGCATAGAACCGCCCGGATGCGCTGGCACCGCCCGATTCGGTATGACTCCAGATCACCATCGGTATGAATCCTCCATACCTGGCAGCGAGCAAGCCTTCTAGCCAGTTATCAACAGCGCTGGATTTACCCAGTCGAGAGGCCCCATAAATGGTGGCACCATCAAATTGATCGTCTAGCCACCGTCCGATGGTGCTCACCATTTTTTCAATGGCGGGGGTGAACAACGAGTAATCTCTCGTGACCAGGGGATGGTCTTTGGGGATGTGCTCTGGAACGAGCTGAAAGTCTGAGT
This sequence comes from Limnohabitans sp., assembly GCF_017848645.1. Taxonomy (GTDB): domain Bacteria; phylum Pseudomonadota; class Gammaproteobacteria; order Burkholderiales; family Burkholderiaceae_C; genus Limnohabitans_A. The sequence continues at coordinate 140,445 of NZ_JAFEIF010000007.1, read as the reverse complement.
TTTCCATCACCAGGTCTTTGCCATGCGCATCTTGGGAAGTGGAGCGCTCTGGCTTGCAGATTTGGGTTTCGGCTCAGGTGGCGGTGAGGTGCCCTTCGTTTTCTTGGATGCTCCGGAGACCTTGGTCAGCTCTTCGGGCATGGCCTGACGGTTGATTTCACCCATGACGTCTGGCACCGAAAAGTTCGGCTCCTTCATTTCATCCAACGCTTGAGTGCTGGTCATCATGATTCGTCGCGCCTGCAGATAGGCCGGATGAACAGGTAGCTTTTTGTTGGCATGTATCTCAGCGTATTCAATTAACGCCTGGACGGGATCCCTATTGCCGGTCAGAAATAACAATCGCTTTGTCGCAAGTGCCCGAATGGCTTGCCGCATGTAAAGGGTGTGGGGTGATCGGTGCCACGGCGGTTGAACATGGACGGTTCCGTAGATAAGTCCATTTGAATCGGAGACTGTGGCCCAGCGTGCGTCTGTTTCGTCATCCAGTTGAAGCCATAGTTTTTTACCGAGAAGATCCGGACGTTGAACCAGCCACTCGGAGGTGTATTTGGCGTTCTCAAAGTTGAAATACGGTCTTTTGCCTGTGTATTCACCGCCAAGCAATGTGCAGACCTTTCTGGTTCCCGCCATTCTTTTAACGAGCTCCGGGTCAGCGTGACGAATGCGATTTTTTGTTTTGGCAGACAAGAAGTCCATTTGTGCAAGAGGACTGCGATAGCCCAGACCTGTATGTGGCGTGGCGTTGTAGTTCGCGATGGTGACATCCAGCAACTCCTCGGCATAGTCAAGTTGGAACTGGACCTCCGCAGCAATTTTTTCTGGATCTCGTCCTTTCTTATCTTCGTGACTGCTGCCTGTGCTCGGAGAGAGTCGGTGCATGGTGCCAGAGGCCAAAACCCTGAAAAACGACTCGATAAATGGCCGATCATCTTTGCTGCGCCTTGAACTGTAAGACGTAGGGTCTTGGGGTTTGATGACCTTGGCGCCAACAATATGCAGCAATGGCTCCTCGACTCTGGGGCAAACGTTGGCCAATGCGCCATCAACGCTGAATTCATTCCAGCAAGCTGACAAATAGACTTCAGAGTGTGCGGATGGCAAGGCCGCGCCTTCTGCGTACCCATCCTCACAAAACGTCAAGGTTCTTGGGGCCCACTTGGATAAAGCATTTTTGATGGTGATCAGAACGTCAAGTGCACTGCATTCGCGTCGCAAGCTGATGTGATACCCCAAAACTGCACGGGATCTGACGTCAATGATCACAATGATCCAGATACGACGGATCTTTCTGGGTTCATATCCACCGTGAGGAGACGGCACCATGACCACCATTCGGCAGTCCAATTTGTGGGCATCACACTCGACCCGATCAAACAGCTTGAAATCAGGTCGTCGGGTTCCATCGGAAGCTTTGGCTTTTGCAATTGCGTCAGGCCCCCCCATTTTTGACATGGCTAAAAAAGGATGCTCTGCCAAAACCTTCTTGATGTACAGACGAACTGACTCATACCCGAGCGACTCTGAATTGAATGGCCAGGCTTTCTGATCTTCCAAGCCAGCTTTTCTTAGCTCGTCAATGAACCATCGAAAGATCGTTTGAACATTGATCTTAGGGTGTGCAAGAGAATCGGCGTTATTGAGGATTCGTTTGTGAAAACGATCTTTCAAATCTTTGAACTGTGGACGTTCAAGTAGCCACTTCAACGCGCCGGTTGCTCCAGCCCCATTTTCGTGAACAACAGGTGCAGTTTGACGCTCGTAAGCGGTCACACGGAAATGTGGAAGTGCTCCTCGCCAACCAAAAATATCCCCATCTGAGTGCCTTTGAAGGCATCGGTTTGTGATGATTCGGTAGATATTGGATCGTTTTTCACCCGTTTTCTTCTGCAAAACTGCATCGGTAGCACCCTTGAGATACAGCTCAATGGCTTTTTTTCGGGCTAAAAATTTAGTTTTGCGAGCAGCTGACAAGCTGTTCTCATCCACCATAGGCCAATTGCCAAGGTCAATGCTCTGGCTCGATAGCTCAGAATTCGGAGTTGAGCGATATCCAATTCGTCCCGATAAAGCCATAGAACCTCCTAGTTAAAGGTCTATCCAAGACTCATTAAAAAGGAAGAATCATTTAACGTCAACTTTACTTGGAATTCGTAGCATCAACTTTACTTGGAAAGAGACACCCTCCAGAGGGAAGATCCAGCTGTTCGTAGCATCAAATTTACTTGTGTGAACGGACCATTCTCGGATGGATCAAGGTTTCTGGCGAGCGGCCAAACGGGCCAAGCCTGTTTCAATCAGTTCTTTGGCGTTATGGCGCTGGCCCCGAATCGCGAAATCAAGGGCTGTCAAACCCAATTGGTTTTTGAGCCTCAAGTCGGCTCCGGCTTGAATGAGGTGTTTGACGGCTTCAGGGCTGCCGTACATGGCGGCCATCATCAAGGGTGTTGTGCCATTGGGTGATTCGGCATCAATGTAGGCGCTGTGATCGAGCAAATGCGCGATCACTTGTACATGGCCACCTGAAGCGGCGTAATGCAAAGGCGTCCAGCCAGTTTTGTTCACGTCCGCATCGTTGTCTACCAACTTCTGAACCAAGAGCAAGTAGCCCTTGAGCGCGGCCAGCATCAACACGCTTTCGTCCTTGCCGTTGCGCACCTCGGTTTTGGTTCGGGGATGCGCTGCCAGCAACTCGGCCACCTTCAAAGAAGCCCCACGAACTGCCATCATCAGGGCTGGCACCCCATCGGGATTGACGGTGTTGGGGTCAAAACCACGCTGGAGCAATCCCTGCACTGTGCGGACGTCGTCCGACTGCACAGCTTTGAAGAAGTCTTCGTAGGAACCCGCTTGCCCCCAAAGTGGCATCAATAAAAACCCAATAAAAACAACAAACTTTTTGATTTTATTAAGGCAGATCATGAGGTTTCCTGGCTTGGTCAGCGGGTGGTTCTCTCAAACAGCTTTAAAAAATTATTCGTGGTTAACTCACCTATGGCCTCGGATGAACTGCCCCGCAATTCCCCCAGCAGCTTGGCCACATAGGGCACATACGACGGGTTGTTGGTCTTGCCGCGATAAGGCACAGGGGCCAAGTAAGGGCTGTCGGTCTCGATGAGCAAGCGGTCATCGGGCACAAATTGAGCCACTTCGCGCAAGTCGGCCGCTGTTTTGAAGGTCAGGATGCCCGAAAATGAGATGTAAAAACCCAGGTCCAAAGCGGCCCGGGCCACTTGCTGGCTTTCGGTGAAGCAATGGAATACGCCGCCCGCACACCCTGCCCCACCCATTTCGCCCTCTTCTTTCAAGATGGCAATGGTGTCGTCTGAAGCCTGACGGGTGTGGATGACCAAAGGCAAGGCCGTCTGACGAGCTGCGCGGATGTGCGTGCGAAAACGCTCACGCTGCCATTCCATGTCGGCCACGGTGCGTCCACCTTTGCGCTCGTCCATTTGGTAATAATCCAGCCCGGTCTCGCCAATCGCCACCACTCTGGGGCGAGCGGCGCCATCCAGCAGATCCTGCAGGCTGGGCTCACGCACACCTTCGTTATCAGGATGTACGCCCACCGTGGCCCACATGTTGTCGTTGGCCATGGCCAGGCCGTGCACTTCGTCAAATTTCTCCATCGTGGTGCAGATCACCAGGGCGCGGGTCACTTGGGCGGCTTGCATGGCTTGCTGGATGCTGTCCAGCTCGTTCATCAGTTCGGGGAAATTCAGGTGGCAATGGGAATCGGTGTACATGGTTCAGCCCTTGGACATCAGGGTTTGTTGGGCGTCGGCGGTCAGGGCCTCGAGCATCAGACCAACATTAAAAGGGTGTTCGGCCGTGCGGGCAGATTGCATCAGACGCTTGAACCAGTCGGTCAGTACCGCCACAGAAGCCGCGCTGGGGGGCAATTGGCTTGTGTCAAAAAAGCGTGGCGCAGCGCCTGTTTGGCGCAGAACCAAGTCGTGACAAAGCTTTTGCAAGGCGTCGATGGCTTGGGCGGGGCTCAATTCGGCCAAGTGCCGGGCATCGCCCTGGCGCATGGCTTTGGGCAAATGGGCCCACCAGTCGGGCGACAAACCCGATTCGGCCTGTCGCAGCACATCGGTGGGACGCCCGCCCGCACTGCGCAGCAAGTCGTGCGCAATCGCAGCGGGCACGCCCTGCCCCGTGAGCCACGGCAGTGCCTCGTCTGCTTCGGGCCATTTCATGGTGTGGGCCAAGCAGCGGCTGCGGATGGTGGGCAGCAGCATGTGACTGGCCTCGGTGGCCAGCACAAAGCGCACATCGCCCGGTGGCTCTTCCAGGGTTTTGAGCAGCGCGTTGGCCGTGATGGTGTTCATGCGCTCGGCCGGAAACACCAGCACCGCCTTGCCGCGTCCGCGTGCGTCGGTGCGCTGCGAAAACTCCACCGCGTCACGCATCGCGTCCACGCGGATCTCTTTGCTGGGCTTGCGGGTTTTCTTGTCGATCTCGTCCTGGGCTTTTTCAGACAAAGGCCAGCCCAGCTCGATCATCACCGTCTCGGGCATCAGCACTTCAAGGTCGGCGTGGGTGTGCACAGCAATCGCGTGGCAGCTGGGGCAATCGCCGCAGGCGCCCTGCGCGGTGGGTTTTTCGCACAGCCAGGCCGAAGCCAAGGCCAGAGCCAGTTCGTACTGGCCCAGGCCCGACGGGCCTTGCAGCAGCCAGGCGTGGCCGCGCTGGGCGAGTAAATCGGTGGCTTGCCGGGCGATCCAGGGGGCGTTCAAGACGGCGCTCATGCGGCGGCTCCTCGCAGCCAATCACGCACGACGCGTGACACATCCGCGCCCACGGCATCGATGGTCTGCGCCGCATCGATGCGTGCAAAACGGCTGGGCATCTCCGCTTGGCGGCGGGCGTAACCGGCCCGCACAGCGGCAAAAAAGTCGGCCGGTTGCGACTCAAACTTGTCCGGCACCCGGGCCGAAGCCAGGCGTTCGGCCGCAATCAAGGGGTCCAGGTCGAACCAAACAGTCAGGTCAGGTTGGCGCAAAGTGCCGTCAGGCAGACCTTGCACCATGCACTCAAGTTGGGCCAACAGCTGCCAATCAAAGCCCCGACCACCGCCTTGGTAGGCAAAGGTGGCGTCGGTGAAACGGTCGCACAGGACCACATCGCCACGGGCCAACGCCGGCTCAATCACCTGAACCAAATGCTCGCGCCGAGCCGCAAACATCAACAGCGCCTCGGTCAGCGGGTCCATGGGCTCGTGCAGCACCAGCTCGCGCAGCTTTTCAGACAATGGCGTGCCGCCAGGCTCACGGGTCAGCACCACCGCCCTGCTCGCTTGGCGAAACAGTTCGGCCACGCGGGCGATGTGCGTGGACTTGCCCGCACCGTCGATGCCTTCAAAACTGATGAATGTGCCGCTGCTCATAAAGATGTGAAATCAATCCTTGATTGTCGCCGAAGCCGCATGCCGGGCTGAACGCCGATCACTGCCCGCGCTGGTAGCGGTTCACAGCCCGGTTGTGTTCGTCCAACGTGGCGCTGAAATGGCTGCTGCCATCGCCCTTGGCCACAAAGTAAATGGCGGACGTTTTGGCCGGTTGCACCGCAGCCAGCAAGGATGCCTTGCCCGGCATGGCAATGGGCGTGGGCGGCAGACCGGCCCGGGTGTAGGTGTTCCAGGGGTTGTCGGTCGTCAGGTGCACCCGGCGCAAATTGCCGTCAAAAGCTTCACCCAAGCCATAAATCACCGTCGGGTCGGTTTGCAGGCGCATGCCAATGCGCAAGCGGTTGTTGAACACTCCCGAAATCTGCGCCCGGTCTTGCGCCTTGCCAGTTTCCTTTTCGACGATGCTCGCCAAAATCAGCGCCTGCTCGGGCGACTGCAAGGCAGCGCCGGGTTGCCGCGCTTCCCAGGCTTGTTGTAGCTGTTTGTCCATGGCTTTCATGGCCCGCTGCAACACCGCCAGGTCGCTGATGCCTTTGGCGTACGAATACGTGTCCGGGTAAAAACGCCCTTCCGGGGCCACGCCGGGGCGGCCCAGTTGGGCCATCAAGGCTTCATCAGACAGGGCGCGGCTGTCTGGGCGCAGGTTTTCGGCCTTGGCCAGCACCTGGCGCACCTGCCGCCAGTTCCAGCCCTCCACAATCGTCACCGTGCGCAGGCTTTCCTCGCCCCGCACCAGCATGCTCAACAAACGCTGCGGGGTGGTGCCCGGCGGGATTTCGTAACTTCCGGCCCGCATCTGGCGCGACTGGCCCGACAAGCGAAACCACGCGAACAAGAGCGTGGGCGAAGTTTGGGCCCCGGCATCGGCCACGGCTTGCGCAATGCCTTTGGCCGAGGTACCCGGTTCGATGGACAAATCCAATGTGGCCTGGCGGGTGTCGATGGGTTGGTGCAGCCACCAGAAAGCGCCACCCAGCAGGCTCAAGGCCACAAGCAACAGGCTGGCCAACCACTTCATCAAGCCTTTGAGCACGGCCATGTCCTTGTTCGGGTGTTGAAAACGTGGGGGGATGATAATTCACGTCCTTGCCAGACGACCGAGCCGCGACATGAACACCCCTGCAGATTTCAGCCCTCAGCTTCAAACCCTCTTGAACGGCATCAGCCCCCTGCCCCACTTGGGCGTGATCCAGGCCCAGGGCGAGGACGCGGCAACCTTTTTGCACAACCAGCTGAGCAACGACGTGTTGTTGCTGCCCGTGGGCCAATCGCGCTTGGCGGCCTTTTGCTCGGCCAAGGGCCGCATGCAGGCCAGCTTCATCCTGGTCAAAACCGCGCCCGACACCGCCCTGCTGGTCTTGAGCCTGGACTTGCTGGCCCAGACCCTCAAGCGCCTGTCCATGTTTGTGCTGCGCGCCAAAGTCAAAATGAGCGACGCGACCGGCCAGTGGCAATTGCGCGGCTTGTTGGGCGACAGCGCCCGGGCCGCAGTGGGCGCAACCGCCCCTTGGCAGACCCAGGTCCAGGACGGGGCGCACGCGGTGGCGCTTTATCCCGCAGTGCTGGGCGAGTCCCCAATTCCCCGCACTTTGTGGATCGCCCCAGCGGGCCATGCGCTGCCGGCAGGTGCAGACGTGCCCAGCGACGTCTGGACCTGGGCCGAAGCGATGAGCGGCGTGACCCTGGTCAGCCTGCCCGTGTTCGAAGCTTTTGTGCCCCAAATGCTCAATTACGAGTCCGTAGGCGGCGTGAACTTCAAAAAAGGCTGCTACCCCGGTCAAGAAGTGGTCGCCCGCAGCCAGTTTCGCGGCACGCTCAAGCGCCGCACGGCGCGGGTGCACAGCCCTGTGGCATTGACCGCCGGGCAAGACATTTTCACGCCCACCGACCCCGAGCAGCCCTGCGCCACCGTGGTGCTGTGTTCTGCGCGTCCGGGCGGTCAGGGCTTTGATGCATTGGTCAGCGGCACGACCGAGAGCATGCAAACAGGCTGGCGTGTGGGCAGCTCAGAGGGCGAAGCCTTGGACATTTTGGCCCTGCCCTACGCCCTGCTGGCCGACATCTGAGTCGGTGGCCCAGCGCGGCAATTCGCGGTCAGAGACCGCTCCCACAAAAGCCAAATGCGCTCAATGTAGGAGCGGTCTCCGACCGCGATCAGGTCGGTTGTAATGGGCTCAAAGCTTGCGCACCATCTCAATGTGCGCAATCCCCGCATCCTCAAAAACCTCCCCATGCGGGGTGTAACCTGACCGTTTGTAAAACCCCTCGGCGCTGCACTGGGCGTGCAGGATCACCTCTTTGTCGCCCCGGTGCTGCGCCGCGTCCATCAGGGCGTGCAGTACGCGGCGACCCAGATCACTGCCGCGCATCTGCTTTTTGACGGCCATTCGGCCAATGCGGGACACACCGGGCGCGTGCTGAATCAAGCGGCCCGTGGCCAGGCACAGCCCCATGCGGTTCAGGGCCACGGCGTGCAAGGCGTTGTCGTCTTCGTGGTCCAACTCCATCTCGACAGGCACTTTTTGCTCCACCACAAACACCTCGTGGCGCAGCGGGCTGGCGTGTTTCTGGAAGTCGTGCCAAGAACCCACATGCACCTGCACCATGTCTTCGCCGCGCTCAAAGCCTTCGAGCATGTCACGCAAGGGCGCCGGGATGGGCTGGCTCTTTTTGGCCACCGGGTCGGCATACACATAGACCATCTCGCTGGTGATCAGCAGTTCATCGCCCCGGAAAATCGCCCCCGCAAACGTCATGGACGAGTTGCCCACCCGGTCGCAGCGCATGCACACGTCCAGAAAATCGTCCATCTCGGCGCTGGCGTGGTACTCCAGGCTGGCCTTTTTGACGAACAAATCGCCGCCCAGTTGGTGCATGGTTTCGGCATAAGGCATGGCCAGTTGCCGCCAGTATTCGGTGACGGCGGTGTCGAAATACATGAGGTAGTGACCGTTGAAAACGATCTTTTGCATGTCCACCTCCACCCAGCGCACGCGCATGCGGTGAGACAAACGGAAATCTTGGCGTTTCATAGGTTCAACTTTCAAAAGCGTGTTGCAAAGCCCGGCCCGCATCGGCATGCGCTTGCAGGGCATCGGGAATGGCGCGGCCCATGGTGATGAAACCGTGGACCACGCCTTTGTAAATCTCCAGATCGACCGCCACACCCGCCATGCGCAGCGTGTCCGCGTACTGCACGCCCTCGTCCACCAGCGGGTCGCATTCGGCCAGGCCTATCCAGGCGGCGGGGGCCAGACCCGTGTGATCGGGCGCGTTCATCGGGGCAAAGCGCCAATCGTCGCGGTCGGCTTCGTCGATGTAGTTGGCAAAAAACCAGTCCACCGTGGTCTTGTCGAGCATGAAGCCTTCTGCAAAGGTGTGGTGCGAAGCGGTGTCTTGCCGGGCGATGCAGCCGGGGTAAAACAGCAGCTGCAGGCGCAGGGGCAGGCCCGCATCACGGGCCATCAGGGCGCACACGGCGGCCAAGGTGCCGCCTGCACTGTCGCCGCCCACAGCCAATCGGGTGGTGTCCAGCCCCAGGTTCTGGCCGTTTTGCTGTAGCCAGTTCAGGGCGTCCCAGCTGTCGTGCACCGCCGTTGGAAAGCGGTGTTCAGGCGCCAGCCGGTAGTCCAGCGACACCACGGCGCAGTGCCCTTGGCGCGAGAGTTGGCGGCACAGCACGTCGTGGGTGGTGAGGCTGCCCACACTGAAGCCCCCGCCATGGATGTACAGCAGCACAGGCAAAGCGGCATCGCTGCGCGGGGCATACAGCCGGGCCGGCATGCTGTGGCCGTCGCGGGCTGGCAAGGTGATGTCTTCCACCCGGTCCACCTGGGGCGCGGGCTGCAGGTCGAGCATCGGCCCGCCGATGTCGTAAAACTCACGCGCCTGCAGTGGCGTCATGGCTGCCATAGGCGGGCGACCTGCGCGTTCAACGCGCTCGATCAGGCTGCGTGTGGCTGCATTCAACAACGATCGGGGGTTGGTGTGGTGGCTGCTCATGGGTGTGTGGGTTGTTGATGCCTGCAGGGCTGGGCGGCAGGGGCCAATTTAAACAAGAGTCAAAAAATGGGCCAACAAGGTCCGAACAAGGGTGACAGCCCTGGCGTGTTGCCAGCGCCTTCCTGCATCAAAATGGGCTTTGATCGTACAACGCCCTGCCCCGCTTTTCTGTCACTTCCGAACCGGGGCGCCAGATTGGAGTTATCGCATGTCCTTTATCAACTACGTCACCCAAATCCAGATCGACTTTGGCGCTGTCAAGCTGCTCCAGGCCGAGTGCGAACGCGTGGGCATCCGCAAACCCCTGATCGTGACCGACGCAGGCGTCAAAGCCGCTGGCGTGTTGCAAAAAGCGCTCGACGCCCTGCCGGGTCTGCCCGTCACCGTGTTTGACCAAACCCCCTCCAACCCGACCGAGGCGGCGGTTCGCGCCGCAGCGGCCATTTACAAGGCCGGCGGCTGCGACGGCCTGATCGCGGTGGGCGGCGGCTCGGCCATCGACTGCGCCAAAGGCGTGGCGATTGCTGTGAGCCACGAAGGCCCGCTCAAAACCTACGCCACCATCGAAGGCGGCTCGCTCAAGATCACCGACCGCGTGGCCCCCATCATCGCCGTGCCCACCACCAGTGGCACAGGCAGCGAAGTGGCCCGAGGCGCGATTTTGATTCTGGACGACGGGCGCAAAGTCGGTTTCCACTCCTGGTTCATCGTGCCCAAAGCGGCCATTTGCGACCCCGAACTGACTTTAGGCCTCCCGCCCATCCTGACGGCTGCGACCGGCATGGACGCGGTCGCGCACTGCATGGAAACCTTCATGGCAGCGCCCTTCAACCCGCCCGCAGACGGCATCGCGCTCGACGGCTTGGCCCGTGGTTGGGCCCACATCGAACGCGCCACGGTCAACGGCCAAGACCGCGAAGCCCGTCTGAACATGATGAGCGCCAGCATGCAAGGCGCCATGGCTTTTCAAAAAGGCTTGGGCTGCGTGCACTCGCTCAGCCACAGCCTGGGCGGCGTGAACCCGCGTCTGCACCACGGCACTTTGAACGCCATGTTTTTGCCCGCGGTGGTGAAGTTCAACGCGGCGGCTGAAAGCGTGCAAAAAGAAAACCGCCTCAACCGCATGGCCCAGGCCATGGGTCTGCAAAGCGGCTCAGACATTTCCGACGCCATCCGGGACATGTGCGCCCGCTTGAGCCTGCCCACCGGGCTGGGCGCCATGGGCGTGACCGAAAGCCTGTTTGATGCGGTGATCACCGGGGCCTTGGCCGACCACTGCCACAAGACCAACCCTCGCATCGCCTCGGCGGACGAATACCGCGACATGTTGCTGACCAGCCTGTAAGTCCGAGACCCGTCTTGTTTGGGGGCGCGCGTCCCCCCCACTGGCATGTATCAGCTCGCTGAGAATTTTTGAGCTGAGCGCGCTTTGGCCTTCTCGCGTGCCTGTGCTTTGGCCACATGCCCACGCAAAGCGGCATCCCAAGCCGACATTGCCCAGCGCACGGCCTCGGCTGGCTCGTCAAAAATCGCATCGGGTGCAGACCAGTAAGACAAGGCTACGTCTTTGCCCTTCATGGGGTAAGTGAACCGCGTCAAGTTCAGCGCTTCAAAGTCGGCCCGGTTCACCGCGTCTGCCTTCAGGTACAGGCGCTTGTCCATAACGATGGCGAACATCAAGCACTCGTAGTACAGGCCATGTCCGCCAAACATGCGGCGGGAGTTGACCTGGCCCCACTTTTCCAACAGCTCCTGAACGAAGCCGATGAATTCACTCAAAGGCTGCCTCGGCCGTGCTCGGCGTGGTACTTCTGGGCAGTTTCCCAAGCCACCGCTTGTAGGTGCGCGGCTACGTCAGCGGGCAGACCTGCGGTGTACTTGCTGCCGATCGGGTTGATTTTGAACACCGAAGCCAGCACCGTGCTGGCGCCCAAGTAGGTGCCCTGCAAAGTCGGGTGGCGCTTGTCACCAATGATGAGCGGGATGTCTGGGCGTTTGGCCATGGATGCGGCAAAAGCCAGGCCAGCCGGGACTACCAACGCGTTGTTGGCCTTGCCCACTTTGGTGTATTCGGCCGCCAAGGGCTCGGTCATGTCCGGTTTGTCCGAGTACGCCCAGGACATGAACAAGATGGGCTCTGCGCCATGCTGACGCGCCGTGGCGCTGTGCTTTTTGGCAAATTCATGAAAAACCGATTGCAGTTTGGGGTGGATGGGGCACTGGCTGCAGTCCATCATCATCACCGCATCAAAAGGCTTGTCAAAGGTGTTGAAGCGCACCTCGTTGTCGCCCACAAACGAATAACTGGACACGCCGCCGGGCTTGAAATAAGCCGCCACATCGTGCCAGTTGATGCCCGAGCCGCTGATGGTGGCTGACACGTTGCGCACACTGCGCTTGCCATTGTCGGCCGCGCCCGCCATCAATTGGCCCAAGTGCCCATGCATCGAATTGTTGTAATAAAAAAAGCTGTTGCCCACCCACAGCATGCTGCGCAGTGGTGCTGTTGCGGTTTGGGCGGGTGGCTTGGACGTGCTGACGGCAGGCCCCGTGCTGGGCAGTGTGCTGCAAGCCGCCAAAACACCAGTGACCAGCAGCAAGCCGGGTGTACGCATCCAGTTCATGTTTTTCCAATCGATAGAAGTGAAACCAGAACCAGTGTGTAACAGTGCACCCTAACCGCCTGTCACTTTGGTTCAAAGGCTGTCGTGATGGGGCATCTTGGCCCCCACATGCAGCTCGCCTCGCGCTTCGGCCAGCTCGACCTGGCGCTGGCGCTCAGCCAGTTTGACCTTTTGCTCAGGCGTGCGCTGGTCGTGGCAGTGGTCACAGCTCACGCCCAGCACGTAGTTCGCCGACAGTTTGTCCTGCTCGCTCAAGGGCCAGCGGCAGGAGCGGCACAACTCATGGTGTCCCAAGCCAAGGCCATGGCCCACGCTCACGCGCTCATCAAACACGAAGCACTCGCCCTCCCAAGTGCTTTGCTCGGGCGGTATTTCTTCCAGGTACTTGAGGATGCCGCCTTCAAGGTGATACACCTCGTCAAAGCCGCGCATCTTCATGAGCGCGGTGGATTTCTCGCAGCGGATGCCCCCCGTGCAGAACATGGCCACCTTGGTCTTTTTGGCGGCTTCGCCTTGCAAATGGGGCTGCGCGTCCAGCCAGGCGGGCAGCTGCACAAAGTTCTTGATGTTCGGGTTGACCGCGCCCTTGAAGGTGCCAATGGCCACCTCGTAGTCGTTGCGTGTGTCGATGACCACCACATCCGGGTCAGCCAGCAAGGCGTTCCAGTCGGCAGGCTTGACGTACTGGCCCACGGTCTTGTTGGGGTCCAACTCGGGCACGCGCAAAGTCACGATCTCTTTTTTGAGCTTGACCTTCATGCGGGTGAACGGCGGCTTGGGGCTCCAGGACTCTTTGTGCACCAGGCTGGCCAGGCGCGGATCGGCCCGCAAAAACGCCAGCACGGTGCGGATGCCCGCTTCTGGCCCGGCAATCGTGCCGTTGATGCCCTCGTGGGCCAAGAGCAAAGTGCCCTTGACTTCGTTGTCTTCGCAACAGGCTTGCAAAGGGGCTTGGAGGGCCTCGAAATCGGGCAAATCGACAAATTTGTAGAGGGCGGCGGTGAGATAAATGGCATTGGAAGACATGCCGTAATTATCCATGCCAACAAGGGCAGGTTTTTTCGTGAACGACGAGCTTCAGGAATGGTGAACAGTGGCCAAGGGCAAGAACAGGGTCAGCGGTGAGTCGGGCAAGGCGATGAAACCATGATGACTGTAAAAAGCAGCTGCCGCCTCGTCCTTGGCGTCCACGACCAGGGCGAAGGCGGCAATCTCGGAGCGAGCGGCTCGGTCAAGCGCATCGGCCAGCAAAGCACCACCCAGACCTTGGCCCTTGAATTCATGATCGACGGCCAGGCGGCCCATGCGCACGGCGGGCACCGTCGGGTAGCGCGGCAGCTTCTTGCGGGTGCTGGCCGGCAGATCGGCCAGATACAGGCTGGCCGAGGCCAAGGTGTAGTACCCCGCAATGCGCTGCTCTTCTGCCAAGGCCACAAAGCAGGCGGCGACGCGACGGCGAATGTCCTGAGTGGCTTGCTCGCGCAGGTAGCGATTGAGCGGCTCCGAATCGCAATGGAACTTGGCGCGGTCATGCGCCCCATCCAGCGGGGCCAGCAGGAACGGGGCGCGGCTCATTCAGAACGCAGCAGCTTGCTGCGGCGACTGAAGGCACGCTCCAAAGCCGGAGCTGGTTTGGGTGGCGACAGCAGCGATTGCGCAAAACAGGCTTGATCGGCCTGCGACAGCCGAATGACATCCGCTTGTTCGATGGCCTGATGTGCGGCTGCCTGCACGGCAGACACTACAAAATCGGTCATGGTGCGGCCCTGAAGCTCGGCGGCACGCTTGAGCATGGCATGCAAATCGGTGCTGATTCGGGCTTCGAGGCGGGCGGTAGAAATGGCTGCGGGCATGATGGTGACCTCCTGATGCGAGGATACGGCAGTTTGCCGTATGGATCAAGATGAGGCCTGTTATGCGCCTCTTTCACTCGTCAGGCGTCCGTGCTGGCACTGAGAATGGCCTTAACCTTGTAAAGATACCGGGCGACTTGGACGCAGAACCCTTCAATTTCCATTGTGGGAATCTGCACGTCCGGGACCATGATGGTCATCGCTCCAGCTGCATGCGCTGCTCTGACGCCGTTGAATGAGTCTTCGAGCGCAACGCACGATGCAGGTGCCGAGCCGAGCATGCTCATGGCTTTAAAGTAAACGTCTGGGTACGGCTTCCCTTGTGCAACATCGTCTCGGGCTGCCACGATCTGAAAGTAGGGACTCAAACCCGTTGCATCCAGATGGTGCCGCGCCTCTGCATGTTTCATCGACGTTGCGATGGCGAGTGGGACTTTTTGGGAGGAAAGGTACTTTGCCAAGTCTGCAGCGCCAGGCTTTAGAGGAACCCGTCCGCCGAGTAGTGGTTCCAATCGGGTATTCATTGCCTTCAGATAGTTTGTTATCGGAAAGCCCAGATCATGGTCGTCGATTAGTCGGGCTTTCAGTTCACTTCCGAGTAGGCCAACCAGCGAGAGGACATAGCTGTGAGTGATGTTAACGCCAACGTCCTGACCGGCCTGCACCATCGCTTCTGCATAAAGTGGAACGGTGTCAAGTAAAAGGCCATCCATATCAAAGATGACAGCGCTGATTGGACGAGGTAGCAACATGTTGATCGAATGACAGATCAGAGCGCATCGAACTGGAGAAGGTCATGCAGTACACCGGAGGGGTCGCGGAACTTCACCACAACACCGACCGGACATCTTTGAGGCTCTGTGTCGACCAACTCGCCCCCCGCTTCAACGACACTGCGCATGGCTGCTCGTATGTCGGTGGTTTGAAATGAAAGAACGGTTGTGGGTGCCTCTGGATGCAGCCCTTCAATTTGCTCGAGGATGAGCGTCGTTGATCCTGTCTTGAGCTGGGCAATGCACGGCCCATAGCGTGCCTTGACCTCATAGCCCAAGCCGTCGCTGTAGAAGCGGATTGCCCGCTCCAGATCGGATACGAAGATGGTCTGAACACATATCGGAAGCATGTAGGTCTCCAATTTTCGCGAAAAGTTTTTGCGGTCTAACGTCATGAATCCCGCAAAACCTGCGGAATAAAACCGGATCAGTCGGACACATCAGCCCGGCCAATCATCGGCAAGCCTCTTGCAAACTGGCTTGCTTGTAAAAGAGCTGGATAAATAACCAAAAATAAATTTGCCATGAAATCCACCAGCCCTTTTTGGCAGCCCACCCGCCTGTTTGATCAGTTGCGGAAGTTTGTGACCCCCCACCACTATAGCTGCGAGACTGGAAATGTTAATTCTATTTATTGCAATTTTTGGATTGATCGGCTCATGAAGTGGGGCCAAAGCGTCACCCAGGGGTTGTGTGGGCAAATGAGGTCATGGCATTTGGACCATGCTGGCCGCCGACCGGCAGGTGTCCAGCTGCACACATAACCAGGCACTGTCGGCCTTGCTCTTTTTGTATAAAGACGTTCTTCAGAGCGGCAACACGTCTTGCGCTCTACCCTGCCCGACCCACTGCGCAAACTCATCCGCCATCTGCTGCGCGGCGCTGGCAGCCGCATTCCACACCTTCACCCGCGCCGCCAAATCCCGGTCGTAGGTCATGAAGTCCTTGCGGTCGGGCAATTTGCCGTTTGGCAGGGTTTTGACCCATTCAGGGTTGGGGGCCAACACGATGGTGCTGTCCAGAAACGGTGTTGCGCCGTGCCGCCACTTGAGTGCTTTGTCGAGCCAGCCGGGCACCACGTGTTGCTGGAAGTGCGGGTACAGCACGATGGCGCGCTCGGGCCCTCGGGTGGGCGCGGTCCAGTTCAGGTGCAGGTGGTAGTCGGTGATGCCGCCATCCCAATACGCGCCTGTCGGAGCGCCAGGAATGTCTTGCACGGCTTTCAGGGCAAACGGGATCGAACAGCTGGCTTGCAGCGCGGGCATGAAGTTGCCTTCGGTCAGGCCCACGGCGCGGGTGCGAAAGTCTTGGGCGGCAAACGGCAAAGCCGCGCCCTGCCCTGAAAACACCACCCGCTCCAGCCAGCCGCCCAAGGCCCTGCGGTGCACGGCGTTGCTCAAAAATGCCCCCGCATAGCCCAGTGGCGTGGCCAGAGGGTGTTCGCGGTGCAGGATGTGCAGCCCGCGTGAGGTGACGATGTGCAGGCGGTAACGCGGGTGGCTCAGCACCTCGCCAATGCGGCCGCCGTAAAACGCTTGCAGGCTGTGTCCAAACGCATCGCTCACCTGCTCGGCGCTCACGCGCTTTTTGCCCGGCAGCGGTTCGTAATGCTGGTGGATGTAGTCGTGTTCCAGCCGATCAAACGCGGCCACCGGCTCGTTCAGGCAAGCGGTAGCCATGCGCCAGGCGCCAATCGATGCGCCCACCAGGTCCACAGGTTGCGAGCTTTGGGCCAGCCAATCGCCAAAAATGAAGCGATCCAGAGGCCCCAGGATCAGGCCTTTGGGGCCACCGGCAGCGCCCGGAATCACGCCAATGTGCTCGGGCCGCAGACCATTTTCTCGGATGTGGGCCAAAGCCTTGGGGCCGGCGTGTATGTGAAGGGCTTGCATGGTGGGGTCAGTGGCTCAAAGGGGTGTTCAATGCACGGGGCTGCGGTAGGCGCGGCCCAAGCGCTCAGCCAAGGATTGCAGACGCAGGTCCAGCGACCACAGCACGGCCCCTTGACTCAGGCAGGTGGCGGCCAAGAGTTGCAGGTCGACCCAGCCGCAACCGCGCCCAAAAAGCTGCTCGCGCTCCATGAAATCCAGCATCTCCGGCAAGCTGGCTTGTTGGGCAGCTTGTAAGGATGCCAAATCGGCCAAGGTTTGAGCACGCCGGGGCGGCGTGCCGCAAGCGATTTCGCCCAAAATGCAGGGATGGATCAACACCCGATCCTGCACCAGCAACTGCACCAAGGCCTCATTGCCGCGCCTGAAATGGTCCACCCACACCGAGGTGTCCACCAAAACAGGCGTCATGCGGGCAAGTCCTGCGCACGTCGGGGAATGTCGGGCATGTCCACTTGGGTGCCGCCCAGTGCGGCCAGGCGTTTGGCCGCTTGCGTGCGGACAAAGGCCTTGATGGCCTCACGAAACAAATCGGCCTTGTCCATGGACGGGTCGGCCACTTCCAAAGCCCTTTGGTAGAGCTGGTCGTCAATGGTCACGGTGGTTCGCATCACAGGCTCCAAGCATCAAATAAGGTGCAATTATGCATCTCACTGGATGACTTGGAGTGATCAGAGTGAAGACCCTTATTTCTTCAAGCCCTGCAGTTTGGCAAACGCACTGGCCATGGCAGAACCTGCCCCGGCTGCGGGGGGCGAGGTGTAACCACCACCGCCGCCGCGCTGCCGGTTGTCCCGCCCTGCCCCTTCAAACTTGTTGTCACGGGGACCATCTCGTCTGGCGGGTGCTGCGTCGAGCTTCATGGTCAAGCTGATGCGTTTGCGGGCCACGTCGACTTCGAGCACTTTGACCTTGACGATGTCGCCGGTCTTGACCACTTCGCGAGCGTCGGTCACGAACTTATTGGCCAGCTGGCTCACATGGACCAGGCCGTCCTGGTGCACGCCCAGGTCCACAAACGCGCCAAACTGGGCCACGTTGCTCACGGTGCCTTCCAGGGTCATGCCCTCTTTCAGGTCCTTGATGTCTTCCACGCCGTCGGCCAGGCGGGCCACTTTGAAGTCGGGACGCGGGTCGCGGCCGGGTTTTTCCAGCTCACCCAAGATGTCTTTGATGGTGATCGCACCGAATTTGTCGTTCGCAAACAGCTCGGGCTTGAGCGTTTTGAGCACGTCCGAGCGGCCCATGATCTCTTGAATGGGCTTGGCGGTCTTGACGATGATCTGCTCGACCACCGGGTAGGTTTCGGGGTGCACGCCCGTCATGTCCAGCGGGTTGTCGCCGCCGCGAATGCGCAAAAAGCCCGCACTTTGTTCGAAGGTCTTGGCACCCAAGCCGGTCACTTTGAGCAAATCCTGGCGGGTTTTGAACACGCCATTGGCATCGCGCCAGCGCACCACCGACTTGGCCACGCTGGCCGACAAACCCGACACGCGGGTCAGCAAGGGGACGCTTGCGGTATTCAGGTCCACGCCCACCGAGTTCACGCAGTCTTCCACCACCGCGTCCAGCGTTTTGGCCAGCTCGCTTTGGTTCACGTCGTGCTGGTACTGGCCCACACCAATCGCTTTGGGGTCGATCTTGACCAGCTCAGACAGCGGGTCTTGCAGGCGGCGGGCAATGGATGCCGCGCCGCGCAGGCTCACGTCCACATCGGGCATTTCTTGGCTGGCGAATTCGCTGGCCGAGTACACCGAAGCACCCGCCTCGCTGACCACCACTTTCTGAATCTCGACGCCATCCCGCAGGCGGGCCAGTTGCTTGATCAAGTCACCGGCCAGTTTGTCGGTCTCGCGGCTGGCCGTGCCGTTGCCAATCGCGATCAGGTTCACGTTGTGCTTTTCGCAGAGCTTGGCCAGGGTGAAGAGCGAGCCTTCCCAGTCCTTGCGGGGCTCGTGTGGGTACACCGTGGAGGTGTCGACCAATTTGCCGGTGGCATCCACCACGGCCACTTTCACGCCCGTGCGGATGCCCGGGTCCAGGCCCATGACCACGCGCGGGCCTGCGGGCGCGGCCAGCAACAGGTCGCGCAGGTTGTCGCTGAAGACCTTGATGGCAACTTTTTCGGCCTCTTCGCGCAAGCGGGCAAACAAATCCCGCTCAGTGGACAGGCTCAGTTTCACGCGCCAAGTCCAGGCCACACATTTGCGGATCAGGTCATCCGAGGGGCGGGCCGCATGGCTCCAGCCCAGGTGCATGGCAATCTTGCCTTCGGCGATGCTGGGTTTGCCGGGTTCAGGCTCCACGGGCAGCACCAGTTTGGCGTCGAGTATTTCCAAAGCGCGACCGCGAAACACAGCCAAAGCCCGGTGGCTGGGCACACGGCCAATCGGCTCGTCGTAGTCAAAGTAATCGCGGAACTTGGCCACATCGGCGTTGTTCTCGTCTTTGCCGTCGGCCAGTTTGCTTTTGAACAGGCCTTCGTTCCACAGCCATTCGCGCAGGACTTGCACCAAAGACGCGTCTTCGGCCCATCGCTCGCTCAGCAAATCACGCACGCCGTCGAGCACAGCGGCGGTGCTGGTGAAATCTGCCCCTTCAATCGCGCCTGCAGGCAGCACAAAGGCTTGCGCCTCGGCATGCGGGTCGAGGCGTGGGTCTGCAAACAGCTTGTCGGCCAGCGGCTCCAGCCCGGCTTCGCGGGCGATCATGCCCTTGGTGCGGCGCTTGGGCTTGAAGGGCAAATACAGGTCTTCCAGTTCTTGTTTGGTGGGCGCGGCATCGATGGCGGCCAACAACTCGGGCGTCATCTTGCCCTGCTCGGTGATGCTCTTGATCACGGCTGCGCGACGGTCTTCCAGCTCACGCAAATAGCCCAAGCGCGACTCCAGCTCACGCAGCTGGATGTCGTCCAGACCGCCTGTGACCTCTTTGCGGTAACGGGCGATGAAAGGGACGGTGGCGCCTCCGTCCAGCAATTCCACGGCGGTTTTGACTTGGTCAGGGCGAATTCGGATTTCTGCGGCCAGTTGGGCCAGGATTTTTTGCATGTCTGAGTCGGCGCTGTTGGAGCGCCTCAAGGGTCAAAGGGCGTGAGTGTGCCACAGCCCTTTGGCTGCTTCGGCCCGTTTGGATTCGCTAACTGCCTGACGTGAATGCCACACACAACAGGCTTGACAGAGGGGGTCTGTGATACCCCAACCACCATGGAGGCCCGCTGAAACCATAAAAAATATGAATTAGAAATGGGTAACTTTGAATTTGCTGAAAAATTGCCGAAAAACAACGTTTATGCCTATTTAACCAACAAATTTGACACTGAACTAGCAAATACGTAAACTCTCGATCATTGTTGGTTTTAACGATTAAGGGAGTAAAAATGATGATCTCTGGCAAAAGCATGATTCGTAGCACTTTTCGTCGTTTGGCAATTTTGGCCTCGGCCGGTGCGCTGATGGTATTGACCGGTTGCGCTTCGGTGCAGGGCCCGAGTTTGCCCGTTTCCGAATTGGAATCCTTTGTCCCAGTCCCTCATCACGCGCGGCTGATGAACGATGTCAAAGTGCGCTGGGAAGTTCGCGAGAATGTGGCCGAGGTTTGTGGCCGTGCCGCCAAAATCAGCGCCGCTCAAGCTTGGATGACACCGCCCTTAGCCTGCGCCATGTGGAACGTGGCCAGCAAGGAGTGCGTGATCATCACAGGCAAAAGAGTCTCCCACGTTGAGCTGGGTCATGAGTTGCGTCACTGCTTTGAGGGCAACTTCCACCGCTGAGTTTCCTGAGTCCTGGACAGCAAATGAAGATTCCAAATTGATGTCCTAGAAATTAAACATTGGAATTGATAAATGTTAATTTTGAAATACAATTCGCCAAAATTTATTTCTGATTCATGCATTCGTCTGTCTCGACTCCTCTTCTTTTCCAGTCCGCATGGCTTCGCTTGCTGTCTGTGATCGCTTTGGTGATCGGATTGAGCGCTTGTCAAAACGCATCAAAACACCAAGTGTCCAGCCTGGAATTTTTGCCCTTCAACGTGAAGCCGGCGAACTATCGGATCATGAACCAAGTGCGCATCAATTGGGAGGTGCGTGCAGACGTCGCGCACTTTTGCGCACATGCCAAAAGCATGGGTCGAGAACAATCGTATTTAACGCCCCCCATGGGCTGCGCCATTTGGGACATTCTCAAAGGCGAATGCACCGTGGTGACAGGCCCCGTGACCAGCCATGTGGCCTTGGGCCATGAATTGCGGCACTGCTTTGAAGGGCACTTTCACCGTTGACCGGCATTCACCCCCGCATTCAGCGGGTTCAGCTGGCGCGCAGTGCCCGGCGCAATCCCTCGCCCACATCGGGCCGCGCCGCAAAGGGGTCTGGTGGGTTGATGCCCTGAACAATCGCCTCCATGCGGCTTTGCACATTGCCCAGTGCTTGAGGGTGGCTGTAGATGTAAAACTGACCGCTGGCCATGGCATCAAACACTTTTTGAGCGACATCGGCGGCTGACACCTTGCCACTGCTGACAGCTTTGTCGCTTTGTGCCTGACCAATCAACTGGCTGGCTGTGGGCTTTTCGGGTGGCAAGTCACTCGGGCGGTTTCGGTGGCTTTGGCTGATGCCGGTGGGCACAAAGTAAGGACACAGCACACTCGCGCTGACCTGGTCAGACACCAGCTGCAAGTCTTGGTAGAGGGTTTCGGTCAAAGACACGACAGCGTGTTTGCTCACGTTGTAAATGCCCATGTTGGGGGGGGTGAGCAAACCGGCCATGCTGGCGGTGTTGACGATGTGGCCTTGGTAAGCCGGATCGGCCTTGGCGGCTTCGAGCATCATGGGGGTGAACAGGCGCACGCCGTGCACCACGCCCCAGAGGTTGACGCCCAGCACCCATTCCCAGTCGGCTACCGAGTTTTCCCAAACCAGGCCCCCTGCCCCCACGCCCGCGTTGTTGAACACGACGTGTGGTGCGCCAAAACGAGCCTTCACGTCGGCAGCCAACTGCTCCATGGCCGCCGCATTCGACACATCCACCTTGCGCGCCAGCACCTGAGCGCCTTGGGCGGTCATCTCGGCTTCGGCTTTGTCGAGGGCGTCTTGCTGCACGTCCACCAGGACCAGGTTCATGCCCAGCTTTACGCCGATGCGGGCGCACTCCAACCCGAAGCCCGAACCCGCTCCGGTCAGCACAGCGGTTTTGCCTTGGAAGTTCTCGATCATGGGGAAACCTTTTTGAGTGTGAACCCGACACGCGGGAAATGGACATGGACGTTGCCCGCACGGTCATCGGTGCGGCGCAGGGTGTAACGGGTGCGGGTGGCCGCGATCAGCTCGCCCTCGGTGGGCTCCAGGCCAAAGTTGTCGGCCGCGATCACCACCGCACTGCCCAGCGCGATGCCGTGATCGTCCTGAAACACCTCAGTGGGCACAGGCGCAGGCGTGGCGCTGCGGGCCACATGCAAAGCTTCCTCGGCGCTGCATTTGCCGGGCTTGCCGTGCCCGATAGCCTGCATGCGGGCCATCCAGGCTGGGATATCGGGCGTGGCGTCAAAAATGCTGGCCAATACTGGCGTGCGTTCTTGCGTGAACCACAGCGGGTGGTAGACCGCAAAATCGGCCACACAAGGCTGGTCGCCGAACAAAAAGTCTTGCCCGTGCAGCATGTTGGCGATGCGCCGCAGATAACTTTTGTACGTGCCAGTGGCGTCGGCTGACGCCATGCGGGCCGCGCCGCCGCGCATGGCGGTGCGGTCGGCCACAAAGGCCTGCACGCCCTCAGCAGGCGCACCTGCAAAGACTTGCGCCACGCCAGCAGGCTGAAAGTTGTAGGCCATGGCGGCGGTGAACAAGGCGCTGTCGGCCCACTGCGCCACGATCCTGGCAGCACCCTTCACGGCGTCTGGATAGATCGTTGGCGTGGGGGCCAGCTGCTCCAGCACATCGCAAATGAGTGCCGTGTCGCAGTAAATGTCCGCACCGATCTGCAGCACCGGCGTTTTGCGGTAACCGCCCGTGAGCGCCGTCAGGTCGGGCTTGGGCATGATCATCGGGATGAACACGCTCTTCCAGGCCAGTTGCTTGAGGCCCAGAATCAGGCGGACCTTTTCTGCAAACGGCGACGTGGGGTAATGGTGCAGGATCAGATCGGACATGGGGCCTGGCCTCAGATCAGTTTGACCAGCTGCTTGCCAAAGTTCTTGCCTTTGAGCAGACCCAAGAAGGCCTCAGGCGCAGCGGCCAGGCCCTGCGCCACGGATTCGCGAGGGCGCAAAGTGCCCGTGCCGACCAGGGTGCCGAGTTCTTGCAGGGCTTCGGGCCAGACTTCCATGTGCTCGCTGACGATGAAGCCTTCGATCTTCATGCGGTTGACCAGAATCAAGGCGGGGTTGGCCATGGGCAGGGGCGCACCGTCGTAGCCGGCGATCATGCCGCACACCGCAATGCGGGCGAACGCGTTGGTGCGCAGCATCACCGCGTCAAGCACCATGCCACCCACGTTTTCAAAGTGACCGTCGATGCCGTTCGGGCAGGCTTCGCGCAGCGCTTTGGACAGGCTAAGGTAATCCTTGTGCTCCTTGTAGTCGATGCAGGCGTCAAAGCCCAGCTCCTTGACCACGTAGTCACACTTGTCTTTGCCGCCTGCAATGCCGACCACGCGGCAGCCGCGGGCCTTGGCCAATGCGCCATAAGCACTGCCCACCGCACCGCTGGCGGCGCTCACGGTCACGGTCTCGCCTGCTTTGGGGTTGATGATCTTGACCAGGCCGTACCAGGCGGTCACGCCGGGCATGCCCACAGCGCCCAGGTAGTGCGACAGCGGCACATGGGTGGTGTCGACCTTGCGCAGCGCGCCGATCACATTGGCATCCACCACGCTGTATTCCTGCCAGCCACCCATACCCACCACTTGGTCACCGGCTTTGAACTTGGGGTGCAGGCTTTCGACCACCTCACCGACAGTGCCGCCAATCATGACTTGACCCAGGGGCTGGGGCACAGCGTAGCTCTTGCTCTCGTTCATGCGGCCGCGCATGTAGGGGTCCAGGCTCATGTAGTGGTGTTTGACCAGCACTTGACCCTCTTGCAAGGCAGGAATGGGAGCTTCGACCAGTTTGAAGTTGGCCACAGTGGCTTCGCCTTGAGGACGGTTGTCGAGCACGATTTGGTGATTGAGGGGCATGGTGTTTTCCTGTGGGGTAAAAAAATGGGCGGTGGTTGATCGCGGTCAGAGACCGCTCCTACGGGGTTCTGTGTAGGAGCGGTCGCTGACCGCGAATGATGTTGTGGTCATGGCTCAGTCGGTGGATGGACTCTGCGCCTCGCGCCGAGCCACGTATTTGAAGGTGCCGGTCGCCGTGGCGCACAGCTGACCTGCGTTGTCGTAGATGCGGCCCTCGGTGAAGGCCATGCTTCGAGTGCGGTGTTGCAGATGTCCTTTGCCCACCAACATTTGACCAGCAGGCACTTTGGCCGGGCGCATGAAGGTGGTTTTCATCTCAATGGTGACCACACCCATGTTGGGGTCCACACTGCGTGCGGCCGTGGCCATGATCACGTCCAGAAAAGTCATGACGGCACCACCGTGTGTGACGTCGAAGGAATTGAGGTGTTCGGGGCGAGGCGCGAAATGCAGCTCAGACTCACCGCCTTCAAACTTCTCCAAGGTGAAGCCCAGATGCTCCACGAACGGAATGTGGGCGCCAAAAGGGATGCTCATGTCCAGACTCAAGTCGCCTCTCAGCCGCCGATGATGGCGCTCACGCCGCCGTCCACCGCCAGCCATTGGCCCGTGATGTGTTTGCCTGCGTCGGATGCGAATAACACCGCCAAACCCTTGAGGTCTTCGTCGTCACCCAAGCGGCGCAGGGGGGCGGCTTGCGCCATGTTGTCGGCCCCGATGGTGTCCAGCAGGCCTTGGCTCATCTTGCTGGGGAAAAAACCTGGGCAGATCGCATTGACGGTGATGCCGTGCTCGCCCCACTCGCCTGCCAGGGCGCGGGTGAAGTTGATGACCGCACCTTTGGAGGTGTTGTAAGCGATGGTTTTCATCGCGGCAGGGTTGCCCGCCAGGCCCGCGATGGACGCCACGTTCAGAATGCGGCCTTTGCCACGTGGAATGAAGCTTTGTTTGGCCACCTCTTGAGAGAGGATGAAATATCCGCGCACGTTCAGGTTCATGACCTTGTCCCAGGCCGAGACCGGGTGGTCTTCGGCGGGTGCACCCCAGGTCGCACCCGCGTTGTTCACCAGGATGTCGATGGGACCCATGCGCTCCATGGTTTCCGTGGCCAGGCGGCGGATGTCTTCTTCCTTGCCGCAGTCGGCAGCGATCCAGCGGGCATCGATGCCCGCGGCCTGCAACTCGCCAGCGGCTTCTTCCAGGTCGGCCGCTTTGCGTGAGCTGAGCATGATCTTGGCGCCAGCCTCGCCCAGGGCGTGGGCCATTTGCAGGCCCAGGCCGCGCGAGCCACCCGTGACCAGGGCCACTTGCCCGGTCAGGTCAAAAAGTTGTTGAATGCTGCGTGCCATGTTTGCTCCTGTTGTGTAGGTCTTATTCGACGATGAAATCCATGCAGCGGCGCTCTTGCACAACCGCTTTCATGAAGGGTTTGATGGCCAAATGATCGGGGTGATTTTGGTAAGCCGCTAGCACCTGCGCGTCATCGAGCAGCATGTGGAGCACCAAATCATTGGTGCAGTCCATGCCGGGGGTGGCGGTGGCGACTTCGAAGGTGCGGATGCCGGGGACCACTTGAGCGCATGAGAGCAACAGTGTTTTCGCTTTTTGCACATTGCTGGCCTTGTCTGCCCCATCGGCGTGGTCTTTCAAATTCCACATGACGATGTGGCGGATCATCAGAAGGCCTCTTCGGGCAAGTCGGCGCAAGTCGCGTCGCGGCTGCGCACCACATTCAGCCAAGCCCCGATCTTGGGCAGCTCGTAGCGGAAGAAGTAGCGGCAAGCGGCGCGACGGCCCTGCGCGGCAGGACTGTTGTCTTGGGCTGCGCTGCAGGCCACATCGAGCCAGATCCAGGCGATCACGGTGTGGCCAAAGGCCTGCAAATAAGGCACAGCGTTGGCCAGCGCCTGAGCAGGCTGGGCTCCGTCCCAAGCTTGTTGGGTGGCTTGGCCCACTTGCTGAAGCGCATCGCGCAAGGCGGCGGCCTCTGGGCCCCAGCTTGGTTCGGCTTTGGTGGCCGTGGCCAGCATGCGTTCGGCCAGCAGCTGCAGGCCCCGGCCGTTTTCCATCAAGACCTTGCGGCCCAACAGGTCCATGGCCTGGATGCCGTGGGTGCCTTCGTGGATCATGTTCAGGCGGTTGTCGCGCCAGTACTGCTCGACGGGAAAATCACGCGTGTAGCCATAGCCGCCGTGGATCTGGATGGCCAGGCTGTTGGCCTCCAGGCACCATTCGCTGGGGAAGCTCTTGACGATGGGCGTCAGCACCTCCAGCAGCAGGCGCGCCACATCGGCGTCTTCGGCCGTGCCCGTGTGTTGCTCGTCCACCAGACGGGCGCAGTACAGGGCCAAAGCCAGAGCGCCTTCGCTGTAAGCCTTTTGCGCCAGCAACATGCGCTTGATGTCGGCGTGTTCGATGATGCGCACCTGCGGCTGGCTCGCGTCCTTGCCCCCTGCCCCGGTGGGCCTGCCTTGTGGGCGGTTTTTGGCGTAGTCCAGGCTGGCGTAATAACCGGCCATGCCCAGCATGGTGGCGGCCATGCCCACGCCGATGCGGGCCTCGTTCATCATGTGAAACATGCAGCGCAGGCCTTCGCCGGGCTTGCCGACGAGATAACCCACGGCGCCGCTTCCGGCGCCGTCTAAGCCTGCGCCTGTATCGCCTCTCACCGGGTATTTGCCCTCGCCAAAGTTCAGCAGCGTGTTGGTCGTGCCGCGCCAGCCGCATTTGTGGTTCAGGCCGGCCAGCGCCACGTCGTTGCGCTCGCCCGTCAGCTGTCCATTCGTGTCCACCATCTTTTTGGGCACGATGAACAGCGAAATGCCTTTGACGCCCGGCACCAGCTGGCCATTGGCGTCGGGAATTTTGGCCAACACCAAATGGATGATGTTCTCAGACAGCTCGTGCTCGCCCGAAGAAATCCACATCTTGTTGCCCTTGAGGCGGTAGCGAGCGCCCAAAGCGTCGGCCTCAAAGTCTTCGCCATCGGGTGTGGCGCGGGTGGTCACGTCGCTCAGCGACGAACCCGCTTGCGGCTCACTCAGACACATGGTGCCTGAGAAGCGCCCCGAAAATTCATTGGCCGCAAACACCTGCTTTTGCAGATCGGTGCCGTGCACCATGAGCAAATTGGCGTTGCCACTGGTGAGCATGCCCGAGCCGATGCTGACCGAGGCCATGGCAAAAAAGGCGTTGGCTGCGGCTTCGACCGTGTAGGGCAGCTGCATGCCGCCGATCTCGTAGTCTTGCGCAGCGCTGAGCATGCCCGACTCGGCATAGGCCTTGTACGCGTCGTGTGTGGCCCGGGGCAGGATGACTTTTTCGCCATCAAAGTGGGGTTCTTGTGTGTCCACCAGGCGGTTGAAAGGGGCGTATTTTTCCCGCGCAATGCGCTCGCAGGTGTCGAGCACCGCGTCAAAGGTTTCACGCGAGTGATCGGCAAAGCGCTCACGGCTTTGCAGGTTTTCGACCTTCAGCCAGTCGTGCAGCAAAAAATCAACGGTGGGACGCAAACTCATGACACTCATCCAGATCCAGAACATAAAAAAAGGCGGCAGGCACAAGCCAGCCGCCCTTCGCGTTGATCAAGCGTCAACGCGCAAGCGCATCACAGCACTTCAAAAATGCCGCATGCGCCCATGCCGCCGCCGATGCACATGGTCACCGCCACGCGCTTGGCACCACGGCGTTTGCCTTCGATCAGGGCGTGGCCCGTCAGGCGCTGGCCAGACACACCATAGGGGTGGCCCACGGCAATCGCGCCACCGTTCACGTTCAGGCGATCGGCTGGAATGCCCAGCTTGTCGCGGCAATACAGCACCTGCACGGCAAAGGCTTCGTTCAGTTCCCACAGGTCAATGTCTTGCACGGTGAGGCCCAAACGCGCCAGGGCCTTGGGCACGGCATAAACGGGGCCAATGCCCATTTCATCAGGCTCGCAACCGGCCACGGCAAAGCCGAGGAAGCGACCCAGCGGCTTCAAGCCACGTTGCTCGGCCAGTTTTTCGTCCATCAGCACGCAAGCGCCTGCGCCGTCCGAGAACTGGCTGGCATTGCCCGCTGACACCAAACCACCGGGCAGCGCAGAGCGCAGGCCGCTGATGGCTTCCACGGTGGTGCCTTCACGCAGACCTTCGTCCACGCTCACGGTCACTTGTTTGGTGGTCATGCCCATGACCTTGTCGATCACGCCTTGCGTGACGGTGATGGGGGCGATTTCGTCGTTGAACAAACCGGCGGCTTGCGCAGCGCAGGCTTTTTGCTGGCTGGCCGCACCGTAAGCGTCCATCACATCGCGGCCGATCTTGTAGCGCTTGGCCACTTGCTCGGCGGTTTGCAGCATGTTCCAGTAGATCTCGGGCTTCATCTTGGCCAGCGCCAGGTCTTGCAGCATGTGGGTGTTCATCTCTTGCTGCACACAAGAAATGCTTTCCACGCCACCGGCCACATACACCTGGCCTTCGCCCGCGATGATGCGTTGTGCGGCCAGGGCAATGGTTTGCAGGCCGGACGAGCAAAAACGGTTGACCGTCATGCCCGAGACCGAGATCGGCAGACCGGCCTTGAGGGCGATCTGGCGAGCGATGTTGGCACCTGTGGCGCCTTCGGGTGTGGCGCAGCCCATGATCACGTCTTCGACTTCGGCGGCATCAATGCCTGCGCGGGCCACGGCGTGTTGCACGGCGTGGCCACCCAAGGTGGCGCCGTGGGTCATGTTGAAAGCGCCCTTCCAGCTCTTGGCCAGAGGGGTGCGGGCAGTGGATACGATGACAGCATTCGTCATGATGTTGAACCTTTAGTGAATCAGTTGAATGTCTTGCCTTCGGCCACCAAGCGCGCCAGAAGGGGCGCGGGTTGCCAGAATTGGGCGTCGTCGTGCGGGTTCTTGGCAAAGCGCTTCATGGCTTCGGCCACATTGAACAGACCCACCGTGTCGGCGTAGTTCATGGGGCCACCGCGCCAGAACGGGAAGCCGTAGCCGGTGATGTAGACCATGTCGATGTCGCTGGCCTTGCTGGCAATGCCTTCTTCCAGAATGTGCGCCGCCTCGTTGACCAAGGAGTACACCAGGCGCTGCACGATTTCTTCGTCCGAAATCTTGCGGGGCGTGATGCCCATGGCCGCGCGGTGCTTCTCGATCATCTCGACCACCACGGCGCTGGGGATCGCATCGCGCTTGCCAGCTTGGTAGTCGTACCAGCCTGCGCCGGTTTTTTGGCCATAACGGCCCATCTCGCAGAGCAGGTCAGCGGTTTTGCTGTACTTCATGCCCGGCTTTTCCTGGTAGCGGCGCTTGCGGATCGCCCAACCAATGTCGTTGCCAGCCAAGTCGCCCATGCGGAACGGGCCCATGGCGAAGCCGAACTTTTCAACAGCCTTGTCGACCTGCGCGGGAGTGCAGCCTTCTTCAATCAGGAAACCAGCCTGGCGGCTGTACTGCTCGATCATGCGGTTGCCGATGAAACCATCACACACGCCCGAGACCACCGAGGTCTTTTTGATCTTCTTGCCGATGGCCATCACGGTGGCCAGCACGTCTTTACCGGTCTGGGCGCCACGCACCACTTCGAGCAGCTTCATCACGTTGGCCGGGCTGAAGAAGTGCATGCCGATCACGTCTTGTGGACGCTTGGTGAAGCTGGCGATCTTGTTCACATCCAGGGTGGAGGTGTTGGAGGCCAAAATCGCGCCGGGCTTCATCACTTCATCGAGCTTCTTGAAGACGGCTTCTTTCACGCCCATTTCTTCGAACACGGCTTCGATCACCAGGTCGGCCTGGCCGATCTCGTCGTAGCTCAGCGTGGTGGACAACAGCGCCATGCGCTCGTCGTACTTCTCTTGTTTGAGCTTGCCTTTTTTGACCTGGGCTTCGTAGTTTTTGCGGATGGTGGCCACGCCACGGTCCAGGGCTTCTTGCTTCATCTCCAGCATCTTGACGGGGATGCCCGCGTTCAAGAAGTTCATGGAGATGCCGCCGCCCATAGTGCCCGCACCAATGACGGCCACGGACTTGATCTCGCGCTTGGGCGTGTCTTCGGGCACGTCGGCAATTTTGCTGGCGGCGCGGTCGGCCATGAAGATGTGGCGCAAAGCCCGGCTTTCGGGCGTGAGCATCAGGTTCATGAAGATGTCGCGCTCGATGACCATGCCCTCTTCAAACTTCTTCTTGGTGGCGGCTTCAACCGCGTCCACGCACTTGACGGGTGCGGGCAGGTTTTTCGCCATGCCCTTGACCATGTTGCGGGTAAATTGGAAGTAAGCATCACCTTGGGGGTGCTTGCAAGGCAAGTTGCGCACCATGGGCATGGGCGAACCGTCTGCGTGTGCTGCGGCCACTTTGCGGGCCATGGCCAGTGCTTCTTCAGGCAGGCTCTCAGCCGACTGGGCCATGGCATCAAACAGCTTTTGGCCGGGCAACATGGCCAGCATTTCGCTCTTGATGGCTTCGCCGCTGACAATCATGTTGAGCGCGGGCTCGACACCGATCACGCGGGGCAGGCGCTGCGTGCCGCCCGCGCCAGGAATCAGACCCAGCTTGACTTCGGGCAGGGCCACGCTGGTGCCGGGTGATGCGATGCGGTAGTGGCAGCCGAGCGCCAACTCCAGACCGCCGCCCATGACCACCGAGTGGATGGCTGCCACAACGGGCTTGGCCGAATTTTCGCAAGCGCGGATGACGCTGAGCAAATTGGGTTCCTGGATCGCCTTGGGCGAACCAAATTCACGGATGTCTGCACCGCCCGAGAAGGCTTTGCCCGCGCCCGTGATGACGATGGCTTTGACCGATGCGTCGTTGTTGGCCTTCTCCAGACCATCGGTGATGCCGATGCGGGTGGACAGGCCCAAACCGTTGACGGGCGGGTTCATCATCGTGATGACCGCGACATCACCGTGGACTTTGTATTCAGCTGTCATGCTGGACTTCCTTTGCGTGAAAAGTTAAAAAAGAACGACCGTTCGTTTTTGTGCATTGTAGACACAAAAACCGCCCGCAAGGCAAAAATCTTGTCGCAACAGGGACGGTGACATGGACGGTTGGTGAAGGGGCAAGTGGACAGGCCCCAAGTCCGAATCAGACCTCCAGCCATTCCTTGCGGATGTAGGCGTTGGCCCGCAATTCGTCAGGCGTGCCCTGGAAGACGATGGCCCCATGACCCATGACCAGCGCCCTGTCGGAGATGCTCATGGCAATGGTGAGTTTTTGCTCGATCAACAAAACCGAGACCCCTTTGGCTTTGAGGCTGTGCAGGAATTGCCCCACCAGTTCCACAATTTTGGGGGCCAGGCCCTCGGTGGGCTCGTCGATGATGATCAGATCAGGATCGCCCATCAGGGTGCGGCACAGCGTGAGCATTTGCTGCTCTCCGCCAGACAACACGCCAGCTTCGGTGTGCTCGCGCTCTTTGAGGCGGGGGAACATGGCGAACATGTCCTCAAAGGACCAGCGCCCGTTTTGTCCGCTGCGTTTTTGACCCAGTTGCAAGTTTTGGCTCACCGTGAGCTTGGGGAAAATCTCGCGGTTTTCGGGCACATAGCCCAGCCCCAAGTGGGCGATTTCATAGGCCTTTTTGCCCTGGATAGGCTGGCCTTTCCAGTCGATGCGCCCCTCGCACTCCACCAAACCCATGATGGCCTTGGCGGTGGTGGAGCGGCCCGAGCCGTTGCGGCCGAGCAAAGCCACGATCTCGCCCTGCCCCACCTCGAAATTGACGCCATGCAGCACATGGCTTTTGCCGTAAAAGGCATGAAGGTTGTCGATTTGCAGCATCAGTGGCCTCCTGCTTGGCTGTCTGCGACCGGAGAGCCCAGATAAGCCTCCTGCACTTTGGCGTTGGCCCGCACGGCTTCGGGGGTGTCGAAGGCGATGACCTCGCCATACACCACCACCGCGATCTTGTCGGCCAGGCCAAAAACCACGCCCATGTCGTGCTCCACCGTGAGCAGGGTTTTGCCCACGGTGACGTCCTTGATGAGCTGGATGAAACGCGAGGTTTCGCTCTTGCTCATGCCGGCCGTGGGTTCGTCCAGCAAGATCACGTCTGAGCCGCCCGCAATGGTCACGCCGATTTCCAGCGCACGCTGCTCGGCATAGGTCAGGTTGACCGCCAGCACGTCGCGTTTTTTGTCCAGATGGATCATGTCCAGCAGTTCGTCGGTGCGATCGTTGGCGTCTTTCAAGTTGGATAAAAACTTGAAGAAGCTGTACTTGTAGCCGAGGCTCCAGAGCACAGCGCAGCGCAGGTTCTCGAACACACTCAACTTGGGAAAGATGTTGGTGATCTGGAAGCTGCGCGACAGACCCATGCGGTTGATCTCGTAAGGCGTCTTGTTCTGGATGGCCTGGCCACCCAGCAAAATCTCGCCGCTGGTGGGGCCAAAGCGGCCGCTGATCAGGTTGAACAAAGTGGACTTGCCTGCGCCGTTGGGGCCAATCACGGCCACGCGCTCACCGGCTTGCACGGCCAGGTTCACGCCGCGGATGATTTCGGTCTTGCCGAAGTTCTTGCGCACGTCCTGGAGTTCGAGGGCGTAACTCATAAGGCAGCTTCCCTTCGCTTGATTTCTTTTTCGATGTCGGTCTGGATTTCACCCCAATCGCGGGCAAACTGCCTGCGGGCCAGCTCAAACAAGCCCAGGCCGGTGAGCATGACAAAGGCCGAGCCGAACCAGCTGTCCAGGCTCTTGGCGTTGAGCGTGGCGCCCATGAACTTGACGGTGTCACCCAAGGCCGAATTGAGCTGCAAGTGGTAGACCATCTCGATCATGGCCCCGGCGCCCGCCAGCATCACGATGGCTGTGAGGCCCAGTGCCAGGTAACTGGTCCAGATCTGGCGCAGTTTGCCGAACTTGGCCACCCGCAGGTTCATCATGATCAGGCTGGCAATGCCGCCCGGCGCGTACATGACCATGAACAGGAACACCAGCCCCAGGTACAAAAGCCAGGCCTTGGTCAGCTCGGACAGCAGCACAAAGGCGATGATCATCAAGATGGCACCGATGATGGGGCCAAAAAAGAAGGTGGCTCCGCCCAAAAAGGTGAAGAGCAAATAAGCGCCCGAACGCCCGGCCCCGACCACCTCTGCGGTGACGATTTCGAAGTTGAGTGCGCCCAAGCCCCCGGCAATGCCTGCAAAAAAGCCCGCGATGATGAAAGCCATGTAGCGCACGCGCTGCGTGTTGTAGCCGATGAACTCGACGCGCTCGGGGTTGTCGCGCACGGCGTTCAAAATCCGGCCCAGAGGCGTTTGCGTGAAGGCGTACATGAGCGCCACACACACGAAGGTGTAGGCCGCGATCAGGTAATACACCTGGATTTGCGGGCCGTAGGTGATGCCCAAAAATGGCTGACCCGCCACCCGGTTGCCCGAGACGCCCGCCTCACCCCCGAAGAACTCCGAAAACATGAGCGACATGGCGAAAACCAATTCGGCCACGCCCAGCGTGATCATGGCGAAGGGTGTGCCCGATTTGCGGGTGGTGACCCAGCCCAGCAAAATGGCAAAGCCCATGCCCGCCACGCCGCCCACGATGGGCAGCAGGCTGACCGGTATGTTGAGCTTGCCGCCACTCACGGCATTGAGCGCGTGAATGGCCATATAACTGCCCAGCCCGGTGTACACCGCATGGCCAAAGCTGAGCATGCCGCCTTGCCCCAACAAGATGTTGTAGGACAGGCAGGCAATGATGGCGATGCCCATTTGCGCCAACATGGTCACCGACAGGTTGCTGGTAAAGACCAGCGGCGAAGCCAGCAGGACCAGGGCGAACAGGCTCCAGATGACCCAGCGGCCCACGTTGTAAGGTTTGAATTTGTATACAGCAGCCATGTCTTAACCCTCGCGTGTGCCCAGAAGACCCTTGGGCCGGAAGATCAGAATCAGCACCAAAAACAGGTAGGGCAAGATGGGCGCAACCTGCGACAGCGTGAGCTTGGCAAAGGAGTTTTCCTGGGTGGCGGCCGACAGGGCCCAGC
Source organism: Limnohabitans sp. (assembly GCF_017848645.1). Classification (GTDB taxonomy): domain Bacteria; phylum Pseudomonadota; class Gammaproteobacteria; order Burkholderiales; family Burkholderiaceae_C; genus Limnohabitans_A. Next base: position 106,743 of record NZ_JAFEIF010000007.1, on the reverse strand, counting down.
CCATGTCCTTGGCCAGCGTCAAGAAGGAGTAGTCAATGGCCACGGCAAAGGTCTGGATCACGCCAATCAGGATGGACGCCAAAAAGGCCCCCGACAGCGAGCCCATGCCACCCACCACCACGACCACGAAGATGACCGAGCCCACGGTGGCGGCCATGGCAGGTTCTGTCACGAAAGTGCTGCCGCCAATCACGCCCGCCAGCCCGGCCAGGCCCGTGCCCGCACCAAACACCAGCATGAACACACGGGGCACGTTGTGGCCGAGAGACTCCACCATTTCGGGGTGAGTCAGCGCGGCCTGAATGACCAAACCGATGCGGGTGCGGGTGAGCAAGAGCCACAAAGACAACAGCATCAGCAGCGCCACCAGCATCATGAAGCCGCGTGTGGCCGGAAACGGCGAGCACACCACGCGAACAGCCGCATCGGCGGCACTGCACATCTCGGCAGGCGCTGCGCCCCAAACCACGCTCAGTCCGTTGACCGAATGGTTGATCAGGGTGAAAGCCGAACTGCGCAAAATCTCGGGCGGCGGAAACTCGACCGCCGTGCGGCCCCACACCAGTTGCACCAACTCCAGCACCACGTAGGACAGGCCAAAGGTGACCAGCAATTCAGGCACATGGCCAAAGGGATGGACTTTGCGCAGCGTCAGGCGCTCAAATAAAGCGCCACAAGCCCCGACCAGCAGCGGTGCAATGACCAGCGCAGGCCAAAAGCCAACCCACTGGGAGATGGTGTAGCCGAAATAAGCGCCCACCATGTAGAAACTGGCGTGCGCAAAATTGAGCACGCCCATCATGCTGAAAATCAGCGTCAGCCCGGAGCTGAGCATGAACAACAACAGCCCGTAACTGAGGCCGTTGAGCATGGAAATGATGAAAAACTCCATCACAAACTTTCCAGACCCTGTGGGGTCTAAAGCATTACCAAAAGTGGGTTGACCATGGCCAACCCGGTCTCAATGGGGCCGAACAGCCCAAAAAAAAGCCCGATGAACCCTCAGGTGATCGGGCCTTGGCCCAGCCGCCAAACCCTGAGCGCCCCAGACGGGACGCTCACAGGTCGGTAGCGGCAGGGGTGTCGCCTCAGCCTGGACGCTTCATCTGGCAGCTGGTGGGCGTGCTGGAGACGTAAGACGGGAATTCCTTGACCGGGGCCAAGGTCATGCCAGTGTTTTCGGGGCTGTAGGGGAACTTCTTGTCAGCCTTTTGCCAGACGGTCATCCACAGCGGCTGCTGCAGCTGGTGGTCGGCTTTGCGGATTTCCACATCACCGTGGTAGCTCTTGAACTTCAGGCCCGACATGGCGGCGGCCACTTTGACCGGATCGGTCGACTTGGCTTTGGCCATGGCTTCACCCAAGGCGCTGTAGATCGAGATCACAGAGCCCGTGTAGAAGTCGTCGTTGAACTTGGTCTTGAACTCGGCCATCCACTTGCCCATGTCGCCACCCATGTTGTAGTGGTTGTACGAGATTTGGTAGACGCGGCCCGCACCGGTTTGGCCCAAGGCCGTGGGCGTGCCTGTGACGCCGGTGTAATAAGTGTAGAACTTGCCATTGAAGCCGCCTTCGTTGGCCGCCTTGACCAGCAAGGCCAGGTCAGAACCCCAGTTGCCGGTGATCACGGTGTCGGCACCGGAGGCCTTGATCTTGGCGATGTAAGGCGCAAAATCGCGCACTTGCGCCAATGGGTGCAGGTCTTCACCCACGATCTTCACACCCGGCATCTTGCGTGCGATGTTTTCCTTGGCGAATTTGACGACCTGGTGGCCATGCGAGTAATTCTGGTTGAGCAGATAGACGTTCTTGATGTCATTCTGGTCCTTCATGAAGGTGGTCATGGCCTCGATCTTCATCGAGGTGTCAGCGTCAAAGCGGAAGTGCCAGAAACTGCACTTGCTGTTGGTGAAGTCCGGGTCCACTGCGGAGTGGTTCAGGAAAATGATTTCCTTGCCGGGGTTGCGCTCGTTGTGCTTGTTCACGGCCTCGATCAGCGCACCGGCCACGGAGGAGCCGTTGCCTTGGGTGATGTAACGCACGCCTTGGTCCATGGCGGCCTTGAGCGCGTTCAGGCTTTCAGCCGGGCTCAACTTGTTGTCGATGCCAATGACCTCGAACTTGACGCCAGCGGGGTTGGTTTTGCTGAACTTTTCGGCAAAAAACTGAAAGCTCTTGAGCTGGTTGCTGCCCACAGGCGCCATCAGGCCAGACAGAGGATCGATCCAGGCGATTTTGACGGTTTCGCCCTTTTGCGCGTAGGCGCCCAGGGAACAAGCGGCCAATGCGGCTGCGGCGATCAAACGGTGGGTGGTTTTCATTCAAGGTCTCCTGCGTTGTGAATCTGAACCATGTCAGCGTAACCGCTGCGGGCGCAAATGCGCTCGGGGTTTGCACCTAAGGCATATCACCCGCGCGACTTGCGCGGGGCACTCTTGGGGTATGTGGGCTTGACCCACATCAAAGGCCCGGCAGCACGTAGTCGGCCAATTGCTCGCGCAAACGGGTTTTGAGCATCTTGCCGGTGCCCCCCAAAGGAATGGCGTCGACAAAGACCACGTCATCCGGGATCTGCCACTTGGCCGTCTTGCCTTCGTAAAAAGCAATGAGCTCTTCACGGCTGACGTCAGAGCCGGGTTTCTTGACCACGCACACGATCGGCCGCTCGTCCCACTTGGGGTGGCGCATGCCGATGCAAGCGGCCATGGCCACGGCCGGGTGGGCCATGGCGATGTTTTCCACATCGATCGAGCTGATCCACTCGCCGCCGGACTTGATCACGTCCTTGCTGCGGTCGGTGATTTGCATGAAACCATCGGCGTCGATCGTGGCCACGTCGCCGGTGGGGAACCAGCCGTCCACCAAGGGGTTGCCGCCTTCTTGTTTGTAATACGAGGCAATGACCCAAGGGCCTTTGACCAGCAGGTCACCCGCCGCCTTGCCGTCGTGCGGCAAGGTTTGGCCTTGCGGGTCCACGATCTTCATGTCGATGCCGAAAATGCAGCGGCCTTGCTTCATGCGCAGCTTCATTTGCGCATCGGCGGGCAAGCTCAGGTGCTTGTTTTTCAGGGTGCATACCGTGCCCAAGGGGCTGAGCTCGGTCATGCCCCAAGCGTGCAGCACATCCACGTTGTAGTTTTGACGGAAGGCGTCGATCATGGCCGGTGGGCAGGCCGAGCCGCCAATGACGGTGCGGTTCAGCGTGCTGAACTTCAGGCCCGCTGGGGCCATGTGGCCCAGGAGCATTTGCCACACGGTGGGCACACCCGCCGCAAAAGTCACGCCTTCGGCTTCGATCAGTTCGTAAACCGATTTGCCGTCGAGCGCGGGGCCTGGAAAGACCAACTTGGCTCCGGCCATGGCCGCGCTGTAAGGGATGCCCCAAGCGTTGACGTGGAACATGGGCACCACGGGCAAGATCGAATCCCGTGCCGAGATGCACATCGAGTCGGGCAAGGCGGCGGCGTAGGCGTGCAGCACGGTGGAGCGGTGGCTGTACAAAGCGCCTTTGGGGTTGCCGGTGGTGCCGCTGGTGTAGCACAGGCTGCAGGCGGTGTTTTCATCGAACTGCGGCCAAGCGTAGGTGCTGGGCTGCTGGCCCATCCACGCCTCGTAGCTCACCAGGTTCGGGATGCCGGTATCGGCGGGCAGTTTGTCCGCGTCGCACAAAGCCACATAGTGCGTGATGGTTTTGCAGTGTTTGTGTACGGCCTGGACCAGCGGCAAAAACGTCATGTCGAAGCACAGCACCTGGTCTTCGGCATGGTTGGCGATCCAGGCCAGCTGCTCGGGGTGCAGGCGCGGGTTCATGGTGTGCAGCACGCGGCCCGAGCCGCTCACACCAAAGTACAGCTCCAGGTGGCGGTACCCGTTCCAGGCCAGGGTCGCGATGCGTGCGCCTTGCGGTACCTGCTGGGCATCGAGTGCGTTGGCCACTTGGCGCGAGCGGCGGGCCACATCGGCCCAGGCGTAACGGTGGATGTCTCCCTCCACGCGGCGCGAGACGATCTCGCTGTCGCCGTGGTGTTTTTCAGCAAAGTCGATCAAAGAAGAAATCAGCAATGATTGCTGTTGCATCAATCCCAGCATGGGGTGGTCTCCTGTCAAGGGGGTTGTTCTTAAACGGATCATTGTGCACCCGCACACCGGCGGGTTCGGGCCTAAAACCCGCCAAACCCAGGGTGCTTGTCAAGGGCGTGACAATCAGCAACTATGTCATCTGCCCCTTTGGAAACCCACGCCAGCTCCCCCCACGACTTGCCCGTGCTGGACTGGACGCACCGCCTGACCCAACTGGGCCCCCGTTTTTTCACCCCCCTGCAGCCCTCGCCCGTGGCAGCGCCGCGTTGGGCCGCCCGCAACGACGCCTTGCGCAACGAACTGGGCTGGCCTGCCGAGCTGTTTGACGACGACCACCTGCAAGCCTTCGCGGGCAATGCGCTCATGGTGGGCTCCCAGCCGCTGGCCACGGTCTACAGCGGCCACCAGTTTGGCCAATGGGCCGGTCAGCTGGGCGATGGGCGGGCCATTTGGCTGGGCGAGGCCCAATCTGCGCAAGGCCCTCAAGAGATTCAGCTCAAAGGCGCGGGCCGCACGCCCTACTCACGCGGCGGCGATGGCCGTGCCGTGCTGCGCTCGAGCATCCGTGAGTATTTGTGCAGCGAAGCCATGCACGGCCTGGGCATCCCCACCACCCGGGCGCTGTGCCTGGTGGCATCGCCCGAACCGGTGCGGCGCGAAACCCTCGAAAGCGCCGCCGTGGTGGCGCGGGTGGCCCCCAGCTTTTTGCGTTTTGGCCACTTCGAGCATTTTTCTGCCCAGGGCGACACCGACAGCCTGCGAACCCTGGCCGACCACGCGATAAACCACCACCTGCCCGAATGCAAGGAGCGCGCCGCGCTGTGGCAGGGCAATGTTTACGCGGCTTTGCTCGACGAGGTTCAGGAGCGCACCGCCCGGCTGCTGGCGCAATGGCAAGCGGTGGGCTTTTGCCACGGCGTGATGAACACCGACAACATGAGCCTCTTGGGCTTGACGATCGACTACGGCCCCTTCCAGTTCATGGACGGCTTTGACCCCGGTCACATTTGCAACCACTCGGACCACCAAGGCCGCTACGCCTATGGCCGCCAACCGAACGTGGCCTATTGGAATTTGTATTGCCTGGCGCAGGCGCTGACCCCCTTGATCGATGACCACGACATGACACTGCAGGTGCTGGAAGGCTACAAGAGCCAGTTTCCGCGCTTTCTCGGCGATGCGATGCGGGCCAAACTGGGCCTGGTCGGCGACTTGGCCCCCGAGTCCGAACGCGAAGCCGACTGGACTTTGGTCGAAGACGTGATGCAGCTCATGGCGGCCGAAAAAGTGGACTTCACCTTGTTTTGGCGGCAACTGAGCCAAGCAGTGGTGCAGCAGTCGCAAGCGACCACGCTGACCGCTGCGGGCTGGAGCACTGTGACCGACTTGGTCCTGGACCGCCCTCGCCTACTGGCTTGGTTGGCTCGGTACACAGCTCGGGCGGGTCAGGCCAATTTTTCGGCCATGGGCGATCAGATGCTGCGCACCAACCCCAAATTTGTGCTGCGCAACCACTTGGCTGAAATGGCCATCCGCCAAGCCCACGCGGGCGACTTCTCGGAAATCGAGACCCTCTACAACTTGTTAAAGTCCCCCTTTGACGAGCACCCGGGCATGCAAGCCTATGCCGAATTGCCGCCCGACTGGGCGGCTCAACTGGAAATCAGCTGTTCATCATGAGCAAAATCACCAAAACCGACCAGGAGTGGCGCGAGGTACTGGCCGCCAAAGGCGCCGAGCCTGTGGCCTACGCCGTCACACGCCAAGCTGCCACCGAGCGACCTTTCACCGGCAAATACGAGGGCCACTGGTCCAGCGGCATTTACCGCTGCATCTGCTGCGACGCGGAGCTGTTCAAGTCGGGCACCAAGTTTGACGCGGGCTGCGGCTGGCCGAGCTTTTACCAAGCGGCCTCCGAAGGGGCCATCGAAGAACGCGTGGATACCAGCCACGGCATGCGCCGGGTGGAAACCGTGTGCGCCCAATGCGGCGCGCATCTGGGCCATGTCTTCGAAGACGGCCCCGCCCCCACCGGCTTGCGCTACTGCATGAACTCCGCTTCGTTAGACTTCGAGCCTTCCTGACCGACCCCGGCTGCGCCCTGCGCGCAGCCTTTTGGCTTTTTCCATGAAACTTCTCCTCGACTTTTTCCCCATCCTGCTGTTTTTTGGTGCCTACAAGATGGCCGACATCTACACCGCCACGGCGGTGCTGATGGGCGCGACCGTGCTGCAAACCGCCATCATTTACAAAATGGACGGCAAGCTGCAGACCATGCACAAGATCACGCTGGTGCTGGTGCTGGGCTTTGGTGCCCTCACCTTGAGCCTGCACGACGAGCGCTTCATAAAGTGGAAGCCCACATTGCTGTACTCGGGCTTGGCCATTGCCCTGGCTGTGGCGCACTGGTTCATGAAAAAGAACTTTTTGCACATGCTGCTGGGCACGCAGCTGCAGCTGCCCCACGCTGTGTGGAACCGCCTGAACCTGTCGTGGATGCTGTACTGTGTTTTCATGGCAGCCATCAACGCCTATGTGGCCCACTACTTCAGCACCGAAGACTGGGTAAACTTCAAGCTTTGGGGCTATGTGTTTCCGCTGGTCTTCATCCTTGGGCAGGGGCTTTACATCTCGCGCTATTTGCCCAAAGACGAAGGTGACCAAAAATGAGCACCGGCACCCTGCCCCTGAGCGCGCAGATTCATGCTCGCCTGACCGAGCGCCTGCAGCCGACTGCGCTGCGCGTGATCGACGAAAGCGCCCAGCACGCGGGCCACGTCGGGGCCAACGACAGCGGGGAAGGCACGCACATGCGGGTGTGCATTGCTTCACCTTTGTTTACTGGCATCGGACGCGTTCAGCGCCATCGCCTTGTGTATGATGCGTTGCAAGATTTCATTGACCAAGGCTTGCATGCCTTGGCCATCGAGCTGATCTGATCTGAACCCGGGCGGTCACCCATCGGTGACAGCCCCTTTTTTTGAACCCTTCATTTCACACCTGACCTTTGGGTCTTTGAGGAAAATACGATGAAAAAGCAAATGCTCAGCGCCGCTTTGGTGGCCTTGCTGGCGTCCCCCGTTTTGGCGCAAAACCTGGCCGTGGTCAACGGCAAGCCCGTTCCTTCTTCGCGCGTCAAGGCGCTGCAGCAGCAAGTCGAGGCTTCTGGCCGTCCGGTCACGCCCGAAGTGCTGGCCCAGATCAAGGAAGAGCTGATCGCCCGCGAAGTGTTCATGCAAGAAGCCCGCAAGCGCGGCTTGGACGCCTCTGACGATTACAAAACCCAGCTGGAGCTGGCACGTCAGACCATCCTGATCCGTCAGTTGTTTGCCGATTTCCAGAAGAAAAATCCGGTCACCGATGCCGACATCAAGGGTGAGTACGACAAGTTCGTTGCGGCCAACGGTGGCAAGGAATACCGCGCTCGCCATATCTTGGTTGAGAAAGAAGATGAGGCCAAGGCCCTGATCGCAGAGATCAAAAAAGGCGGCAGCTTTGAAGAGTTGGCCAAAAAGGCCTCCAAGGACCCAGGTTCTGGCGCCAACGGCGGTGACCTGGATTGGGCCGCAGCAGGCAGCTACGTGCCCGAGTTCTCGGGTGCGATGGTGAAACTGGCCAAGGGCGAGATGACCGATGCGCCTGTCAAGAGCCAGTTTGGCTTCCACATCATCCGCGTGGACGATGTCCGCGATGCCCAGTTGCCCAAGCTCGACGAAGTCAAACCTCAGATTTCTCAGCAGTTGCAGCAGCAAAAACTGGCCAAGTTCCAGGAAGACCTGCGCGCCAAAGCCAAGATCCAGTGATCTGGTCTTTGCACCCCTGAAAAACGCGACTTCGGTCGCGTTTTTTGTTTTCAGATGTCTTGATGTGAAGGACTGGGCTTTTAAAGAGGTCACCTGGGGTGCTGGGGCAAAAGGCTTGGGCGCGGGCTGGGGTTCAGAGGCGCTTCGCTTTGCCACATCACCCCATCCCGCGCCCAAGCCTTTTTCCGGGCGTCTCTGGAGATCGCACCAAAAACAGTCGGAGCCTTCAGCCCCGCCGCTTCAGGGCTCCCCAACTCGATACCAGCAAGCTGGGATAATCCCAGCCCATGCAGCCTCACCACCTCGAACTCCTCGCCCCCGCCCGCACCTTCGACATTGGCATCGAAGCCATCAACCACGGCGCCGACGCGGTCTACATTGGCGGCCCCTCGTTCGGGGCTCGCTCGACGGCCGACAACTCGGTGCAAGACATTGCCAAGCTGGTGCAATACGCGCACCGTTTTCACAGCCGCATTTTTGTCACGCTCAACACCATCTTGCGCGACGACGAGCTCGAAGGGGCCCGCAAACTGGCCTGGCAGCTGTACGACGCGGGTGTGGATGCTCTGATCATCCAGGACATGGGCCTGCTCGAAATCGACATGCCGCCGATTCAGCTGCACGCCAGTACCCAGACCGATATCCGCACGCCTGAGAAAGCCAAGTTCCTGCAAGACGCAGGCCTCAGCCAAATCGTGCTGGCCCGCGAGTTGACGCTGCCGCAAATCGCCGCCATTCGGGACGCGGTGGACACCGAGCGCACGGTGATCGAGTTTTTTGTGCACGGCGCTTTGTGCGTGGCCTACAGCGGCCAGTGTTTCATCAGCCACGCCCACACCGGGCGCAGCGCCAACCGGGGCGACTGCTCACAAGCCTGCCGCTTGCCCTACGAAGTCAAGGACGCGCAAGGCCGCATCGTGGCGCATGACAAGCATGTGCTGAGCATGAAAGACAACAACCAGAGCGAGAACTTGCGCGATCTGGTGGACGCAGGCATTCGCAGTTTCAAGATCGAAGGCCGCTACAAGGACATGGCCTATGTGAAAAACATCACGGCGCATTACCGCAAGCTGTTCGACGAGGTGTTGGCCGAGCGCCCCGAGCTGGCCTCGTCCTCACACGGCCGCAGCACTTTCAGCTTTGAGCCGGACCCGAACCAGAACTTCAACCGCGAGTTCACCGACTACTTTGTGCAAGGCCGCAAGGAAGACATTGGCGCGTTTGACACGCCCAAAAACCCCGGCCAGCCCATTGGTTGGGTCAGCAAGGTCACGGCTGAGCACGTCGAAATCACCACCGACGACCCCGCCACCGAGCTGCACAACGGCGATGGCCTGTGCTACTACGACCTGCAAAAAGAGCTGGTGGGCCTGCAGATCAACCGCGCCGAAGCGGCCAAAGCCAAAGGCGTCTGGCGCTTGTTCCCCAAAGACCCGATGGACGGGTTCAAGGACTTGCGCCAAGGCGTTCAGGTCAACCGCAACCGCGACATGAGCTGGGTGCGCACACTGGACAAAAAATCCGCCGAGCGCCGCATGGGCGTGTGGATGCAGCTGGCCGAAAACCCAAATAGCCATGGTGACGGCCTGCAACTGACACTGACCGACGAAGTGGGCCACAGCGGCTCAGCACATTTGGCCATCGCCTGGCAAGCCCCCAAAGATGCGGCTCAGGCCGAGGACAAACTCAAAGTCGCCTTGGGCAAGCTGGGCGACACCTTGTTCGAGCCGCTGGATGTGCAGCTCTCTCTGCACCGCCCCTGGTTTGTGCCGCCTTCACAGCTCAACGCCTTGCGGAGAGACGCCGTGCAAGCGCTGGAGGCCGCCCGCGCTGAGGGCCTGCACCGCCTGCCGCGCGCTGTGCCCGTGGAGCCGCCTGCGCCCTACCCCGAAGACACCCTGACTTACTTGGCCAACGTGTTCAACCAAAAGGCCCGTGACTTTTATGCCAAGCACGGCGTGAAGGTGATCGCTGCTGCCTACGAGGCGCAAGAAGAGTTGGGAGAAGTCAGCCTGATGATCACCAAACACTGCGTGCGTTTCAGCCTCAGCCTGTGCCCCAAGCAGGCCAAGGGCGTGACGGGCGTGCAAGGCACGGTGAAGGCCGAACCCATGCAGCTGATCAATGGCAAGGAAAAACTCACCCTCCGTTTTGACTGCAAACCTTGCGAAATGCATGTGGTGGGCAAGATCAAGAAATCGGTGTTGAACGCTGTGCCCGAGAGCCCGGTGCAGTTCTACAAAACGCGTCCGGTGGTGGGTCTGCACTGAACAAGCTCAATGCATGCTTGTGTATTCAGAAAATGATCAAATCTACAATCATGTAGATTTTTGAAATTTAGTCGGATAAACCCGTGCAAAATTGACGGTCAAATCCCTCTTGCCCAGGTTCCATGGCCGCCTATTACGTACAAAGTCTGTTCATTTTCTTTGCCATCTTTTCGCTCTTGGGCGGTTTGGTGGCGTCTTTGTACTTTGCACGCCTGGACAGCTCCGCGCGTTACTGGGTGGTTGCAGCGCTGATCGGCGGTGTGATCAACATGGCCACGGTCTTTCGTGAGGACTTGCCCCCCCTTTGGTCCTACAGCATTCCCATCGGATTGGGCGGTGCCAGTTTCGTTTTGATGGGGCTGGGCATTGCCCGCCTGTACAACAAGGGGCCGCAATGGCGCAGCTTGCTCGGACTCGTGGCAGGCACCTTGGTCTTCATTGTGGTCATGGAATGGGCCCGCGTCCATGCGGGGCCCAAAGTCACTTTGCTCTTGTCTGGCGGACTTTTTGGCTTGACCTCGTTGTGGGGGGCCTACTTCGCCCATGTGCACTACCAAAGGTCCAGCAACCAATTTTCCATGCACATGCGCTGGGTCATGGTGAGTCTGGGTCTGTTCCATCTTTTGCGCACACAAGGTGTCATCACGGGCTGGGGCGTGCACACCTTTGGCCAAGAAGCCTGGACCTACGGCATCTGGACTGGGGCGTTCGTGATGGGCATGCTGCGCTACTTCGCCTACGTGGCGATCCGAATTCAGGAACAAGCCGAAGAACGTCTGAAAGTGGTGACCGCCCTGACCCGCGAAGAAGAAGGCCGCCGCTTGGGAACCCGCCTGGCGCACCAGGACCGTCAGCACAGTCTGGGCGTCATGTCGGCTTCTTTTGCACATGAGCTGAACCAACCTTTGGCTACCATCCTCAATTACGCCGAACTCCTGCAAGAGCAGCTGAAAAACGGCAACTTGGAGCGCCAAACCAGCCAGCGCGTGCTGGACGACATCATCACCAACAGCGTGCGAGCGGGCGACATCATCCGTCGCATCCGCAATTTCATTCAGCCTGCAGCATTAAAAAAAGAACTGGTCGACCTGCGTGGGGTGATCAACGAGGTCTGCGCCCTGGTCGAGCCCGAAGCCCGCCGGGCCAACATTGACATCGTCAAACCCGCCCTGACCAGCACACCGCTTTGGGTGCTGGGAGACCCGGTACAACTGTCTCAGGTCCTGTTCAATGTGGTGCGCAACGCCATGGAGTCGGTTGCGAAGGTTCAGACCCGCCGCATTCGCCTGGACATCCGGCAGGAACACCGCGATATCTGGCTGGAGGTTCACGACACAGGACCAGGCTTGTCAGAGGTGGCGGCGGAACAAGCCGGAGACCCTTTCTACACCACCAAGATTTCTGGCCTGGGCATGGGTCTGTCGATCTCCAAAACCATCCTCGCGCAGTTTGGCGGGCGCTTGTCGCTGCAAAACACCGACAGTGGTGCATGCGCGCGGATTGCCCTGCCTTTTGCCGAGGTCACATAAAAGCCGGCCCCTTGCCAACGGCAGTGCGCTGGGCTCAGCGCCGACCAAGTGCAATCAGTTGCACACACCCGACCACCAAGGCCCCGGCGACCAAGCCTGCCAAGCCGCCTGCCAGGCTGTTGAGCAAGGACTCCGCCCAAGCCCACGATTGCGCCCAGTGGGCCACAGCATGGCCAAGAGCAGGCACGCCGTGCAGCAAGATGCCCCCGCCCACCAAAAACATGGCGGCTGTGCCCAACACCGACAGGGCCTTCATGAGCCATGGCGCAAAAACCAACAGGCCTCGGCCCAAGGCTTGCAACGTGGGGCTGGCTTTTTGGGTCAGGTAAAGACCCGCGTCGTCGAGTTTGACGATGCCGCCCACCAAACCGTACACCCCCACGGTCATGACCACCGAGATGCCCACCAGCACGGCCACTTGCTGCGCAAAGCTGGCCGCAGCTACGGTGCCCAGGGTGATGACGATGATCTCGGCCGACAAGATGAAATCGGTGCGCACCGCGCCTTTGATTTTGTCTTTCTCGAAAGCCACCAGATCCACCTGCTCGTTGGCCACGGCCTGAAGCAGCTCAGCGTGGCGGACATGGGCATCTTCGCGGCTGTGCACCAAGGCGTGCAACAATTTTTCGGCCCCCTCAAAGCACAAAAACAAACCGCCCAGCATGAGCAAGGGCGTGATCAGCCACGGCGCGATGGCGCTGATGGCCAAAGCGGTGGGCACGAGGATGGCTTTGTTGAGCAAAGAGCCTTTGGCCACGGCCCAAACCACAGGCAGTTCGCGGTCGGCCTTGACGCCTGTGACTTGCTGGGCGTTCAGGGCAAGGTCGTCACCCAGCACCCCGGCGGTCTTTTTCGCGGCCATTTGTGTCATGGCGGCCACATCATCGGCCGCTGCTGCGCTTTGGCGGGCGGCCACTTTGGTCATGGTGGCCACATCGTCCAGCAAGGTGGCGATGTCGTCGATCAGGGTCAGCAAACTGGAGGCGGCCATAGGGATGTGTTCTTAAAAATGATTGGGTGACCCATCAGCGCAAAAGGTTTTGCAGGGCATGGCCCTTGGCATCGCGGTAAATGTCAAAGTCCTGGTCGATGGACACCACATACCGGATGGCCAGGCGCTCGGCGGCCTCGGCGATCGATGCATCGGCCAAGTCCAGCGGCAAGCTGGCAAAGCGCTGACAGATGGCCAGCACGCTGGTGAGGCTCCAGTCGGCTGGGGCGTCCAGCTGCACCGCGCCGCGCTGCACCCACTGCAAAAAGTCGAGCGCCGCGTCGTTGTGGATGCGCCGGGCCAGCAAGGCGCACACCTCGGTCATCACAGGCCAAGTGCTGTGCAGGCGCACTTGCGGGTTCGCTTGCAGCCAAATCCTTGTGGGGGCGTGCCATTTGTCATTGCGGTTGAACAGAGCCAAGAGCGGGCCGCTGTCAATGAGTGCGTCTTGCACTGGCAGCTGACGCACAAACTGAGCATGAGGCTCTTGGACCGACAGGGATAGAGGCTGCATAACGTCTGCATCCACCGCCGCTGTTCCCAAGTGGCTTTGGCCGCTCATGCGCGGTGCTCGTGCTTGACTTCCCAAGCATCAATCAGTTGGCTTTTACGGGTTTCGGCCAGATCCTCCGGGCCACTGAATCGCCCAAAAACGCCCTCGCCCAGCGCAAAGGCCGATGCGGTGACCGCTGGCTGGGCCAGGTAAGCGGTCAGCGCATCGCGCATGACCTCGCTGATGCTGCGGCCTTCTTGCGCGCAGCGCTGGCGCAAGGATTTCTCCAGCGGATCAGGCAGTTTCACGGTGGTGGTCATGGCAGGCTCCCTGGGTAATACGTTGATTATTACCCTGGGGGTCATGCTTGTCAATCTCCGCCCAAGGGCTTGAACAACTCGTTCAGATCGGACTCGCCAAACAAGGGCTCTTTGCGCTTCACAGCACCCGCATACATGTCTTGCGCGAGCTGCGCTTTGCGCTCTTGCAGGGCCAGCATGCGCTCTTCAATCGTGCCTTGCGCCACCAGTTTGAGCACCCACACGCTTTGGGTTTGACCGATGCGGTGGGCCCGGTCGGTGGCCTGGTTTTCAACGGCAGGATTCCACCACGGGTCGTAGTGGATGACGGTGTCGGCCTGCGGCAGGTTCAGGCCCACGCCCCCGGCTTTGAGGCTGATGAGGAACAGCGGCACCTGCCCACTGGTGAACTGGTCAATGATGGTGTCGCGGTTTTTGCTCTGGCCCGTGAGCTTGACCCAAGGAATGCCCAAGCGCGGAAGTTCTTGCTCGATCAGGCTGAGCATTTGGGTGAACTGCGAGAACAGCAAAATCTTGCGCCCTTCGGCCACCATCTCGGGCAGCATGTCCAGCAGTTGCTCCAGCTTGGCCGATTGCTTGACTTGGCTGGCCGCGCCCAATTTGAGCAAACGCGGGTCGCAGCACACCTGGCGCAGCTTGAGCAGCGCATCCAGAATGGTGATTTGCGATTTGGCCAAACCTTGGGCGTTCAAGGCATCGCGCACGGTTTTTTCCATGCCCAGGCGGATGGTTTCGTACAGGTCGGCCTGTTGGCCTTGCAAGGGCACCGGCATCAGGGTTTCGACCTTGGGCGGCAGCTCGCTGGCCACCACGTCTTTGGTTCGGCGCAGCATGAAGGGCGTGATGCGCTTACGCAGCTGGTCCATTTTGTCGCTGTTGCCTTGGCGCTCGATGGGGTTGCGAAACAGCTCGCCAAAGCGCTTTTGGCTGCCCAAGAAACCGGGCATCAAAAAGTGGAACAGGCTCCACAGCTCGCCCAAGTGGTTTTCCATGGGCGTGCCTGACAGGCACAGGCGGTGCGTGGCCGGGATGTCGCCCACGGTTTGCGCCGCGTGGGTGTTGGCGTTCTTGATGTTTTGCGCTTCGTCCAGCACCAGCAAGTGCCAGTCGATGGCCAGCCACAGCTCGCGGTCGCGGTGCAGCAAAGAGTAAGGCGTGAGCACGATGTCAAAACCGCTCAGGTCTTGCGCCGTCTCATGGCGCGACAGGCCATGGTGGATGTGGGTGCGCAGCCCTGGGCAAAAGCGGGCCGCTTCACGCTGCCAGTTGCCGAGCAAACTGACCGGGGCCACGATCAGTGCGGGATGGGTCAGGCGTCCGGCTTCTTTCTCGGTCAAGATGTGCGCCAGGGTCTGCAGGGTTTTGCCCAAGCCCATGTCGTCGGCCAAGATGCCCGCCAGCTGGTGCGTGCGCAAAAACTGCAGCCAATTCAGGCCTTGCTGCTGGTACGGGCGCAAAGTCGCTTGCAAGCTGGCGGGCGCAGGCACATCGGGCAGTCTGTCGATGCCGCGCATTTGCTGCACCAGGTTCATCAGGCTTTGGGCACCCGACCAGGCCACGCCCTCGCCCAGGGATGCGGCGGTGCGCAACGCATCCAGGCGGGACAGGCGCAGCCCATCGCCATTCCAATCGCGTCCACGCTCAGACACCAGCTCCATGAGCGTGTTCAGCCAGGGCGCGATCTTGGCAGTGGGCAGCTTCACAAAGCCATCGCCTTGCAACTCGGGCAGGTACAAAAACGGCGGCAAGCTGGCGGTCTCGCCTTCGGCCGTGGCCACGCTGATGCGGGCCAAGGTCGTGAGGATGGTGGGCACCCAAGGCAGGATGTTCACGCGCTGACCGTCGATGTCCATGCCCAGGGACAAATCAAACCAAGGTGATGTCTCGGGCGCATCGGCGTCGCCCGACAGGTCGATGTGCACATCGTCGGCCTGGCGCAGCCAACGGGTCTGGGTCGATTCGAAACGCACCTCGAAACCCGCCTCGCGCAGGGGGGCAAAATCGCTCTCCAGCCATTCGAGCCAGCGCTGTTGGGGTTGGGGCGGTGCAAAGCCCAGCATGTTCTGACCCATCAAAGACAGACCCCAAGTGTCAAGGACCTCCCAAACTTTGAGCTCACCAGGCAAATCGCGCACCAACATGCGGGCCTGTGAACCATGGCCCACCATGACGCGGATTTGCGGGCCGGCCCAAAACCCGCGTTGGCCCGCGTAATCAAAACTCAACTCGGCCTGGAACAAGCCGTGTGTGTCGCGGTCATGTGGCGGCACGGGCGTGATGTCGAGCACAGGCCGGGGCGGCACATCCCGGATTTCGGGCATCTGCGCGATCACGGGTGGCAAAGGCACGGGCCCCAGACGCGCCAACAACTGGTTCTGGAACTTGAACACCACGCTTTCGGGCAGCACGGGCGCGCAGGACATCACCTGCAGCTCGTTGGCGCTCAGCCCTTGTGTGTTCAGGGGGCCACAGTGGCCTTGCAGCGTGTCCATGTAAAAAGGCGGCTCGTTCAGGCCATAGACCACCCCCGCACGCTGGGGCTGCATGCTCAGCTTCCAGCCGCCGGGCAAGTTGTCTTGCGCAGGCACTTCCTGCCAAGCACCCACCAAGGCTTCGGCAGCGTCGCTCCACTCCAGGCTGACCGCAGCTTCGGCAGACATCAGGCGGCCGGTCTGGCTGCACAGCTTGAGCAGCAGTTGTCCGGGCATGCCGTGCAGCTTGACTTCGCCCTGAAACCCATAGGAGCTGAAACTGCTGGCCGCCGGACAGGCTTTCATCAGGTCAAAAATGTCACGGTCCAGGGGGCTGCTGCTGGACCAGATCGGATCATGCGGCGAGGGCTCGTTGCTGACTTTTTTGGGTTTGCCCCATTCGCCATTGCGCTTTTGCGCGGCCCGCTTGACGCTCAGGTGGAACAAGGGCTTTTGCCCCAAATAGGCCACTGACAGCAGGTAGACAAACTGGTCCTGTGTGGCCCCGGGCAAACTGTAAGCCGAGGGGCCGTTGGCGTTTTCCAGCCGGGTCAGCCAATCGCGGGCCTGGTATTCGGCGTGGCTCAGGGCCCGCTCTTTTTCCATCTGGCTGCGGCGCTCGATCACTTCAGCAGAAGGTCCATCGCTGCCCCATTCGTCGAGCAAAGCCAGGCCTTGCATGGACGCCAAAATGCCCAAGGCCGCGCCGTGTTTGCAATAGCGGCCCACGGGGCAGGTGCAGCCGCTGCGCCACTCGCTCAGGTTGCCGCCCGGGCTCACGCGCAGCTCGGCGTTCACGGTATAGGGGCGCGGCTCGCTGCCTTCCACCTGGCCTTGCAAACGCCAACCTTCGCCGTCGGGCGTGAGCTGCGACGAAACCACCTTGTTTTGCAGGTAAAGCGTGGTGCCCCGCGACCACGCACCCTGGTCAAAGTAAAAGGCCAGTTGCGAAGGGGGGAACCACTGCCGTGGCGTGTCGGACTTCATGCGTTCACGGTCTCAACCCACCCACTTGCGCGCGTTTTGCCACACGCGCAACCAGGGGCTGGTGGCCGAAATGTCGCCACTCGTCCAGCTCATCTGCACATTGCGGAACACCCTTTCAGGGTGCGGCATCATGGCCGTGAAGCGTCCATCGGCGGTGGTCACGGCCGTGAGGCCCCCCGCGCTGCCGTTGGGGTTGAACGGGTACGCCTCCGTGGCCTGGCCGTGGTTGTCCACAAAGCGCATGGCACCCAAAGCCTGCGCCGCGTTGCCACGGTGTTTGAAGTTGGCAAAACCTTCGCCGTGCGCCACGGCAATCGGCAAGCGACTACCCGCCATGCCTTGCAAGAACAAGCTGGGGGATTCGAGCACCTCGACCATGGACAGACGCGCTTCAAAACGCTCGCTCTGGTTGGTGGTGAAGCGTGGCCAGTCTTGCGCGCCTGGGATGATGTCGGCCAGTTCCGCAAACATCTGACAGCCGTTGCACACACCCAGACCAAAGGTGTCAGTGCGGCCAAAGAAGCCCTTGAACTGCTCAGCCAAAGCGGGGTTGAAGGTGATGGAGCGCGCCCAGCCGCTGCCTGCGCCCAAGGTGTCGCCGTAGCTGAAGCCGCCACAAGCCACCAGGCCTTGGAAGTCGGCCAAGTTGGCGCGGCCCGATTGCAGGTCGGTCATGTGCACGTCGTGCGACTCAAAACCGGCTTTGTGGAAGGCGTAGGCCATTTCCACATGCGAATTGACGCCCTGCTCGCGCAAGATGGCCACTTTGGGGCGCGACAAATTCAGGAATGGCGCGGCCACATTG
The DNA here is from genome assembly GCF_017848645.1 of Limnohabitans sp. GTDB lineage: Bacteria > Pseudomonadota > Gammaproteobacteria > Burkholderiales > Burkholderiaceae_C > Limnohabitans_A. The sequence goes on along the minus strand of NZ_JAFEIF010000007.1, from coordinate 88,994 downwards.
TCAGCCGGGTCAAAGCTCAGCGCCACATGCATGCCGGGGTCGTCAACGCGGCCCGCAGCGGCGTGTTCGGCATCGGCGCAAGCGGGGTTGTCGCGCTGCTGGCAAATCTTCCAGCTCACGCTGTCCCAGACCTGGTGCAGGTCTTCCAGTTTGGCGGCAAACACCTCTTTGGTGTCGCGCCAGATGCTGAGTTCGCCCACGCCTTTTTGGATGGTCGATTGCACAGGGCGGGTCTTGCCGATCACATGCGTGTGTTTGGACAGGCCGTGTTCGCGCAGGGTTTGCAGCACCGCATTGCGCTCGGCCGTGCGCACCTGCAACACCACGCCCAGCTCTTCGTTGAACAAGGCTTTGAGGGTGAGTTCGTCGCGGCGGGCGCTGACTTGGCCTGCCCAGTTCTTGGCGTCGCCGTGATCTGCGCGGCTGTCGGTGATGCCGTCGCCCTCGGTCACCAACATGTCCACATTGAGGGCCACGCCCACATGGCCTGCAAAAGCCATTTCGGCCACAGCGGCGAGTAAGCCGCCGTCGCTGCGGTCGTGGTAGGCCAGGATCTGGCCTTGGGCACGCAAGGTGTTGATGGCCTTGACCAAATTGACCAGGGCTTGTGGTTCTTCCAAATCGGGCACGCTGTCGCCAAACTGGCCCAGCACCTGGCCCAGCACGCTGCCGCCCATGCGGTTGCGGCCTTGGCCCAGGTCGATCAAGAGCAAGCTGGTGTCATCGGTTTTTGCGTCCAGCTGAGGCGTGAACGTGCCGCGCACATCGGGCAGGCTGGCAAAGGCGGTGACGATCAAGCTGACCGGCGAGGTGACTTTGTGTGTTTCACCGTTGTCGGTCCACTGCGTGCGCATCGACAAGCTGTCTTTGCCCACCGGGATCGAGATGTCGAGCGCCGGGCACAGTTCCATGCCCACGGCCTTGACGGTTTCATAGAGTGCCGCGTCTTCGCCCGGCTCGCCGCAAGCGGCCATCCAGTTGGCCGACATCTTGACGCGGGGCAGCTCGATGGGCGCGGCCAGCAAATTGGTGATGGCTTCGGCCACGGCCATGCGGCCAGACGCTGCGGCATTGAGCGAAGCCAGCGGCGTGCGCTCGCCCATGCTCATGGCTTCACCCGCAAAGCCTTGGTAGTCGGCCAGGGTCACGGCCACATCGGCCACAGGCACTTGCCAAGGGCCGACCATCTGGTCGCGGTGCGTGAGGCCGCCCACGGCGCGGTCACCGATGGTGATGAGAAAACGCTTGGACGCCACGGTGGGGTGGCTGAGCACGTCGATCACGGCTTTTTGCAGCGAGACACCCGTCAGGTCCATGGCAGGCGACTGGCGCACCACGGTCTTCACGTCGCGGTGCATCTTGGGTGGCTTGCCCAGCAGCACGTCCATGGGCATATCGACGGGTGATTCACTGCCTTTGTCTTCCAGCACCAGTTGGCGCTCGTCGGTCGCCACGCCAATGACTGCAAACGGGCAACGCTCGCGTTCGCAAAAGGCCGTGAACTGTGCCAAAGAGTAGGGCGCAATCGCCAACACATAGCGCTCTTGGCTTTCGTTCGACCAAATTTCTTTGGGCGACAAGCCCGACTCTTCCAGCTTGACGGCGCGCAAATCAAAGCGTGCGCCTCGGCCCGCGTCGTTGGTCAATTCAGGGAAGGCGTTGGACAAACCGCCCGCGCCCACGTCGTGGATGGCCAGGATCGGGTTCTTGGCTCCCTGCGCCCAGCAGTGGTTGATGACCTCTTGCGCCCGGCGCTCGATCTCGGGGTTGCCGCGCTGCACCGAATCAAAGTCCAGATTCGCGGCGTTGGTGCCGGTGGCCATGGAGCTGGCCGCGCTGCCGCCCATGCCGATGCGCATGCCGGGACCGCCCAGCTGGATCAGCAAGCTGCCGGCAGGGAATTCGATCTTTTGGGTTTGCTCGGCGTCGATCTGACCCAGACCGCCCGCGATCATGATGGGCTTGTGGTAACCACGCACCACGCCGTCCACGGTTTGTTCGTATTCGCGGAAATAGCCCAGCAAGTTGGGGCGACCAAACTCGTTGTTAAAAGCCGCGCCACCCAAAGGGCCTTCGGTCATGATTTGCAGCGGGCTGGCGATGTGCTCGGGCTTGCCGCCCGCTTGGTCCGACATGCCGCCCCAGAGTTTGGACACGGTAAAACCGCTCAAACCGGCCTTGGGCTTGGAGCCGCGGCCTGTGGCGCCCTCGTCGCGGATCTCGCCGCCCGCGCCTGTGGATGCGCCGGGGAACGGTGAAATCGCGGTCGGGTGGTTGTGCGTCTCGACCTTCATGAGCACATGGTGCAAGGCTTGTTCGCTCTGGTAAGCCGCGCCATGCCCTGAAGTTCGGGCCACAAAACGCTCCACCGTGTGGCCTTCCATCACCGAAGCGTTGTCCGAATAGGCCACCACCGTGTGCTGGGGGCTGAGCTGGTGCGTGTTGCGGATCATGCCGAACAGGCTCTTGGGCTGGGCCACGCCGTCGATGGTGAACTCGGCGTTGAAAATCTTGTGGCGGCAGTGCTCGCTGTTGGCCTGCGCAAACATCATCAACTCCACATCGGTGGGGTTGCGCTTGAGACCCGTGAAGGCTTTGACCAGGTAGTCGATTTCGTCATCGGCCAGGGCCAGGCCCCAGGTCTTGTTGGCCGTTTCAAGTGCAGCGCGGCCACCGCCGAGCACGTCCACATGGTCCATGGGCGCGGGCTCCAGGGCGGTGAACAAGGCCGCTGCATCATCGCGGCTGGGCATGGCCGACTCGGTCATGCGGTCGTGCAACACAGCGGCCACTTGGCCCAGTTGCTCCGGAGTCAATTTGGCCGTGCTGAGCAGGCCCGATTTCATGGTCAAACGGTATTCGGTCAAGCGCTCGACCCGGCGCAGCTCAAAACCGCAGTTGTGGGCAATGTCGGTGGCTTTGGAGGCCCATGGGGAGACCGTACCGATACGGGGGCTGACCACAATCAGGGGGCCATCGACAGGGCCCGAATAAGGCTCACCGTAGGTCAACAAGGCCGACAAGGTTTGCTTTTGGCCGTCTTGCAGGGGTTCAGTGGTGGCGACCAGGTGCACAAAACGGGCTGAAATGCCCTGAATTTGCGGCGAAATGGCTGCCAAACGTGGCAAAAGCTGAGCAATACGAAAGTCGCTGAGGGCGCTGGCGCCTTCAAAAGTCGTGATGTGCAGGGACACGGGGTGGCCTTGTAAAGAGACAGAAAACCGTCATTCCGGGGCCGCTGACTGGGGCTGGCCGGCAAAGGCGGTATTTTAACGGGGGAAACCCTTATCTGGCGGCGAGATAGACAGACAAAGGATTGTCTTTTTCAACAAGGAAAAAGCCGCGCAGCACAAGCGGCACGGCTTTTAGATTAGAACGTGCAGGATCGATCACCCCAGCACCGAAGTCGCCTCCATTTCGCGCCGGATTTTGTAAGCATGGGTGCTGATGTCCATGGCCACATCGTCCCAAGTCAGGCTTTGGCCTTTGGCCACGGGGCGAATGACTTTGACGCCGTGGGCCAGGCCCAGTGGCACGCCGCCCATGCGCTTGGAGGTGGCGGCAGGCAGCAGCTTGCCCCAGACGGTGTAGCCGCCCTCGCCGTCCAGCATGTTGCCGGGTTTCAGGTCGCGCTTGGCGGTGGCCACCACGTCGGCGTTCCAGCCGATGGCCACGCCTGTGGGCTCGTTGCGCAGGGCAACGCTGGCCACACTCACGCCCACTTCGAGGCCAATCAAGTGCCAGCGTTTGTAGAGGGTGAAGTAGCGGCCCGACGGGTCGGTGTGGGCGTTGTACTCTTCAAAGCAGTTCTTGATGTAATCGGTCTCGGCCTCGACCGTGACCCACACGCCCATGCGGATGTCGTAGGGAATTTTGCGGCCATCGGTCTCCAGGCTCGAGATCACCTCGACCATGCCCTTGCGCTCCAAAACGCCGCCTTCCGAGATCGGGCGGGTGACATACGGAATGTCTTCCACGCTGGCGGGGGGGTAGAGCAAACCGTTGCTGGGCACGCCCAAACCTGTGGCATTGGACACCGCCGTGCTCTCGATCGAGGGCTTGGAGCCGTCCAGAAAACTGTTGAACATTTTGGGGTTCAGGCCCCCGCGCTCGGCCTGCTCGGGCGTGAGGCCGTAATAGCCCCACACCGTCTCGGGGGTGGATTCGCTGAAGTGCGGCAGCCATTTGTGACCCCGACCGGCTGCCACCACCGGAAAACCGCAGGTGCGTGCCCAGTCCACCAAATCGCAAATGAGCGCAGGCTGATCACCGAAGGCCAGCGAATAGACCACGCCTGCTGTCTGAGCGCGGGTGGCGAGCAAGGGGCCGCAAAACGCATCCGCTTCCACCGTCACGTTGACCACATGTTTGCGATGGGCAAAAGCTTCCAGAATGTGGTCCACCGCGTGCAGGGGCGAGCCCGTGCATTCCACGACCACATCCACCGCCGGATGGCGCACCAGACTCTGCCAGTCGTCACCTACATGGGTGGTTCCGTGTTTCACGGCATCGTCCAGACTCTTGGCGGTCAGGCGCTCAGCTTCCCAGCCCACGCGGGCCAGGTTGGCGCGGGCACCGTCGGGCGACAGGTCGGCAATGCCCACCAAGTGCACGCCGGGGGTGCGCGGAATTTGCGCCAAGTACATGGAGCCGAATTTGCCCGCACCGATCAGGCCGATGCGGATGGGGCGGTTTTCGGCGGCGCGTTGCAGGAGTTTGGCGTGCAGGTTCATGCGGCTTCTTTCAAGACATCGAGCGAGGTTTTCAGGGTGCTTTCGGGCATGCCGCCCTTCCAGGGCAAGTCCACCGGGTAGCTGTTCACCAGGCAGTCGTCGGGCAAGCAGCTGATGGGCGTGAAGTCGCGGTGGGCGATGTATTCGGGGCGCTTGTGGCGGCGGATGTGGTTGGACACGGCGCACAGGCTCAGGTAAACGCTCACCCGGTTCCATGGCGAGAGGTTGCTGGCCGAGGCGTGCACCAAGCAGCTGTGGAACAAGATCATGGAGCCGGCTGGCCCGGTGGGGCTGACGATGCCGCCTTCTTTGCCACCAGCGCGCTCAACCAACTGGGCGATCAGGTCGTTGTCCACCGTCCACAGGGGGTAGCTGGTGGTGGACAGGTCGTGTTTGGCCTCCACCACGCCCTTTTTGTGGCTGCCGGGGATGAACATCAGCGGGCCGTTGAAGGGGTTCACGTCGTCCAAGAAGATCGCCACGTTCATGGCGCGCTCGGTGGGCATCATGTCGTCGTTGAGCCAGGTGCCGTAGTCCTGGTGCCACTGCCACACATCGCCCTCAAAGGCCATCTTGCCGTTGATCTTGAACTGATGCATGTAAAGCTCTTCGCCAAACAGGTCTTGCACGGGCTCGATCATGCGGGGGTGGCGGGCCAGCTTGGCAAAGGGCTCGCTGTACATGTGGGCCGCAAAGTTGGTGCGCACGGCGTCGCTGCCTTTTTCGCGCACGTTGTAGGCCTCGCGGCGGCTGTACAGCTCGGGCACGGCATCGGTCAGGTTTTTGGTTTCTTCGGGGGTGAACAGACCGGGGAAAAACAAATAACCCTCGCGGTCAAATTGTTCGAGTTGTTCGGGGGTCAGTCTCATGCTTGTGCTCCTGTTTTGAGGTGTTGAATTTGTTCGGAAAGTCGGGCCGTGAGTTGCACGCTGGCCTCATAGGCGTGTTCTTGCACCAAGCGCACCGCCCCATCGGCGTCGCCTGCGGAGATGGCTTGCGCGATGGCTTCGTGTTCGTCCCACACGGTTTGCCGCTGGTGAGACGACTGCAGCACAGCGCCCATGACACGCTTGAGGTGGTGCCAATGCAGCGCAATGCTTTGGGCGATGAGCGGGTTGCCAGAGGCTTGGTAAATGGCACGGTGAAAGGCCAAATCGGCCTGGATCATGGCCTGCACATCGCGCCCGCTTTCGGCCAGGCGCCCTTGGCGCATCACGTCTGCATCAAACCGGGCCCCGCGCTCAGCCGCCAGCCGAACAGCCAGCGCATCCAGGCTGCCACGCACCTGGTAGACCTGGGCGATCCAGCCCACATCGAGTTGTGTGACGCGCACACCGCGGCCCGGCGCGTCCTCCACAAAACCGTCTTTTTTCAGCAAACGAAGGGCCTGCAGCACCGGCTGGCGCGACACGGCCAGTTGTTGGGCCAAGTCTTCCTGCGTCAGGCGCTCGCCCGGCAGCAAAGTCCCCTCGCTGATGGCGTCGAGCAAACGGCTGTAAACCTGCTCCACCAGGTCCGGGGCGGCAGTGAGTTGGAGGAGGGATGAATTCATGTCTGTATACAGAATACAAATGCACCAGCCCAGCCAGAATCGGTGTTTACCCGTGGGTCACTGAACAAGCTGCGCCGATGGTTTTCCAGCCCAACCATGGCGTTCACACGGCCCCAATGGGATAATCGCCCCATGACCATCACCATCAAAAATGCCGACGACATCGCTGCTATGCGCGTAGCTGGCCGCCTGGCCTCCGAAGTTCTGGACTTCATCACCCCTTACGTCAAGCCAGGTGTCACCACCAACGAACTCGACAAGCTCTGCCACGACTACATCGTCGATGTGCAGCAAGCCATTCCAGCCCCACTGAACTACGCGCCCGGGGGCTACAAGCCCTACCCCAAATCGATCTGCACCTCGGTCAACCACCAGGTGTGCCACGGCATCCCGAACGACAAACCGCTCAAAAAGGGTGACTCGGTCAACATCGACATCACCGTCATCAAGGACGGCTGGCATGGCGACACCAGCCGCATGTTCCATGTGGGCGATGCCTCGATAGCCGCCAAACGCTTGGCCACACTGACCTACGACGCCATGTGGAAAGGCATTGAGCAGGTCAAACCCGGCGCGTACCTGGGCGACATCGGGCACGCCATCCAGAAATTTGCCGAGGGCCACGGCTTTTCGGTGGTGCGTGAGTTTTGCGGCCACGGCATCGGTCAGGTTTTCCACGAAGAGCCGCAAGTGCTGCACTACGGCAAACCCGGCACCCTCACGCAACTGGTGGCAGGCATGGTCTTCACGATTGAGCCCATGATCAACGCCGGCAAACGCGACATCAAGGAAATGGGCGACGGCTGGACCATCGTCACCAAAGACCATTCGCTGTCGGCCCAGTGGGAGCACACGGTGCTGGTCACCGAAAAGGGCTACGAAGTGCTCACCGTGTCGGCAGGCTCCCCAGCCGTGCCCGCCTTTGTGAACGCGCCAGCCCTGGTCTCGGCCTGAGATGGGTGTCCCGGCCCCCTTGCCAAATTTGGCCGCTCCGGCCGACCTGGCTGATTTGGCCTCCCTGCGCGAGACCTACAAGCGCGACAAGGCGGCCGTGCTGCAAACCCTGGCCAACAGTGGCTCGGCCGTGCGGGGCCTCAAACAAACCCTCAAACAACTGGCCATCCTGGCCGATGGTTTGCTCATTCAGCTGTGGCAAAACGCGGGCTTCGCCCCCGAGCTGGCGCTGGTGGCGGTGGGCGGTTTTGGCCGCGCCGAGCTGTTCCCGCACTCTGACGTGGACGTGCTGGTGTTGCTGCCTCCCGGCCAAACCCCGGAGGGCGACCCGGCGCTGCAGGCGCAGCTCGAGCGCTTCATCGGCAGCTGCTGGGACACGGGCCTGGAAATTGGCTCCAGTGTGCGCAGCCTGGATGAATGCCTGGCCGAATCGGCCAAGGACATCACGGTGCAGACCTCTTTGCTGGAGTCGCGCCGTGTGACGGGCAACACCAAACTGTTCACCGAATTCCAAAAGCAATTTCAGGCGGCCATGGACCCGCAAGCCTTTTTGGTGGCCAAGACCCTGGAAATGCACCAGCGGCACACCAAGTTTGACAAAACCCCCTACGCCCTGGAGCCCAACTGCAAGGAGTCCCCCGGGGGCTTGCGCGACCTGCAGATGATTTTGTGGGTGGCCCGCGCCGCAGGCCTGGGCCACAGCTGGGACGAGTTGGCCCGCAAAGGCTTGGCCACGCCGCTCGAAGCGCGCCAAATCAAACGCAACGAAGCCCTGCTGGGCCTGATCCGCGCCCGCTTGCACCTGCAAGCCAAGCGCCGTGAAGACCGACTGGTGTTTGACCTGCAAACCAACGTGGCCGAAAGCTTTGGCTATGCCTCGGACATCACACCCGAGGGCCGGCTGGCCTTGCGCGCCAGTGAAAAACTGATGCGCCAATACTATTGGGCGGCCAAGGCAGTCACGCAGCTCAACCAGATCTTGCTGCTCAACATCGAAGACCGCCTCAAAACCGAGCGCGGCGAGAGCATTGACCACTTTCGCCCCTTGAACGAACGCTTTTTTGAAAAAGCCGGGCTGATCGAAGTGGCCAGTGACGACCTGTACCAAAAGCACCCGCACGCCATCCTCGAAACCTTTTTGCTCTACCAGGCCACCCCTGGCCTCAAAGGCCTGTCGGCACGCACGCTGCGGGCGCTGTACAACGTGCGCGCCATCATGAACGGCCGCTTTCGCGCCGACCCGGTCAACCGCCAGACGTTTTTGCAGATCCTGCAACAACCCCAGGGCATCACCCATGCGATGCGCCTGATGAACGAAACCTCGGTGCTTGGGCGCTACCTGTGGGTGTTTCGCCGCATCGTGGGTCAGATGCAGCACGACCTGTTCCACGCCTACACGGTGGACCAGCACATCCTGATGGTGCTGCGCAATGTGCGGCGCTTTTTCATGGCCGAGCACACGCACGAGTACCCCTTTTGCTCCCAACTGGCCAGCGGCTGGGATAAGCCCTGGATCTTGTACGCCGCAGCGCTCTTCCATGACATCGCCAAAGGCCGCGGCGGCGACCACTCGCAGCTGGGCTGCGCCGAAGTGCGCACCTTCTGCCGCCAGCACCAGATCGGCAAGGAAGACGGGCAGCTGATCGAGTTCCTGGTCAGCGAACACCTGACCATGAGCCGCGTGGCACAAAAAGAAGACCTGGGCAACCCTGAAGTCATCGCCCGGTTTGCCCAGCGCGTGGGCAACGAGCGCCGCTTGACGGCCCTGTACCTGCTCACCGTGGCCGATATTCGGGGCACCAGCCCCAAGGTCTGGAACGCCTGGAAAGGCAAGCTGCTGGAAGACCTCTACAAATCGAGCTTGCGTGTGCTGGGTGGCCGCGCCCCCGATGCCAATGCCGAAGTGGAAGCGCGCAAACGCGAGGCCCTGATCGAGCTGGCCCGCCAGGCCCAGCCCCACGAAGGCCACAAGGCGCTGTGGGACACGCTCGACTTGAGCTACTTCATGCGCCACGACGCCTCCGACATCGCCTGGCATGCGCGCCAGCTCTCGCGCCATGTGGCCCAACAAGCACCCGAACAGTCACGCACCATCGTGCGCGCCAGACACTCCCCGGTCGGTGAAGGATTGCAGGTGCTGGTCTACACGCCCGACCAATCGGATTTGTTCGCCCGCATCTGCGGTCATTTTGACCAAGCGGGCTTCAGCATTCTGGACGCCAAAATCCACACCACCCGCACAGGGTGGGCACTGGACACCTTCCAGATCGTCACGCCCATGCTGCCCGAGCATTACCGGGAGCTGATGAGCATGGTCGAGTCTGGCCTGACCCAGACTCTGGAGCAGCAAGGCCCCCTGCCCTCGCCGTCTCGTGGCCGGGTCTCGCGCCGCGTCAAGAGTTTCCCGGTCACCCCCCGGGTCACCCTGAACCCGGACGAGCAAGGCCAAAAATGGTTGCTCAGCATCTCGGCCAGCGACCGCATCGGTTTGCTCTACAGCGTGGCCCGTGTGCTGGCGCTGCATGGCATCCATCTGCACTTGGCCAAGATCAGCACCTTGGGTGAGCGGGTCGAAGACACCTTCCTCATCAGCGGCCCCGCCCTGCAGCACAACCGGGCACAAATCGAGATCGAAACCGAGCTGCTGCAAGCCCTGCAGCCCGCCTGATAACGGCCACATGGGGCCACCGCCCCGCCCACCCTGGGCTCCTGCGCGGTCAGTCATGGCACACCACCGTCTACAAGCCCATTATTGAAAAATTGGCCAACTGCTGGCGGCCATCACTCTGACGCGGTCGCGGTTAGAAGTTCAATCACTTGGCAAGTGGCTCAGCGGACCAGCCAGACGCTCTGCGCAATTGCACAACCGATCCGGACTTCCCGATGCAGCACTTGTTATTCAACTTGCACAACGTAGCCGCTTTTGAGCACGAAAAATTCAAAACCCGGGGAAACCCGGATGCCAACTCGCCTTGAATTCATATATCATTCATTCACTTTCAGTGAGGAGTCCCATATGAGCATTGTTCCCGTCAAAGGCGAAGACGTCCAGGGTGCCGAAGTGGCCTGGTTCGCCCCCTTGTGTTCCGATGATTTTCGCCACCTGGGCGTGCCCGAAGGTGATTTGCGCAGCAACTGGGCCAACACCAGCCGCATTGTCGAGCGCGCTGATGAATTGGGCTACCGCAACATCCTGTGCCCCTCCTCCTACCAAGTCGGCCAGGACACCTTGACCTTTGCCGCCGCTGTGGCCCACAAAACCAAGCGCATGAACCTGCTGGCAGCCATCCGCTGCGGCGAAACCCACCCGGCCATGCTGGCACGCACCGTGGCCACACTGGACCACATTCTGGAAGGACGCCTCACGCTCAACGTCATCTCGTCCGACTTTCCGGGTCAACAAGAAGACAGCGCGTACCGCTACCGCCGCTCATGGGAAGTGGTCGAAATCCTCAAGCAAGCCTGGACCCAGGACGAAATCAATTACGACGGCGAGATCTACAAACTCAAGGGCCTGTCTACCGACCCGGTACGCCCCTACCAGACCAACGGTGGACCCTTGCTGTATTTCGGTGGTTACAGCCCCGATGCCCTGGCCCTGTGCGGTGCGCATTGCGACACCTATTTGATGTGGCCCGAGCCCAAAGATGTGTTGGCCCAGCGCATGCGCGATGTGCACGCCCAAGCCGAAAAGCATGGCCGCTTGCTCGACTACGGCCTGCGGGTGCACATGATCGTGCGTGACACACAAGCCGAGGCGCGGGAATACGCGGCCGAACTGGTGTCGCAGCTGGACGACGAAAAGGGCCGCGAAATCCGCCGCCGGGCCCTGGACGCCACCAGCTTGGGCGTGTCGCTGCAAAGCGCCAACCGCGACCGCGCCGATGACGAAGGCTACATTGAGCCCCACCTGTGGACCGGCGTGGGGCGTGCCCGAAGCGGCTGCGGCGCAGCCTTGGTGGGCAGCGTGGACCAGGTGCTCAGCGAAATCGAGGCTTACCAGAAGATGGGCATTCGGGCCTTCATTTTTTCCGGTTACCCCCACCTGCAGGAATGCGAAATCTTCGGCACCAAAGTGTTGCCGCAGCTCAAAACCGTGTCCCTCGCCCAAGAATATGGCCGTGTTCCGGCCCAAACACCGCCCACACCCCTGGGCACAGGAGTTCGCAAATGAGTTCAAACGATATCGGCCGCATCACGCTGCCCAACGGCCGCAGCCTCAGCCGCATGGCCTATGGCGTGTGGCGTCTGTCCGAAGCCGCAGATCATTCGGTCAACGCCAACCTGGCGCGCATTGACGCCTGTCTGGCGCAAGGCATCACCACCTTTGACCATGCCGACATCTACGGCAATTACAGCTGCGAAGCATTGTTTGGTCAGGCCATCAAAGCCCGCCCCAGCCTGAAAGACCAAATAGAGATCGTCACCAAGACCGACATCATGCTGTTGTCGGACAAATGGCCGGACACCCGTGTCAAGCACTACGACACCAGCCCTGCACATGTCACCGCCAGTGTCGAGCGCTCGCTCAGCCGCATCGGCGTGGACGTGATCGACCTGCTTTTGATCCACCGCCCCGACCCCCTGATGGACGCACAAGCCCTGGGCGCGTGTCTGGACGGCCTGATCGACAGCGGCAAGCTGCGCGGCGTAGGCGTGTCCAATTTCATGCCCTGGGACGTGGATTTGTTGCAGTCATGCATGAAGCACAAGCTGCAAACCAACCAGATCGAGCTGGGCTTGCTGAACCCTGCCCCCTTCATCAACGGCCAACTGGCCCATGCCCAGCAGCACCGCATGCCGGTGATGGCCTGGTCCCCTCTGGGCGGCGGCCGCCTGCATTCGCAAGCGGGCACGCCTGGCACCGCGGCAGCACGCCTGGCCCCCAAGCTGGCCGAGCTGGCCCAAGCTGCAGGCACCGACACCACCGCCGTGGCCATGGCTTGGTTGATGCACCACCCGGTGCAGGTCTTGCCTGTCATGGGCACCAACCAGATCGAGCGCATCGAGCGTTTTGCCGATGCCGCCCGCGTGCCCATGGACCGCCAGACCTGGTACGAACTGTACGAATTGGCCAACGGCCACGAAGTGCCCTGATGGGCCAAGGCCTGCCCACCCCCCTGTTGGGGGGCGCAGCACAAGCTCTTTTTTTTCCCAAAATTTGACCCCGACTGTTTGAAAGTACCCATGCGCCACATGCCCGATGCCATGCCTGCCGCCGCTCAAGCCCCCTCGTCCGACCCGGCCGAATACCGCAAAGCCTTGTCCTGTTTTGCCACCGGGGTGACGGTGGTCACCTCCCACTGGCAAGGCAGCGACTGGGGCATGACCTGCAACTCCTTTTCGTCCGTCTCGTTGGAGCCCCGGCTGGTGTTGTGGAGCATCCGCAAAGCAGCCAGCAGCCTGGACGCCTTCACCCGCTCGGGCGGCTTCACGGTCAATGTCTTGTCCAGCGAGCAAGAAGCACTGGCCAAACAGTTCGCCACGGGAGACATGGCCGCACGCTTTGCCGGAGTGCCCACCACACGCCAAGACAGCCAGCGCCAACGTTTGAATGCGGCCGTAGCCTGGTTTGACTGCGAACTCCACCAACTGGTGGATGCGGGCGACCACCACATCGTGATCGGCCAGGTGCAAAGCTTCGGCTGGCAAGACGACGCCAGCGCCCTGACCTTCTGGCGCAGCCGCTTTGGCCAATTCGAGGCACTGCCTGCATGATCCCACTTTGGTTGTTGTTTGTACTGGTGGGCGCCGCTGGCGGCTTCACCGCAGGTTTGTTTGGTGTGGGCGGTGGCCTGGTCATCGTGCCCACGCTCTACTTTCTTTGGCACACCGACCCGGTGCTGGGCCCCGAAGTCATGCACTTTGCAGTGGCCACCTCGCTGGCCTGCATTGTCGTCACCTCATTGACCAGTTCCTGGACCCATTGGCGCGCCAAACGCCTGCAATTTGATCGCCTGCATTGGCTGGCCTTGGCCGTGAGCCTGGGCTCGATCACAGCGGTCTGGCTGGCCAACTGGCTGCCATCGCAATGGCTCAAACTGGGTTTTGGCATGTTTGCACTGAGCACCTGCCTGAGCTTGCTGCGCCCCAAAAAAGAATCTCTCGTCAAACCCATCCCCCAGCGCAACGAACTTTTGGGTGCCGGCGCTTTCATTGGCCACCTGTCGACTTTGTTGGGCGTCAGCGGCGGCGCCATGACCGTGCCTTACCTGGTGCTGCGCGGTGTGGACATGCGCCAGGCCGTGGTGGTCAGCTCGGCCGTGGCCATCCCCATCTCGCTGATCGGCGCGGTGGGTCTGGGACTGAGCGGCCCCAACGGCCCGCAGACCTGGGGCTATGTGCACGGCCCCGCGTTTGTGGGCATCAGCCTGGTCAGCATCCTGTTTGCCAACTGGGGGGCACGCTTGTCCCAGCGCATGGACAAACGCAAACTGCAAATGGCCTTCGCCGGGTTTTTGGCGCTGGTGGCCGCCCACATGCTGCTGTTTTGAGCGGGGCACTCACGCGCTGAGCGCATGGGGCAAAGCAGCCAGAAACGGGTGCGCCGCCTCGTACTGCACCCAGTGCCCTGCCCCCGGTACCACCTGCCAGTGGCCCCAATGACGGGCCATGTGGGGCATAGCCGCCGCCAACTCCCACAAGCGCCCCCGGTAGAGCGCATCGTGCTCGCCAAAAATCGCGCTCACCCGTGCAGACAACTGCGGCAAAGTCCGCGCCACGATGTCGGTCGATGACAAACGCCTGCGCGGCATGCGGTCGCGCTGCACATTGGCCGTGTGCAGGTGCAAGGCCAAATCGTCCAAGGCCTCGGGGGCGTGCAGCATGAGGGCCAAGAGGTTGTGGCGGTGCACGGCGTCCTGCGCTTCGGGCGTGGCCAAATGCCGCCAACCTTTGAGTGGGATGCGATCGGGCACCGTCAGGCCCATGCCAGGCGCGCCCACCAGAACCAAATGCGTGGCGTCTTGGGGGTGCGCGGCCAACCACAAGACCCCGGCCATGCCCCCAAAAGAAAAACCTGCCACGCTCACCGGTCCGGCGCACAGCCCAGCAGCTTGCAATTGCTGCAGACCCGCATGCAAGTGCGGGGGCAAGTCGTCCACGTCGGTGCAGCCCTCTGGCAAGTCCGAGTCGCCAAAACCCGGCAAGTCGGGCACCAGCACGCGCCAGCCCCCATCGCGCAGGGGGGCAATGCAGCGCAGCCAATGGGTCCAGCTGCCACTGCCGCCATGCAACAGGACCAACGTTGGCGCAGCGACATGCCCCCACGCATGCCAGACCATGCGGGCCGATGCCCAAGAGGTCTCGTGGCGCTCGGCCCCGGCCAAAGCCAGGGCCCATTCGGGCGGCAAAAAATCAGGCAAAACAGCAATGGACATAAGGCGGGAGGGCGTCAAAAAAAGTTGATGGTGGTTGAACAACAGGGTTAGCGCCAAGCACTCGGCCATGCCAACAAGCTCGAAGCTGACGGCCTCGCCGAATCAGCCGGGCACCTGGAGCTTGGGGTGTTGTAAACGCCAGACCTTCCATGCCGCGGCGGTGGCCACGGCGCTGGTGGCGATGCTGGCCACAAACACGCTTTGCAGTCCCCAGCGCTCACTGAGCAAACCGCCCAGCAAAGCCCCGATCACCCCCGGAAAGCCATAGGCCACCACGGTGTACAGCGCCTGCCCGCGTCCGCGCAAGCGGCCCGGAAAATGGTGCGAAATCATGGCGATGCAGACCGTGTGGTGTGTGGCAAAGGTGATGGCATGCAGCGTTTGCGCCAAAAGCAAAATCCACAGCACATCGGCCCAGGCGGCCGTCATGCCCATGCGCAGCAGCATCACCGCCGAGCATGCGACCAGCCAGCCGGTCAAGGGCACGCGCGGCAGCCAACGCGACTGGGTGAAAAACCAGACCACTTCCACCGCCACCGACAGCGCCCACAGCACGCCGATCATGGTCTTGCTGTAACCCAAAGAATCCAGGTAAAGCGAGAAGAAAACGTAGATGCCAATGTGCGAAAGCACATGGAAAAACGTGGACGCAAAAAACCATTGGACCGGTTTTTGCCGCAGCACGGGCATGACCGACACATGCTCGCGCACCTGGTGCGCCGCCTCCTTGATGTCGGGCATCCACCACACGCTCAGCAGTACGGCAGCCAGGCTGAACACCGTCCAGCCCGGGAAATGCTTCATGCCAAAGGCTTCAAACCAGGCCCCGGCCAAAAACACCGTGACCAGAAAACCCATGGACCCCCACAGCCGCACCCGGCCATAACGCTTGGTGTCAAACGCACCATTTTGGCTGACCAGGTGCGCCATGGCCGCCTCGCTCATGGGCATCATGGCGCTGGTGTGGGTGAACATCAGCAGCAACACCAGGCCCAAACCCACAGGGCCCCAGTCCCAAAACAGCAGGCAAGCCGTGGCAAATGCCACCCCTGCCCCGATGCGCAGCAGCTTGACCCGCTCGCCCGTGCGGTCGCTGATGGCACCCCAGGCATAAGGTGCAAACAAGCGGGTGGTGGCCTGCACGGCCGTGAGCACGCTGATGGTGAGCAGGCTCAGGCCCATGTCCTGCAGCCACAGCGGCAAATAGGGGTTGAAAAAACCAATGTGCGCGAAGTAACTGGCCGACAGCGCGGCAAAGGGCATGAGCTGACGGCGTGGCGTCATCCCTTAAGACTTGGCGGCAGCAATGGGCGGCAAATCGTGCGCCACATCGCCGCATTGGGCGCGGTGCTGCAAGGCGTGTTCCATGACCACCAAGGCCAGCATGGCCTCGGCAATTGGGGTGGCGCGAATGCCCACACACGGGTCGTGACGGCCTTTGGTGATGACCTCGGTGGGCTGGCCTGCTGAATCAATCGATTCACGGGCGATCAGGATGGAACTGGTCGGCTTGATGGCGATCGACACCTCAATGTCTTGCCCGGTGCTGATGCCGCCGAGCACACCGCCCGCGTTGTTGCCCACAAAGCCGCCCGGCGTGAGCGCGTCACCTGCGGTGCTGCCCTTTTGCGTGACGCAGCCAAAGCCCGCGCCGATCTCCACACCCTTGACGGCATTGATGCCCATCATGGCGTACGCAATGTCGGCGTCGATCTTGTCAAACAGCGGCTGGCCCAGGCCCACGGGCATGCCACGCGCCACCACGCGCAGGCGCGCACCACACGAGTCGCCCGACTTGCGCAGCGCGTTCATGTAGTCCTCCAGCGCCGACACATCGGGCACCGGGGCAAAAAACGGGTTGTTCGGCACATGGTCCCAGCTCTCAAAACCAATCGGCACGTCACCGATTTGGGTCATGCAGCCCACAAAGGTGGTGCCAAATTGTTCTTTGAGCCACTTCTTGGCCACCGCACCCGCAGCCACCATGGGGGCCGTCAGGCGCGCCGACGAGCGGCCGCCGCCCCGTGGGTCACGCAGGCCGTATTTGCGCCAATAGGTGTAATCGGCATGGCCCGGGCGGAAGGTCTGCAGGATGTCGCCGTAGTCCTTGCTGCGCTGGTCGGTGTTGTTGATCAGCAGGCAAATCGGGGTGCCGGTCGTCAGTCCTTGGTAGACGCCCGAGAGGATTTGTACCGCGTCGGGCTCGTTGCGCTGGGTGACGAATTTGCTGGTGCCCGGACGGCGTCGGTCCAGGTCGGGCTGGATGTCGGCCTCGGAAAGCGGCATGCCCGGGGGGCAGCCGTCAATCACGCAGCCAATGGCCGGGCCGTGGGATTCACCAAAGTTGGTGACCGAGAAAAGTTGTCCGAAGGTATTGCCGCTCATAGCTTCTATTATCACTGAGGGGAATGACCTGTTCTATGTTAGAGCTCGAAAGTGGCTTCTAAAGATGTGGAAGTGTTCATCACATGATCTGACGTCTTACCAGCACCAAGTTTCCGATTGGCTGATCTGAACACTCAAGTCGTTATGCCTTTGAAAACATGCTAAAGCCATTTCTAGCTGGTCGAATGTTGCGCAAGTAGAGAAGTAAGGCCATAGGCACCATAGGCACCATAGGCAGCAGCGTAAAAGTAGTCAAAATCAGCTAACATTGATATGAATTTAAAAGAGCTAAAAAGATGACCATCATTAAAAACTATGGATTTCTCTGGGATCGGAAACACTTCTTTCGAGGAGCTGGCAACATTTCTGGCCACATGCTGGGCTGGGCGAAGGGAAAAAAAGAGCTACTTGTCGATTTTAGAAAACAAATTGGTGTTTATGTTCTTTATGACAAAAACCAAAAAATCGTCTACGTAGGTCAAGCCGGAAACGGTAATGCGACTTTATTTGGGCGACTAAGAACTCATGAGAAAGATGCGCTCTGGAACAGGTGGGAATATTTCACGTGGATTGGGTTCAAGGAAGTAAACAACGATGGAACTCTCAGCGCTCAGCAAAGAGTCAAGTCAATGGTATCTGGGCTTAGTTATTCTGCAGCACTCAATGAAATTGAAGGTATCTTAATTGAAGTGATCGAACCTAAACTGAATAAACGATCTGGTAATTTAAAAAAAGCTGTCGAATATTTTCAACACACCGAACAAGAAGTGACGATGGCTGATCTTAAATCAATTCTAAATTCTTTAAAAAAATAATTGCAAAATAAATTAATTTACAAATTTATTAATGACACAAAAACCTCTCGAAATTAAAATACTCAATTAATTTAAAAAAGGAAAATATCTTGAAAAAATTTATTACCGTCTGCGCCCTTTTTTTTGGATTTACAACCAATGCAGCCACTCCCTTCGAAATCATAGATTTTTACCAAACAAAAAACCCAAGATTAAGTATCGAAAGCATCTGTAACGCCTTAAAGAATGATATTGAGAATCGTAAAGGGAATTTATTCGTAGTATCCAAAAATGGCTGGTCTGTTTCCGAATCCGAGGCGGCACTAAAAGAATGCCACAACCAAAGAATTACGGCCATTCCGCCAAGTCAACTCAAAAAAGTTATTGATCGGGAGTCAAAACGATGTGATGACCTACGAAACAAGGCAAACTCCAACTTTAACTCGCTTGCTATAACGCTTGGTCGGAAAGCTGATGCGGAAGCTGCTTACGCCAAATGCGAGGTAGAACTTCTTGCACATTTAGCAGAAATGAAAAAAACTCTTGCTGATTACGAGGCGGAAAAAGCACAAAAGGCTGCTGACTCCAAGGCTCATATTGATGCAAAAAATGAAAGTACTGAACTTCCTAATTTACCTCTCGCGTACTACAAAAAAGACCAAGCTCAAGCATATATGGCAGCAATGAACAAGGTAGTTGTTGCCGAGGTTTTGTCCCGCTCTTCATTCCGTCCGTTTCTTTCCGCTGGCAAGGGGGGACTGATCAACAGCTGGACACTCAACCTTAATGCTCCACGCAACATTTACGCACACGCCTTACGTATTCAATGCTTTCAGACAATTGCTGGAAATGAAAAACGTGTCGAAGTACGTGTAGGTGAAAAGGGCAGTGACACATACACAGGTCAACTCAACACTGGCGTTAATCAGATAATGGTAGATGTTTGGTTTGTTGATGACGAAACCTTCCCCGTCAGTAATTTAATTGAGAATGTCCGTTGTGTTGCATCCAATCTAGTCCACTCCAGTCAGTTTTCTTCTGAGAAATAAACCATCAAAATAACAATATTTTAATAATTATTAATTCATGAAAAAAATCAAACAGATCATTTATAAAGCTATATTGAGCCTGTTCGTTTAGTCATAAAGTAAACAACAGTAAGCCCTCTGGAAGTAGGCCTAAACGCATACCAATACCCCGCCCCACATATGGGGGGCACGGGACGCAATGGCCAACTCAGCGCTCGCCCAGCGATTGGTTCAAGGTCTTGATCACAGGCTTGGACAGGTATTTGAGCACCGTGTTGGAGCCGGTTTTGATCTCCACCATGCTGGTCATGCCCGGCTGGATGTCGAGCTTTTGGTCAGGGCGACCACTGAACTTGCGCCCGTCGGTCTTGACCTGCACCCGGTAGTACGGCTGCTCGCCTTGCTGCACGTTCAGGTTTTCGCTCAGGGTGTCGGGGCTGATGTAGGACAAGGTGCCGCTCAGGTCACCATAGATGGTGTAGTCATAAGCATCGATCTTGACCGTGGCCTTCATGCCGGTTTTGATGAAAGCGATGTCGGCCGGGCTGACCTTGGCCTCGATCACCAGGTCTTCTTCCAAGGGCACGATCTGCATGACTTCTTCCCCGGGGCGGATGACACCGCCGCGCGTGGTCACACGCACGTTCTTCACAATGCCATGCAAGGGCGCACGCAACTCGGTCTGCGTCAGCTGGTCCTTGCGCTGGGCCATGATCTGCTCCACCCCCGCCAGGTCCTCCAGGGCTTTGCTCAGTTCGGCCTGCGTGTCCTGAAAATACTTGTTTTTGCGGTTGGTGATCTGGGATTGCGTGTCGGCAATTTGCCGCTCCAGGCGTAACACCTCGGTGGCACTCACGTCGCCGGTTTTGAGCAGGGGCCGCGTCATGTTCAGCTCCTTTTGCACAATGGCTTTGATGTTTTCATAGGACTGCAACTCTTCTTTGATGGCCGATTGCCGCTTTTTGAACAGCATGGTTTGCGTATCGCGGAACTCGGGGTAGGCCTTGGCTTCGGGTGGAAACCGCGGCTCGCGCCCCAACACCTCGGCTTGCAAACGGGCCACCGTGATGGCCAGGCCTGCGGCCTTGGCACGGGTTTCCAGGTAACTGGACTGCTGGCGGGTGCCGTCAATCTTGACCAGAACCTGGTCACGCTGGACCACATCGCCCTCGCGCACCATCATCTCTTCAATCACCCCGCCGTCCTGAGACTGGATGATTTGCGATCGGGCACTGGAAATCACCGAGCCCGGTGCGCGGGTAATCTGGTCGATTTCGGCAAAATAAGCCCAGCCAAAAAACACCCCACAGGTCAGGAACAAGGACCACAGCGCCCAGCGCGATCCGCTGAGTGCACCTCTCAAGTCCTCGCGCTGGTGGTCGGGGTCAGAGGGGCCAAAAAACCAGAAAATTTTCATGCCAAAACTCCTGCGGCAGGTGCGGGCGAGGCTGTGGCCGTCTGGGTGCTGGCACTGGGTTGGCGCAAGCGGTTCAGGACCTCATCACGCGGCCCATCAAGGACAACACGGCCTTTGTCGACCACCACAATCCGGCTGACATAAGACAAGACCGAAGGTTTGTGCGTGACCACGACAATGGACGATTCAGTGGGCATATTTTCAAACAGGTGTTGCATCACGCGGTTTTCAAGTTTGGCATCCATGGAGGCGGTGGGTTCATCGAGCAGCAAGACTTTGGGCATGGCCAGCAGCATGCGGGTCAGGCCCACCAACTGGCGTTGCCCCCCCGACAAACCGCGCCCGCCTTCGGCAATGCTCAACTCCAGGCCCTGGGGGTGGTTTTGAATCACCTGATCCAGCCCGGTCATGGCCGCGGCTTTGAAGATCTGGCTGTCGCTGGGCAGGGGCAAGCCCAAGGTCAGGTTGTGCCGCAATGACCCATTGAACAAGCGCACGTCCTGCGGCAGATAACCCACATGCTCGCGCACAAATTCGGGTGCCAGATGCACCATGTCCACCTGATCAAGGTAAACCTGCCCCGAGGTGGGCTTGAACAGCCCCGACAGCAGTTTGATCAATGTGGTCTTGCCCGAACCCACCGAGCCCAGGATGGCGATGCGCTCACCCGGGGCGATGCTCAACTGGGGCACCTCCAGACCGGGCAGGTCCTTGGCATAGGAAAAATGGGCCTTGTTCAGACGGATCTCGCCTCGGCACAACTCCGGCACCACCAGGCGCTCGCTGTGCTCGCGCTCACTGGGCATGGCCATGATGCCGTTGAGCGATTTCAGCGCGATCTTGGCGTGCTGCCACTGCACGATCAGGCCAGGCAGTTGCGCCACGGGCGTCAAGGCCCGGCCCGAGATGATCGAGCAAGCGATCAAGCCGCCCATGGTCAAGTGCCCGGCATTGATGGCATAGGCCCCTGCGGCGATCATGCCCGCATAGCTCAGTTGCTGGATGGTTTGCGTCAGGTTGCTCGACAAGGTGGAGAACTGGCGCATTTTCAGCTCGCTGTCAGCCATGGTCGAGGTCATGCTGCGCCAGCGGTCCAGCATCTTCCACTCGGCATTGGCGGCCTTGACCGATTCGATGCCGTCGATGGCCTCGATCAGCAAGCCGTTTTTTTCGTTGGACTCCTTCATGTGAAGCCCTGTGTATTTTTCGATCGAGCCGCGAAATGCCATGCCCGCCAACACCGCCAAGGGCACCGCCACCAAGGGCACCAGGGCCACAGGTCCGGCAATGATGGCGATCACACCCACAAACAAAATGGCAAAGGGCAAGTCGGCCATGATGAACAGGCTCGACGAGGTCAGAAAATTGCGCACCGATTCGAAATGCCGGATTTGTGAGGCAAACGTGCCCACGGTGTTGGGCCGCGCGTCCATGCGGATGTCCAGCGCTTTGCCGAAAAACACCGCCGACAACTCCTGGTCGATCGCTTTGCAGGCGCGGTCCACCATGAAGGCCCGCACCTGTTTGAGCACCAACTCCATCACGATGGCAATGACCACACCAATGGTCAACACCCACAAGGTGGAATAGCCCTTGGTCGGGATCACCCGGTCGTAGACCTGCATCGAGTAGAGCGCCGCCACCAGCCCCACCAGGCTGATCACGCAGGTGGCCACCACGGCCTCCAGGAACACCGAGCGGTAGCGCCGAATCGAGGTGGCAAACCAGTCGGTCGCACTCAAGGCACGGTGCCCCGACTCCCCCGGGCGGGCGGGCATGATGCTCAGCTTCAACAAACGGCCCTGACGCGCATCGGCCATGGGCAATACGCAGGGGTTGCCCTCCGGGTCCTGACAGGTCAGGCGGTGACGGCCGGAGCCACCGCGCACCAGCAAGACCTGCTCGCCCTCGGAGCCCACCCAAAGCAGCGGAAAATCAGCAGGCTTGAGGTTTTTGGGCTCGACCGCATGGATGTGCGCGGTGGGAAAGCGTCCCAGCCACCAGGCCTTGAGGCGCTCTTCGCGGCTGAGGTGGTCCACCATCAGGCCGTCGGTGGTGCGCGACATCATGCCAAAGCGGTGCGCGGGCACTGCCTGGCCCAAGAGGCCCGCCAAACGCGACAAAACCACCGCCAGGTTGCGGTCCAGCATCATGCTGGAAGCGCTGTCGTGTTCAGTCATGGATTTGGCCGAGCGCTTGGGTGTTCATGGGCCCGGTCAGCAGCATCACACGCAGCTGCAGCGACTGTGTGCTGGAAGACACATCGAGAGCGCTGTAATGGGCCTGGGCGCTCTCGCGCAGGGCGTTGAGCACATCCAGCCAGTTTTTCTTGCCAATCTGGTACTGGCGCAAATAAGAGGCCACCACATCTTCGGTGGCCGTGACCAGCAAGCGGGCGGGTTCGACCTGTCGGGCCAGGGCATCGAGGTCGGCCAAAGCCGTGCGCACCTGCTGCTCGAGCTGGCGCTCAAACACCACGGTGTTTTGCAGGCTGTTTTCCAGGCGCGAACGCGCTGCGGCTGCCGCGCTGCGGGCCGACAAACCTGGGCCAGGCGAAAACTGCAGCGACAAATACGTGCGGTTGGGCAGCGCTGCATTGTCTTGGCCGCCTATATTCTGCCGATGGGCCAAGGCCACCGTCGGGTACAGACCTGCTTGAGCCATGTCGATTTGCGCTTGTGCAAGCTCTTGCTGGGTGCGCCAGCGCAGCAACTCGGACGAGTGGGTTTTACTCGCCTCGATGGCCACGCCAACGTCCTGCTGAGGCAGGGCCAAGCGGGTGGGCGCTTTCAAAGCCGTGTGGGGCTCGCCCACGAGCTGCTGCAGGGCCAGCTGCGCCGTTTGCAAGGAACGGCCAAACTGGATGCGCTCGGACACGGCTTGCTGTAAACGCGCAGAAGCCAACACCTGATCCGTCAAGGGGCTGATCTCGGCCACCACGCGGCGCTGGATCAACTCCAGCAGCTTGCGGTGCTCGTCCTCGGTTTTGCGGGCCACGTCCAGACGTTGGTGCCAGCGCAGCACTTCGAAAAACTGCTGCCCCGCTTGCTGCATCAGGCTGGTGCGGGTTTCCTGCAGACTGGCCTCGGCCAGCGTCAGCTGGGCTTGTGCCAGACGGTTTTGGGCATCAATCTTGCCGCCCGCCCACAGCGGTTGCTGCACCAGCAAGGCCGCTTGAGGTCGACCACCAGCGGCTGTGGCTTCGGTGCTCACGGTCGGATACCTCAACCATTTGGCTGTTTCCAGATCGGCCTGTGCGGCTTGCACCTCGGCCAGTTTGGCTTTCACGCTGGGGTGGTGGGTGGCAGCAAGGCTCAGGGCATCGGCCAGCCGTAACTCGGTGGCCATAGAAATCGAAGGCCAGCCCCCCAGCAGGGCCGCAAACACCAGACTGGTTTGCCAAACTTTGCGATGGGTCATTTGAGTAAAAATCACTTTTCAGTGTTTTATTAGTTTAGTACTCAAATATTATTGCACGAGAATACCCAATAAGCAGTAAAAAAATGCCCGCTGTCA
Source organism: Limnohabitans sp. (assembly GCF_017848645.1). Classification (GTDB taxonomy): domain Bacteria; phylum Pseudomonadota; class Gammaproteobacteria; order Burkholderiales; family Burkholderiaceae_C; genus Limnohabitans_A. Next base: position 65,236 of record NZ_JAFEIF010000007.1, on the reverse strand, counting down.
TCGAGACAACGGGCACACAAGGACTGGGGTCCTCAACCGCTGCTTGCTCACCCAGGGGTGGTGAACACCAAGACGGCGAAGCGGTTCAGTTGGCGGCCGTGGTGCTTTCCTGTCCAGGCCAGTCGCGGATGTAGGCCTTGAGCATCTTATTCTCGAAGTCCTGGCTTTCCACCACGGCTTTGGCCACATCGTAAAAGCTGATCACACCCATCAAGGTCGTCCCATCCATGATGGGCATGTAGCGGGCGTGGCGCTCAAGCATGATGCGGCGCACCTCGTCCAGATCGGTGTCGCTGCTGCAGGTCAGCGGCTGAGCGTCCATGGCGTCTTGCACCGTGGTCTGGCCCACCTGGCCGCCGTTTTTGACCACCTGCTGGATCACCTCGCGAAACGTCAGCATGCCCGCCAACTGGCCATGGGACATGACCACCAAAGAGCCGATGTCTTTTTCGGCCATGGCATTGAGGGCTGAAGCCAAGCGCTCATCGGGATTGACCGTGAACAGGGTGCTGCCCTTGACACGCAAAATATCACTGACTTTCATGGTGTGCCTCCTCTGGCGGATGTGTGACTGTCGACGATTTAATATAGCCCACAATGTCCGCCGTGCACAGCGATTCGCACACGCAGGCCTTTTCTTTTTTCGGAGACTCCCATGGCTGGTTACAGCGATCCCGGTTTTGACACTTTGGCCCTGCACGCAGGCGCAGCCCCCGACCCGACCACAGGCGCACGCGCCGTGCCCATCCATCTGACCACTTCTTTCGTGTTTGAATCCAGCGACCAGGCCGCGGCGCTGTTCAACCTCGAGCGCCCGGGCCACGTCTACAGCCGCATCAGCAACCCCACCAACGCGGTGCTGGAGCAGCGCATCTCAGCCCTCGAAGGCGGCATCGGGGCCATCACCACATCGAGCGGGCAGGCAGCCTTGCATCTGGCCATCGCCACGCTGATGGGCGCAGGCTCGCACATCGTGGCCTCAAGCGCTTTGTACGGCGGCTCACACAACCTGCTGCACTACACCTTGAGCCGCTTTGGCATCCGCACCACTTTTGTGAAACCCGGCGACTTGGACGCCTGGCGGGCCGCTGTGCAGCCCGACACCAAACTCTTTTTTGGCGAAACCGTGGGCAACCCCGGCATGGACGTGCTGGACATCGAGGCCGTGAGCGCCATCGCCCACGAAACGGGCGTGCCACTGCTGGTGGACTCCACCCTCACCTCGCCCTGGCTCATCAAGCCTTTTGACCACGGGGCCGATCTGGTCTACCACTCGGCCACCAAGTTCTTGTCGGGCCACGGCACGGTGGTGGGCGGCGTGGTGGTCGATGGCGGCAGTTTTGACTGGGACCAATCGGGCAAATTTGCCGAACTGAGCCAAGCCTATGAAGGCTTTCACAATATGGTGTTCAGCGAAGAAAGCACCGTGGGCGCCTTCTTGCTGCGTGCACGGCGCGAGGGCCTGCGCGACTTTGGTGCCTGCATGAGCCCGCACACCGCCTGGCTGATTTTGCAAGGCATCGAAACCCTGCCGCTGCGCATGGCCCGGCACATGGAGAACACCGCCAAAGTGGTCGAGTTTCTGGCCGCGCACCCGCTCGTCAGCCGCGTGGGACACCCCTTGCTGGAGAGCCACCCCTCGCACGCTTTGGCGCAAAAGCTCCTGCCACGCGGCGCAGGCTCGGTGTTCAGCTTCGACATCAAAGGCAGCCGCGCCCAAGGCCAAAAGTTCATCGAGACCCTCAAGGTCTTCAGCCACCTGGCCAATGTGGGCGACTGCCGAAGCCTGGTGATCCACCCGGCCAGCACCACGCATTTCCGCATGACAGACGAAGCACTGGCCGCTGGCGGCATCGGCCCGGGCACGATTCGGCTGTCGATTGGTCTGGAAGACCCAGCCGACCTGATCGACGACCTGAAAAAGGCGCTCAAGGCCGCAGAAAAGGCCTGAGCGCCATGCAGATCCGCGCCTACCAAAGTTCTGACGAAGCTGCCGTGGTGGCTTTGTGGCAAAGCTGCGATCTGACACGCCCCTGGAACGATCCCCACAAGGACATCGCCCGAAAGTTGCAAGTGCGCCCGGACCTGTTTTTGGTGGGCGAAGTGCAGGGCCGCTTGATGGCCAGCGCCATGTTCGGCTACGAAGGCCATCGCGGCTGGGTGAACTACCTGGCCGTCTCGCCGGACCACCAAAGACAAGGCCACGCCAAGGCCATGATGCAGCATGGCGAAGCCCTGTTGCTGGCCTCGGGCTGCCCCAAAATCAATTTGCAAGTGCGCGCCAGCAACGCCCAAGTGCTGGCTTTTTACGAATCGCTGGGTTACCGCGACGACCAAGTCGTCAGCATGGGCAAACGCCTGATCCCGGACCTTTGAACCTCGACCCACCATGCACATTCCACTGCCCACCCACACGCTCTACGCTTATACCGGCGGCAAGCCCTTCAACCCCGCGCAGCCTACCGCCGTGTTCATCCACGGCGTGCTCAACGACCACAGCGTCTGGATTTTGCAAACCCGCTACATGGCCCACCACGGCTGGAACGTGCTGGCGATTGACCTGCCCGGGCACTGCAAAAGCGAAGGCACACCGCCGCAAAGCGTGGAAGAAGCGGCCGACACCGTCATCGCCCTGCTCGATGCGCTGAAGATTGAAAAAGCCGCGCTGATCGGCCACAGCTTTGGCTCGCTCATCGCCCTGGAAGCAGCGGCCCGCGACACGCAAGCCCACCCCGGGCGCGTGAGCCACCTGGTCATGGTGGGAACGGCCTACCCGATGCGCGTGTCGCCTGCCTTGCTTGATCTGTCGGTCAGCGCACCCTTCAAGGCGATTGACATGGTCAACAGCTTTTCGCACTCCACGCTGGCACCGCCCCCTTCAGCCTTGGGCCCCGGCACCTGGCTGTATGGCGGCAGCAAGGCGCTCATGCGCCGCGTATTGGCAAGCAACACGCAGGTCAACGTGTTCCACACCGGCTTCAAGGCCTGCGACGACTACCGTGGTGCAGAAGCCGCCATGCCGCAAGTGGCCTGCCCCACCCTGTTTGTGCTGGGCAACGCCGACCAGATGACGCCGCCCAAAGCGGCGCAAAGCCTGATTGACCTGTGCAAGGAGCCCAAGGTGGTCAAGCTGCCCGCCGGCCATTCGCTCATGACCGAAGCCCCCGAGGGCGTCTTGCAGGCGCTCAAAGATTTTTTAAAACCGTGAGCGTGACAACCCTTCGCGCACAGCGGTACGCGCCTACAACATGAACTCACTGGCTGCCCACATCACCCCGCCCTTGTCGGCTGAAAGGGCCCGCGAGTTGGCCCAAGGCCTGGACCTGCGGGCCTTGCCGCGCGACTTTCTGGACAACCCGTACCCGGTCTACGCCGCGCTGCGCGAAGCCGAGCCCTTCAAGCGCATGCCCGACGGCTCGTACTTCCTCACGCGCCACGCCGATCTGGTGGCGGTGTACCGCGACGCCAAGGTCTTCAGCTCTGACAAGCAGGTTGAATTCGGCCCCAAATACAACCACGCGCCTTTCAACCAGCCACCCTACGCCACAGCAAGCGGTGTCTCCCCGCTGTTTGAGCACCACACGAGCAGCCTGGTCTTCAACGACCCACCCCTGCACACCCGGGTGCGCCGCTTGATCAGGGGCGCACTGACCCGCCGCGCGATTGAAGCCATGGAGCCGGGCCTGGTGCTGCTGGTGGACAGCCTGCTGGACAAGATCGAGGCGCAAGGCGGTGGCGACCTGATCGAAGACTTTGCATCGGCCATTCCGGTCGAGATCATCGGCAACTTGCTGGGCGTACCGCACGCCGAGCGCGAACCGCTGCGCGGCTGGTCGCTGGCCATTTTGGGGGCGCTGGAGCCCGCCCTGAGCCCTGAGCAGGAAGAGCGGGGCCACCGCAGCGTGAGCGAGTTTCTGGCCTATCTGCGCCAGTTGGTGGCGGATCGGCGATTGCATCCGGGTGACCCGGAGCACGACGTGCTGACCCGCTTGATCCAGGGTGAGGAAAATGGAGAAGCCCTGAGCGAAGTCGAGCTGCTGCAAAACTGCGTGTTCCTGCTCAATGCAGGGCATGAAACCACCACCAACCTGATTGGCAACGCGCTCATCAGCCTGCAGGAATGGCCTGAGCAGCGCGAACGACTCAAAGCCGACCTGAAGCAAGCCGCCAGCGATGAAGAACGTGATCAGATCATGGGGCTGGCCGTGGACGAGTTTTTGCGCTTTGAATCGTCCAACCAACTGAGCAACCGCCGCGCGGTTCAGGCCACACAGGTCAACGGCGTCGACTTGCCTGCGGGCGCACTGGTCACGCTGTGCATTGGCGCAGCCAACCGCGACCCTGCCGTTTACGACAACCCCGAACAGCTGGACCTGCGCCGCACTGGCAACAAGCATCTGGCCTTTGGCTTTGGCGTGCACCAGTGCGCGGGCCTGAGCCTGGCGCGACTGGAGGGCCGCATCGCGATTGGTCGCTTTTTGCAGCGCTTTCCCAATTACCAGCTCACGCAAGCGCCCCAGCGCGGCGGCCGGGCACGGTTTCGCGGCTTCTTGCACGCGCCGTTTTCGATCCAATAAACACCAGGAGACAAGCCATGAACACCACCGAAACACAAACGCCTCAGCACAACAGCTTTGCCGAGTTCTACCCCTTTTATTTGAGCGAGCACAGTGACCGGACCTGCCGCCGCATGCATTTTGTGGGCAGTACGCTGAGCCTGATGTGTCTGGCGATGTTGGCCGTGACTGGCAAACCGCAGTACTTTTTGTATGCCCTGCTTTGTGGTTACGGCTGCGCCTGGATCGGGCATTTTGTGTTCGAGAAAAACAAACCCGCCAGCTTCAAACGCCCGCTCTACAGCTTCATGGGCGACTGGGTCATGTACCGCGACATGTGGCGCGGTCGTGTGAGTTTTTGAGCGATCCGGCCCCGAACCGCCCCATCAAAGCGCGCGCGCCGGGGGCAGCAACTGCGCCACCCGGATTTGGTCCAACCCGGTTTTCACCCACAACGGGTCTGCTGCCGACCCGCGCAACACCAGCAAGCGGTCGGCCAGAGGGGCGACGCTGGCCTGGGCCGGGTCGATCAGCAACACCTGCCGGGCCTGGCCTTGGTCGTTTTGCTCGGTCAGGCGCCCTACCCAGTCGAGCCCTTGCAAGACCACCAAAACGTGCTGCAACTCGCCCAGCTCCACACGCAAGCGGGCAGCCAAAGCCCCGGCACTCCAGCCCCGCTGCTCCGTCATCTTGGCGGCATTCAACTCGGCCAGCACCTCCAGGGCCAGCCTGAAGGACCAGCCAGCCCCCTCAGGTTTTCGCCACTGCTCGCGCCCCAGCTCCGGCAAACTGGACGCCAGCACCGCCCCCAGCAAAACCAGCAGCCAGGTCACATAAATCCAGACCAGCAAAATCGGCACCGCCGCAAAGGCCCCGTAGACCAGCGAATAGGTGGGCACTTCCAGCAAATAGAAGGCCATGCCTTTTTTGGCCAGCTCCAGCGAAGCGGCGACCAGGAAACCAGCGGTGATGGCATGGCGCCAACGCACCCGGGTGTAAGGCACATAAAAGTAAAGGCCGCTCACGCAGGCGGTGAGCAAGAAAAACTCAAAACTGTCGAGCAACCACCGCACTGATCCCGGCAAGGCATCCACCACATCGCGCGACGCCGTGACCACATACGAGGTGATGGCCAAGCTGCCACCCAGAAGCAGGGGCCCCAGCGTGATGGCCGACCAATAAAGCAAGACCCGTTGGGGCAAGGGCCGCTGGCGTTGCACCCGCCAGATTTGGCCCAGGGTGCGCTCGATGGTCACCATCAGGAACACGGCCGACAAGAGCACCGCCACCAAACCCGCCGTGCCCAAGCGGCTGGCCTTGCGCGAAAACTGCGTCAAATAGCTCAGCACCTGGCGGGCAATGCTCTCGGGCACCAGGCTTTCGATCAGCCAGCGCTGGATCGTGTCCTGGAACTTGCCAAACACCGGAAAAGCCGAAAACACCGCCAGGCCCAGCGCAAACAAGGGCACCAAGGCCAACACGGTGGTGAAGGTGAGCGAGCTGGCACTGACGCCCAATCGCGCGTCGCGAAAGCGTTCGGCCAGAACGCCGCCCATCTGACGCCAGGGAAACACCGACAGCTCCTGCCACCACAAACGGGTGTGCTCGCTCAGGCCGGTCTTGGACAAGGTTGATTGCATGCCCGGTATGATGCCACCGCAATGAATCAGAACTCCGATATACCCCCTCTTTCTCCTCAAGACGCCTCCCCCGCCGGCTTGGACATGACACGCTGGCTGGCCGTGAGCAGCCTGCTCGGCCTGATCGCGCTGGGCCTGGCCTGGGAAATCTGGCTGGCCCCGCTGCGCGAAGGCGGCTCTTGGTGGGCCATCAAGGTGCTGCCTTTGTGCATCCCGGTGGCGGGTTTGCTCAAAAACCGCATGTACACCTACCGCTGGGTCAGCCTGCTGGTGTGGCTGTACTTCACCGAAGGCGTGGTCCGCGCCTGGAGTGATGCCTGGCCGTCTTCGGGATGGGCCGCGCTGCAAACGCTGCTGTGCACCACCTTGTTCGTGGCCTGCGCTTTGCATGTGCGCATCCGCTTCAAGGCCGCCAAAGCCACGGGTAACTTTGTGCCTGTGCCCCGCGACTGATCTTTTGCACAACGCGCAGTCATTGGTGCCCGTCTTTCCACCTTGCTTCTTCTCATGACCACCCTGACCTCGCCCCAAACCGATCTGATCGGCCAACTGCGCGCCATCTGCGGCACGGCCAACGTGCTGACCCACGAAGACCCCAGCGCCGACCTGAGCCCCTGGGAACAAGACTGGCGCAAGCGCGTGCATGGCCGCGCCCTGGCCGTGGTTCGACCCGGCGACACGGCGCAAGTGGCTGCTGTGGTCAAGGCCTGCGCCGCAACCGGCACATCCATCGTGCCCCAAGGGGGCAACACCGGGCTGGTGGTAGGCAGCGTGCCCGATGCCTCGGGCACCCAAATCGTGCTGAGCATGGCCCGCATGAACGCGGTGCGCGCCATCGATCCGGCCAACCTCACCATCACGGTCGAAGCCGGTTGTGTGTTGCAAAACCTGCAAGCCGCTGCAGAAAACGCCGGATTTTTGTTCCCCTTGAGTCTGGGCGCCGAAGGCAGCTGCACCATTGGCGGGAACCTTGGCACCAACGCTGGCGGCACGCAAGTCGTGCGCTACGGCAACACCCGCGAGTTATGTTTGGGCCTGGAAGTCGTTACGGCGCAAGGCGAGGTCTGGCACGGCTTGAGCGGCCTGCGCAAAGACAACACGGGTTACGACCTGCGCAACCTGATGATCGGCAGCGAAGGCACGCTGGGCATCATCACCGCCGCCACCTTGAAGCTCTACCCCCAACCCGCCGCACAACTGACCGCTTGGGCCGCCGTGCCCAGCATGGAAGCGGCCGTGCAACTGCTGGGCCTGGCCCACCAGCGCCTGGGCCCGGGCCTCACGGGCTTTGAGGTCATGAACCAGTTTTCGCTCAGCCTGGTGGACAAGCATTACCCGCAGCTGCGTGTGCCCCTGTGGCAAGGCACCCCTTGGTGTGTGTTGCTGGAAAACTCCGACAGCGAAAACGAACAACATGCCCGCAGCCAATTTGAAGCCCTGCTCGAAGCGGCCATGGACAGTGGCTGCGTGCGCGATGCCATCGTCGCCGAAAGCCTCTCGCAAGCGCGGGGCCTGTGGCACATCCGTGAAAGCATCACCTTGGCCCAGGTGCAAGAAGGCCTGAACATCAAGCACGACATCAGCATCCCGGTCTCGCGCATCCCGGACTTTGTGGCCGAGACCGACGCCTTGCTGGCGCGTGAAGTGCCGGGCGTGCGCATGGTCGACTTTGGGCACCTGGGCGACGGCAACCTGCACTACAACGTGCAAGCGCCTGAGGGTGGTGACGGCAAAGCCTTCTTGCGCGACTTCGAAGACAAGGTCAATACGCTGGTGTTTGACCAGGTCAAGCGCTTTGGTGGCTCGATCAGCGCCGAGCACGGTGTGGGCGAACTCAAAGCGGGCAAGCTGCCGCACTACAAAGACCCCACGGCACTGGCCATGATGCGGGCCGTGAAAAAAGCGCTGGACCCCAAAAACATCCTCAACCCGGGTCGCGTACTGACCTGATGCGTCAACATTTAAACTCCAGCTCCATGACCACATCCGCCAGACCCATCCGCAGCCAGTACGAAGACTTCATGCGCCATGTCTACACGACGGGCGTGCAAAAAGGTGACCGCACAGGCACGGGCACGCGCAGCGTGTTTGGCCACCAGATGCGTTTTGACCTGAACGAAGGTTTCCCGCTGGTCACCACCAAAAAGGTGTTTTTGCGGGCCATCATCGTCGAGCTGCTGTGGTTTTTGCGCGGCGACAGCAACGTCAAGTGGCTGCAAGAGCGCGGCTGCACCATTTGGGACGAATGGGCGCGCGAAGATGGCTCTCTCGGCCCCGTTTATGGGGTGCAGTGGCGCAGCTGGCCCACGCCGGGCGGCGGCCACATCGACCAGATGCAGCAGGTCATGGACACCCTCCAAAACAACCCGGACAGCCGCCGCATCATCGTGAGTGCCTGGAACGTGGCCGAGCTCGACCAGATGGCGCTCATGCCCTGCCATGCGTTCTTCCAGTTTTATGTGGCACCACCCCAAAAGGTGGGGGACAAGCCCAAGCTCAGCTGCCAGCTGTACCAGCGCAGTGCCGACATCTTTTTGGGTGTGCCTTTCAATATTGCCAGCTATGCGCTGCTGACCCATATGGTGGCCCAGCAGTGCGACATGGACGTGGGCGACTTCATCTGGACCGGGGGTGACTGCCACATTTACAGCAACCACCACGATCAAGTCGAGCTGCAGCTCAGCCGCGCGCCCATGGCGTACCCGACCTTGAATATCAAGCGCAAACCCGCTTCGATTTTTGATTACGAGTTCGAGGACTTCGAGGTCGTGGGCTACGAATGCCACCCCGCCATCAAGGCGCCCGTTGCTGTTTGAGTCCCGGTCTGATGAAGCTGCACCTGATTTACGCCCGCGCCCGCAATGGCACGATTGGCAAAGACAACCAGATGCCCTGGCACCTGCCCGAAGACCTGGCGCACTTCAAGCGCGTGACGCTGGGCCAGCCGGTCATCATGGGGCGCAAAACCTGGGATTCTCTGCCTGAGCGCTTTCGGCCCCTGCCCGGCCGCTTGAACATCGTCATCACCCGCCAGCCTGAATGGCAGGCCGATGGGGCCTTGCGTGCAGCCTCCATCGAAGGGGCCATGCGCCTGTGTGGTGACGCGCCCGATGCCTGGATCATGGGTGGCGCCGAGATTTACCGCCAGGCCGAACCCCTGGCCAGCACCGCGGTGGTGACCGAAATCGCGCAGGATTTTGAGGGCGACGCCTTCGCCCCCGTGTTGGGCTCAGATTGGCGCGAGGTGCAACGCGAAGCGCACACCTCGTCCAGCGGCATGGCTTATGCCTTCGTCCGCTACCAACACGACGTTTGAAGCAGCTTCAGAAGCACCCGCCTGAAGCCTCAGGCGGGTTGCCCCAAACTCAATCAGCTTGGGTTTTGCCTTTGGTTTTGCGTGTAGCCGCCCCCCGGCCTTGAGGTTCGGGAGCTGCTTGTTCCGGCTGTTGCGCGCCAGTTTGCCCTTGACAGTGCGCGACCCACATCTGGCGCAGCGCCCCTTCAAAGTCCCGGGTGTACTGGTCAATGTTCCAGGCCGGGCAAGCCTGCAGGCGCTCGCGCATGCCTTGTTTGAGCGTCAGGAGGGCCGCACGGTCGCGGGCCTTGGCCACGGCAATTTGCACATACTCGGTGTCAGTTGCGGCCACCCAATCTGTCAGACCTGCCGCGCTCATGAAACTGGCCCCCATGCGCGAGACAAAATTGTGGCCCGCCAGCGCCACCACCGGCACCCCCATCCACATGGCTTGCAAACTGGTGGTACCGCCGTTGTAAGGAACGGTGTCCAGCGCAATGTCCACATCGGCGTACTCGGCCATCATGTCTGTCAGGCCCACCGGCCCCCTGAACTCCAAGCGCTCGGCCGGGATGCCCAAAGCGGCAAAGCGCTGCGTGAACACCTCGACAGCCCCCAGGTCCTTGAAACTGGGCGCTTTGAGCAACAAGCGCGAGCCGGGCACTTGCTGCAGCACCTGGGCCCACAGGCGCAAGGTGTGCGGGGTGAGTTTGGGCACGTTGTTGAAGGAACCAAATGTCAAAGGGCGCTCGGCATGGGCCTGGCCATAGGCCGGATAGGGGTAATCGGTTTCCGGCGCATAGCAAAACACGCTGTGCGGCAAACGCAGCACCTGCTCACTGAACAAGGCCTCACTGCCTGGCGGGGCCACCACCGCATCCGCGACCAACCAATCGATGTTGGGCACGCCGGTTGAGCCGGGGTAACCCAAGAACGTGGCTTGAACGGGCGCTGCGCGTTGCCCGAACAGACTCATGCGCTGCATGCTGGTGTGGCCGGACAAGTCCAACAGGATGTCGATGCCATCGTCCTCGATTCGACGGGCCAATTGCCTGTCATTCCAGGCCGCCACGTCGACCCAGCGGGCCACCCGGCTCTTGGCCTGCTGGGTCTGGTCGTCGTACGACACACCTGTGAAGTACACCGTCACCTCCAGCGCCTGGCGGTTCAGACGGGCCAGCACGGGCTGCATGAAAATGTTCACCGGGTGCTGGTGGTGAAAATCTGCCGACACCAGGCCCAATCGCAAAGGGCGCTGTGGGTCAGGCTTGTTTTTGAAACTGCTGACCTGACGGGCATGGTCACCCAGATGCTTGAACAAATCGCGGTGCAGATCGGCCACCTCTTGGGCGCTCAGCCGGTCGCTGTAGAGCGAACTCATGGCCGCGCTCGAATGCATTTTGGAGCCCGGACCCTCCTCCTCCGCCAACTCTTTGTACAGCCGCAAGGCGGTATCGGCATCGCCCGTGCGACCTGCCACGCTGGCCATCATGGATTTGGCACCCGACTGGGGCGCGATGGCTTCGGCTTTGGCCAGCGACTCCAAAGCCCCTTGCATGTCCCAGCTTTCGGCCAGCGAATGGGCCAGGTTCCAATGCGCCGCACCACTGTCCGGGTGCAAAGCCACATTGCGCCGCAGCACCTCTTGCGCTTCTTGCCAGAGGTTGTAGCGAAACGACAAATCGGCCAAGCGCGACAAAGTGGGCTCTGCGGTCCCGACACTGGCCCGCTCAAAAGCTCGGTGCGCGTCTTGCGTCATGCCCAAACGCATGAAGATGTCGCCCAGGTCCATTTGCATCTCGGCGCGCTCGTTGTCATCCAGGGGCTCGGTAGCCAGACGCACAATCAGCAAAGCCTGGCGCATGGATTCCAGCGCCCTGGGCACATCGCCGCGCTCCAGTCTGAATTTGGCCATGCGCCAATGCAGCGTTCGGGCCTTGGCCGCACCACCCGACTGCAAGGCCCGGTGGTACTCCACGGCCCCTGCATCAAACTGCCCCAAGTCCTCCAGCAAGCGCGCCATGGACAAACGCGCCTCAAACCGGTCCGGCACCAAACCGATGGCTTTGGCATAACAAACCTGGGCTTGCTGGTGCTGGGCCTGTTGGCGACACAAGTGCCCCGCCTCCAACCACGCGCTGTAATTGTTCGGGAAATTTTTGAGCAGCTGGGCAAAACCCTCCCGTGCTTGCATCTGCAGCCCCTGCAAAACGAGACACCTGACCCATTGCAGGGCCGCAGGCTCCAGTTGTGGCACCTCTTTGAGCACCTGTTCGTAGCTGGCCTGCGCTTGCGCCCATTGGCCGGTTTTGAAAAATTCATGGGCTTGCTGAAAAGCTTGGGCCACAGCGGCCGACAACTCGATGGTGACTTGCTCGGCCGAGTTCTCATTCGAATCAAGGGATGGGCTGTTCATGGTGTTCCACGGGAAGATCAAGACAAGGATTTTCCATGCGTTAAGCCTCATTAAGACAACAATTTGTAAAAATTCATTGGTTTTTTCTCTAAAGATGACCCGTTGCCACACCCACCACCACAGCCCTACTTGGCACTGCTCCGCCCAAACAACGCCCCTTAAACTCTTGCATAGCCGCTCAACAGGGAGCGGCCAATATCAGGGCGTCAAAATGGAAAAAAAACAACTGCTGAATGTGGGGTGCGGCCCACTTGGACGCGAACACGGTTTTACAGGATTTGAAGATTGGCAAGAGGTTCGCCTGGACATCGATGCGTCCGTGCAGCCCGATGTCATTGGCACCATGACCGATATGTCAGCAGTGCCATCGGGCTCGATCGATGCGATCGTTTCAAGCCACAACATCGAACACCTCTACCCCCATGAGGTGCCTCTGGCATTGGCCGAATTTGTGCGGGTTCTCAAACCGGATGGCTTGGTTTTGATCACTTGTCCGGACTTGCAATCGGTCTGTGCGCAAGTGGCCCAGGGTGCTTTGGCATCGCCCTTGTACGAGTCCCCGGCTGGTCCCATTTCTGCTTTGGATATTTTGTATGGCCACCGTGGAGCCATGGCCGCTGGCAATTTGTACATGGCCCACCGCTGTGGCTTCACGCTCCAGGTGCTGGCCGACACCATGCGAGCCTGCGGTTTTGCCAAATCTGTGGGACGGGCGCGCCCTGCACACTATGACCTTTACCTGCTGGCCGCCAAACAAGCCATTTCCGACGATGCCATTCGCAAGTTGGCAGCCCGGCATTTGCCAGTGTAGGAACCCCGGCGAACGGGGTGAGAGGTTGTCGGGTCAATCCATCTTCGCCAAGCGCTCAGCTAAACTCAAAATCTACCCGACAGACCCACATAAAACTGATCATGAAAATTGCCACCTGGAACGTCAACTCCTTGTCTGTGCGCCTGCCCCAGGTGCTCGACTGGCTGGCCGCCAACCCGACCGATGTGCTGGCTTTGCAGGAGCTCAAACTCACCGACGACAAGTTTCCCGCCGCCGCCTTGGCCGAAGCGGGTTACCGGGCGCAATGGTTTGGCCAAAAAACCTACAACGGTGTGGCCCTGATTTCCAAAGACGAGGGCGCGGATGTGGTGAAAAACATCCCCGGCTTTGAAGACGACATGTCCCGCGTGATCGCGGCCACCTATCCTGATGGCGCAGGCGGCACGGTTCGGGTGATCGGCGCGTATTTTCCCAACGGCCAGGCGCCCGACAGCGACAAGTTTGTCTACAAAATGCGCTGGCTGGACGCGCTGCGCGAGTGGGTGGGCAGCCAGATGCAGCAGCACCCGAACCTGGTGCTGCTGGGCGACTACAACATCACCTTTGACGAACTCGATATGTGGGACCCGGTGGGCTTGGCGGGCACCATCCACTGCACCGACGCCGAGCGCGAGAAGCTCCAAGCCCTGATCGGCCTGGGCCTGACGGACAGCTTCAGATTGTTCGAGCAACCCGAAAAAAGCTACAGCTGGTGGGATTACCGCGAGTTCGCGTTCCGCCGCAACCGGGGCCTGCGCATCGACCACATCCTGATTACACAGGCCCTCAAGGCCCGCGCCAGCGCCTGCGTGATCGACCGGGCCCCGCGCAAAAACGAGCGACCCAGCGACCACGCGCCGGTGGTGCTGACGCTGAGCAATTGATGAACAGCCTGTAGGTCGGGGCCTTGAGGTCTGATATTTTTTCGAAGCGACATTTTCAAACGGTAAGCTGCGCTGTGTCGGACCTGAAGGCCCGACCTACCGCCCCACTTATGCCGCCTGCGGCATCAGGAACTCGCGGCTGATGCGCCCGCCCAGCACATTCACCCGCTCCAAAAACTGCGTCAGATAAGCGTGCAAACCCGTGGCCAGGATCTCGTCGATGCGGCCAAAGGCCAACTCCGAGCGCAAACGGCCTGCGTGGCGCAAGGTGTCGCTGTCTGCATCGTGCGAGACCAACTTGAGGTTGGCCACCACCTCGTTGAGGCTCGCGTGCAGTGAGCGCGGCATGTCCGGGCGCAAGATCAGCAACTCGGCCACGCGCTCGGGGCGAATCACATCGCGGTAAACCTTGCGGTACACCTCAAAGCCGCTGACGCTGCGCAAGATGGCACTCCAGTGGTAGAAGTCGTATTCCTGCGCACTCTCGGTCTCGGGTGCGCCGTATTGAGGTGCACCAAAAAAATCGTTTTGCATGGCGTGGAACTTCACATCCACCAACCGCGCCGTGTTGTCGGCCCGCTCCAAAAACGTGCCCATGCGCATGAAGTAGAGCGACTCGTCCATGAGCATGGTGCCCACTGTTACGCCGCGCGACAGGTGCGAGCGGAACTTGACCCACTCAAAGAACTGACCCGGATCGCGCTCGAACTCACCGCTTTTGAGCATGCGGTTGACTTCGAGCCAGGTCTGGTTTTGTGTCTCCCACACCTCGGTGGTGAGCGTGCCCCGCACGGCGCGGGCGTTTTCTCGCGCAGCGCGCAGGCACGACAGGATGGACGAGGGGTTGTTTTCATCACGGACCATGAAGGCCATCACATCGCGGGGGTTGATGGTTTTGTAGCGCGCCAGGTAGGACGGCAACAACTCGCTGATGGACAAAAGGCCCTCCCAGCCCGCCTCTACAGCGGCGGCCGACTGCGGCAAAAGCGAGGTCTCGTAGCTCACGTTCAGCATGCGGGCGGTGTTTTCGGCCCGCTCCATGTAGCGGGACATCCAGAACAGGTGATCGGCGGTTCTTGAAAGCATGTGTGTTCTCCCCTTTTAATCCTGCAAGATCCAGGTGTCCTTGGTGCCGCCGCCTTGGGACGAGTTCACCACCAAAGAGCCTTCTTTCAGCGCCACGCGAGTGAGACCACCGGGCACCATCTGCACCGTGCGGCCACTCAGCACAAAGGGCCGCAAATCAATGTGGCGCGGGGCGATGCCGCTGTCCACATAGGTGGGGCAAGTGGACAAGCTGAGCGTGGGCTGGGCGATGTAGCCCTCGGGGTTGGCCAGCAAGGCACCGCGAAAGCGCTCAATCTCTTCCTTGGTCGATGCCGGGCCGACCAACATGCCGTAGCCGCCAGCGCCGTGCACTTCCTTGACCACCAGGTCTTTCAGGTGGGCCAGGGTGTACTGCAGGTCGTCAGGCTTGCGGCACTGGTAAGTGGGCACGTTCTTCAGGATCGGCTCCTCACCCAGGTAGAACTTGATCATGTCGGGCACATAGGGGTAGATCGACTTGTCGTCGGCCACGCCCGTGCCCACCGCGTTGCAGATCGCCACATGCCCGGCCTTGTAGGCGTCCATCAGGCCCGCGCAGCCCAGGGTCGAGCTGGGGCGGAACACATTCGGGTCCAAAAAGTCGTCGTCCACACGGCGGTAGATCACGTCCACCCGCTTGGGGCCGCGCGTGGTGCGCATGTAGACGAACTTGTCTTTGACAAACAGGTCTTGGCCTTCCACCAGCTCCACACCCATTTGCTGGGCCAAAAACGCGTGCTCAAAGTACGCGCTGTTGTACATGCCGGGCGTGAGCACCACCACCGTGGGCTCGGCCGTGGTGGCGGGGCTGCTGGCACGCAGGGTCTCCAGCAGCAAATCGGGGTAATGCGCCACCGGGGCCACGCGGTGCTGACTGAACAGCTCAGGGAACAGGCGCATCATCATCTTGCGGTCTTCCAGCATGTAGCTCACGCCGCTGGGCACACGCAGGTTGTCTTCAAGCACGTAGTACTCGCCCTTGCCTGCGCTGTCGGGGGCGCGCACGATGTCGATGCCGCTGATGTGTGAATAAATTTGATTGGGCACATCCACACCCACCATCTCGGGGCGGAACTGGGCGTTGCGCTCGATCTGTTCGCGCGGCACCACCCCGGCCCTCAGGATGTCCTGGTCGTGGTAGACGTCGTGGATGAAGCGGTTCAGGGCGGTGACGCGCTGCACCAAACCGGCTTCCATGCTTTTCCACTCTTGAGCGGCAATGACGCGGGGGATCAGGTCAAACGGAATCAGGCGCTCTGTGCCGCCCTCGTCCGTGTTCGCGTCTTCGTCCTTGTCGCCATACACGGCGAAGGTGATGCCCACGCGCCGAAAAATCATCTCGGCCTCTTCGCGGCGAGAGGCCATGGTTTTCGGGTCCTGCGCAGCCAGCCAGCGGGCATAGGCCTGGTAATGGTCCCGAACTTCACCGCCCTGCCCGCCAGCGGGCAAGCGGCTGTACATCTCATCGAATTGGCGCATGGCTCTTCACTCCTGACATAAGCTTAGCAAGATGTATACCCAAACCGCTTGAACCAAATCGTTTGTACCGATTCGCTCAGGGCGCAAGGCGGTGGTGCCAGTAGCGTTGGCGCTGTGTCCGCTCGCACTGCACTTGACTTGGGGCCTCGCTGCGCCAGGTGGCCGCGCCACAGCGGGTGCTTTCCACCAAGGGGATGCCCAATCCTTGGTAGCGTGCCACGACCTCGGGGGCCGGGTGGCCAAAGCGGTTGCGGTAACCGGCCTGCACCAGCGCCAGCCGGGGTTGCAGGGCCTGCAAAAATGGCTGGCTCGACGAAGTCTTGCTGCCATGGTGGGGCACGAGCAAGACGTCGACAGGGCGCAGACCTGAGGCCAGCAAGGCCTGCTCTTGTGCCCATTCGATGTCGCCCGCCAGCAAAACAGAAGCCTGCGCCGCGCTGATGCGCAGGACACAGCTGACCTCGTTGGGTTGAGGTTTTCGGGGTGTTTTCGAGGAACTTGGCTGTCCGCCAGAGGCCAGCAGATCCAGTTTTTCTGGCGGGTGCAACACTTCAAAGCGCACCCCATCCCACACCCAGGCCTGCCCGGCCTGGCAGCGCGTCCAGCCCGGCCGCAAGGCGTGCAAGCCGTGTTCGTCTTCCAGCGAAGACCAAAGCGCCGCCTGCGGCTGCATGGCCAACACGGCCGCCGCGCCCCCGGTGTGGTCGCTGTCGCGGTGGCTGAGCATCAAGGTATCGATGCGCTCGCCCATTTGCGCCAGCAAAGGCACCAGCACCCGGTGCCCGGCGTCACTCTCGGCCGAGTAACGCGGCCCCGCGTCGTACAGCAGGCTGTGCGTGGCGGTGCGCACCAGCACCGCATTGCCCTGCCCCACATCGGCCGCCAGCAACTCAAAGCTGCCAGGTAAGGGGCGCGGGGGCGACCAAAACAGCACCGGCCAAAGCAGTGGCAGACACAAGAGCTTCCAGGACAGCGGCAGGCGCAGCACCAGGCCCACCGCCCCCAGCAGCGCCAGCAAAGCCAGGCCCCAGGGCGGCACGGCGCTCGACCAAGTGGCCATCGGCCAGGTCGCCAGCCAGCCCAGCACCGCCTGCAGGGGCTGCAAGGCCCAGGCCGCCGAGTCCCACGCTGCGGGCATACCCACGCCCAGCATGGCCAGCGGCGTGACCACCAAGGTCACCCAGGGGATGGCCAGCAAATTGGCGAGCAATCCCACCAGCGACACCTGCCCAAAAAACAGCAGGGTCAAAGGGGCCAAAGACAAAGTGACGGTGGCCTGCTCGCGCGCCAACGCCAGCAACTTGGCCCCCAGCGTCAGCATCCATTTCCCCAAATGCCCAACCCAAACCGCCTGCGCCCATGCACCCCAACGGTGCTCGCCGGGCGCTGGCCCGGTGGCCACACGCCATGTTGGTGCGTTCTGCGCATCCCTTTGTGGTGCACCCGAGTTCGCATCACTCGCTCCCAAAGCCGATGGCGCATAGGCCATCAACACCCCCACAGCCACAAAGCTCAGCCAAAACCCAGGCTGCAGCAAGGCCCACGGGTCCCAGCCCAGCACCACGGCGCAGGCCGTCAACCACACCAGCGTCCCATGCCAATGGCGCACCGACAGGCGCAGCACCAACACCACCCCCAGCATGAGCAAGGTGCGCTGCGCAGGCACGCCCCACCCGCTGAACAGCGCATAAAAGGTGGCCAGCACCAGACCCGACCACGCCCCCACATGGCCGGCAGGCCAGCGCAAGGCCCCGCTAAAACCCCACAGGGCCGAACGCCGCCAAAGCCAGCCCACAAGTGCCGAAGCCAACCAGGCGAACATGGTCACATGCAGGCCCGAAATGCTCATCAGGTGCGCCACGCCCGTGGCCCGGAACACATCCCAGTCGCTGCGCTCAATAGCGGCCTGATCGCCTGTGACCAAGGCGGCCACCACCCCCGCCCGCCGGGCGGTCTCGGCATCGCTGCCGGGTGGGGACAGCTGGGTCAATAAGCGGTCACGCACCGACTGCCGCCAAGCCTCGATCGGGTGCGCCCAGGTGCTGCCCAGGCGTTGCGGTGCTGGGTCTTTGGCGCGGTTGCGCACGTAGCCGCTGGCCCGGATGCCCTGCTCCCACAGCCACAGCTCGTAGTCAAAACCACGCGGGTTCAGGTGCCCGTGCGGCGCTTTCAGGCGCACGCGCAAGCGCCAGCGCTCCCCGGGCTTGACCGGCTCGGGCGAGGCAGACAGGCTCCAGCCGCTGTCGTGCGTGCCCTCTTGCCCATACCAGCCCAGCACCACCTGCGCGGGCACATCAACATCGAGCTGCAGGTCGTGTCGGGCCCCCGATGTGTCCAGCAGCCAGGCTTGCTCAATGCGAAATCGAAAGCGCCAGCCCAGGTCTTGGCGCTGGGGCATGGCCTGCACCACGCCCACCACGTCCAAGTCTTGGCCTTCCAGCGCCGGGTCTATGGTGTGGGCCCTGGTCCAGGCGTGCAAGCCGGTCACATGGAAGGCCGTTGCCGCCCACAGCAAACCCCATAAGACCCACCGCGCTGAGAGGGTCAGGCGATGACCATTCGGGTACTGGCGTGCCCACCACCTCAGCAGCAAGGCAGTCGACATAACACACGCCAAGCCCAGCCCATAGGCCGCCACGGGCCACAAATCGGCTTGTTGCAACTGCAGCGCCACGCCCAGGCACCAGGCCAGCAGGCCCCCGCCCAGCCCTTGCGCCCAGCCCATGGACCTCATGGGCCACCTCGCAGTGCCTGCAAACACGCTCGCCGCTTCAAAGCATGTCCGACTGGCCTGTGGCTTGACACCCTCCCCCTCGCCTGCAGGGCAGGCGCACCGCATCGTTTCATCTCAGCCTCCCTGATTTGGCTGTTTTTGATCTCGTTCACTCTGGCGCTCTGTGTGTGGGGCTGCGTTGGTCTGAACCGAAAACGGTGGGTCCACCTTGTCCCGCTAGCCCCGCTGGCGCGTGTCTTGCTTGTTTTTAAACGCCCAAGCTGCATTTGTCATGCGTGCAGCCCCTGTTGCGCTGAACGAGATATGTCGATACACGTTGCCCTGCACCACGTCACCCACTACACCTACGACCGTCCCGTGCAGCTTGGCCCCCAGGTCATCCGCCTGCGCCCGGCCCCACACAGCCGCAGCCGCATCCTGAGCTACAGCCTGCAGGTCGAACCTGCAGAGCACTTCATCAACTGGCAGCAAGACGCCTTTGCGAACTACCAGGCGCGACTCGTTTTCCCGAAAAAAACCACCGCTTTCAAAGTCACGGTGGACGTGGTCACCGAAATGGCCGTGTTCAATCCCTTTGACTTCTTTTTGGAGCCCTCGGCCGAAGAAGTGCCCTTCAAATATGCCGACACGGTGCGCGAAGAGCTCCAGTCCTACCTGGTCAAGGATTCCAAAACGCCGCTGTTCAAGAAATACCTGGCCAGCATGGACCGAAAGCGCCAGCGCACCATCGATTTTTTGGTGCAGATCAACCAACGCCTCCACCAAGACATCCGTTACACCATCCGCATGGAGCCGGGCGTGCAAACGCCCGAAGAAACGCTGGCGCTCCAAAGCGGGTCTTGCCGCGATTCGGCTTGGCTGCTGGTGCAGCTGTTCCGCCACATGAACATCGCCGCCCGTTTTGTCTCGGGCTACTTGATCCAGCTGGCCCCGGATGTGAAATCGCTCGATGGCCCGAGCGGCACCGAAGTCGACTTCACCGACCTGCACGCCTGGTGCGAGGTGTATTTGCCCGGCGCGGGCTGGGTGGGGCTGGACCCGACCTCGGGCCTCTTGGCTGGCGAGGGCCACATTCCGCTGGCCTGCACGCCCCAGCCGTCTGCCGCTGCACCCATTGAGGGCCTGATGGACGAGGCCGAGGTCGAGTTCCACCACGAGATGAGCGTGACGCGCATCCACGAGTCACCCCGCGTGACCAAGCCTTACAGCGAAGAACAATGGGCCGATGTGCTGCAACTGGGAGAGCAGGTCGATACCCAACTGCAGGAGCAAGACGTGCGCCTGACCATGGGCGGCGAGCCGACTTTTGTGTCGACCCAAGACCGCGATGGGGCAGAGTGGAACACCGACGCACTGGGCCCGACCAAGCGGGGCCTGGCCACCGAGCTGGTGCACAAGCTGCGCCAGCAATACGGGCAAGGCGGCTTTTTGCACTTTGGCCAAGGCAAGTGGTACCCCGGCGAGCAGCTGCCGCGCTGGGCACTGAGCATCTACTGGCGCGCCGACGGCAAGCCCTGCTGGCAAGACCCGGCCGTGTTTGCCGACGAACGAGAGCCCAGTGCCTACACCCGCTTCGACGCGCTGCTCTTCATGCAAGCCTTGACGCAGCATTTGGGCCTACCGGGTGACACCGTGCTGCCGGGCTACGAAGACACCTGGTACTACCTCTGGCGCGAACGCCGCTTGCCCGTGAACGTGGACCCGTTGGACGCCAAGTTGGACGACGAGATGGAGCGCAACCGCTTGCGCCGCATCTTCAGCCAGGGGCTGGATGCGGCAGTGGGTTATGTGCTGCCGCTCCAACCCATCGATCCACCCGAGGGTAAGAGCCCCGTGCTGACCGGAACGCAGTGGCAAACCGGCCGCTGGTTTGTGCGCGACGAGCGCATGTACCTCATGCCCGGAGACTCTCCCATGGGCTGGCGTTTGCCGTTGGACTCGCTGCCTTGGGCAGCGCCCACGGAACGTTGGCAGATGATTGAGCAAGACCCCTTTTCGCCTCACCTCGCACAGCGCGGCGCCCTGCCCTCCCAAGTCCCTGTCACATTACAGCCGCGCCATGTCCCTGCCCAAACTGCATCGGTCGCGCCCCAAAAATTCAAGTCCGACCCGTCGGTGGTGCGCACCGCCTTGTGCGTGGAAGTACGCGACCCAAACCGCGCCAACGGCCCCAAAGCCGAAGCCGAAGCCGATGCCATGGCCAAGGGTGAAAAGTCCGGCGTGCTTTACGTGTTCATGCCGCCGCTGGCGCGCCTCGAAGACTACCTGGCGCTGCTGAGCGCCGTCGAAGCCACCGCCAAAACCCTGGGCCTGAAAATCGTCCTGGAAGGCTACCCGCCACCCCGCGATCCGCGCCTCAAACTCTTGCAAGTCACACCCGACCCCGGCGTGATCGAGGTCAACATCCACCCGGCCCACAACTGGACCGAGCTGGTTCAGCACACCGAGTTTTTGTACCAAGCCGCCTTCGAGACGCGCCTGTCGGCCGAGAAGTTCATGACCGACGGTCGCCACACCGGCACCGGCGGCGGCAACCACATGGTGATGGGCGGTGCGACACCCGCCGACAGCCCGTTTTTGCGCCGCCCCGAGCTGCTGGCCAGCCTGATCCTGTATTGGCACAACCACCCGAGCCTGAGCTATTTGTTCAGCGGCATGTTCATCGGCCCCACCAGCCAGGCCCCGCGTGTGGACGAAGCGCGCAACGACCAGGTCTATGAGCTGGAAATCGCTCTGCGAGAGATCACGCGCAACCGCAAAAAATTCGGCACCGACATGGCACCCTGGGTGGTCGACCGCACCCTGCGCAACATCCTGGTGGACGTCACCGGCAACACCCACCGCAGCGAGTTTTGCATCGACAAAATGTATTCCCCCGACAGCAGCACCGGGCGCCTGGGCTTGCTGGAGCTGCGTGCGTTTGAGATGCCGCCGCATGCCCGCATGAGCATCGTGCAGCAGTTGCTGCTGCGTGCGCTGGTGGCCCGTTTCTGGGACGAACCCTATTCAGCGCCCGTCACGCGTTGGGGCACCGAGCTGCACGACCGCTTCATGCTGCCGCACTGGATCCACAAGGACTTTGACGACGTGCTGACCGAGCTGGGTGATGCGGGCTTCCACTTTGACCCGAGCTGGTTCGCGCCGCATTTCGAGTTCCGCTTCCCGCTGGTCGGGCAAATCAAGGTCGATGGCGCGGTCGTCACCCTGCGCAATGCGCTGGAGCCTTGGCACGTCATGGGCGAAGAAAGCGGTGCAGGCGGCACGGCCCGCTATGTGGACTCGTCGCTGGAGCGCATCGAGGTGCATGTGACAGGCATCAACCCGGCGCGACACACGGTGACGGTGAACGGCCGCCCCCTGCCCCTGCAGCCCACGGGCGTGGTGGGCGAATACGTGGCCAGCGTGCGCTACAAGGCCTGGAACCCCCCTTCGTCGCTGCACCCGAGCATCGGCGTGCACGCACCGCTCACGGTGGATTTGGTGGACACCTGGATGAAGCGGTCTCTGGGCGGCTGCCAATACCATGTGGTGCACCCCGGTGGTCGCAGCTACGACAGCTTCCCGGTCAACGCCTACGAGGCTGAAAGCCGCCGCCTGGCGCGCTTTTTCCGAATGGGGCACACGCCCGGCGCGATGAAACAACTGCCCACCCTGCGGCCCAACGCCCAGCTGCACGCCAGCCCCGAGTTCCCGCACACGCTGGATTTGAGGCGACAATCCATTGATGAATGACCGCTCGCCCCGACCAGACGGTGCCCCAGCATCTGCTGCCCTGAAGGGGCTGGTGCTCGAACACGAAGCCGCGCCCACCGGGCATTGGGACGAGCTGCGGGGTGAAGTCTCCTCCCCCAAGTCGGACACAGCCCGCAGCATCAGTGCCCCATGGCAGCGCTTCCTCGCGCCCTTCCTCGCGCCTTTGGACCAGACGGCCCAAACCCACGAGGCCACCATGAACGCCGACCTGAACACCCGCATGGCCAACCTGCAGCGGCAGGTGCGCGACAACGGCATCACCTACAACGTGTACGCCAGCGCGGACCAGCCGCAGCGCCCCTGGTCGCTTGACCTGTTCCCGCTCATGCTCAGCCACACCGACTGGCAGCAGATCGAGGCGGGTGTGATGCAGCGCATGCAGCTGCTCGAACGCATCATGGCCGACGCTTATGGCCCGCAACAGCTGGTGCTGCGTGGCCAGTTACCCGCCGCCTTGGTGCAAGGCCACCCGGCCTATTTGCCCGCCATGCACGGCGTGGCCCCGGTGGGCGGACGCTATTTGTCCTTGGCCGCGTTTGACTTGGCGCGTGGGCCAGACGGCTGCTGGTGGCTGCTGTCGCAGCGTACGCAAGCGCCCTCGGGCCTGGGCTACCTGATCGAAAACCGGCAAATCGTCTCGCGCTTGTTTCCGCAGGCCTTTGAGGCGTTTCCGGTGCAGCGGCTGGCGAACACTTATCGCACCCTGATCGATGGCATCAAGGCCCGCAGCCCTGCAGGCGCTTCGGCGCACATCGCCCTGCTCACGCCCGGGCCCTACAACGAAACTTATTTTGAGCACGCGTACCTCGCCCGCTATCTGGGCCTGAGCCTGGTGCAGGGCAACGACCTGACGGTGCGTGACCAAAAGCTGTACCTCAAAACCCTGCAAGGCCTGCAACCGGTGCACGGTTTGCTCAAGCGGGTGGACGACGACTGGATTGACCCGCTGGAGCTGCGCGCCGACTCCACGCTGGGCGTGCCCGGCTTGCTGCAAGCGGTGCGCAGCGGCAACGTGTTGGTGGCCAACACGCCCGGCTCGGGCTTTTTGGAGTCGAACGCGCTGCTGGGCTTCATGCCCGGCCTGGCGCGGGAACTGCTCGGGCAAGAACTGCAACTGCCCGCCATCCCCAGCTGGTGGTGCGGCGAGGCCGCGGCGCTGCAAGATGTGCTGCCACGCATCGCGGATTGTGTGATCAAGCCCACCTACCCCCACCACACCGACCGCCACAGTTTTGAGCCGGTGCTCAGCCACCGCCTGTCGCCCCCAGAACAAGCCGAATGGGCCCAGCGCATCGCGCGCGACCCCGATGCCCACACCCTGCAGTCTTGGTTGCCGCTGTCGCACCAGCCCACTTGGCAAACCGGCCCTGATGGTGCCTTCAGCATACAGTCGCGCCCGGTGGTGCTGCGCGTGTTTGCGGTGGTCGACGCCCAAGGCGGCTGGCAGGTTTTGCCCGGAGGCCTGGCCCGGCTGGGTACACGCGAAGGCATCGCCTCGATGCAGCGCGGTGGCTCCAGCGCCGACGTGTGGGTGCAGAGCCCAGCCGCGGCACCCCAGGCCAGCAGTCGAGGTCAGGGGCCATCGCCCATGACAACGGCAGCCCCGACGCAAACACAAAATCAGTCACAGTCCCAGTCTCAATCCCAAACACCCTCGCCACTTCAGCCCACAACGCCTGCCCAGCCCACCACAACCGCCACCACCAGCACCCCGGCCGCCAGCGACGCCGTGGCGCAGCGCCAACGGCTGGTCACCAGCCGCGCCGCAGAAAACCTGTTCTGGATGGGCCGCTACACCGAGCGCACCGAAAACACCTTGCGCTTGGTCCGTCTGAGCCTGGAAATTCTAGGCAGCGAAAACCAGAACTTGCCCTGTTTGCTGAACTTCATCACCCGCTTGGCCACGCGCCACGGCCTGGTGCGCGCAGGCGTGCCTGCCGCGGCACAAGCGCACCGCGTGTTCGAGCGCTCCTTGATCGCTGGTTTGTGGGACCAGGAACTGGCCACCAGCGTGGGCTTCAACCTGCGCTCGGTGCGCCTGGCCGCCGCCTCGGTGCGCGAACGCCTCTCGCCCGAACACTGGCGATTGCTGGAACAAGCCGAATCGCGCTTTTTCCAGCAGGCCAAAAGGCCCGGCTTGGCCCAATCCACCCCAGACGCCTTGCCCGACACCGTGGCGGTGCAGCGGCTTTTGGCCGACACGAGCCAGATGCTGGCCGCGCTCACCGGCGCACAAACCGACCGCATGAGCCGCGACGACGGCTGGCGCTTGCTCTCCATGGGCCGCCACATCGAGCGGCTGGAATTTTTGTCGCACGCCTTGAGCGAAGCCGTGCAGCTGGGCCTGATCGAAGAACAAGCCGGGTTTGACGCAGTGCTCGACCTGTTTGACAGCACCATCAGCTTCCACGCCCAGTACCAGCAAAGCCGTACGCCCCATGCCCTGGTGGACCTGCTGGTGACCGACCCGGACAACCCCCGCTCGCTGGGCTGGGTGGCGCACACGCTGCGCTCACGCTTGAAGCGCATGGGCCATCTGGCCGATGGGGCAAGCTTGCCTTTGGCCGAGCGCCTGCCCGCGCTGATCGAGCTGCGGCCCGAGGCGCTGTGGCCCTTGGACAATTCACAAGACGACACTTCACGGGGCGCGGGCTCAAAAACCAGCCCCGGCGCCACGACCCCAGCCATGGGCCAAACATGGCCCCTGCAGGCCACACTCGGCCAGTGCCAAAGCGCCGCACGCGAGGTCTCGGACCAGCTGTGCAGCCTGTTTTTCACGCACAGCGGCGAAGCCCGCTACAGCGTGGGCGCTTGAAGTTCAGAGCACAAGACACCCCATGCGCCTGGCCATCACACACGACACCCGCTACCACTACAGCCCCTCGGTGCAAACCGCGCAACATGTGGCCCACCTGCAAGCGGCCGACACGCCTTGCCAAAACGTCCTGCGCCACACGATGCAGATCTCGCCCGAGGCTTCGGTGCAGCACAGCATCGACGCTTTTTTGAACCACCGCGCTTATTGGGCGCTGACGCACCCGCACGAAGGCCTGAGCGTGCGGACCTACACCGAGGTCGAAACCCGCGCCATCGCCCCCATCGCACCCATCGCACCTGCCAGTGCCCAGCAAAGCTGGGAAGCCGTGCGCGAGCACTTCCGCTACCGGGGTGGCCAGGCGGGTGATGTGCATGCAGGCATGGTCTTTGGCTCGCACCATGCGCCGGTGCACACCGCCTTTGCGGGCTATGCACAAAGCAGTTTCACGCCCGGGCGCTCGCTCATGCAAGCGGCCCAGGCCCTCACGGCCCGCATGCACCGCGATTTCCATTACGAAACGGCCAGCACCGACATCAACACCCCCGCTCTTGAGGCGCTGCAAAACAAACGTGGGGTTTGCCAGGACTTTGCCCACATCCTGGTGGCCTGCCTGCGCTCGCTGGGCTTGCCCGCCCGCTACGTGAGCGGCTACCTGCTCACCCAGCCGCCGCCGGGTCAGCCCCGCCTGGTGGGCAGCGACGCCTCGCACGCCTGGGCCTCGGTTTATGTGCCCGAGCTGGCCAGCCACGCCAGCCAAGGCTGGCTGGACCTGGACCCGACGAATGACCGCTGCGGCCTGGCCAGCCCGGGCGAAGACTACGTGCGCCTGGCCGTGGGACGCGATTTTGCCGATGTCTCGCCCCTGCGCGGCGTGCTGCAAGGCGGCGGCGCGCACACCCTCGAGGTCGCCGTGACGGTGGCGCCTCTGGACATTTGATCTTGACGTTTGATCTGGACCAGTGATCTGGGCGTGTGAAATCGGCAGCCATCCACCCGCCCCTTCAGCGACAATCTCCCTTTTGCCACTCCTGCACAGGCGGGAGTCCCTCTTCAACCCGCGACCGAGAACACCACCATGAGCGTTTACGACACCCTGAAAGCCCTGAACATCGAACTGCCCCCCGTGGCCGTGCCTGCTGCGGCCTATGTGCCCTTTGTGCAGACCGGCAACCTGGTTTTCCTGTCCGGCCACATTGCCAAAAAAGACGGCAAAGTCTGGGCCGGCCAACATGGCAAAAACATCAGCACCGCCGAAGGCCAACAAGCCGCCCGCGCCGTGGCGATTGACCTGATGGGCACCCTGCACGCCGCTGTGGGCGACCTGAACAAGGTCAAGCGCATTGTCAAAGTGATGAGCCTGGTCAACTCCACAGGCGACTTCACCGAGCAGCACCTGGTCACCAACGGCTGCAGCGAACTGCTGGGCCAGGTGTTTGGTCCCCAGGTCGGCGCGCATGCCCGCAGCGCCTTTGGCGTGGCGCAGATTCCCATGGGCGCTTGCGTCGAGATCGAACTGATCGCCGAAATCGGCTGATCCACGGCCATGCCCATTGAGCTGAGCAAAGAAGACCGCGCTCAGGCGATTGCCAGCATCGAGCGCTACTTTGAGGCCAACTTCGAGCAAAAGATCGGCAACATTTCTGCCGGTGCCCTGCTTGGTTTTGTCCTGGAAGAAATCGGCCCCAGCATCTACAACCGCGCCGTGAGCGATGCCAAAGAGCGCATGCTCATGCGCGTGGAAGATCTGGAATACGAAGTTCGTGCGGACGAGTTTCAGTATTGGCAGAAGTTCAATAAACGAAAACCATGAACAAGGCCCTCATCGCGCTGACCCTGCTGGGGAGCCTGTCGGGTTGCGGCCTGATTTCAACGCAAGGCGTGTACGAAGAAATCCGTGCCCAGGAAAGGGCCAAGGCCGTGGGCAGCGGCACCGCCCCAGGAACCCCGCTGCCGTCCTACGATCAATACCAAAAAGAGCGCTCAGTGCTCTCACCCGAACCCCGTTGAACACTGCATGCACACTGTTGAACTGAAACACGCTTACCGTTTGCTCAACCACGGCCCCACGGTGCTGGTGGGCAGCCATCATGCGGGCCGCGCCAATGTCATGGCGGCAGCTTGGGCCATGCCCTTGGACTTTGACACGCCCAAGATCGCGGTGGTCATCGACAAATCCACCCTCACACGGGAGCTGATCGACGCCTCAGGCGTGCTCAGCCTCAACGTGCCCTGTGTGGCCATGAAAGACCAGGTCATGGCCGCTGGGGGGTTGAGTGGCAAGGAACACACCGACAAGCTGGCCCGTTGCCAGATCAGCACTCAGCCCGCGCCACTCACCGGTGTACCGCTGGTCGATGGATGCACCGCACAGCTGGAGTGCCGTGTGCTGCCCGCGACAGCCCATGTGGCCGGGCCGCACGATTTGATCCTGGCCGAGGTCGTTGGCGCGTGGGCCGATGAACGCGTGTTCAGCCAAGGCCGCTGGCACTTTGAAGACGCAGCCCCCGAACTGCGCAGCTTGCACCATGTGGCAGGCGGTCACTTTTATGCCACTGGCGAGGCCTTCCAGGCTTTGCCTATGGCCAACCCCTGAATTTCCAACCCTTGACCTTTCACCCCCCAGGAGACTTTGATGACCCTTTCCATGTCCCGTGCCAGCCTGCCCGTGTGCACCCGCATGCTCACCAACCTGAGCCACATCCTGAGCAAAGCCGATCAGTTCGTCGAAGCCAAAAAGATCGACCCCACGGCGCTCACCACCTACCGCCTGGCGCCTGACATGTTCCCCTTGACCCGTCAGGTGCTGATTGCGTGCGACGCCGCTAAAAACGGCTTGGCGCGGCTGTCCGGCGTCGAAGCGCCCAAGTTCGAGGACACCGAAACCACGCTGGCCCAGTTGCAAGAACGCATCCAGAAAACCCTGGCCTTCATCGCCACCGTGCCTGCAGCGGCCTTGGACGGCACCGAGGACAAGGAAATCACCTTCCCCGCAGGCCCGGGCAAAACCCGCACCCTCAAAGGTGAGGATTACCTGTGCCACTGGATTCTGCCCAACCTGTACTTCCACATCACCACGGCCTACAACATCCTTCGCCACAACGGCGTGGAGGTGGGCAAGTTGGACTACCTGATGGGCTCCGCCCACTGAGGCGATCACTACCCGGCCATACAGGCCACTGCCCGATCACCTGATCTGGGCTAAGGCTTGGACTGCGCATCGCGCAGGGCGTCCCGTGCAGCTTCGGCCAAGGCAGTGCAATCTTGGGCCGACTGTTGAGCGCCGGCACACCAAAAACTCTCCTCAATGGCCTGCGCCAAAAACGTCAAGCTTTCTTCAGTGGAATGCCTTTGCTGGCCACGGCCCAGGGCTTGCAAGCCATAAAGCCGAATGTTCAATGTGTCAGGACCGATCTGGCGGCGAAGGTATTGCCGAACATACGCTTGTGCCTCACCCTGACCAAGCTCCCCCAGCAAGACCAACGCATTGGTCTGAACCGGCAGGCTCGGTCTTGTTGCCGCGGCATTGACAGCTGTGGGTTCTGGCTCCAGCAGTGGGACCAGACTCAATAAGGCCGCATCGTCCAGATGCGCCAACTGGCCCAAGGAAACACCATGAGGCCCCGCATCTTGGACCAAAGGCAACAACTGCTCTGCGTTGATGCGTGCCGCCGAGAAAGGCAGCATGCCCGTTGCCGCGTGCATTCTTGGCATGTTGACGATGGAGCCCAATTGCGCAAAATTGGCCGACTCGTAGGTGGCCAGTACCGACGATTGCGGCATGGGCATGTAGGTCATGATCCGCTCAGGCACCGTGGCCAAACCAGGCGCATCGGGGTGGTACAAAGCGGCGGCGTGCCCCATCTCATGCGCCCAAATCACCCATTCGGGTGCACGGTCGTTGAAGGAGTCGTGTCTTTTGACATATAAAACAGGACGACCCAATTGAGGGGTACACCCCAGGATGTAACCCGCCGCATCCCCACACTGCGCGATCGCATCCACGATCACCAACTTGAGTTGCCCTTCCGCGGCCTGAATGGATTGCATCAAGTGGTTGTTGGCCCGACCCAAGCCCGTGTGGATTTGCACCGAGCCCAGCACCTCGAAACGCAAATTAACCCCTTGAGTCAACAACTGTCGACTGACGTCCTCAAGGCGTTGGCAAACATGGCCCACCCCATAAGCCAACAGGCTGTCTTCACGCCCCCGCCACACTTCCACCTGAATGACACGCCCCGCCGCCTGATCGCCCACACTGCAAGCCAAGGCCCCGGGGGCTGCGTTTTCCACCACCTTGGGTGCTGTGCTGTTGCAGCCAGTGATCAAGGCAACGATGCAACTGAACAGAATCCCTTGAAATCTGAAGCGCATGAATACCCCCTGTAAAAGATATTTACAAAGTATTCATTCAATGAACCAAGCCGTCAACTGTTGTGAAAGATTCAATTGTCCCCAAACCCCGTGCCCAAAGCTGTGGACAAGTGCTTGAACAAGCCGCCAAAGCCCCACCCCGCAAGGGTTGGCGAGGCGTGCTTAAAAAAGCATCACTTCCCCCGGATCACTCCACCCGCGTCACCCGGTTCGGCTTGAAGCCCAGATCGGCCACTTTGCCTTTTTTGGCGCGAGCGGTTTTGGCGTTGTTCAGGCTGCGGATTTCAAGCGTTTCTTCGCGCTCTTTGCCGCCTCGGCCGATGCCTTCGATCTTGACACTGCGGGTGTAAGCCGCAGCTCCGGCCAGGCTGTCTTTGGCTTCCAGGTCAATCAGCATCAGGCCCCGGCCACCTTTTTCCATGGTCTTGAGTTCGCTGATCTCAAAGGTCAGCACCCGACCGCCGGTGCTCGCGCAGCAGACGCTGGTGGCGGCGGGCATGGGCTGTTTGTCGGCAGGCACGGTGGCACTGCTGCCGCTCGCATGGCTGGGGGCACAGATGGTTTCACCCTCGCCCAGGCTGATGAAGGCCTTGCCCGCTTTGTTGCGCGAAATCATGTTCTCGACCGAGGCCATGAAGCCGTAGCCACCCGAGCCGCTGAGCAGCAGCGTGGCGTGGGCGGGGCCTGCAAAGTAGTGGGCAATTTGCGTGGTGGGTTCCAGCTCGATCAGCGTGGTCACGGGCTGGCCGTCGCCGCGTGCGCCGGGCAGTGTGGCCACAGGCACACTGTAGATGCGGCCGTTGCTGCCAAAAATCAGCAGCGTGTCCACCGTGCGGCATTCGAAGGTGCCGTACAGACCGTCGCCCGCCTTGAAGGCAAAACTCGTGGCGTCGTGGCCGTGGCCCGTGCGGGCACGCACCCAGCCTTTTTCCGAGACGACCACCGTCACGGGCTCATCCACCACCTTGACCTCGGCCACGGCTTTTTTCTCTTCCTGGATCAGCGTGCGGCGTGGATCGGCAAAGGTCTTGGCATCCTGTTCGATCTCCTTGATCATCAGGCGGCGCAGCGCTGCAGGGCTGCCCAAAATCTCTTCGAGCTTGCCCTGCTCTTCGCGCAGCTCGCTGAGCTCTTGTTCGATCTTGATGGCTTCGAGCCTGGCCAGTTGGCGCAGGCGGATCTCCAGGATGTCTTCGGCCTGGCGGTCACTCAACTTGAAGGCTTCGATCAGCGCAGGCTTGGGCTCGTCGCTCTGGCGGATGATGCGGATCACCTCATCGATGTTCAGCAACACCAGCTGGCGGCCTTCCAGAATATGGATGCGGTCCAACACCTTGTTCAGGCGGTGCTGGCTGCGGCGGGTGATGGTGGTCTGGCGGAAGCTGATCCACTCCACCAGCATCTGGCGCAGTGATTTTTGAATCGGTTTGCCGTCGATGCCCACCGAAGTCATGTTGATGGGCGCAGATGTTTCCAGGCTGGTGTGGGCCAGCAAGGCTGTGATGAGTTCTTGCTGTTCAATGCGGCTGGTTTTGGGCTCGAACACCAAGCGCACGGCAGCGTCTTTGCTCGATTCGTCACGCACCACATCGAGCACAGCCAGCATGCTGGCTTTGAGCAGCACCTGGTCAGCGCTGAGCGCTTTTTTACCGGCTTTGACCTTGGGGTTGGTGAGTTCTTCGATCTCTTCGAGCACGCGCTGCGAGCTGACGCCTTGCGGCAACTCGGTCACCACCAGTTGCCATTGGCCACGGGCCAGGTCTTCGATCTTCCAGCGGGCACGCACTTTGAGGCTGCCGCGCCCGGTGCGGTAGGCGTCGGCAATGTCGCTGGCCGGGCTGATGATCTGGCCGCCACCGGGGTAGTCGGGGCCGGGAATGATGGCCATCAGCTCGCTGTCGCTCAGCTTGTCGTTGCGGATCAAGGCCACGCAGGCGTCGGCCACTTCGCGCAGATTGTGGCTGGGGATCTCGGTGGCCAGACCCACAGCGATGCCGCTGGCACCGTTGAGTAAGCTGAAGGGCAAGCGCGCAGGCAGCTGGCGCGGCTCTTCGGTCGAGCCGTCGTAGTTGGGGATGAAGTCCACCGTGCCCATGTCGATCTCATCCAGCAGCAAGCTGGTGATGCGCGACAAGCGTGCCTCGGTGTAACGCATAGCGGCCGCGCCGTCGCCGTCGCGCGAGCCAAAGTTGCCTTGGCCGTCGATCAGCGGGTAGCGCTGCGAAAAGTCTTGCGCCATGCGCACCAGAGCGTCGTACGCAGCGGTGTCACCGTGCGGGTGGTAACGGCCCAGCACATCGCCCACCACACGGGCGCTTTTAACCGGCTTGGCGGCGGTGTTGTTGTTGGGGCCGCTGTAAGACAAACCCATGCGGTCCATCGAATACAAAATGCGGCGCTGCACCGGCTTTTGGCCGTCGCACACATCGGGCAAGGCGCGGCCTTTGACAACGGACAGCGCGTATTCCAGATAGGCCCGCTGGGCGTAGGCACCCAGATGGTCGCCTTCGGGGGCGGCGGTGGGTTCGGGGGTTAACAGGTCAATGGTCATCAGGTTCTTTCAGGGTAGGAGCCTGCCTGCGGGCGTTGGATTTGCTCAGACATTTCGCCCGCGGTGTGGGCTCCTACGGGGAATTCGTCAAACGTCGATTTCGATGCTGTCGCCGTGCAGCTCCATCAGCTCGCGGCGGGCGGCGGCTTCGCCTTTGCCCATGAGCTGGGTCATGAGGTTTTCGGTGCCCGCGTTGTCCAGCGGGCCCAGCTCGATGGGCAGCAGGCGGCGCGTGTCGGGGTTGAGCGTGGTGTCCCACAGCTGTTCGGCGCTCATCTCGCCCAGACCCTTGAAGCGGCTGATGCTCCAGCCGCCTTCTTTCACGCCGTCTTTGCGCAGCTTGTCGATGATGGCGGTGAGCTCGCCCTCGTCGAGCGCGTAGGCTTTGGAGGCAGGCTTTTTACCGCGTGCAGGCGCATCGACGCGGAACAGCGGAGGCCTGGCCACATACAAATGCCCCGCTTCGATCAGCTTGGGGAAATGGCGGAAGAACAAAGTCAGCAACAGCACCTGGATGTGCGAGCCGTCCACGTCCGCGTCGCTCAAGATACAGACCTTGCCGTAGCGCAGGTTGCTCATGTCGGGGTTGTCGTTGGGCCCGTGCGGGTCCACCCCGATGGCCACCGAGATGTCGTGGATTTCGTTGTTGGCAAACAAGCGGTCGCGGTCGACTTCCCAGGTGTTGAGCACCTTGCCGCGCAGAGGCAAGATGGCCTGGCTCTCTTTGTTGCGGCCCATTTTGGCGCTGCCTCCGGCCGAGTCGCCCTCGACCAAAAACACCTCGTTGTGCAAGATGTCTTTGCTCTCGCAGTCGGTCAGCTTGCCGGGCAACACGGCCACGCCCGAACTCTTGCGCTTTTCGACCTTCTGGCCGGCTTTCTGACGGGTTTGCGCGGCCTTGATCGCCAACTCGGCCAGTTTTTTGCCGTAGTCCACATGCTCGTTGAGCCACAACTCCAAGGCCGGGCGCACAAAACTGGACACCAGCCGCACGGCGTCGCGCGAGTTCAGCCGCTCCTTGATCTGGCCCTGAAACTGCGGGTCGAGCACTTTGGCGCTCAGCACATAGCTGGCGCGGGCAAAAACGTCTTCGGGCATCAGCTTGACGCCCTTGGGCAGCAAACCATGCAGCTCGATGAAACTTTTGACGGCGGTGAACAAGCCGTCGCGCAAACCGCTGTCGTGCGTGCCGCCTGCGCTGGTGGGAATCAAGTTCACATAACTTTCGCGCACCGGCGCACCGTCTTCGGTGAAGGCCACAGCCCAGCTTGCGCCCTCGCCTTCTGCAAAGCTCTCGCTGTTGCCGTCGGCAAAGCCTTCGCCTTCAAACAAAGGGATCACCGGGTCGCCGTTCAGCGTTTGCGTGAGGTAGTCACGCAAGCCCGCCTTGTATTGCCACTGCTGGGTTTCCTTGGTTTTCTCGTTCACCAAGGTCACCGTCACGCCCGGCATGAGCACGGCTTTGCTGCGCAGCAGGTGCGTCAGCTCGTTCATCGGCAAAGCGCTGGATTCGAAATATTTGGCGTCGGGCCAGGCGCGCACCGTGGTGCCTTGCTTGCGGTCACCCTCGCCTGTGGCGCGTTTGACCAGCGGCTCGGTCACGTCGCCACCTGAAAACACCAAGGTGGCCACTTGGCCTTCGCGGTAGCTGGTGGCTTCGAGCCGCTTGGACAGTGCGTTGGTCACGCTCACGCCCACACCGTGCAGGCCGCCCGAGAAGCTATACGCCCCGCCCTTGCCCTTGTCGAACTTGCCGCCCGCGTGTAGCCGGGTGAACACCAGCTCGATCACCGGGGCGTTTTCTTCAGGGTGCAGGCCAAAGGGGATGCCTCGGCCATCGTCTTCGATGCTGACAGATCCGTCAGCGTGCAGGACAACTTTGATTTTTTTGCCGTAACCCGCCAACGCCTCGTCGGCAGCGTTGTCCAGCACTTCCTGGATGATGTGCAGGGGATTGTCGGTGCGGGTGTACATGCCCGGGCGTTGCTTGACGGGCTCTAAGCCCTTGAGGACGCGGATCGAGCCTTCGGAATATTCGCTCGAGGCGTTGGAGGTTTTGACAGTTGATTGGGTGGCCATGGTGGCGGATTGTAGTGGGATTTGATCGGGTTTACTGGATGCAAAGACAGTGGTTTTAACTTCTCGCCGGGAATGCCAAGGAGATTGGTTAAAGTCAGGGGATGCAACACAAACCCCTATCCCTGAACCAGGTGCTGATTTGCGGCGCGGCCATCGTCACCCTCTCCATGGGCATACGCCACGGCTTTGGCCTGTGGCTGCAGCCCATCACCCAAGCCCAAGGTTGGGGCCGAGAAGAGTTCGCCTTTGCCATGGCGATCCAGAACCTGGCTTGGGGCTTCATGGGCATTTTTGCGGGCATGCTCGCCGACAAATTTGGCGCGTTCCGCGTCATCACGGCCGGCGCCTTTCTCTACGGATTGGGGCTGGTGGGCATGGCCCAGGCCCAAACGCCCTGGATGTTTGCGCTGTTCACGGGCGTCATCATCGGCACCGCGCAGGCGGGCACCACCTACGCCGTGATTTATGGCGTGATCGGGCGCAACGTGCCGGCCGAGCGCCGATCATGGGCCATGGGCATTGCGGCAGCGGCCGGCAGCTTCGGGCAGTTTTTGATGGTGCCGGTAGAAGGCATGCTGATCAGCCAAGCGGGTTGGCAAAACGCCCTGATGATTTTGGCCGCCGCCACCGTGCTCATCATTCCGCTGGCTTGGGGGCTGCGCGAGCCGGCTTTACACGCACCGGGCCAGGTCAAACGCGAACAGACCATCCTCCAGTCGCTGCAAGAAGCCTTCAAATACCCGAGCTTTCAGCTGCTGATGGCGGGCTATTTTGTGTGTGGCTTCCAGGTGGTGTTCATCGGCGTGCACATGCCCAGCTACCTGAAAGACCACGGCATGGCACCCCAAGTGGCCAGTTATGCGCTGGCCCTGATTGGTCTGTTCAACGTGGTGGGCACCTACATTGCGGGCACCATGGGCCCACACATCCCCAAAAAACACATCCTGGCCACCATTTACATCTCGCGCTCGGTGGCGATCACGCTGTTCTTGCTGGTGCCGCTGTCGCCCACCAGCGTTTACATCTTCTCGGCCGTGATGGGTTTGCTGTGGCTGTCCACCGTGCCGCCCACCAACGCGGCGGTGGCGCATATTTTTGGGGTGGCACATTTGTCCATGCTCAGCGGTTTCATCTTTTTCGGCCACCAGATCGGCTCCTTCATGGGCGTGTGGCTGGGCGGCTATTTGTACGACAAAACCGGCAGCTACGACATCGTCTGGTACCTGGCCATAGCGCTGGGCGTGTTGGCTGCGCTGGTGAACCTGCCGGTGCGTGAGAGCCCCATCGTGCGTCCATCGCCCCAAACCGCATGAACACCCGAAGCACCCTTTGGCTGCTGGCCGCCTTGCTGCTGGCCATCACCTTCGGGCTGTATGCCCAACCCGATGTGGTGGTCATGCTGGCTGACCAGCTGTGGTCGTGTTTTTAACTTTATCCCCTGAATGAACATGCACGGCACCGAAAACCCCTCTGTCTGGCTGCAACGCTGGGTGCACCTGATCGCCCCGGGCAGCACCGTGCTCGATGTGGCCTGCGGCGCAGGCCGCCACCTGCGTTATCTGGCCGCGCTGGGGCACCGCGTTACTGGCGTGGACCACAACCCCGAAGCCGTGGCCGTGGCCCAAGCCAGTGGTCCGGTCATTTGCGCCGACATCGAAAACGGCCCTTGGCCCTTTGTCGGTCAAACATTCGCTTGCGTGGTGGTCACGAATTACCTCTGGCGGCCCTTGCTGCCCACCCTGGTGGCCAGCGTGGCCCCGGGCGGCGTGTTGATCTACGAAACCTTTGCCGCAGGCAATGAAAGCGTGGGCAAACCCTCGCGGCCCGACTTTTTGCTGCAACCGGGCGAGCTGCTCCAAGCCACCGAAGGCTTGCGCACCGTGGCTTATGAGGACGGTTTTGAGGCCTCGCCCGAGCGTTTTGTGCAGCGCATCGCAGCCGTGCGCGCCGGTTCATCCGGGGCCATCGAACGCTGGCCCTTGCAAGCCGCCTGAAATCTCGTCGGCCTGGTGCGTTTGGATGGCTTGGCCCCCGTGAAAGGCATGCCAAACGCGCCTTGACTTGCACTCGTTAGAATGGTTCTTTTTCCTGCTCAGAAACCCCTGACATGACCACCGAATTTCGCCCCATCCGTGGCAGCATCCCTGCCTTGATCACCCCCATGCTCGCAGACGGCAAAGTGGATTACCCGACTTTGCGAAAACTGATCGACTGGCATGTGGCCGAAGGCACCGATGCCATCGTGGTGGTGGGCACTTCGGGAGAATCCCCCACAGTGACCGTGGACGAGCACTGCGAAATCATCCGTGTCTCGGTCGAACAAGCGGCCAAACGCATCCCCATCATTGCCGGCTGTGGCGCCAACTCCACCGCCGAAGCGATCAATCTGGCCAAATTTGCACAAAAAGTCGGCGCTGACGCCCAGCTGCAGGTGGTGCCGTACTACAACAAGCCCACCCAAGAAGGGCTTTACCAGCACTTCAAAGCCATTGCCGAGGCGGTACCTGGCCTTCCCGTGATTTTGTACAACGTGCCAGGCCGTACCGTAGCTGATTTGCAGCACGAGACCGTGCTGCGCCTGGCCCAGGTGCCGGGCATCATCGGCATCAAGGAAGCCACCAGCAACATCGAGCGCGCGCAATGGCTCATCCGTGAGGTGCCCCCAGAATTTGCCGTCTTCTCTGGCGATGACGCCACCGCCGTGGCCCTGATGTTGTGCGGCGGCGCCGGCAACATCAGTGTGACCGCCAACGTGGCACCCCGCCATATGCACGAGCTGTGCATGGCCGCCCTGCGAGGCGACGTCCAAGAAGCCATGCGCATCCAGTTCAAATTGCTGCCCGTGCACAAAAACCTGTTTGTCGAAGCCAACCCCATCCCCGTCAAATGGGCCATGCAGCGCATGGGCCTGTGCGGCCCCACGCTTCGCTTGCCCATGACCGAACTGTCCCAGTCGCAGCAACCCGTGGTCGAAGCAGCCCTGAAGGCCAGCGGCCTGATTTGATGGACTCCCCAAGGAAATTTGTGAACCCTCTGTTTTTCAACGCCATGTCCTCTGCCCCTTTCAAGCGCACAGCCACCGTGCTCGCCTTGGCCAGCTTGCTCAGCGCCTGCTCAGTGCTGCAAGAAGACAAGATCGACTACAAAAGCGCGGCCAAAGCGCCCACACTGGAGGTGCCCCCGGACCTGACGCAGTTGCGCAAGGAGTCGCGTTACGCCATCGAAAGCACTTCAGCCACCGCCTCAGGCTTTCAAAATGCAGGCAGCCGAGTGGTCGATGCGGGCACTGCAGCCAATGCACTGGGTCCTGTCAGGATTGAGCGCCAAGGCAACCAGCGTTGGCTGGTGGCCAGCTTGCCCGCCGACAAAGTCTGGGAGCCGCTGCGTGAGTTCTGGACCAGCAATGGCTTTGTGCTGGTCACCGATGCCCCCGATGTCGGCATCATGGAAACCGAATGGGCAGAAAACCGGGCCAAACTGCCCCAGGACTTCGTCCGCAGAACCTTGGGCAAAGTGCTGGATTCCTTTTACTCCACCGCTGAGCGCGACAAATTCAGAACCCGTGTAGAGCGCAATGCGCAAGGGGGCGTCGAAATCTATATCACCCACCGGGGCATGGTAGAAAACTATGCCGATGTCCAAAAAGACCGCACCATTTGGCAACCTCGCCCCAGCGACCCCGAGTTGGAAATCGAATTCCTGCGCCGCCTGATGGTCAAGCTCGGCAGCTCACCCGAAGCGGCCAAAACCGCCACGGTCACCGCCAGCGCGGCAGATACGGGCAGCCAAGTCAGCAGCATCAATGGTCAGCCCGTGATCGTGCTGCAGGACAACCTGGACCGCGCATGGCGCCGCACCGGCGTTGCCTTGGACCGCAGCGGTTTCACGGTGGAAGACCGCGACCGCTCCGCTGGCGTTTACTTTGTGCGCTATGTGGCCGCTGGCACCAGCTCAGAACCCAAGGGATTCCTTGGGCGTCTGTTTGGCAGCAAGAAAGACACCCCTTCGACGCTCACCAAATACCAGATCAGCCTTGTTGCCTCTGGCGAAAACCAAAGCAGCTTGCGCGTGCTGACCGCCAGTGGTCAACCTGAACCGTCGGCCCAGGATGCCGAGCGGATTTTGAAGTTGATTGCCGCCGAATTGCGCTGAACTCGTTGATTACCAGACGAAAAAAACCCCGCAAAGCGGGGTTTTTTGTGCGCCATCCGGTTTGCACCGGATGCATGCGATCACTTGGAGGCAGAAGCGTCAGCAGCAGGAGCCGAAGCGTCAGCAGCTGGAGCTGCAGCAGGAGCCGAAGCGTCAGCAGCTGGAGCTGCAGCTGGAGCGGGTGCAGGAGCAGGCGCTGCAGCTTCTTTTTTGCCGCAAGCGGACAGAGCAGCTGCAGCGATGATGACGGCCAGAACGAGGGACTTGTTCATTTTGATTTTCCTAAGGTGTGAATGTGAAAACAATTTCCGGAAATTGTTTCAACGGTTATTAACGCCGTTGAAACTGAGCCAAAAGCACTCGAGCTCTTTTGTGCTCAGCCTCGGATTATAGCGTTTTCCCTAGTCGATCAAATGCAGGCTTACCGCTAGCTTGCATTTATTTGGTGCGAAAACAGTTTGAGAAACCCACTCAAAGACCCCTCAACCAGCCGGCACATGACCAATCGAGCAAGGCATCCTTGGCATCTGCGCTCAAAATTTTGAATTTTTGTGCCGTTATGGCCCGATCGTCGGCCAATTGACGCAAAACAAGAGCATCGCGTCCGCCGACCTTGAAGCTCTCACCATTGATGAACACGTGTTTGTCGTCGTACATCATTTTGGTGCGCCGGTCGAGTTGTACGCCCGCTGACAAATCAACCTCGGCCTGTGCGCCATCGAACCAGACGTGGGCTTTGGGTTCGGTCAAGTACTCCCCCAGCAAACTGTCGAGCAAATGAGGGTTTTTCAGTGCTTTATCTACCACTTGACGTGCGAAGCCAGCCAAAGCCGGCGGAATGGCGGCAGGTGAAGCCACCGCCGCTTGTTTCGGATCGCGGTAAAGCGCGTCGCCCACACCGTCAAAAGCCTCATCGGCCAAGCCCAGCAACAACTCACGGGCCAACTCGCCCTCTTGCGGAGCCCGAAAGCCCATCGACCAGGTCATGCACTCGCCCTCGGCCACGCCGTCATGGGCGTATTTGGGAGGCAAGTACAGCATGTCACCAGGGTTGAGCACGAACTCTTGTTCTGCTTCAAAGTTTTGCAAAATCTTGAGCGGCACGCCCGGCTGCAGGCTCAGGTCTTTGTTGCGGCCAATGCGCCAGCGGCGCTGACCATGGGCTTGCAACAAAAACACGTCGTAGCTGTCAAAGTGTGGCCCCACGCCGCCGCCATCGGTGGCGTAGCTGATCATCACATCGTCCAGCCGGGCATCGGGCACAAAGCGGAACTGCTGCATCAGGGCGTGCACGCCATCGTGGTGCAAATCGACGCCTTGCACCAGAAAAGTCCATTTTTTCTGGCTGAAGGGTGGCAGACTCCGCTTGGTGAACGGGCCGTGCTTCATCTTCCAGCCCTTGGGTGAATCCACGATCAAACGCGACTCCACCCCCTCCTCGCCCGCCAGCGCCACCAAGTCGGCGCGGCCCACACAGGGCACAAAACCCGGGATGGCGTTGCGCACCAGCAAGGGCTTTTTTTGCCAATGGCGCTTCATGAATTGGCTGGGCGTCAGGCCGCCGAGCAGGGCCAGGGGTTGTTCTGTGTTCATGGGGTGATCCGGTTGCTCAGGCCGAAAGACCTGCGCTCAAAAACAAGGCGGCCAAAAACAGGCCGCCAAACTGCGACAATTGTCCTATGGAAATCAAGACACCTTCTGTGGTCGCACTGACCTGGACACTCAAAGACACGCTGGGCGAAGTTCTGGACACCCTGGACGAGCCCGTGGAATTTTTCATTGGCGGCCAGGACCTGCTGCCCAAGATCGAGGTAGCCCTGCAAGGCCACGAAAAAGGCGCCAAGGTCGACCTGCATCTGGAGCCCGAAGACGCCTTTGGCGACTTCAATGAAGAGCTGCTGTTTCTGGAACCGCTGGCCCTCTTTCCCGAAGGACTGGAGCCCGGCCTCACGATCGAAGGCACCGCCTTACCCGAGGGCTGCCACCCCGACGCCCCGCGCAATGTGCTCTACACCGTGACCGAAATCTACCCCGAGCATGTGGTGCTGGACGGCAATCACCCGCTGTCGGGCATTGCGCTGCGCCTGCACCTGAAGGTGGAATCGGTGCGCGAGGCGACCGAAGCCGAAGTGGGCAGCGGCAGTTGCGGCACGGGCTTTTTCAAAATCGAAGTCGGCGACGAGGGCAGCCTGACCATGCCCACACTGCACTGAGCCCCTTGAACAGCGCCCTTAACAGCGCCCTGCGGGGCGCTTATTTTTTGCCAGTCGAGCCGTAACCGCCCTCGCCGCGCTCGCTGGGTGCATCAAAATCCGCCACGACATTGAATGCGGCTTGCACAACAGGCACGATGACCATCTGCGCGATGCGCTCCATCGGCTCGATGGTGAAGGCCACGTCGCTGCGGTTCCAGGCGCTGACCATCAACTGTCCTTGGTAGTCGCTGTCAATCAAACCCACCAAATTGCCCAGCACGATGCCATGTTTGTGGCCCAAACCAGATCGCGGCAACAGCATGGCGGCATAGCCCGGATCTTTCAGGTGGACCGCAATGCCCGTAGGCACCAATTGCCAGGCGTTGGGCAGCAGGGTCAAAGGCTCATTCAGGCAGGCGCGCAAATCCAGGCCTGCGCTGCCAGATGTGGCATAGGCAGGCAGCTGATCGGCCATGCGGGCGTCGATGATTTTGAGGTCGATGTTCATGTGGGCTTGAGCGTTAGGAGTTAGGGGTTGACGGTTGTTTTCAGGCTTTTCTCTCAGCACTGAACGCTGAACCCAGACTTGACTTATCGGGTTAAACGGGCTGCGATGTCATCGATCAGCTGCACCGCCAAGGCCTGCTTGCTGGCATGGGGCAGCTCGCGTGCACCCGATGCATCCACCAAGAGCAAGGCATTGTCGTCCTGGCCGAAAGTGGCCGGACCAATATTGCCCACCAACAGCGGCACACCCTTGCGAAGGCGCTTGACCGTGGCGTGCGCCAGCAGGTCATGGCTTTCAGCCGCAAAACCCACACAGAACAAGCCGCCCGATGCGCCACGCGGAGATTGTGCGATGGTGGCCAGGATGTCCGGATTTTCGACAAAACTCAGCTCGGGC
Organism: Limnohabitans sp.; assembly: GCF_017848645.1. Classification (GTDB taxonomy): domain Bacteria; phylum Pseudomonadota; class Gammaproteobacteria; order Burkholderiales; family Burkholderiaceae_C; genus Limnohabitans_A. Next base: position 23,512 of record NZ_JAFEIF010000007.1, on the reverse strand, counting down.
GTGTGGCCTGAGCCGTCTTTCTTGATTTTTTGATCGGCCGAATGGGCTGGCCGCCAATCGGCCACGGCGGCGGTGGCAATGAACACGTCAGCCGCATCTGCATGCAGCACCGCAGCATTGAGCATCTGACGGGCCGAACGCACATCGAAGCGCTGCACGCCTCGCGGTGTGGGCAAATGCACGGGCCCCGCGACCAGGGTGACGCTCGCCCCCGCCATGCGGGCCGCGCGCGCAATGGCAAAACCCATCTTGCCGCTCGACAAGTTGGTGATGCCGCGCACCGGGTCGATGGCTTCGTAGGTGGGGCCTGCCGTGACCAGCACCGCTTTGCCCGCCAGCACCTTGGGGGTGAAAAACGCCTCCAGGTCTTCCAAGATTTCATCGGCTTCGAGCATGCGCCCGTCGCCCGTCTCGCCACACGCCTGATCGCCCTGCCCCACATCCAGCACATGGATGCCATCGGCTTTGAGCTGGGCCACATTGCGCTGCGTGGCCGGGTTGGACCACATTTCTCGGTTCATGGCCGGGGCTACGATGAGCGGCACTTGGTCAATGGGCCGCGCCAGGCACATGAGGCTGAGCAGTTCGTCAGCGCCGCCGTGCAGCAGTTTGGCCATGAAGTCGGCACTGGCCGGCGCCACCACAATCGCATCGGCCTCGCGGCTCAGGTTGATGTGTGCCATGTTGTTGGCCTCGCGCGGGTCCCACTGCGAGGTGTAAACCGGCCGACCCGAGAGGGCCTGCATGGTCACCGCCGTCATGAATTGCTCGGCCGCCTCGGTCATGACGACCTGCACCGTCACGCCCGCCTTGACCAAGGCGCGGCAGAGTTCCGCCGACTTGAAGGCCGCAATGCCGCCCGACAAGCCCAGAACGATGTGTTTTCCAGCCAATTTGCTCATGGCTGGGGAATGTAGCAGACCGCTGCGCATTCAGTGCGAATCAGCTTGAACACGATGACCGGAGAAATGGACAGCAACGCAGCGCTGGGGCCAGGGCTGGCCGGATCGGGCGATTTGGCGAGCGAAGCGAGTTATGAGCCCGACCGGTCAGCCCTGGCCCCGGCGCGGAAAACGACCACCACCTCGTCAAGGAAACCCACAAGAAACGGCTGCAGACCGGGAAAACCCCGAACCCGACTGTCTATAATCACGATTTCCACCTACCGGGAGCCACAGCTCCCGTCTTGGACATGACCAAATTCGTCTTCGTCACCGGCGGTGTGGTGTCTTCCCTGGGCAAGGGAATCGCCTCCGCCTCGCTCGCCGCCCTTCTTGAATCACGCGGCCTCTCCGTCACCCTCATCAAGCTCGATCCCTACCTCAACGTGGACCCCGGCACCATGTCGCCGATCCAGCACGGCGAGGTGTTCGTGACCGACGACGGCGCAGAAACCGACCTGGACCTGGGCCACTACGAGCGCTTCATCAACACCCGGATGAAGAAGGCCAACAACTTCACCACCGGCCAGATTTACAAAAGCGTGCTCGAAAAAGAGCGCCGTGGCGACTATCTGGGCAAGACCGTGCAAGTCATCCCCCACGTCACCAACGAAATCCAGGACTTCGTCAAGCGCGGTGCGGGCTACGGCACCCCCGAAGCAGTCGACGTGGCCATCGTCGAGATCGGCGGCACCGTGGGCGACATCGAGTCCTTGCCATTTTTGGAAGCGGTGCGCCAGCTCAGCCTGCGCCTGGGTCCCAACAACACCGCCTTTGTGCACCTGACTTACCTGCCCTGGATCGCCACTGCGGGCGAGCTCAAGACCAAGCCGACCCAGCACACGGTGCAAAAACTGCGCGAAATCGGTATCCAGCCCGACGCCCTACTGTGCCGCGCCGACCGCTACATTCCCGACGACGAGCGCGACAAAATCTCTCTGTTCACCAACGTGCAAAGCTGGGGCGTGATCTCCATGCCCGACGTGGACACGATTTACAAAGTGCCCCGCGTGCTGCACGAGCAAGGCCTGGACGGCCTGATCTGCGACAAGCTGCGCCTGAACACGCCACCTGCCAGCCTCAAGCGCTGGGACGATCTGGTGTACGAGACCGCCAACCCCAAGGGCGAAGTGACGATTGCCATGGTGGGCAAGTACGTCGAGCTGACCGACAGCTACAAATCGGTCAACGAAGCCCTCAAACATGCGGGCATGCGCAACCATGTGCGCGTGAAAATCGAGCACATCGACTCCGAAACCATCACCCCCGAGACCGTGGCCAGCTTGGCCAACTACGACGGCGTGCTGGTGCCCGGCGGCTTTGGCAAACGCGGTGTCGAAGGCAAAATCGAGACCGCGCAATACGCCCGCACCCACAAAGTACCTTATCTGGGCATTTGCTTGGGAATGCAGGTCGCGACCATCGAATACGCCCGCCATGTGGCCGGCATGAAGGACGCCAACAGCACCGAGTTCGAACCCGAAACGCCCTTCCCCGTGATCGCCCTGATCAACGAGTGGAAAGACGCCGACGGCTCCATCCAAAAACGCGACGCCAACTCCGATTTAGGCGGCACGATGCGTCTGGGCGCACAAAGCTCCGACGTGGCCAAGGGTACTTTGGCCCACCAGATCTACGGCGACGTGGTCACCGAACGTCACCGCCACCGCTATGAGGCCAACGTCAATTACCTGGACGACCTGCGCAAAGCAGGCCTGGTGATCTCGGCCTTGACGCAGCGCGAGCAGTTGACCGAAATCGTCGAGTTGCCACAAAGCGTGCACCCTTGGTATGTGGGCGTACAGTTCCATCCCGAGTTCAAGTCCACGCCTTGGGATGGTCACCCCTTGTTCAACGCCTTCGTCAAGGCGGCGGTTGAGCACCAAGCCGCTGCCTGAAACCCCCATTGAGGTCCTCCATGAAACTGTGCGGATTTGATGTTGGCCTGAACCAACCCTTCTTTTTGATCGCGGGCACCTGCTCCATCGAAGGCCTTGAGATGTCCCTCGAAGTGGCCGGTCGCCTCAAAGAGGCCTGCACCGCCTTGGGTATCCCCCTCATTTACAAAGGCTCGTTCGACAAAGCCAACCGATCCTCGGGCAACACCCAGCGCGGCGTGGGCATCGACGCGGGTCTGAAAATCCTGGACGAAGTGCGCCGCCAGATCGGCGTGCCGATCTTGACCGACGTGCACGACGAATCGCAGGTCAAGACCGTGGCCAGCGTGGTCGATGTGTTGCAAACCCCCGCCTTTTTGTGCCGCCAGACCGACTTCATCCGCGCCGTGGCCCAGTCGGGCAAGCCGGTCAACATCAAGAAGGGGCAGTTCTTGGCCCCTTGGGACATGAAAAACGTCATCGACAAAGCCCGCAGCGCGGCACGCGAAGTCGGCCTGCCCGAAGACAACTTTTTGGCCTGCGAGCGCGGCGTGAGCTTTGGCTACAACAACTTGGTGGCCGACATGACGAGTCTTGCCGAAATGCGCAAGACCGGCGCCCCCGTGGTGTTTGACGTGACCCACTCGGTGCAAAAGCCTGGCGGCCAGGGCACCAGCAGCGGCGGCGCGCGCGAGATGGTGCCGGTGCTCGCCCGTGCAGGCGTGGCCGCTGGCGTGGCGGGTCTTTTCATGGAAACCCATCCCAAACCTCAAGAGGCCTGGTCTGACGGCCCCAACGCCGTGCCGCTGGGCAAGATGAAAGCCCTGCTGGAGACGCTGGTACAACTCGATTCCGTCACCAAAAAGAACCCCTTTTTAGAGGATGATTTCTCATGAGCGGCTATATCATCGCCCACGTCCAGGTCACCAACCCCACCCAGTACGAAGAGTACAAAAAGTGGTCCACCGCCGCCATGAAAACCGCAGGTGCCGAAGTCTGCGTGCGCGGCGGCCAGGTGCAAGTGCTCGAAGGTGACTGGGCCCCTGAGCGCATCGTTGTCCTGAAGTTCCCCTCGTTCGAGGCCGCCAAGGCCTTCTACGAACTGCCCGAATACCTCAAAGCCCGCGAAGCCCGCGAAGGCGCCGCCATCATGCGCATGGTGGCCGTCGAAGGCGTCTGACACGCCAGCTTTGAAGACCCGTTTTGTTTTTAAATTGAGAGAGTTCAAAAATGAGTGCAATCGTTGATATCGTCGGCCGTGAAATCCTCGACAGCCGTGGCAACCCCACCGTCGAATGCGACGTGTTGCTGGAGTCGGGCGTCATGGGCCGCGCCGCTGTGCCGTCCGGCGCATCGACCGGCAGCCGCGAAGCCATCGAGCTGCGTGACGGCGACAAGAGCCGATACCTGGGCAAAGGCGTGCTCAAAGCCGTCGAGCACATCAACACCGAAATCAGTGAGGCTGTGCTGGGTCTCGACGCCTCCGAGCAAGCCTTTTTGGACCGCACCCTGATTGACCTGGACGGCACGGACAACAAGAGCCGCCTGGGTGCCAACGCCATGCTGGCCGTTTCCATGGCCGTGGCCCGCGCTGCGGCCGAAGAGTCTGGCCTGCCCCTGTACCGCTACTTTGGCGGCATGAACGGCAACCAGCTGCCCGTGCCCATGATGAACGTCATCAACGGCGGCGCTCACGCCAACAACAACCTGGACTTGCAAGAGTTCATGATCATCCCCGTAGGCGCACCGTCGTTCCGCGAAGCCGTGCGCTGGGGTGCTGAGGTCTTCCACGCCCTGAAGAAAATCATCCACGACAAAGGCATGAGCATTGCCGTAGGCGACGAAGGCGGCTTTGCCCCCAACGTCGACAGCCACGAAGCCGCGATCCAGATGGTGCTCGATGCAATTGCCGCAGCCGGTTACACCGCTGGCGAGCAAATCGCCATTGGCCTCGATTGCGCGGCCAGCGAGTTCTACAAGGACGGCAAGTATGTGCTTGAAGGTGAAGGCGGCATCAGCCTGACATCCGAGCAGTGGACCGACATGTTGGCAACTTGGTGCGACAAGTACCCCATCATCAGCATCGAAGACGGTATGGCCGAAAGCGACTGGGACGGCTGGAAAGTGCTCACCGACCGCTTGGCCAAAAACGTGCAGATCGTGGGTGACGACCTGTTCGTGACCAACACCAAGATCTTCAAAGAAGGCATCGACAAAGGCATCGCCAACTCGATCCTGATCAAGATCAACCAGATCGGCACCCTGACCGAAACCTTCGAAGCCATCGAAATGGCCAAGCGTGCCGGTTACACCGCCGTCATCTCGCACCGTTCAGGCGAGACCGAAGACAGCACCATTGCCGACATCGCCGTGGGCCTGAACGCTGGCCAGATCAAGACCGGCTCCATGAGCCGCTCGGACCGCATGGCCAAGTACAACCAGCTGCTGCGCATCGAAGAAGACTTGGGCGAAGTGGCGGTGTACCCCGGCCGCAGCGCGTTTTACAACCTGCGCTGAGCATTGAGCCATGGGCAACCGCCTGGTCCCGATCGTGCTTTTCGCCTTGTTGGCGATCGTGCAAGCCCAACTGTGGTTCGGGCCGGGCAGCTTGCCGCATGTGAGTGAATTGCGCCAGGAATTGGCGCAACAAAAACAGGCCAACGAAGATGCACGCCGCCGCATGGAGCAACTGAGCGCCGAAGTCAACGACCTCAAAGAGGGCCTGAACATGGTGGAAGAGCGTGCCCGCCATGAGCTGGGCATGGTCAAAGCCAACGAAATTTTCGTGCAGATCGCCAAATGAGCCCCCAAGCCTTCGGGTGGGTGACAGCGGGACCATGAAGCCACTTCGCGTGGCCGTGGTGGGTGCCGAAAGCACCGGCAAAAGCTGGCTCACCCAAACCCTGGCAGGCGTTTTACGCGCTCGTGGCCAAGCGGTGCACACGGTGGATGAAGTGCTGCGTCATTGGTGCGACCGTGCAGGCCGCACGCCCCAGCGCCACGAGCAAATGGCCATTGCGCAGCAGCAAGCCCTAGCCGCGTGTCCACCGGGCCAGCCAACGCCAGAATCCTGGCTGTTGTCGGACACCACGCCCCTGATGACGGCCATCTACAGCCATCTGCTGTTTGAGGACGAGAGCCTCTACCCCATGGCTTTGGCGCACCAGGCGCTCTACGACATCACCTTGGTCACGGGCCTGGACCTGCCCTGGGTGGCCGACGGCCTGCAACGCGACGGCCCCCAGGTGCGCGGCCCAGTCGACACCTTGGTGCGGCAAGCACTGGAGCGCTCGGGCATGGCCTACCGTGTGGTGTACGGCCAAGGGCCACGGCGCTTGAACAACGCCTTGGTGGCCTTGGGCTTGGAAGGCGAGGATGCAGCCGCGCAAGAGGTCCGTGAGCAAGGCCAGTTTGCCATCAACCAGGGCCGCAGCGTGTGGCAATGCAACGACTGCAGCGACCCCGGTTGCGAACACACACTGTTTACCCGACTCGTGAAACAGCGCTCAGCTTCTTGACAAACGATGCCGAACAGAAGCGCATTTGAACCGGGCGCGCCACGGCTGCCCTGGCAAAACGATTGAATTCACGACCTCTACAGAGACCCGCTTGATCCCACATCCAAGCAATGCAAACCGACCAAGGCTGACCTCACTTGCTGGGGTGTTTCAAATCGAATCGGTCGCCAGCCATGCAAGGCTGCAGCATCGATGTTGTGCTGGACATCATCAATAAATACAGGCGCTCCCCGCAACGGCCAACGCGCTTGGGCTGTGGCAAAAATGTCCGGCAGCGGCTTGATCTGCTTCACATGCGCTGAAAAAATACCTTCTTCAAACAGCGCAAAAAAATCGTTCTCTCGGACCAAATGATCTGCATAGCCCGCTGGCATGTTCGACAAAAAGTACAGACGATGGCCTTGCGCTTTCAGTTCGTGGATCAAGTCCACCGTGCCAGGAATGGGTTGCAGGTGCGGGGGAATGTTGCGCATCAGGTGCAGCAAGTCGGCTTCGGCCAAACCGGTGCGGGCAGCGATGCGCTGGGCCAGAGGTTCGGGCTCTATCGCGCCCAGATCGAACAAAGCCCAATCGGCATCTGGGTGAAAGGTCTGAAAAATCTGGCTGGCCCATTCGCGGGCCTCAGCCTCATTGCGCACTTGCCTGGGGAACAACTCTTGCAACAAGACCAACGGCTGCCAGCGAAACACCACACCCCCCAAGTCGAACACCACATCTTGGCTCATGATTTCACTTTCTTTCAAACCGCCACCACCGAGACACCACGCCCCGGCAAGCTCAGGGACAGCACTTGGCCGATGCGCCAGTCGCGCTCAACCTCGGGCGAAACCACAAACACCTGTCCCAGCTCGGTGTCAAAGCTCAGTTCCACAAAGCTGCCCAGGTAAGACCATTGCTTGAGTTCTGCACAGAGGCTGCCCGGCAGACTTTCGCCACCCGACAATTCGCGCCCCACCCCCCAGGCCTCGGGTCGCACCGCCGCACGCACAGCGCCCGCCGCAACCGCGTGGCGCGGCACCAAGCGCAGTGGGCCCAGCTGCACCGAACCATCTGCGAGTGACAGCCCATCAAACAACACCGCTTCGCCCATGAACCCGGCCACAAAAGCCGAGGTCGGGCGTTCGTACAGGTCTTGCGGCGTTCCTGCTTGCGCAATGCGCCCGGCCTCCATGACGATGATTTGGTCGCTCACAGCCAGAGCTTCACTTTGGTCGTGTGTCACATAGGCCACCGTCAAGCCAAGGCGCTGCTGAAGCTGGCGGATTTCATCCCGCATGGACCTGCGCAGGCGGGCGTCCAAGTTGGACAGCGGCTCGTCAAACAACAAAACAGAGGGTTCCAGCACCAGGGCGCGGGCCAAGGCCACGCGCTGCTGCTGACCGCCCGACAGTTCACTGGGCAGGCGCTCTTCGTAGCCAGCCAGCCCCACCAGAGACAGGCTTTTTTGGGCGCGCTCCTGGGCTTCGGCTTTGTGCACACCGCTCACGTCCAGCCCATAGCGCACGTTGCCGATCACATTCATGTGAGGGAACAGCGCATAACTTTGAAACACCATGCTCACATTGCGCTCAGACGGGCCCAGGTGCGTCACATCCACACCGTCAATCAAAATCTGGCCACCCGTGGGCGCTTCAAGACCCGCAATCATGCGCAAGGTGGTGGTTTTACCGCAGCCCGACGGCCCCAGAATCGTGGTCAAGCTGCCCTTGGGCACGACGAAGTCAATGCCTTGCACCACCAGCGGCGAGTGGTTGCCGCCATAGCGTTTGGTGACTTGTTTGAATTGAATGCCCATGTTGTTGAATCCTTTTATCAAGCCGCTGGGGTGGCTGTGGCCCGTCGCCCCAGCTGTCGCTCACCCACCAGCTTTTGAATGCCCCAGGTGATGACGGACATGAGCACCATCAGCACCGTGCAGTAAGCCAGCGCCACGCCATAGTCGCCATTGCCCACCCGGCCAATGATGTAGGTGGTGGCCAGCTCATACTGCGCCGTGACCAGAAAAATCACCGCCGACACCGTGGTCATGGAGCGCACAAAGCTGTAGACCAGCGCCGCCACCAGCGCAGGCTTGAGCAGCGGCAGCACCACACGGCGCAATGTGGTCAGCGTGCTGGCCCGCAGCATTTGCGAGGCTTCATCGAGCGAGCGGTCCAGCTGCTTGAACGCTGCTGTGCCCGCCCGCACGCCCACCGGCAAATTCCGGAAGACAAAGCACAGCACGATCACCAGCCCGGTGCCGGTCAGCTCCACGGGCGGCACGTTGAAGGCCAGGATGTAACTCACGCCCAGCACCGTGCCCGGAATGGCAAAGGTCAAAAGCGCAGAAAACTCGAAAGCCGCCTTGCCCCGGAACTCGGTGCGGGCCAGCAGCCAGGCGATCAGCAAACCCACCCCGGCGCAAATGGGCGCGGCCATGGCCGACAAACTGAGCGTGGTGAAGAGCGACTTCCAGGCCGTGCCCGCAAACACCCAGCCAAACTCGCCCTGCTGCACATCGAACGCGGTTTTGAAGTGCACCAGCGTGAACGTGAAGTCGCGCCCCCAGGTCTGCACAAAGCCGCCCGCAAACGCAAACAGGTACACCACCACCGTGAACAAGAGCCACGGCCCTGCAACGACCCGGCACACACGCAGCACCGCTGGCGGCAAAGCCATGGCCACGCCCGCATCGCCCTTGCCCGAGACGGTGGTGAAACTGCTGCCCGAAAGCACACGGCGCTGCACCAAAAACACCGCCAGCGCAAAGCCAGTCAGCACCAGCGCCAGCGCTGCAGCCATGCCGGGGTCGAGCGCTGCACCAACGATGGCAAAAAAGATTTCTGTGGACAGCACCGCGTACTGCCCCCCCAAAATGATCGGGTTGCCGAAATCGGCCATGCTCTCGATGAAACCCACCAAGAAAGCATTGGCCAGACCGGGCTTGAGCAGGGGCAGCGTCACCGTCCAGAATGTTTTCATGCGGCTGGCGCGCAGGGTTTGTGCAGCCTCTTCCATGCTGGGGCTCACCCCCTGCACCACGCCACGCATGATCAAGAAAGCAATGGGGGTGAAGGCGAACATCTGCGCCAACCAGATGCCAAACACGCCATAAAACCAGCGCCCGGGCTCGATGCCGAAGGCCCACTCCAAGGCTTGGTTGAACAAGCCCGCACGGCCAAACAACAAAATCAAGCCCAACCCCACCACAAAGGGGGGCGTGATGATGGGCAGCATGGCCAAAATGTTGAGCGGTTTGGACAAACGTGTACCGCCCCGCTCGGCCCACAAGGCCAGCAAAGTGCCCATGATGGTGGTGCCAGTGGCCGTGAAGAAAGCCAACCACAGTGTGTTCCAGGCCACGCCGCAGCGGCCTTCACCTTGCACGCAACCCAGACCCCAAACCCGCTCTGTGGCCACGCGGTCAAACAGATGCGTCCAGGCATAAGCGCCCAGATCGTCCACCCAGGCCGCCACCAATGATCGCAGGACCGGGTACACCACAAACAGCACCAGCAGCGCCGTGCAGCCAACTACCGCAGCGGCCACAAACACATCGCCCCGAAAACCGCCCAATCGCGCCAGCGCTGCACCCAGCAGCACCAGCAAGCTGAGCAGGGTCACTGCAGCGCCCCAGCCCATGCCGTATTGACCCACTGGCAAAGCGCCCCACCAAGATTCGAGCAATGCGAAAGACCATCCAGTGGCCCCAATGGCAAAACCACTGCCCAGCAAGCCCAGCAAGCCTGTCAAACTGCCCAGCAACAAAAGCGTGCCTTGCAGGCGTGCAGGCCAGGGACGCATGACGGCGAGAGTGCACACACCCAAACCAAGCGCAGCCGACCACAACCAAGGCCGACCATGTTGCAGGGCTTGCACCCAGCCGCTGGCCGTTTCGGCTGTCGCCCAAACACCGGGCAAGGCCGCCATCAGGGTCGATTGTTGCAAGAAATACCAAGGCAGCAGCACAAAGCTGAGCAAGCCCAAAAGGACCCACCCTTGCAAAGCGCGCTGCAAACGCAGCGCTGGATTCATCTCAAGGTCTCATTCAGCGCGGCAAGCTGTTGACTTCTTTTTCCCAGCGCTGGATCAGGCGGCGGCGCTCGGCCGTCTGGCCGTATTTGGCGTAGTCGTAATTGATCATCTTGATCTTGCGGAAGTCCGGCACACGCGGGTCCACTTTGGCCTCTTTGTGCGAAGGCAGCTGGAACTGCAAGGTGGCTGCCGCCAGTTCTTGCGCCGCTGGGGTCAAGGCCCACTCGTAAAACTTTTTGGCGGCCTCCAGATTGCGGCTGCCGCGCACGATGGACATGGAGCCGATTTCAGCCCCTGTGCCATCGGACGGGGTGATGGTTTCGATGGGAAAGCCCTGGGCTTTTTCACCGGGGCCGTCGTGCACAAAGCTGATGGACACCGCCGTCTCGCCCCGCGCCACCGCCTTGATGGGGCCGGTGCCCGATCGCGTGTAAGTGCCAATGTTTTTGTGCAAACCCTTGAGGTAGTCAAAGGCTTTGTCTTCGCCCATGAGCTGCACCAAGGTGGCGATCATGGTGTAGGCCGTGCCGCTCGACGCCGGATTGGCCGATTGGATTTCACCCTTGTACTCGGGCTTGAGCAGGTCGCCCCAGGTTTTGGGCACGGGCAGCTTTTTCTTGGCCAGCAGCTCGGTGTTGTAACCAAAACCCAAAGGACCGGAATAAATGCCCACGGTTTTGAAACCCGCCTGAGCTGCTTGCTTTTGTGCCCAGTCGTGCAACTTGGGCAACGTGGGCGACTTGTATTCGAGGCTCAGGTTTTGCTCGGCCGCCTGCAGGTGGGGGTCACCCGTGCCGCCAAACCAGATGTCGGTCTTGGGGTTGGCTTTTTCTGCGGCCAGCTGGGCAATGGCCTCGCCCGAGCCCTTGGCTGTCATGTTGACCTTGATGCCTTGGCTTTTCTCGAAGGTGACCGCAATCATGCTGCACCAAGCGGCTTGGGCCGAGCAGATGATGTTGACCTCGCGGTTTTGGGCTTGGGCGCTGGTCGCCACCAGGGCCAGCAGTGGCAAAATTTTAAATGCCTTCATGGGTTACTCCAGAAAATAATCCCCCTATTTTGCAGCCTTATCAAGCCATCCAACAGAGTGAAAACACCCATGAGCCAACACCGTCAAATTCGTTCACACCGATTCAATGAAGTCGGTCACCCATTCGAGTTGTTGCAGCACATTCAGCGCCGGGGCATGACCACAGCCGGGCACCTCGATGTGCTTGAGCAAGCCGCGTGCGCCCGGGCCCCGGCGGCGCATCTCCGCAGCGGTTTCGGGCAGCACCAAGTCCGACGTCACCCCGCGCAGCAGCAGCACGGGCAGATTCAGTGCGTCGTAATGCGGCCAGATCAGGTAATCGTCAGGGTGCACCGTCAGCTGCAAGGCCATGGCCGGGTCGTAATGCGGTGTGATGCGGCCATTGGGCAAGCGGCGCACAGAGGTCTCGGTCAGGCGACGCCATTGCGCCTCACTGAGCCAACCAAAGGGCTGATAGACCTGCCGCAAAAAAGCCTCCAGCTCGGTCACTGTGGCAAAGCTCGGCGGGCTGCCCGCGTAGGTTTTGATGCGCTCAATGGCTGCGCCAGCCAACTCGGGCGCGTTGTCGTTCAGCGTCAAACTCAAAATGCGGTGCTTGAGCGTGGGCTCCAGCAAGCCGGAGGCGCACACCGTGCCGATCGCCCCGCCCATGGAGGTACCCACCCAATGCACCGCCCGCAGTTGCAGCTTGTCCATCAGTTCACGTGCCAGACGGGCGTAAAAGGTCAGGCAGTATTCATTTTCAGGATCGGCGCTCCACTGCGACAAACCACGGCCCACGGTGTCTGGGCAAATCACGCGCCAGCCGCGTGCGCTCAAGTGCGCAGCCAGCTCGTCCATGTCGCGGCCGGTGCGGGCCAAACCGTGCCAGGCGATCACCGTGCCCTTTTCCGCCTGACCCCAATCGGTGTAATGGATTTCCAAGCCGGCGCATTGAATGTATTGGGATGTGAAGCTCATGACGCCTCCTCAAGGCCGGGCTTGGGGGACGACGACTTCAAGGCGGCACGGGTGCGCAAACGCCCGACCACGCCGGTCGGGAAGTAATAAACCGACAACACAAACAACAAGCCCAACCACAGCAGCCAACGGTCGGGCGACAACAGTGCCGACAACAAAGGCAGCGCCGTTGTGGCCTCACTGGCCAGACGCAACAGGTCTTGCAAATAGCTTTGCGCCAGCAAAAACAACACCGATCCGATGGCCGCGCCATAGACCGTGCCCATGCCGCCGATCACCACGATCAGGAGCACGTCCATCATGATTTCAAAACTCAGCGAAGTGTCAGGCCCGTTGTAGCGCAGCCAAAGCGCCAGCATGGCCCCGGCCACACACGCAAACAAGGCCGACAGCACGCTCGACAGCGTGCGGTACACCACCACCCGGTAGCCAATGGCTTCGGCCCTGAACTCGTTTTCGCGGATGGCCTGCAAGACCCGCCCAAACGGCGAGTTGACGATGCGCAGCATGGCCAGCAGCATGCCCAAAGCCAGCACAAACAGCAGGTAATAAGACAGCAAACGCCCGTCAAGCGACACGCCCCAAAAAGGCTCGTCGCTGAACTCGGTGCCCGGCGACAAAAGCTCGGGCACCTTGAAACTCAAGCCGTCTTCGCCCCCTGTGAAGTCCGACAGCTGAGAAGCCAGGGTCTGAAAAGCAGCGGCCACGGCCAGCGTGATCATGGCGAAAAAGATCGCCCGCACGCGCAGCGAAAACAGGCCAATGACAAAAGAAAAAACCAGCGTAACGCCCAGGGACAACACAAAACCCAAGCCGATGGCACCCCAGGTCGGCCCCCAGGTGTTCGACGAGATCGCGATGCCATAGGCCCCAATGCCAAAGAACATGGTGTGGGCAAAACTCACGATGCCGGTGTACCCCAGCAACAAATCAAAGCCGACCACCAGCACCACAAAAATCAGCACCTTGGCCGCCACCGACAAGGCCTTGACCCCCGGAAACAAAAACGGTGCAAAGGCCAGGCCCAACAAAATCACGACCAGCACCGCTGCGAGCAAACGGCTGCGCGGCGGGTCGTTGGAAATCAAACGGTTCAACATGCCCTGCCCCTTTAGCGGTTGGCCACGGGGTAGACCCCCTGAGGACGCCACAGCAAAATCGCCGCCATCAGCGCGATGTTGGAAAACAACGCGACCTTGGGGGCCAAAAAACCGGTGTAGTTGGCCATCAGGCCCACCAGCAAAGCGCCGATCAAGGCCCCGCCCGTGGAGCCCAGCCCGCCAATGATGATGACGATGAAGATCAACACATTGACCTGCGCACCCATTTGAGGCACCACGTTTTGCTGGTACAGGCCCCACATCACGCCGCCCAGGCCCGCCAGCGCACTGCCCACCACGAACACGCCCACGAACAGTCGCTGAATGCGGTAACCCAGCGACTCGACCATCTCGCGGTTTTGCACCCCGGCGCGAATCAGCAAACCGATCTTGGTGCGACCCAACACCCACATCTGCAAAGCCAAGACAGCCAAACCCACCACCACGGCCAGCAATCGGTATTTCTCAATGGCCGCATCGCCCCACAACACCGAGCCGCGCATGGCTTCGGGCAAAGGCAAGGCGATCTGCAGCGGCCCCCAGATGACCTTGATGAGTTCTTCGCCAATGATCATGCCACCCATGGTGATCAGGATCTGCTTGAGGTGCTGGCCATAAACCGGCCGCACGATGAAACGCTCAAACGCCAGACCCACGGCGGCTGCCACGGCCATGGCGATCAGCATCGCTGGCAGCACGGCCACCATGTTGCGCCACCACTCGCCCGAGCCGGTCCAGTCGCCCATAGCGCCCAGCACGCTGGTCGCCACAAAAGCCCCCAGGGCGATGAACAGGCCGTGGCCAAAGTTCAGCACGTCCATCAGGCCAAACACCAGCGTCAGGCCCGAAGCCATGATGAAAATGATCATGCCCATGGCCAGACCCGCCACCGTGAGCGTGAGCCAGGTGGAGCCCGAGCCGATCAAGGGAAACGCCAGCAAAGCCAGCAGCGGCACCAGCAGCAAAGGACGGATGTCCACGTCTTGAAACAACTTCATAAAGCCAGCCCCAACAAGGATTGTTGCAAGGCCGTGTCTTCGGCCAGCGCCTGCATGCGGCCCGCATGCACCACACGGCCGTTGTCCATCACCGCCACGCTATCGCCCAACTGCTGGGCAAAGTGGATGTTTTGCTCCACCAACAAAATCGTCACACCACTGGCCTTGAGCTGCTGGAAGGCGTCGATCATGTTCTGGATGATGGCCGGGGCCAGACCCTTGCTGGGCTCGTCGATGATGAGCAAATCCCGCGGCTCCACAATGGCCCGTGACACCGCCAACATCTGCTTTTGCCCGCCCGAAAGCTTGCCCGCCGGGTGGTTCCAGAACTTCTCCACTGCGGGGAAGAGTTTGAAAATCCACTGCAGCCGGGCTTCGTCCATTTGGGCCGCGTGCTGGGCGCTGCGGGCGGCCAGCAGCATGTTTTCCTTCACGGTCAGGTCCGAGAAGATGCCCATGTTTTCAGGCACATAGGCGATGTTTTTTTGCGCAATGGCGGGCGTATTGAGCTGCGTGATGTCTTCACCGCCAAAGCTGATGCGCCCTTGCGAGGCGGGCCACAGGCCCATGATGGTGCGCAGCGTGGTGGTTTTGCCCGCGCCGTTGCGGCCCAGCAGCAAAGTCAGCTCACCACGCGGCACGACCAAATCCACCCCATGCAGGATGTGGTAAGCCCCGATGTGCGTGTGCACGCCTTCGAGTTTCAGCAAATGCGTACTCATGTCAGGCTTGTTCATGCGGCCACCTTCGCTTTGCCCATGTAAGCCTCTTGCACGATGGACGAGGCCATCACCTCACCCGGTTCGCCATCGGCCACCAGCGCGCCGTTGTGCAGCACGATGATGCGGTCGGCCAGTTCACGCACCACGTCCATCTTGTGCTCCACCAACAAGATGGTTTTGGTTTTGTCTTTTTTCAGCTGGCGAATCAGGTCGAGGATGACCGGTGCTTCGTCGTGGCTCATGCCGGCTGTGGGTTCGTCAAACATGTAAACCGCCGGTTCAAGCGCCATCAAGAGCGCCACTTCGAGCTTGCGTTGGTCGCCGTGCGGCAGACTGGCCACCGGGGCGTCCTGCTGCGCGCTCATCGACACGGATTGCAAAATCTCCAAAGCACGCTGAGTCAATGCCGCGTGGTCGCTCCAGATGCTCCAGAGGTTCAGGCCCCGGCGGTGCGCACCCTCTTTCGTGGCCTGCACCGCCAAACGCACGTTCTCCAGCACCGACAGGTTCGGGAACAAATTGGTCAGCTGAAAGGCACGACCCAAACCTGCGCGGGTGCGCGCCGAAGCACTCAAACCGCTCAGCTCGCGCCCGTTCAGATGAACCGTGCCCGCACTGGCAGGCAACTGCCCCGAGATCAGGTTGAAGTAAGTCGTTTTGCCTGCCCCGTTGGGGCCGACGATGGCCGTGAGCGTGCCGGGCGCAAAGCGGCACGAAACCGCATTCACGGCCACATGACCGCCGAACCGCACAGTCAGGTTTTGGGTTTCGAGCATGAGATCAATTTAAAAAACAACAAGCACCGCCATCGCGTGCAAAGCGTGGCGATCCAAGGCATCGCCACGCCCATGAAACGAACCCGATCAGCGCTTGTTGCGGATCGGCACGTTCATTTCTTCGGGCTTGATCTCACGAATGAGCTCAGGCACGCCCCAGGCAAAAGCCGGATCGATCTTGATCTTGAAGTGGTACATGCTCTGCATGGCCTGGTGGTCTTCCTTGCGGAAGGTCATCTTGCCTTTGGGCGTGTCAAAGCTCATGCCTTCCATGGTGCTGATGAGCTTGTTGGTGTTGGTGTCGCCGTTGGTCTTTTTCAACGCTGTGACCAAAGCCATCGCAGCCGAGAAGCCACCTGCGGTGAAGAAGTCAGGTGGCGACTTGAACTGCTGGTAGTGCGAAGCCACCATGGCGTCGTTCACCGGGTTCTTGGGCATGCCAAAGTAATAGTAGGCCGCGCCTTCCATGCCTGGGAACTGCTTGTAAGCCACCATGGCGGGCAAGATGTTGCCGCCTGTAGCGATTTCGATGCCGTGGCGCTTCAAGTCCATGTCAGCGATCTTGAAGGGGTTGCCACCGGCCCAGATGATGAAAATGATCTTGCGGCCGGGCAAACCCTTGAGCTTGTCGATCATGCGCTGCGCTCCAGCCGTGAAATCGGTGGTGGCGGGCGGCAGGTACTCTTCGTGAACGACCTTGGCTTTCTTGATCGCGTCTTTGTAGGCTTTGACGCCGTCACGTCCAAAGGCCGAATCCTGCGCCATGGTGACGATGCTCACGCCTTCCTTGTCCACTGCCACCGCATTCGAGATGGCGTCCTGGCTGCTGTTGCGTCCGGTACGGAAAATGTATTTGTTCCACTTGTCGCCCGTGATCGAGTCGGCCACGGCAGGCTCAACCAACAAAATCTTCTTGTACTCCTCGGCCACCGGCAGCATGGCCAGCGCAACAGGCGAAGCGGTCGGGCCTACAGCCAGGTCCACCTTGTCGTCGCCGTAGGCTGCAGCCAATAAATTCTTGCCCAGGTCTGGCTTGCCTTGGTCGTCTTTTTCGATCACGACGATCTTGCGGCCATTGATGGTCATGCTGCCACCCGTGGCGTAACTCAGACCCATCATCAAACCGGTTTGGGTTTGCTTGCCGTAGGCTTCCAGTGGACCGGTCTTGCTGTAAATGTGGGCGATCTTGATGTCTTTGCCTTGGGCCATGGCGGCGGGCATCCCAACAGCACTGACGGCCAGAGCGGCCAAGGAAATGAGGTGTCGACGGAACATGCGAGAGTCTCCTTGTAAGTCGTCCGCTGGTTTGCGGCGCACAGATACCTTGCATATCGCATGCCAATCCTATCTGACCCGACAAAGCCATGCAAACCCTTGTCAAAGCTGACGAAAAAGACCCACAGAAATAAATACAGCCTCAGGTGTTCGAAATTTATACACTCATATTGACTGTTAAAAATACACATGCATTTTTAACAGACACATTACAAAAGGCATTGGTACAGCTTGGCCCGGGATATGCCCAGCAAATGGGCCGCTGCTGCTTTGTTACCCCGGGTTTGGCTCAAAGCATCTTGCACTGCCTGCCGCTCCATGGCTCGGATGCGGGGTGCCAATGCCCAGTGCGCCCCCAATGGCTCCCCCGATGGCTTCTGATCCGAAAGCGCCACGCCTATGGAAGGAGAACCAACAGGCTCGGCTCGGGCCGGAACGATCTGACTCAGGCCTGAATCACGCAAAACAGCCTCAACCGCTGAGGCATCCACAAAACCCGATTCACAGCGCAAGAGCAATTGCTCGATCACATTGCGCAGTTCTCGGACATTGCCCCGCCAAGGTTGAGCCGTCAGAAGCGCCACCGCTTGACCCTGAAACTCGGGCTGCGGCACAGCACTGCGCAAAGCCAACTCCTCCGACAACACTTCAACCAAGTTCGGGATGTCCGAGGCACGATCACGCAAAGCCGGCACGCGCAGAGGCAAAACATTCAGACGGTAAAAAAGGTCTTCTCTGAACAAACCTTCGCGCACCAGCCGGGCCAGATCACGAGAAGTCGCCGCAATCACCCGCACATCAAAAGGCACCAGTTGGTTGGAGCCCAAGGGTTCGATTTCACCCTCCTGCAAGGCACGCAACAACTTGGCCTGCAAGCCCACGGGCATGTCGCCGATCTCATCCAAAAACAAAGTACCACCATCGGCCAACTTGAATTTGCCGTCGCGCCCCTTGCGGTCCGCGCCCGTGAAGGCGCCCGGTGCAACACCAAAAAACTCGGCCTCCAGCAAAGTTTCTGGCACAGCCGCAATGTTGACGCTGACCAAAGGCCCCCTGGCCCGAGGCGAGCTGGCATGGATGGCATGGGCCAACAACTCTTTACCGGTACCCGTTTCACCCAACAGCAAAATCGGGCTGTGGGTTTGGGCTGCGCGCCTGGCTTGGCGTTTCAGATCGGCCACGACGGCACTGGCACCCACAAAACTGGCAAAACTGTAACGGGCCTGACGCAGAGCGGGCCCTGTTCTGCGCTGAGCGGCCAAAGCATTGCGAGCTTCGTCCAACTCCCGTTGCATCAAGGCAAATTTGGCCATCAAGGGCCTCAAGTTGGTTTCGGGTTGGTCAAACAACACCACACCCAAAGCGCCAATCACCACCCCGGCGTCGTCACGCAAGGGAAAGCGGCTGACCAGGAAAGTACCGGCCCTGTTGCTCAGCAAATCGATCAAAATGGGTTTTCCCGTCTCCATCACCTGGCCCATCTGGGTGTTTTGCACCACCTCCACCACGGGCCGCCCCACAAAGTCTTCCTCCTTCTCGAAGCCCAAGGCGGGCAAGTAACGGCGGTAATGGTCATTGATCCAAACCACACGTCCAGAGCGGTCCACCAACAGCATTCCTTCGCTGGCATTGGCAAAAACATCAAACAAGGAACGAGCGGCCAGGCTCAAAATACTCTGACCATCGGTCGGCAAGCCCGTCAAATATCCTAAACTGTCAGTCTTCATGAAGAAATACCATCCTCGGTGACTCCAATTGATTTAAATATAATTTACACTTTAGTATCTACAAAGCGGGGAACGAAGTTTTTCAACGATAAAATTTGAACTTCTGTACAACCAATTCAACACGGGTGATGAATGAATTTTGATGACTTCAAAGGTCACATCTATCTGATCGATGACGACCCATCGATCCGTAGAAGTCTGGCCTTCAGTCTCAGCTCCTTACGTTACTCCATTCAGAGCTTCGAAAACCCAGCAGCCTTCCTCAGAGACGCCTTGCCCATCAGCCCAGCGGTCATTTTGCTCGATATCTGCATGCCTGAATCAAACGGCTTGAGTCTGCAAAACGAATTGATCCAACAAGGTCGCACCACCCCCATCATTTTCATTTCAGGGGAGAGTCAACCATCAGAAATTATCGAAGCGCTGAAAAAAGGAGCAGTCGACTTCCTGCTCAAGCCTTTTGGGCTGCACGCGCTGGTACAAGCCATCGATTTGGCCCTGGAAAAAGACAGAGCTGGATTGAACCAAAGAATCAAGACCAAGAATGCACAGCAAAGGTTTTCAAGTTTGACCGACAAAGAGCGCGAAATTTGCTGGTGGATGATCAAAGGTTACGGCAACAAGGAAATCGCCAACTTGAATGGTTCAGCCGCATCGACCGTCAAGCTTCACAGAAGCCGGGTTCTTGAAAAAATGGGATGCACTTCACTTTCCGAACTTCTGGATTTGGCCATGGATGGTGATCGTCGAATTTTGAACATCTTCGAACCGCCCCGGGCTTGAACATCAGCTCCTCTATCGGGGCAAAGACGTATGACTGACACTGGGTCGGCTGACATCGTAGCCAAACCATTTGGCTGAAATCGGCTTGAAAGAGCCATCGCTGAGGAGCGTCTGAACAGCCTCTGACAGCCTTTGAGCCAATACCTTGTTGCCCTTGCGCACAACCCAGCCCGCTGACAGAGGGGGCGCGAAAGGCGAAGTGACTTTGATGGGCAAACCATCTCGCTCTATGTAGAAATCGGCAATCAAACTCTCTTCGAGCACGGCATCCAATTTCTTCTCTGCCAATTGCTTGAAAGCCAGATCGATACTGGCAAAAGCCAAGACAGACTTGCCCAAAGCACCACGCGCTTGCTCTTCAACGCCAGTGTTGGCCAACACCCCCAGTTTTTTACCCAACAGATCGTCCAGGCTCAAAAAGTCACGCGAATCATCCTCGTGCTGGACACAAACGAGTTGATTCGCGGCATACGGGCGCACAAAATCAAACTGACGACGGTTTTCTGGCGTGGTCAGCAGCTGATTGGCAATGACCGCTATCTCACCTGTGATCAGTTTCTTTTGCAGGTTGGCCATGCCCTCTGGCTGGATTTTCAACTCCACCTTCAAGATGGCCGCCAAGCGCTTGAGCACATCGACGTCAAACCCCTGCAATTGACCCTCGACAAAACTGAAAGGCTTGTAATGGGTCAATACGCCCACCCGCAAAACGCCCCCCTCCAATTCAGGTGTTTGAGCCAAAACAGACAACGCAGTGGCTGGGGCACATAGAGCCAGCGGGACAGTCAAAAAATTTCTGCGCCTCATGCTCCTTCTCCCTGCATAAACGGGCTGATCAATCATGAAAAGCCCCCTCAAAACAATGACGAAGCTCATGACCCACATAGTTGTAACCCGTGACCAAGGGCGTGACAACCGTGCATTCCTTTCTGCGTACGTTCCAGAAAGCACAGGCCATGGGTCTTGAGGTTGGGGTCACGGGAATACCTGTGATGCGAGCACAGTATTCATACCCGTCCTGACGCACCAAATATTTGACCTTGGGCTGTGCAATCACGCGTTTGGCGTCCGGCATGGGCGTGAAGCGCACGGTGTCAACCTGTGGTGGCCGCATGGTCGTGGTCTCGCAGCCTGTCAAAAATAGCCCACTCAAAAGCGCAAAACCCAGTCCCAAAGAACGGAACAGGGTTTTGGAAAAGCGGCCGTTGACAGGAGAGAACATCAACGGGCCTGCAAACAATGCACAAACAAATGCCCCAACTGCGAATGCGTGGTCTGCCCTGTGGTCACAATGGTGCAGCGTGACGCCTGCAGTTGCCAATAAACACAGCCCTCTGGACGGCTGACAAAACCATCTTTGGGCTGCGCCTGCTGGCAAAAACTGCTGGCATTGGGCCTGACCAGCCAACTGACCTCAGGTTCAGGCAGGCGCCGCTGAGAAAGCTCAGGGGGACTGAACAAGGCGAAATCCAACAAGGGGTCTGCTGTTGCAGCCCCCCCGAAAAGAGTGCAAAAGACAAGCACCCCCCAGTGCATCAAGTATTTGGATGTCAGCGTCAAAAAACTGTCCGTTGATGTTTAAACCAAGTTAATTTGCACACCTTGATGCACAAACAGGCTCAGACCAAGGCCTTCGTGCGTGAACACTCGGTACTCCTGTCCATCCAAAGTGACACGTGAATTGTTGGTATTCCAATCATGATCGATCGTGCCCACCAAATCGTCGAGCACCACTTTATCACCGGCATCGCCATCAATGCGCATCTGCAGGCGACCTTGGTGGGCCGTTGCGTTGGAGAAACTGTTTTTGACGCCCAGCTCCAATACATCACCCATGGTCAATTTGAGTGTGTGATCCCCTTTGCTCAGGTCTACGTGGTTGATGGCAGCCACATCACCCAAATCAGAAATGCCGTCGTACAACGATGCCATGTCCAACTCTTTGGGAGAGGTGGTGTCCAGTGTCAACTTGCCGATGGATCCGACCAATTGGTTGTTGCTGAAACCAGGCGATGGCAACACCGCGGGTGTGGTGGCATCCGGCGTGGCCATCGTCGCCTTGCTAAAGTCCATGCGCACATCGTCATTTTTGATCGTGAAGACATTGCCAGCCCTGTCCGTGAACTCCAGACTGAACGCCCCCTTTTCAAACGTTTTGCCTTCCAGATCTTTCAAGTCAAAAAGCCCCCCGGTGTAGGTTTTAACCCCCGATCCCGTGTACTTGTAAGACCCTTGCTCATCTGTAGAAAACTTGATGGTCGAATAGGTCCAGAGGCCCGCTTCTTTTTTGGCTCCGGATCCATCAAAAATCGACACTGAACGGTCAATGACAAAAGACTGGTCGGTTGCTTGCAGCGTGTTGCCAGCAGCATCGACCAATACAGACTTGACTGTGTAAGTGGTCGATTTGGTGTCAGTTCCCAATTTGGTCAAATTTTCGAATTCCCAAGTTTTGCCGGATGGCAACACGTATTGGGGAGAAATGACCAGACCGTCAGCACCGAAGACCTGAACCAAGACACGATCGCCGTTGTTGACGAAGTCTTTGTCAAATCCGCCTTTGAAGGTCAGAAATTGGTCGTTTGTGAGGTAGTCCGTTGGACTGGCACCCGTGTCATCCGCAAAAGTTACCGGCAGCATCTTGAGTGATGCGTTGGGATCGACCTTGCCCCCGTTCTCTCCTGCGCTGTTGTCAACAGAAATCAGCTGCGTGTCCACTTGAATCGGATTGCCCGCCTTATCCACCAAACTGGCTTGCAAGCTGTACTCACCATCAGGCAGCGCGTTGGCGGTCTGATCCCAAGACCATGTCCACACACCGGAGTCCTGCTTGGGGGAGACATGTTCAGTCGCAAGCACCTTGCCACTGGCATCTTTCAGCGTCAACTCAACGGAGGCGCCATTGTTGGTGAAAGCGCTCAATTTGCCTGTGTAAACATGCGTCCGATCCTTGGTGATGAAATCGGTACTGCTGTAACCGGTGTCCTGCGAAACGGCCACGATGTCGACGGTACTGGACTTGTTGGGGTCCACCTCCTTGTTGGGGCCGAAATTGTTGTCTTTGTCCGTGTCAATGGTGATGGCCTGAACGTCGGAGACCCGGGAATTACCACTGCCCACCACGTTGTCTGCACCATCGACGACAACAGCAGACAGGGAATACTGGCCATCGACCATTTTTTCTTTGGCGGTGCGATCCCAACTCCAGTCCCACCCTGTTCCGTTGGCCACAGGTTTGACATAGGCAGAGTCCATCACCTTGCCACTGGCATCTTTGAGTTCAAGTTTGACCCAGTCGCCGTTTTGAGTGAAGTTTTTCAATGTGCCATTGAAAAGCAGCTGGTTGTCATTGGTGTAGAAATCGGTCTTGTTTTGGCCGGAGTCCACCGTGATACTGACAATGTCAATCAACGAAGCCGAATTCGGATCGGTTTCAGGCTCATTTTTATCAGGGCTGGTGTCTACCTTGAACGGCGTTCCATCGAACACGGCCGACTTGTTTTTCGCAGCATCTGTGGCCGTCACTTTGGGTGTATAAGGACCATCCTTCAAAGCATCCGCATCGGGCACCTGGATCACGAAAACACCATTGGCATCGGCTTTGCCCGTGTAGGTTTTGCCATTCACCTCGACCGACACATCGGCATTGGCCTCGGTTTCACCGGTGATGCGAGGTGTTTTGTCACTTGTCACATTGTCTTTGGCACCCGTGTCATCGTCGACATGCAATTTGGCAGATTTGATGACAGGCGGGGTGGTGTCTATTGTTCCTCCGCCACCGCCGCCTCCAC
>NZ_JAFEIF010000036.1 GCF_017848645.1 Limnohabitans sp. | reverse complement strand
GCGTCAAAGCCGACAACCTCACGCTCGAGCTCACCGGCACCTTCACCAACATCGGCCCCCTGGTCGTCTCCAACGCCCTGACCATCAACGCCGCCCAAGGCATCAACAACAGCAACGCCAGCATCCACACCGGCACCCTCAACATCAACAGCCACGACGGGTGGTTGAACAACACCAACGGCCAAATCAACGCCCAATCCTTCAACGCCAATATCGCAGGCCAGCTCGACAACACCCGCGGCAAGATCAGCGTGGTGGGCGACGCCAACCTCAAGACGGGCGACGTTGTAGCGACCAACGGCTCCTTCAAAAGCACCAGCGGCAACTTCACACTGGACTCGACCGGCAACATCGCCCTCAAAGCCAGCACCTTCAGCGCCCAGCAAGGCACCGCCCGGATGCAAGCCGATGGCTCGATCGACCTTGGCTACATCCAAGGCCCACCCACAGCCATCACCCAAACCCAAACCGACACCCTTCAAAGCGGTCAAATGCTCGCCGGCGGTTGCGCCGAACAAGGACAAGGCGATAGCGCGCAGACGATCTGCACCTCCGACCAATGGCTGGTGCCCCAGATCGACAAAACCACCACCACCAGCACCACACAGGATGGCTTTAACGGCACTTTGGTGCAAGGCCAGCAGATCCAAATCGAGGCCGGACAAAACCTCAACATCACCGCCAGTGAACTGCAAAGCGTCGGCAACATCGACCTGCGGGCCGACGGCAACGTCACCATCGCCGCCGCCGTGGGGCAAGTCCAGACCACACACACCCAGACCACCAACACCACCTCCACCGTGCAGGTCGTGGACGGCACAGGTGACAACGCCAGCTACAGCACCGCGACCCAAACCACCGGCCAGACGGTCACCGAGACCACCAACGGACAGTTTGTCCAGGGAAGCAGCATCACCAGCGCTCAAGGCACCGTGCGCGTGAAATCAGGCTCGGACATGGCCATTGACAGCAGCACCCTCCAAGGCGAGCAAGGCGTGGCCCTGCTCAGCGCGGGCAATCTGAACATCGGCGGCCAGCACCTCAAGGGCCAGAGCACCGAAAGCAAACCGGCCACAGCTGGCCAGCAAGCAACCACCACCGCCAAAGAAACCCAAACCTTTGCGGGCAGCACCATCTCCTCGGGCTCGGGCAGCGTCAGCGCTGTCGCACTGGGCGATGTGAGCGTCAGCGGCAGCACCCTGGCCGCCGAACAAAACATCAACCTGATCGGCGACAGCGTCAGCGTCAAGGCCCAGGTCAACACCACCGAAAGCCTGGAAACCCAAGGCAACCCCAACGGCGGCAGGCACTGGCAAACCACTGACGAACAAACCCAAACCCTGGCAGGCGGCAAAGTGGAAGCCGGGCAAGACATCAACGTCATCGCCGGCATGAGCGCAGAGCTGGGCTACCAAGTGGGCCTGCTGGCCAGCCCCACCAGCGCCCTACCCGAGCGCTCCGCCAGTGCCAACAGTGGCAACATCACCCTGAGCGGCGCGCAACTGAGCGCAGGCACCCCCGGCAGCCAAAAGGCGGGCCAAGTCAACCTGCTCGCCCAAGGCGACATCGACATCGGCACCGTGGAGGAGGTCAACACCAACGACACTTTCAAGTTCGACAAACACAGCAACACCGGCGGCAACAGCACCATCACCCAACACACCGTCACCGAAACCCACACCCAAGTGGGCACCAGCGTGAGCGCAGACCAAATCAACGTGGTCGCTGGCGGTGACCTGAACATGACCGGCTCGGCCGTCAGCGCAGCCGGTGATGTGAACCTGGCCGCCACAGGCAACGTGACCATCCAAGCGGCCACCAACACCGAAACCCGATACACCGAGGACAGCCGACGCTCCAGCGGCATCACCAGCAGTGGCGGCCTCAGCCTGCACATCGGCTCCAGCTCACAAAAGAGCCAAGCCTGGCTCGACGCCACCAGCCAAAGCCAGGGCATGAGCCTGGTGGGCAGCGAGTTTGGCAGCGTCAACGTCAGCGCGGGCAAGGACAACAACATCAGCGGCTCCATCGTGGGCACCACCAGCGCCGGAGAAATCGCCGCCGCCAAAGTGGCCAACGGCACCGCAACAAAAGAAGAAGCCAAAGAAGCCAAAGAATGGCTGGAACGCCTGCAAGACGCCAACGCCAAAGACCCCCAACTGGCCACCAACCCCCGCGACATCAACCTGTCCGGCCAAAGCGTCAGCGTCACCAGCGGCCTGGACACCATGGAGCAAGACACCAAGTTTGAATCCAAAAAAAGCGGCGTGACCGTGGCGCTGAGCAACGCCGTGGTCAGCGCCGTGCAAGAGGCGGCCAGCACCGGCGAAACCCTGAGCCATGCCGCCAGCAACACCAGCTCCAGCCGCATGCAGGGCCTGGCCGGGGCCGCTGGTGCACTGGCCGCCTACAACACTTACAACAAGGTCAGCGATATCCTCAAAGACCCCAAGCAAGTGACCGGCTTCAGCATCGACATCAGCCTGGGCTCCAGCAAAAGCAGCGGCTCCACCCACGACGAAAGCACCACCGCCGTGGGCAGCCAAGTCATCAGCGCTGGCAGTGTGAACGTGACGGCCCGCAATCCCAAACCCAATCCAGACGGCACACCCGCTCCAGCCACAGCCAACGCAGGCAACATCCTGATCGAAGGCAGCCAAGTCATCGCCACCAAAGACATCAACTTGAACGCCGACCGGGACATCAAGCTCCTGGCCGCAGGCAACACCAGCGAGCACAGCAGCCAAAACCAAAGCAGCAGTGCCAGCGTGGGGGTGGGCTTTGCCTTGGGGGGCGCGGCAAACGGCTTCACGATCAACGCCAGCGCAAGCCGCGCCAAAGGCCAGGCCAACGGCGAGAGCCAAAGCAGCACCAACACCAGCTTGCAAGCGGGCGGCACCCTCACCTTCAACAGCGGCGGCGACACCACCTTCCAAGGCGCCACCGCCAGCGCGGAGCAAGTCACAGGCCGCGTGGGCGGCGACCTCATCCTCACCAGCTTACAAGACACCAGCACCTATGCAGAAAAACAAAGCAGCACAGGTGTTGGTGTGAGTTTGTGCATCCCCCCCATTTGTGCAGGGGCCAGCACGGCCAACGTGAGCGTGAGCAAAACGAACATCAACAGCAACTACCAAAGCGTGGGGGAGCAAACCGCCATCCGCGCAGGCGACGGCGGCTTTAACATCGATGTGCAAGGCAAAACCACCCTCACCGGCGCACAAATCACCAGCACCGACAAGGCCGTGCAGGGCGGCAAGAACAGCTTCACCAGCGCAGGCGGCATTGACATGCAAGACCTGCAAAACAGCGCGCAATACGACGCCAGCAGCTACTCGCTCAGCGCCAGGGTGCAAGGCGACAGCCGCAAAAAAGACGGCACCCCCATGCTGGACAAAGCGGGCCAGCCCATCAAAGGCAAACCCGAAGGCAGCGCAGGCTTTGGCTCGGACAGCGGCCAAGGCAGCAGCACCAGCACCTCCGGCATCAGCGGCGTGGCAGGCAACACCTCAGCGCGCACCGGCGACCAAGAAACCGGCCTGAAACCCCTGTTTGACGCGGCCAAGACCAAGGCCGATGTGCAAGGCCAGGTGGCGATCACGGCCGAGTTTGGCAAGAACGCGAGCAAGGCTTGGGGCGACTTCGCCACCAACCAAGAAAACGAGCTGCGCAGCCAAGGCAAACACGAAGAAGCCGACAAGTGGCGCGAAGGCGGCACGTACCGCGCAGCCGGGCACTTTGCCATTGGCGGCCTGGGCGGAGGTGGCGCAGGCGCACTGGCCTCAGGCGGCATCTCGCTGGCCGCAGACAGCCTCAACAGCCTGCAAGACGAACTCAAGGACAAATTGATCGAGCTGGGCATGAGCCCAGACGCCGCGCAAATGTTCAGCCAAGGCGCAGGCATGGCCACTGCAGGCACCCTGGGCACAGCAGCAGGCGGCACCGTGGGCGGGGGCTCTGCGTTCAATACGGATACGAGCAATCGGCAGTTGCATCCGGAGGAGAAGCAGAGGATCAAGGAATTGGCCAAAGGTGATCCACAAAAGGAAGCGCGTCTGACAGCCGCAGCTTGCGCGCTAGTCAAGTGCTATGCAGAGTATCCGGAGGGCAGTGCCGCTTACAACGCCCTCAAGATCATGGCCGATGCCGGCAGTAGCGATGCAATGGCTGCAGAGAGACAGGAGCTGCAGGCGCAGAAAGGCTTGTTCGAATACAGTACCCAAGGTGTGTTCAGTGACAAGAACATAGATGCAACCAAACAATTCAACAACACTTACCAGATCACCACGAGGTCGCTGGGTGCTGGTCAAGCGTTACTAGGCGGTGCTGGTGTGGCTGGCAGTTTGGCCACAGCCCCTGTCAGTTGCGCCACGGGTATCGGCTGCGTAGCCAATGCGGCGGTCGCCACAATCAGTGCTGATGCTGCGATCACCGGCTTTAAACAGGCTGTCAGCGGTCAACCAGAAAACACCTACCTGAACCAAGCTCTGCAAGGCTTGGGCCTCAGTCCAGAAGCTGCGGGTTATGCAGAGTTTGCTTTGGGCGTTGGGGGTGCGGCCAAAGTGGGGAGTATGTCGACTGCGGGAACAGCCAAACATACGACCGACAACGCAGCGGCCAGAATCTCCTATGAGGACATCAGCAAGTTTGGTGCAAAAGGCTTGAATGTCACGCCAGAGGTGATGCAAACGCCACAAGCTAGAGCGCTGATTTCTGAATACCAGGCCGCAGGGGTGCCGGCAGAATTAGCGTTTGACTATTCAATCGGGGTACTGAAAACCGGTAACGCTTTACCTGTTGCACGGACCGTCTCGGCCAACGAAGAGCTGATCAAAGTTGTGCCAAGAAATTCAGCAGGCAATGACGGTGTGGGTGCATCTTCGCCCTATTTCATGACCAGATCAGAATATGACGAAATGAGTAAACTCAACCCTGTCGAAATTGGGCAACGTTTGGGGCTGCCAGCACAACAAAGCGTCCGGGGGGCGCAACTGGGGTTTGAGGCTTACTCCATCACGCCAAAACCCGGCACAACTCCCAAAGTGTTCACCAGCACCGTGGCACCTGTGGAGCAAGGCACCTACACCGCTGCGGGCGGTGCGCAGCAGACCATTGTTCCCAACCGTTCGTTGTGGACTGAGCCAAAGCCGCTTGGCAAGGTTGGAGGAGCCAAATGAGCTGGCCAGATATTGTTTTCAGCGAAGAGGACAAAATCCAATTCCAGAAGATTGCTTTTGCGTTAGAGCGGCGGATTGCAGCCGATAGAAACAAGTTCAAAGACCTTGAAAGATTTTCTCAGTACCCGCCTTTTGTCGAAGCCCTAAGGCTTGCTAAGGAAAAGCAAATCGATAAACCACTGGAGGTCCCAAACACGAACTATTGGTTTTTTGAAACCAATCTGCAGGAGTGGAGCAACCTAGGAAATGAAACTGGCGGACTTTTGGGTAAGTTTCTGTTGGCAATCAAAGGCTTTCCATACGAGAAATTGGACGATGGGGTTGTTGATAACTCCCTAGCATGCAACCAACCTCAAAGCCGATAAACAAAGTAATCATCATGGCCGCGCAAAAAAACACTACTCAAGATAGCAGCGGCAACATTGGTGCCAGCACACAGCTGAACGCCGATAGCGCGCAAGCGGGCGTCTCTGTGAGCGCCAGCACAGTCAACACCACCGAAAGCCTCGAAACCCAAGGCAACCCCAACGGCGGCAGGCACTGGCAAACCACTGACGAACAAACCCAAACCCTGGCAGGCGGCAAAGTGGAAGCCGGGCAAGACATCAACGTCATCGCCGGCATGAGCGCAGAGCTGGGCTACCAAGTGGGCCTGCTGGCCAGCCCCACCAGCGCCCTACCCGAGCGCTCCGCCAGTGCCAACAGTGGCAACATCACCCTGAGCGGCGCGCAACTGAGCGCAGGCACCCCCGGCAGCCAAAAGGCGGGCCAAGTCAACCTGCTCGCCCAAGGCGACATCGACATCGGCACCGTGGAGGAGGTCAACACCAACGACACTTTCAAGTTCGACAAACACAGCAACACCGGCGGCAACAGCACCATCACCCAACACACCGTCACCGAAACCCACACCCAAGTGGGCACCAGCGTGAGCGCAGACCAAATCAACGTGGTCGCTGGCGGTGACCTGAACATGACCGGCTCGGCCGTCAGCGCAGCCGGTGATGTGAACCTGGCCGCCACAGGCAACGTGACCATCCAAGCGGCCACCAACACCGAAACCAAGTACACCGAGGACAGCAACCGCACCAGCGGCATCACCGGCAGTGGCAGCTTTGGCATCCACATCGGCTCCAGCTCACAAAAGAGCCAAGCCTGGCTCGACGCCACCAGCCAAAGCCAGGGCATGAGCTTGGTGGGCAGCGAGTTTGGCAGCGTCAGCGTCAGCGCGGGCAAGGACAACAAAATCAGCGGCACCATCCTGGCCACCACCAGCGCCGGAGAAATCGCCGCCGCCAAAGTGGCCAACGGCACCGCAACAGAAAAAGAAACCAAAGAAGCCAAAGCCTGGCTCGAGCGCCTGCAAGACGCCAACGCCAAAGACCCCCTACTGGCCACTAATCCCCGCGACATCAACCTGTCCGGCCAAAGCGTCAGCGTCACCAGCGGCCTGGACACGCTCGACCAACGCACCAAGTTCGAAGCCCAACAAAGCGGCGTGACCGTGGCCCTGAGCAGCACCGTGGTCAGCGCCGTGCAAGGGGCGGTGAGCACCGGCCAAACCCTGAGCCATGCCGCCAGCAACACCAGCTCCAGCCGCATGCAAGGCCTGGCCGGGGCCGCGGGTGCACTGGCCGCCTACAACACCTACAACCAGGCCAAAGACCTCCTCAAAGAACCGGGCAAAGCCACCGACATCAGCGTCAGCGTCAGCCTGGGCTCCAGCAAAAGCAGCGCCTCCTCCCAAGACAAAAGCACCACCGCCGTGGGCAGCCAAGTCGTGAGCGCCGGCAGTGTGAACGTGACGGCCAGGAACCCCAAACCCAACCCTGACGGCACGACCAACACCAACGACAAAACAGCCAACGCAGGCAACATCGTGATCGAAGGCAGCCAAGTCATCGCCACCGAAGACATCAACTTGAACGCCGACCGGGACATCAAGCTCCTGGCCGCAGGCAACACCAGCGAGCACAGCAGCCAAAACAAGAGCAGCAGTGGCAGCGTGGGGGCCAGCTTCTCCGGCGCAGGCATCAGTGCAACCGCCAGCGCAAGCCGCGCCAAAGGCCAGGCCGATGGCACCAGCCAAAGCAGCACCAACACCCGTGTGCAAGCAGGCGGCACCCTCACCATGAGCAGCGGCGGCGACACCACCATGCAAGGCGCCACCGCCAGCGGCAACAAAGTCACCGCCGCCGTGGGCGGCAACCTGAACCTCAGCAGCTTGCAAGACACCAGCCAATACCAGGACAAGAGCCAAAGCAGCGGCTTCTCGGTCAGCGTGCCCATCACCGGCGGCTCAGCCAGCGCGAGTGTCAGCCACAGCAAAACGAACATCGACAGCAACTACCAAAGCGTGGGCGAACAAACCGCCATCCGCGCAGGCGACGGCGGCTTTGACATCGATGTGCAAGGCAAAACCACCCTGACGGGCGCACAAATCACCAGCACCGACAAGGCCGTGCAGGGCGGCAAGAACAGCTTCAACAGCGCAGGCGGCCTGGACATGCAAGACCTGCAAAACACCGCGCAATTCGACGCCAGCAGCTATTCGGTCAGCGCCACCGTGCGAGGCGACAGCCGAAGCCAAAACGCCAAAAAAGAAGGCAGCAGCCAAGAAGACGGTCAAAGCAAGGACGGCACCCCCGTGGCGGACAAAGCAGCCAAAACCACCAAAGGCAAACCCGAAGGCAGCTTTGGCTTTGGCTCGGACAGCGGCCAAGGCAGCAGCACCAGCACCTCCGGCATCAGCGGCGTGGCAGGCAACACCTCAGCCCGCACCGGCGACCAAGAAACCGGCCTGAAACCCCTGTTTGACGCAGCCAAGACCAAGGCCGATGTGCAAGGCCAGGTGGCCATCACGGCCGAGTTTGGCAAGAACGCAAGCAAGGCTTGGGGCGACTTCGCCACCAACAAAGAAAAAGAGCTGCGCGACTTGGGCAAACACGAAGAAGCAGACAAGTGGCGCGAAGGCGGCACGTACCGCGCAGCCGGGCACTTTGCCATTGGCGGCCTGGGCGGAGGTGGCGCAGGTGCACTGGCCTCAGGCGGCATCTCGCTGGCCGCAGACAAGCTCAACAGCATTCAGGACGAACTCAAGGACAAATTGATCGAGCTGGGCATGAGCCCAGACGCCGCGCAAATGTTCAGCCAAGGCGCAGGCATGGCCACTGCAGGAACGGTAGGCACAGCGGCAGGCGGCACCGTGGGCGGGGGCTCTGCGTTCAATACGGATACGAGCAATCGGCAGTTGCATCCGGATGAACGCAAGAAAGCCCGGGAGCTGACCGCCAAAGCGAAGGCAATGGGCTTGACCAAACCCGATGGCAGCGCCTATACGCAAGAGGACATCGAAGAACAAATGCGCCTGATGGGCAACGCCAAGACCAATGAGCTGCCCAACACGGTCACGGTGCTGACCAACACGGCCGACATCGAAAAAAGCCTCAAAGACGACCCCGGCATGCCCAAAACAGCGCAAGGCCCGGCAGTGATGGAAGTGCCCGGTCAGGCTAACGCTCAGCTGCAAAGCTGGATCATCGACAACACCCGGGATGGGTTTCAATACATTCCCGGTCAAAGCCCCTATTCGCCAAGCAATGCGGCGCTCAATGGGCCCAAACTGACAAACACACCCAACGACCAAACAAAGACCGCCGCTTGCGGCAACAACGATTTGGTGTGCAAGTCGGGTGTGGGGGCGCAACAATCAACGCTGCCAGAGTTGCCGCAAACGGCAAAACAAGCGATTGCCGACGTGGCCGCCGATACCAGCCGTCAGGCCGGCGTGATCGGATCGGGAGCAACAGCGGCAACAGCAGTGGTGCCGCCCGCCCTCAAGCCCGTCACGGGCGCGGTGGCTGTTGGGGCCACTGTGATTGGGGTGGGCGCGGATGCGGTGGAGCAGGTGGCAAGGCCTGATTTAAAGCAAGTTTTTCAGGAGCAACTTTTACTTGGTGTGCCAGCAGAAATATTGGTTAAAAAATATCCTCTATATGCCCCGCTGATCAATGAATTGAAGGAGGTTTTGAAATGAAGTTTTTCCAATATTTCTTCAAAGACGGCCACATAACTGAACGTGGATCCGATGTGCTTGGATGTACTGGTGTTGCAATCATTTGGGGTTGCGCGTATTTTTTCGATGAATGGGAAGGGTTTTGGTTTTGGACTTTATCTTTAATCGGTGGATTGCTTGGTTACACAGCGGCGTATGGTGGATTAGCCAAAAAATTTGGTTTCGAAGCCCCCTTCACCAACGACCCCTTAGGCTGGAGAAAATCCAAGCAAAGTTATCAAACCGAAGAGCCGCCAAAAGCATCGGTCGATGAGCCACCCGCTGACAAACCATGAACCTGCATACGCAACGCTCGGTCTTCAAAAATTCACGTGGCTGCTTGATGGCTGTGCGCGACAAGACGGTGCAAAACACCAACACCCAGCTGTCAGGCAACACCGTCAGCATCACCTCGGGCGGGGACAACACCTACAAGGGCGTGGTGGTCCATGGCGAACAAGTCACCGCCGCCATGGGCGGCAACCTGAACCTCAGCAGCCTGCAAGACACCAGTCAATACCAAGACAAGAGCCAAAGCAGCGGCTTCTCGGTCAGCGTGCCCATCACCGGCGGCTCAGCCAGCGCCAGTTTCAGCCACAGCAGCACCGACATCAACAGCAACTACCAAAGCGTGGGCGAACAAACCGCCATCCGCGCAGGCGACGGTGGCTTTGACATCGATGTGCAAGGCAAAACCACCCTCACGGGCGCACAAATCACCAGCACACAAGCGGCCATCGACAACAACAAAAACAGCTTCAAGAGCGCAGGCGGCCTGGACATGCAAGACCTGCAAAATACCGCGCAATTTGACGCCAGCAGCTATTCGGTCAGCGCCACCGTGCGAGGCGACAGCCGCAATGAAGACGGCACCCCCAGGCTGGACGCAGCGGGCAAACCCGTCCAAGTGTCCGCAACACTTGGGGCGTCGAATTCAACCCCTGTTTTTTTCAAAGATCAGCTTCTCAGGGCAGTTTTTTAATGGGGTTGTTGCACTTTTTCGACTGCGCTGCGCCTGCTTTTTGCACAAAGTCTGCCACTCGCGCAGGCATTGCCCCTGCCCCTTGCGGACAGTGCTGTTTGAGTTGATTTGAAGACTGGCTCGGACTGGTCTACCTCCTGATCCAGTAACCGCGCATCAAACCCGCCAGGGCTTGCACTGGTGTCACTTCCTTGATCGGCATTTGCTGGATGTCCGTTGGCCTGAGCCCTGCAAAGTGTTCAGACGGCGTAAGCCCGTGCAAGTTTTGGTGGGGCCTGATGTGGTTGTAGAAATCCTTGAATTCGTTGAGCGCGCTTTGCAGTGCACCGCCATTGGGAATAACCAGTTGCCTGAGCAGCGGCTTGAGCGTGCCGAACAATCGCTCGATCCTGCCGTTTTGCCAGGGCGCGTGTTTCTGGGTGGTCTGGTGTTGGATGCCAACGATTTTCAAGAAGGCGTTGAACAACCAACTGTTGAACACCGCCTCGTTGTCTGTGCGCAACTTGTGGGGTTTGCCGTGCTGGGCAATGGCCAGGCACAAATGCCCCAGCATGGACCAACTGCACCGCCGACTGAGCACTTGAAGGCGCAGCGCCATGCGTGATCCGTGGTCGATGAGGCCAATGGCCGCATGGGTCGTTTTGTGATCGTCGGTGAAGAACGTCATGTCCATGGCCCATGTGTCGTTGACCGCCACAGTGCGCGGTTTGGCCGATCTGATCTGGCGGCGCAGATCGGCAATCTGCCTTTGGTGTGATGCGATGAGATCGGCCACAAAGGTTTTGCCCACGCTGACGCCGGGATGCAAGCGATTGAAGGTATGGGCCACAGCGCGGCAACCAGATCGGGGCATGTGGGCTTTGAGGCGCAGCACTTCAAGGCGCAGCCAGTCTGGTTTGCGGCGGGCGTGGACGTGTGTGTGCAAATTTGCTGGAGCACAGGCTTTGGGGCGGCGGGTGAATGCGCAAGCCCGGCCAGAGGCAAACAAGCGGGTCAAGCAAAACCAGATCAGCCTTGCGAAGCTCAAAATTTTGCTGAATATCAAAATAGAGCAAATATTAGATCTATCAATTGATCCAACCCAGTGAAGTTTGAAAATGTCGGGACGAAACTTCAATTTCAGGAATCCAGAGCGCAAAGCCGACCTTTGCAAAGTGCGGGGGTCCACACTGGATCCCGGGTCTTCGCCCGGGATGACAAAAACAGAGCCTGCACTTTCATGTCAACTTCATCGGACCGGATCTATATTCCAGTCTCTAAGAAAACCTAAGAAAACCGTGCATCACCACCTCAGACCCAGATCATGTCCACCACTCGATGTCCCGCCGATGTTTTCGGCAAAACTTGACCGTTACAAACAGCACAAAAGGCGTACACCCTCTGCTTCCCGGATAATCACGGCTCGTCCTCCAAGGAGAAACCCTCATGGCCAGCCGCTACCTAGACCCCAAGATCGATTTGGCCTTCAAGCGCGTGTTTGGCCAGCATGCGGACTTGCTCAAAAGCTTCTTGAACGCCGTGCTGCCCCTGCCCGACGATGGTCTGATTGAAAGCCTGGAGTACCTCACCCCGGAGCAAGTGCCAGAGTTGCCTGGGCTGTTCAAGAACTCCATCGTCGATGTCAAATGCCAAGACACCCGGGGGCGCATTTTCATTGTGGAGATGCAGATGCTCTGGAGCACCAGCTTTGAGCAGCGCATCGTGTTTTCGGCCAGCAACGCCTATGTCAAGCAGCTGCGCAGCGGGCAGGACTACGCCAGCTTGAAGCCCGTTTACGCCCTGGCCCTGACCAACCAGGTGTTTGACTTTGAGACCGACAACTACCACCACCACTACAAAATTGTCAGCCTGCAAGACAGTCTGCGTGTGCTCAAAGGTCTGGAATTTGTATTCATTGAGCTGCCCAAATTCAAACCCAGAAGCCAGACCGACCGGCGCATGCAGGTGAAATGGCTGCGTTTTTTGAGTGAAGTGGGCCGCAATGACCAAGCCGTGCAAGACTTGGCCGAAGACCCGGAAATTCGCAGCGCCATGGATTTGGTGGAGGTCGGCGCTTTCACGCCGGAAGAACTTGAGGCCTACCACATCCACATGGACAAACTGCGCTTAGAGGCCACTGTGATCAAAGACGCCAAGGCGGAGGGCAAGGCTGAAGGTAAGGCAGAGGGCATTCAAGAAGTGGCCCGCAACCTCAAAGCCCAAGGCCTGCCTTTGGCTGCCATTGCCCAGGCCACGGGCCTGGGGGTGAGAGACATCGAAGATCTTTGACCCATCGGCGGCCCAAATACGCCCTCAGCGCTTGGCCACCCACAGCGTCAAACCCGCCAGGCTCAGCAGCATGTAGGCCGACAGCCAGGCCATGTGCGTGCTGGCGCTCAATGGGATGGACCAGGGCAAGACCACGCACAAGGCGATGAAGCCCGCGTTCATGGCCACACACAGCCACGCGTGTTGGACAGCCAGGCCTTTTTGGAAGGGCAGGTGCGCATGTGCGGCCACAAAGCAGGCGGCCGTTTGCCACAGCACCAGAGGCCAGACATAGGCCGACAGGCCTTGCCAACGCGCGTCGAGCCAGCCCCATGTCAGCGCCAACTGGGCCAAGCCCCCTACGCCCAGCACCAGCGCCGATGCGGCCCAAGCCACCTGCAGCGGGCGCAGCCGAACTGGGGTATCGCTGCTGAGCACCACCTGCGCCCAAGCCGTGTGCACCAGCGCCGGGATGAAGCTCAAGATGCGCAGCAGCGCCAGCATCCAGCCCGCTTCTTGTGCGCCGTAGTGCGCTGGCCAGCTGAGCGCCAGTGCCGTGGCAGCCAGGCCGTCGGTGAGGGTGTGCAGCATCTTGAGTCGGGCGCTGCGCGGGTCTGAAGAAGTCGGCGCAGCGTTCTGGGCGGGCTGCAAGTCGCTGCCTGCAACGGCTGCCAAAGCCACACCAACAGGAGACGCTGGTTGAAAAGCCAGCCGCATCCACAGGGCCCCAGCCAGATAGCCCAAGCAGGCCGACACCAAAAGCACGGGCAATTCGAGGCCCTCTCCACGTTCGGGAAAAAGCACAACCCCCAGCACCGCCGCAGCAGCGGCCAGCACGGGCGGCACCATGCGCACCAAGCCCATGGACCAGCGGCTGCCCACCCGCAAGGTCAGGCTTTGCGCGAGCAGCCAACTCAGTTGCGTCAGGCCCAAGGCGGCGGCCCAAGCCCAGACCTGCGCTGCATCGCCCAAACCCGACCAAAACGCCCCCAGCGCCGCCACTGGGGCCAGCCACAACAAGCGCCAAGCGCTTTGCCGCCAGGCGCGGCGAGCGGCGGCGCGGGGCTCCTGGTGGCGCTCGGCCAGCAGGCTCAAAGGGCTTTGCGCCAGCGCCAGGCTGGCCCAGAAAAAGGCCAGTTGGCTGGTGGCAGAAAACACCCCCACCTCTTCGGGGCTGAACAACCGAAACAGCACCAGCGCCAAAAAACCCTGGGCCGCCAACGACACCAGGCTGCCCAAGGCAGCGGGTGCGGTGGCGCGGGGCAAGGACTGCAACAAGTTCCAGCGCTTCATCTGTCAGCCCCAAACAAGGCGGCCCACACCGGCAAGCCTTGCAGCTGCTGCGACCAGCACAAGGACTGCAGGTGTTGGCGATCGGTCTGGCGCTGGGGCAGTGCTTTTACGGCCGCTTGCCATTGCGCGGCTGTGGCCTGCACGTCCAGCAATTGCACCCGCCCGGCATGGGCCAGCGCGGTGCGTTGCGCCCAGGCATAGGGGTTGCTGATCACGGGCAAGCCCAGCGCCAGGTACTCCAGCATCTTGGTGGAGGTTTGCTCAGACAGCGGCAGCACATCGGGCATCAGGTTCAGGCCCGCACGGGCTCGCAGCAGTTGCGCAGGCACCTGGTCTTGCGGCACACGCCCGGTGCTCTGAATGTGGCCCAGCGTGGCCAGGCGCGCTTGCAAAGCCGGGGGCACATCGCCCACCAGCAGCAAGCTCAACCGCGCTTGCCTCAGGGTGTGCAGCAGCGGCACAAAGTGCAATAAACGGCTCATCTCGCCCAGATAGACCAGATCAAAATCGGGTGGCTGCAGCGCTTGCGCCATGAAAAAAGCGTCGGGCACGCCCATGTCCCGCAGGGCGTAGGGCACAGCGCCAGGCGCGTTGTCGCCAAAGCCCATGCGCTGTCGCACCCACTCGCTTTGGAACACCCGAAAGTCGGGCACCGGGTGCTGCCACTGTTTGATGCGGTCCTTGAGCCAGGCCAAGGGGGCCACGCTGGCCGAGGCGTATTCGTGCACCTGCACCGCGCCTTTGAAGCGCCGGGCTTGGTCACTCGGCACGCGGCCGCAAATCCACCACACGGCCCGGGCGTCACCCGGCACGGTGTGGGCTTGGGTGTGCATCTGCACGGCGTGGCCCAGGCCTTCGATGTGGGCCTGGTAAGCGGCCAGCTCGGGTAAATAGGAACGTGCGCCGTGCACAAAGTGAACGGTGATCACGACCGGCCTCCCGAAGGCGGCTCAACGCGCGAAGCTTCCAGCTTCAAGGCTTGCTTTTTTGGCCCCTGCCCAGCTCTGTGCAGCAGCCGCGTGAGCAGCTCGTCCCAAGCCTGCACAAAGGTCTCAAGGCGGTGCAGTTGCTGCAAGTGGTCGATGGCCGCTTGCCGATCAGCCGGCGCTTGCGCCAGGCAGCGCTGCACCGCCTCGGCCAGCGCAGCGGGGCTTTCATCGTGTGCCAACCAGAGCGGGGCCTGCGTGCCCAGCATTTCCTGCATCGCGGGGATGGGCGTGCTCACGCAGGGCACGCCGCAGGCCAGCGACTCCAGCGCCGTCATGGGGTAACCCTCATAGCGCGAGCACAGCACCGTGGCCCGCCAGGCCCGGTAGGTCTGTGCGCTCACGGTTTGCTGGCCGTGCAGGTGCAAGCGGCCTTGGGCCAGCAGGTCTTGCCCGGCGCTGCGCATGGCCCCCATCAACTCGCCATCGCCCACCACATGCAGTTGGCAGACGGCAGGCAAAAGGCGCAGCATGGGCAGCAATTGCAAAGGCTGTTTTTCAGGCGACAAACGGCCGACGAAACCCAAAGCGATCACCTCGCTGGCGGACTTGGTGGCGGGCATGGCGGCGTCATCTTGGCCCGCACCGGGCAAGACCGCCGGGTTGCGGATCACGCGCAGGCGGGACTGGACGGCACTCGCGGCCTCGCCCTCAGCATCTGTCATCACGCGCACCAAGCTGTCGCACGAGGTCTGTGAGGCGCACACCAGTTGGCTGGCCCTTGTGTACACCGTGCGCAGCCAGCCGGTTTTCAGGCGCGAGGCCCCGGCCTGCTGCAGCACCTCCTGCAAAGGGCCGTGCACCCAGACCACGCTGGGCCTGCGGGCCAACCAAGCCAAGGCCACCGCCGCATAGGCTGGCCGGAAATTGTTGGAGGCCACCAGCACCTGTGCCCGCCGCGCCGCCTGCCAGCAGGCCCACAGCGAGGGACGGCCGCGCCGCACCGGCAGCCGCGTGACTTGCCAGCCGCGCGCGGCCAAACCCGATTCGAGCCAATGCAGCGTGGTCTGCACCCCGCCCACACCGGACTCTTCGGTCAACAACAAAACTTGGCGAGGGATGGACGTGGGCATGGGCAGGCTCAGCGCGCACCGCGCCCGGTCAGCACGGTCTGGATGGTTTTGAACACGATCAGCAAATCCATGGCCAGACTGTAGTGCGTGATGTAGTAAAGGTCGTAGCTGAGTTTGATGGCGGTTTCATCGGCGCTGGCCGCATAGCCTTGCTGCACCTGGGCCCAGCCGGTCAGGCCGGGGCGCACCAGGTGGCGGTAGGGGTAGCTGGGCATGAGTTCGGCAAACTGCTGCACAAAACCGTCTTGCTCGGGGCGCGGGCCGATCAGGCTCATCTGACCCATGATCACGTTGAACAGCTGCGGAATTTCATCGAGCCGGGTGCGGCGAATCCAATGCCCAAATCGGGTGATGCGCGGGTCGTTGGCCTGCGCGAACTGGGGGGCGAGTTGCGTTTCGTGGCGCATGCTGCGGAACTTCCAGATCCGGAAACTTTGGCCATGCATGCCGGTGCGCCGCTGGCTGAACAAGGCCGGGCCGGGCGAGTCGATCTTGACACCCACCGCCACCAAGAGCGCCAGTGGCAGCCACAGCGGCAGCAAGGCCAGCACCACGCTCACATCGATGAGGCGCTTGGCCAGGTCGTACGCCGGGTTGCCATCGGTTTGCCACAGCTCGTTTTGCAAGGTCTCGTTCGACATGCGCCCGGTCAGGCTTTGCTGCAAGGTTTCGGGGCTGTACAGGCGAATGTGCTGCAGCTTGAGCGCGGTCAAAAAGCGGTGGCGCTCGGGACTCGGTGGGGCTGAAGGCACGACCGCGCCGTCACACGCCAGCGCCGTGCCAGGTGGCATGCCCTGCTCGGGCCAGGGCAGCAAACGGATGCGCGGCAGGCCCTGGCCGCTGGGCTCGGGCAGCCAAGGGGCCAAGAGGCCGGGCACACGCGGGTCCTGGTACACCAGACGCCAGGGGCGGTGGCGCAAAAACCACTGGTCGGCCAGCCAAAACCAGAAGGTGCTCAGCACATAGGTCAAGAGCAAAGCGCCGCGTGAATAGGGCTGCTGCAGCAAGGCAAAAGCCAGGGGCGTGAGCCAAAACGGCAAGCCGGTGGTGACCAGCAGCAGCGGGCCGCGCTCGGCCGCAGGCACGTGCGCCCCCCGGTACAACAGGTGCGCCGCCAGCGCATAAGGCACCAGGCTGGCCAGCACGGTGCGGCCAAAGTCCACCGTGGCCAGGCCACTGGCCATCAGCGCCTGGCTGATGGCGTAGGCCAGGCCGATCATCGCCAAGCCCAGCAGGCTCCAGACCAAGTGGGCGCTTTGGCGGTGCGCTTGCTGCGAGGCCAGTTGCTGGGTGTGGCGGCGCGGGCGCGTCATGGGCCAACGGGCGGTGTCCATCAAGGGCGCTTGCTGGTAAATGGCCAGCACCGGCTCGGCCATGGCCTGGGGCTGAAACTGCGCCTCGTAGCGCGCGCGTGCCGCTTGGCCCAGACGCTGTCGCAAGGGCGCATCGGCCAGCAGGGTCTGCAGCGCATCGGCCACGGCCTGCGGGCTGTTGGGCACCAGCCAGGCGCTTTGCTCGTGTGTGAGCATTTCTTCGATGCCAGGCAAACGCGTGGCCACGATCGCCATGCCCGCGCGCATGGCTTCCAAAATGGAAATCGGCAGGCCCTCGTGGTCGGACAAGAGCACAAAGATCTGGTGCTGCGCCAGGCGCTCGGCCACGTCGCTCACATCGCCCTCCAGCCGGATGTGCGGCATAGCGGCGGCGGCTTGTTGGTGGCGGGCCAGGTCCGGCCCGCCACCCAAAATCCGGGTGCCCGGCTGCAGGCCAAGTGGTGCCAGCAGGGCCAGGGCCTCGATCAAAACATCGGGCCGCTTGGGCGCGGCCATGCGGGCCACCATGACCAGGCGCGGCGGTTGGGCGCCCATGTCGCTGCGCCAGGGCACATCGGCCAGCGCGTTGTGCACCACGCTCACCCGCTCGGGCGGCATGGGCAAACGCGCGGCCAATTCTTTTTCGTAGGCCGACACACAAACCATGCGCGTGGTCCAGGCGGCCAGCACCGCCTCGGCCAGCCAGGCGTTGGTGCGGATCAGCCAAGGCGCTTGCGGCTTGAAGCCAAAGCCGTGCACCGTGTAGACCACCGGAATTTGCCGCAGCTTGCCCGCCAGGCGTGCGATCACCCCCGCCACTGCGCTGTGTGCGTGGATGACATCGGGCTGCAGCACGCGCACATGCGCCAGCAAGGCCCGCACCGAGGCCAGCACCTTCAGGGGGTTGAGCGAATTTTGCAAACTTGGCAGCGCCAGCACAGCGATGCCCAAGCCCTTCAGGGCCTGGCCCAGCACGCTGTGTGTGTCGTTGCCACCAATCACCACGGTGAAGCGCACCCGGCCTTGCAGGGCGCGGCACAGCTCCAGCACATGCGTTTGCGCCCCACCGGCTTCGCCTTTGGTGATGACCAGCACCACATGGGGCACGGGCGGTGGAATGGGTGAGTCAACCGAAGGGCTAACGAGGGTGTGAACAGGGGCAGACATGCAGAGGCATCAAGAAGTGCCGGTATTGTCACCGCGAATGGCCACAGAGCCGCCAGGCTACAAGTTCGCTGGCCAGGTCCTCGTGCCCGCTCATCAGGTCAACAAGCCCGCTCGTCAGCTCTTCAAGCGGGGGTTGACTCCCGCAGTCCGGTGATCGGCAAGGCCACGGGAAAAGCCCGCGTGCCGGAGTGAACCTCTTGCCAAACCACCTGGCCACCCACCACCGCGACAAACTCGCCCGTGCGCAAAGCTTGCCAGGGCTCGTCCAGCGTCAAGGGTTCGGTGGCCAGCAAGCTCATGATGTCGCCCTCGGCGTTCAGCGGCCCCAGGTCCAGGCTCATGTCGCGGTCGACCAAGCGCGCATGGGGAAAGGGGTGATGCCGGGTCAAGAGGTGCAACTTGGTGGAGCAATGGGCATACAGGGCGTGGCCATCGCTGAG
The DNA here is from genome assembly GCF_017848645.1 of Limnohabitans sp. GTDB lineage: Bacteria > Pseudomonadota > Gammaproteobacteria > Burkholderiales > Burkholderiaceae_C > Limnohabitans_A. The sequence goes on along the minus strand of NZ_JAFEIF010000036.1, from coordinate 57,895 downwards.
CAGCATGTTGAAGTTGCCATACCCCGCCAGCTCGGAGGTGATGCGGGCCAGCTCCGGGGCCAGCTCGGGCCATTCGGGCGGCTGCAGGCGGTCTTTGAAGTGGCTGCGCAAGTGACTCATGATGGCGCAAAACGCGCGCTCGCTGTCGGTGCTGCCCACGGGCATGTCCTGGCAGCCGCTGGGGGCCTGGAAGTCGCGCAGATCGCCATTGTGCGCAAACACCCAGGTGCGGCCCAGCCATTCGCGTTGAAACGGGTGGCAATTGGCCGACTGCACATCCCCTTGCGTGGCTTTGCGCACATGCGCCACCACCACTTTGGACTTGATGGGGTGGCGCCTCACGTAATCGGCCAAAGGGGAATGGCTGGCCGGTTGGTCGTCCTGAAAAACCCGGCAGCCTTTACCGTCGTAAAAAGCGATGCCCCAGCCGTCAATGTGGTCAGAGGTCAGGCCGCCACGGGCCGAAAAGCCGGTGAATGAAAACGTGGTGGCCGCAGGTTTGTTGCAGCTCATGCCCATCAGTTGACACATGCGCGCACCTCAGGACAGGCAAAAATCCACGGCGGCCATGGCGTGCAAGGCCGTGGTGTCAAAGCCAGGCAAACCCCCATCGCCAGGCTGCAGGCTCATGGTCAGCTCGGTGCAGCCCAGGATCACGCCTTGCGCGCCAAGTGCGGCCAGCTGCTGCACCTGCGCGATCAGGTTCTGGCGTGAGGCGGCCAGCACCTGGCCCCGGCACAGTTCTTCAAAAATGATGCGGTGCACTTCGGCTCGCCCCGCCTCCTCGGGCACCAGGCACTGAATGCCGCGAGCGGCCAGGTGGTCGCGCATGAAGGCTTGCTCCATGGTGAAGCGGGTGCCCAGCAAGCCCACTTGGCTCAAACCGGCGGCCAGCACGGCGTCGGCCGTGGCGTCGGCAATGTGCAGCAAAGGCACAGCACAGGCCGCTTGCACTTGCGGCGCGATGCGGTGCATGGTGTTGGTGCAAATGAGCAAGGCCTCGGCCCCGCTGTGCTCGAGCTGGCGGGCCGCCGTTTGCAGGATCTCGGTCATGCGCGCCCAGTCGCCCTGCTTTTGCAGGTCGGCAATTTCCTGAAAATTCAGGCTGACCAAATGCAAGGGCGCCGAATGCAGTCCGCCACGGCGTCGCGCCACTTCGCGGTTGATGTGCTGGTAATACAGGGCGGTGGACTCCCAGCTCATGCCCCCGATCAGACCGATTTTTTTCATGCCATCCATCTTTGTCGATTGAAAACAGAAGTTTGCCACCAAACAGACAGCATGCAATTGCTTTTTTTGCCTCGAAATACCCAGTTTTTGGAATGCTTTTCTACAATCCGGCCATGAAGCACAAACTTGATGCCATTGACCGGAAAATCCTCGACCTGCTGCAAGAGCGCAGCGACTGGCCCGTCAACGAGTTGGCCGCCGCCGTGCACCTGACGCCCACACCTTGCTGGCGGCGGGTGCAACGGCTCAAGGAGTTGGGCATTTTGGCCCGGCAAGTGGCCCTGGTGGACCGGCACCAGGTGAACCTGGGCGTGACGGTGTTTGTGTCGGTGCGCACACGAGAGCACGATGTGCCCTGGCTGGAAAAGTTTCGCGCTGCGGTGCACGGCATTGCCGAAATCGTCGAAGCCCACCGCATGAGCGGCGATGTGGACTACCTGCTCAAAGTGGTGGTACCCGACATTGCCGCTTACGACCAGGTGTACAAGCGGCTCATTCAGGCGGTGCCGCTGTCCGATGTGAGCTCCAGCTTTGCCATGGAAGAGCTCAAATTCACCACAGCGGTGCCGCTCAGTTATGCGGCCTGAGCCGGGCGGCGAGACTGGATGGCCACCCACAAACCCAAGAGGCCAAACAGCACAAAACAGACGAAGGACCAATTGGCGATCGAGCCGCCCAGAAAGGTCCAGTCCACCTTACTGCAGTCGCCGCTGCCTTTGAAGATCATGGGGATGGCGCGATTTAACGGGAAGTTTTCGACCATGCCGTAAAAGTCGCGCCCGCAAGTCACGACTTCGGGCGGATACCACTGCAACCAGCTTTGGCGAGCCGCCGTGAAAGCACCAAAACCGGCCGAGAGCGTCAACAGCAAACCCGACACCGCCAAGGCCCAGCCACGCAAGCGCCAGCCGACCAAGGCCAGCACGACCACGCCGATCAGGGCATAGCGCTGCACGATGCACATGGGGCAAGGGTTCAGGCCCACGACGTGTTGCAAATAAAGGCCAAACACCAGCATGCCGATGCCCGACAAGGCGATCAGCAGCATCCAGCGCTGGGGAGAAATCTCGGACAGTTTCATGGGGTCTCTTCAAAAAACAAGGGGGCATTGTGCCCCCGTGTCGGTACAGGTGTGTGCGAGCGGGTTCACAAAGCCCTGCGGGCTTCAGGCGTCTGCAAAAGCCCGCTCGATGACGAAAGCGCCGGGCGTGCTGGTGTTGCCTTCTTTCAGACCGCGCTCTTCGCAAATGCGCTTGAGGTCTTTGAGCATTTCGGGCGAGCCACAAATCATGACGCGGTCGGTTTCGGGATTGAGCGGGGGCAGGCCCAGATCGGCAAAGAGCTTGCCGTTCTCCATGAGCTCGGTCACGCGGCCCTGGTTTTTGTAGGGCTCGCGGGTCACGGTGGGGTAGTACAGCAGTTGCTGGCTGACCATCTCGCCCAGAAACTCGTGGGCGGGTAGCTCTTTCGAGATGTAGTCGTGGTAGGCCAGTTCATTGACCTGGCGCACGCCGTGCACCAGGATCACTTTTTCAAAGCGCTCATAGGTTTCGGGGTCGCGGATGATGCTCATGAAGGGTGCCAAGCCCGTGCCTGTGCCCATGAGGTACAGGTTTTTGCCGGGCAACAAGTAGTCGCACAGCAAGGTGCCGGTGGGTTTGCGGCCGACGACGATGGTGTCACCCACCTGGATGTGTTGCAGCCGGGAGGTCAGCGGGCCATCGGGCACCTTGATGCTCAAGAACTCCAGGTGCTCTTCGTAGTTGGCGCTGGCGATCGAGTAAGCACGCAGCAGCGGTTTGCCGTTGTCGCCGCGCAGGCCGATCATGGTGAAGTGGCCGTTGGAGAAGCGCAGAGCCTGGTCACGGGTTGTGGTGAAGCTGAACAGGCGGTCGGTCCAGTGGTGAACGCTCAAAACGCGTTCTTCAAGAAATGCACTCATTTGGTATTGCTGTGTGTTGGGAGTCAAGAGACCCAAAGCCCCGGGGGGATGCTGAAAGCTTGCTACAGTTACGGCCTGTCCGGCCACACGAAAACGGGTCAACCCGCATTGTCGTGTGAACCGCTCCCATCTGGAAATACGGAAATTCTATATCCGTATAACCAGCGCTTCTAAAGATTCATCAAGGCAAGACACCACCATGGCACGCACCGTTCAATGCATCAAACTCGGCAAAGAAGCAGAGGGTCTGGATTTTCCGCCCTACCCCGGCGAGCTGGGCAAGCGCATCTGGGAAGGCGTGAGCAAGCAGGCTTGGGCCGACTGGCTCAAGCACCAGACCATGCTGGTCAATGAAAACCGACTGAACCTGGCCGACTTGCGCGCCCGCCAGTACCTGGCCCGCCAAATGGAAAACCATTTCTTCGGTGACGGCGCCGACGCGGCTCAGGGCTATGTGCCGCCTGCAGCGGGTTGATGCCCAACTGCGCTTGTTCCCCAACTTTTTGATCCCTTGAGCTTGCCACCCGACACCCGCCATGCGCTGGTGATCGGCGCTGGCCTGTCAGGCTCGGCCGTGGCGCACAGCTTGGCCGTGCGGGGCTGGTCGGTCACGGTGCTCGACCAGGCTTCTAGCTTGGGGGCCGGTGCGTCGGGCCTGCCCGCCGGTTTGGCCGCGCCCCATGTTTCACCCGACGACAACGTGCTCTCGCGCATCACGCGTGCGGGGGTTCAGGCCACGCTGCAGCGCGCCCAGGCCCTGCTGCACAACGGCACCGACTGGGCACTGACTGGCGTTCTGGAACACAACTTGGCGGGCAAACGCCGCCTGCCGCCCAACTCACCCGAGCACCACAGCACCCCGGCCACTGCGGCGCAAGTGGCCGCTGCAGGCCTGCCACCCGACTCGCCCGCGCTTTGGCACGCTCAGGCGGGCTGGATTCGGCCTAGGCAACTGGTGGCCGCGCAGCTGCAAACCCCGGGTGTGCAGGTGCGCTGGAGCCAGCAGGTGCAGAGCATAGAGCGTCGCGGCGATGAATGGGCCGTGACCGATGCGCAAGGCCAAACCCTGGGCCAAGCCCCTTGGCTGATCGTGGCCAGCGCCTTTGACAGCTTGGCTTTGCTGCAGCCGCTGCCCGGTTTTGCCGTGCCGCTGAACCCCTTGCGCGGGCAAGTCAGTTTTGGCCATAGGGCCGACTTGAACGAGGCCCAGCGCCAGCTGCTGCCGCCTTTTCCGGTCAACGGCCACGGCAGCTTCATCAGCGGCGTGCCCACACCCGAGGGGCTGCCGGGCTGGTTCATTGGCTCCACCTTTGAGCGCAACTGCCAGCAAGCCCCTGTGCGCGAAGAAGACCACGCCGCCAACCAAGTGCGCCTGGCCACGCTGCTGCCCGCTTTGGGCGAGGCCATGGCCGGGCAGTTTGAGCCGGGCCGGGTTCAGGGCTGGGCCGGCGTGCGCTGCACCTTGCCCAACCGCCTGCCTGCGGTCGGCCCCATAGACCGCGCCCGCCTGCCAGGCCTGTGCCTGAGCACCGGCATGGGCGCGCGCGGCATCAGCCTGGCCGTGTTGTGTGGTGAACTCATCGCCACGCAGCTGAACAACGAACCGCACCCCCTGCCAGCCGCCTTGTCCAAGCACTTGGCGGCCGAGCGATTTGTCAAGGCTTGAGAGCCTGGATCTTCGCGCCACTGAGGTTGGGAACCGCCTGGCTTTGGCACGCCTCCTCGATCTCTTTGCGAATCCCTTTCACCTCATCCGTCAGTCACTCATTTTAAATTACACATTTATTTTGAATAAATCAAAATTTTTATCTTAAACATCATTAGTAGCAATACCCTGTACAAAATCAGCCAATTCGTTCACCATGGCAGCACTTTGCTTCATCCACCCACCCGCGTCGCCCTGACAGGCGGGCAGCATTGCAGGAGTTCCCATGGCCCAACAGTCTTTTTCCAGGTATTTGCCTTGGCTGGTGACGGCACCCGCCGCGTTGGTGGCATGGCCCTATTCGATCTGGGTCAGCGGCAGTTTTGGTCTGCTGTTTGTGCTGGGCTGGCTGGACTTCAAGCAAACCAAACAAGCCGTACGCCGCAACTACCCGCTCACGGGTCGGCTGCGTTATGGCATGGAGTACATACGCCCGGAAATCCGGCAGTATTTTCTGGAGGACGACGAGGAGAAACTGCCTTTTTCGCGCAATCAGAGGGCCATGGTCTACGCCCGCTCGAAGGTGCAAAACGACAAGCGCGGCTTTGGCAGCATCAAGGACATGTACGCCGCCCAATCCGAGTGGGTCACGCATTCCCTGCAACCGACACACTTGGACCCGGCCAGCTTCAGAGTCGAGGTGGGTGCACACCAATGCCAGCAGCCTTACGCGCTGTCACTGCTGAACATTTCTGGCATGAGCTTCGGGGCCTTGTCGCCCAATGCCGTGAAGGCCCTCAACAAGGGCGCGGCAATGGGGCAGTTTGCACACGACACCGGTGAAGGCAGCATCTCCCGGCACCACCGCGAGCCCGGGGGTGATCTGATCTGGCAGATTGCTTCGGGTTATTTTGGCTGCCGCACCCCAGAGGGCCGTTTTGATCCCGTTCGCTTTGCCGAGCAGGCCCGCTCGCCGCAGGTCAAGATGATCGAGCTGAAACTCTCTCAAGGGGCCAAACCCGGTCATGGCGGGGTTTTGCCCAAGGCCAAAGTCAGCCCCGAGATTGCCGAAGCGCGCGGCGTGCCCATGGGCCAGGACTGCGTCTCTCCGGCCCGACATTCGGCCTTCAGCACCCCGCTGGAGTTGTTGGGTTTTGTGGGGCAACTGCGCGAACTCTCGGGCGGCAAGCCGGTGGGCATCAAGCTGTGCGTGGGCCATCCGGCCGAATGGTTTTCGGTGGTCAAAGCCATGGTGGAAACCGGCCAAACACCGGACTTCATCGTGGTCGATGGCTCCGAAGGCGGCACGGGCGCTGCCCCCATCGAGTTTGCCGACCACATGGGCATGCCGCTGCGCGATGGGTTGCGCTTGGTGCACAACAGTTTGGTGGGCGCGGGTCTGCGCGATCGGATCCGGATTGGCGCATCGGGCAAAGTGATTTCGGCCTTTGACATCGCACGTTGCTTGGCGCTTGGGGCCGATTGGTGCAATTCGGCACGGGGCTTCATGTTTGCCCTGGGCTGCATCCAGTCACGCAGCTGCCACACCGACCACTGCCCCACCGGCGTGGCCACACAAGACCCGGTGCGCCAGCGCGCCATCGTGGTGACCGACAAGGCCGAGCGGGTGTATTACTTCCATGCCAACACTTTGCATGCGCTGGCCGACCTGGTGGGCGCAGCGGGTCTGCAAAAACCGGGCGACATCACGCCCAAACACCTCATGTTGCGCAATGCCGACGGACAGGCCCGCACCCTGGCTTCGAGCATCGACACGCTGGCAACCGGTCAGCTCTTGCGCGGTGAGGCGGGGGCCCAGCCACTGCCCAGCCCCTTTGCCGAGTTCTGGCATGCCAGCCAAGCGGGGCATTGGGGCGTGCCCGCAGACGCTGCCGCCCTGCTGCCCACCTGAGCCGCCGCCCTGGCGCAGGGTGTGCGCTGCTTTGAGCGACAAACTCGCCGATGGGGCGACCAAGGGGCCCGCTTGCTTGGTGTTTAATCGGGGATCCATTACGCAACATTCAGTTTCCAATGCTCCCTGGCCCGTCTCACCCCAGCCCATCTGCCCCCTCCCGGCCGCAAGAACCCGCAGCTGCGCTGGAGGATCTGGGCCAGGTCGTTTTAAAAGATGATCAAAACCTGATCATTTGGAGCCAGGACAGCGAGGCCATGGCGCGTGCAGCCCAGTCCTTGGAAGCCTTGTGGCGCAGCCAAGCACCTGCTGTTGTGGTGGAACATTTCACAGGGGATCAGCGCCTGGCGTTGCTCAGCCACATCAACCAAGGCATCGCGGAATTGGGGCTGACCCAGGCGATGCAAGCACCATCGTCCCCCGGCTTGCCCAGGCAAATTGCCATCGTCACCCATGCCGAACATCTGCCCGCCTCCGATGTGCAGATGTTGCAAGACCTCACCCGCCACCTGCCTGGCTTGTGTTGGCGCTGGGTGCTGCTGTGCCTGGAGCAGCCAGGTGGGCAAAACAGTGCGGCCCTCGCCAGCATGAACCCCGCCCAGCCCCACTCACAGTGGACGGCGGAGCCCGCACCTGTGGCACCTGTGGCACCTGTGGCAACTGTTGCGCCTGCTGAACCGATAGAGCCTTTTTTTGAGCCTGTCGAGCCTTTTTTTCCGCCTGCCGAGCCCGCTGCACCCACAGAACCTGTTGTGCCTGCCGCAGCAGTCGAACCGGTTGTACTTGCAAAACCAGCCGAAACTGTTGCCCTTGCCGAAGACCCCATCCTGGCAGCGCCCACAGCAATGCCCCAGGCTCCTACAAGCCCCTCTGGCCCCACAAACCCTTCACTTGTCCAACCCCCGAAGCGCTTGGCATGGTTGGGCTGGGCGGCCGTGTTGGTCCTGGCCGCTTGGGGCACATGGCTTCACTTTGGAGCCCCCAAGTCGGCACCATCCTTGGCAGCTGAGCGGCCTGTACCTGCGGCGGTACCTGCTACCGAAGCGGCTTCTGCACCTGATGCTTCACCGGCTGCGCCTCAGGCTTCTGCGCTGGAAGCACCCCCAGTGCCTTCGACATCGGCCCCCCAGCCAACCGATCCGACCGCTGCCAACACAGCGCCGAGCCAGGCCGCAGAACGGGTGGCATCCACCGCAACGGCCGAACCCGCGGCCCTGCCACCCACGTCTGTGCCTGCAGACAACACCGCCGAATTGCCAGACGTGGCCCTGCGGGGCGTGCGCTGGTTGGCCCAGCAATCACCCGAGTTCTTCGTTCTGGAACATGGCACCTTTCAAACCGCCACACAGGCCCAAAGCCTGATCCGAACGCGGGCCGAGCTGGCCAATGCTCGCGTGCTCATGCGCAAAAGCGCGGCCACGGGTGGCCGGTTTTTGGTGATCACCGGACCGTTCCGGTCACAAGAGCGGGCCCAGAACTACAAAGTCCGGGAAAACCTTCCGCCCCAGATCCAGGTGCGCAGGGTCTCCGAGGTCCTGCAGGAAAGCGTGAGGGCTGCACCCGCCCGCCCTTGAAAGGTCACCCCGGGCGGCCAAACCCTGACCCCGGGGATGAATCCATTTCAGGCGCTGACGCCAACCCGCCTCACTTCATCGCATCGGCGGGGCGTCGCGCCTTGACATAGGCGTCGGTGGGCAAATAATTTTTACCGTCGGCATAGCGCCACTGCACCATGGTGCCCTTGCCGCCGCGCTGATCGAGCTTGCCCACATACGCGCCCATGGTCGACTGCTGGTCAATCGCGCGGTACTCGGCCGGGCCAAAGGGCGTGCTGAACTTCAGGCCACGCATGGCGACCACCAGTTTCTCGTTGTCCACGCTGCCGGCCTTTTGGATGCCCGCAAAAATCGACTGCATGGTGGCGTAACCCACTACCGAGCCGAGCTTGGGGTTTTCGTTGAATTTCTTGTAGTAATTGGCGGCAAAGCTGGCGTGCTCGGGCGTGTCGATCTGGTCCCAGGGGTAGCCGGTCACGATCCAGCCCTTGGGCGTTTCGTCCTTGAGCACCTCCAGGTACTCGGGCTCGCCCGACAACATGGACACCACCGGGGTTTTGGGGAACACATTGCGTTGGTTGCCCTCACGCACCAAGCGGGCCAGATCGGCCCCAAAGGTCACATTGAAGATCGCATCGGGCTTGGCGGCCATGGTGGCCGTAAGGGTGCTGCCCGCATCGATCTTGCCTTGGGCGGGCCACTGCTCGCTCACAAACTCGATGTCCGGGCGCTTGGCTTGCAGCAAGGCCTTGAAGTTGGCCACCGCGCTTTGGCCGTATTCGTAGTTGGGCGCGATGGTGGCCCAGCGCTTGGCGGGCATCTTGGCCGCTTCTTCCACCAGCATGGCCGCTTGCATGTAGGTGCTGGCGCGCAGGCGGAAGGTGTAGCGGTTGCCTTTTTCCCAGACGATGGCGTCGGTCAAGGGCTCGCTGGCGATGAACAAGCGCTTGTTTTTGGCCGCATGGTCGGCCAGCGCCAGGCCCACGTTGGACAAAAAGCCCCCGGCCAGGATGTCCACTTTCTCTTTGGAGCTCAGCTCAATCGCGTGGCGCAAGGCCTCGTCGGGCTTGCCCGCATCGTCGCGAGCGATGACTTCGACCTTGCGGCCCAACAGGCCGCCTTTGGCGTTGATCTGTTCCACGGCCAGCTGCCAGCCTTGTTTGTAGGGCTGGGTGAACTGCGGGATGGCCGAATAGCTGTTGATCTCCCCAATTTTGATCGGGGTCTGGGCCAAAACAGTGGTGGCGGCTGCGCTCAGCAAGCCAGTGGCAATCAGGCGTTTCATCATCGGGTCCTAGGGGTCAATGGAGCAAGGAAGCGACTGTAACAGCCACACGTCAAACTGTCGCCTGAGAGACATCCAAAAACCTTGGTGCGCGCGACCCCAAAAGACCCCAAGCCCAAACCGCCACCCACCGATAATGACTAGGCCATGAACGGACGCCAATTCACCCAACTTGTTCTTTTGTCGGCCGTTTGGGGCGGCTCGTTTCCGCTCATCCGCGTGGCCGCCCCGGCTTTTGGACCTGTGGCCATGGCATGTCTGCGGTGCGCCCTGGCGGCGCTGGTGCTCAGCGCCATCATGCGCTGGACGCGCCAAGCCTGGCCGGCCCGCGAACACTGGCGATCGCTCACTGGGCTGGGCATCTTGACGTTGGTGGTGCCCTTTGTTTTGTACAACTGGGCCGGGTTGGTCTTGCCGGCCGGGTATTCGGCTGTGCTCAACGCCACGGCCCCCATGTTTGGGGTCTTGGCCGGGGTCATGCTGGCCCAGGAAAGGTTCACGCCCAGCAAAGGGGTGGGTTGTGTGCTGGGCCTGCTGGGCGTGACTTTGTTGCTGAGTTTGGGGCCGGTGAACCCGGGCCTGGACGTGGTGCTGGCCGCCTTGGCCTGTGTGGTGGCAGCGGCCTGTTACGGCTTTGGGGCCATCTTCATGAAGCGTGCCACCTTGGCCCACCACGCCCTGCCCGCCTCGGCGGTGGTGCACCTGACAAGCGCCTTGGTGCTGGTGCCCGCAGCCGCTGCCACCGCCCCCAGCCAGGCGGTGGGCATGCCCGCTTTGCTGGCCCTGTTGGTTCTGGGCGCGGTCACCTCGGGCTTCACCTACTGGATCAGCATGCGCCTGATGCGCGACATACCGGCCAGCGCTTCCACCTCGTCGGCTTTTTTGATTCCGCTTTTTGGCGTGACCTGGGGCGCCCTGTTTTTGGGCGAGCCACTGACCGCAGGCATGCTGCCCGGGGTGCTGTTCATCTTGATGGCCTCTGCCTTGTTGACGGGCTTCAACCCCATCAAGGCCTTCGGCCGCGGCAAGCGCTGAACCCGAACCCGTCACCCGCTCGCAGGGTGTCTTGCCTGCGCGTGCGCCCTTCTGGATGGGCGCAGAACTTTTTGGATGTTGCCCAAGCGCCTTGTCTCCAAGCGCCTTCGTGCCCTGACACGCCCATATAAGCCAAAAGCATATATACCCAACAAATAAATCGTTGGTTTTGGCATAAAGCACCTTTACAGTCACGCCCATCCCAAGCCCTTGGCGGACAACCAAGGTGGCGACACAACGCAAGGCCTGCGATGCGCGTCAAACCCCAGCTTGGAATGGCGCGAGCGCCCCAGCATTTTGAAACCTGCTTTTTGCGACCAGAAAAACCATGTACCGATACACCGAATTTGACAAACAGTTCGTGCGCGCCCGCGCCGCACAGCACCGCGACCAACTCGAGCGCTTTCAGGCAGGCCAGCTGAGCGCCGACGAGTTCAAGCCCCTGCGCCTGCAAAACGGCTGGTACGTGCAGCGCTACGCCCCCATGCTGCGTGTGGCCGTGCCTTATGGCGAAATCTCGGCCCCCCAGCTCCAAGTGCTGGCCCAAATTGCCCGGGAATACGACACGCCCGACGCCGCCCTGCTGGCCCAAGCCCAGGCCACGCAAGACAAAATCGCCGGCTTGGCCCCCAAGCTGACCACCAACTGCGGCCACTTCACCACCCGCCAGAACGTGCAGTTCAACTGGATTCCCCTGTCCAAATCGGCCGACGTGATGGACCTTTTGTCCAGCGTGAACCTGCACGGCATCCAGACCAGCGGCAACTGCATCCGCAACACCACCACCGACGAGCTGGCCGGTGTAGCGGTGGACGAAGTGGTCGATCCACGCCCCTACGCCGAGCTGATTCGCCAGTGGAGCACGCTGCACCCCGAGTTCGCCTTTTTGCCCCGCAAATTCAAGATCGCCATCACCGGCGCTGCGGAAGACCGCGCCGCCATTGGCTGGCACGACGTGGGCCTGCAGATGGTCAAGAACGCGGCAGGCGAGGTGGGCTTCAAGGTGCTGGTGGGCGGCGGCATGGGCCGCACGCCCACGGTGGGCACGCAGATCCGCGAGTTCCTGCCCTGGAACCAGATCATGAATTACCTCGAAGCCGTGATCCGCGTCTACAACCGCTGGGGCCGCCGCGACAACATCTACAAAGCCCGCATCAAAATTTTGGTCAAAGCCGAAGGTCAACGTTACTTTGACGAAGTCGAGGCCGAGTACCAGGACATTCTGGTCAAGGACGGCGGCCTGCACACCATCCCGCAAGCCGAGTTCGACCGCGTGGCCGCCTGCTTTGCCGCGCCTGCGTTGAACCTGCCAAACGATGCGTCATGGGCCGCCAAGGCCGAAGCCGATGTCAGCATCGAATCGGCCAAAACGCCAGCCTTTGCCCGCTGGATCGCGCAAAACGTCAAGCCCCACCAAAACCCAGCCCTGCGCGCCGTGAGTTTGTCCTTCAAGCGCACGGGCCAAGCGCCGGGCGACGCCACCGCCGACCAGCTCGATGCCGCTGCGGCGCTGGTGGCCAAATACTCCGCTGGCGAAGCCCGCGTGACCCACACCCAAAACCTGGTGCTGCCCTGGGTGCGCCTGGACCAGCTGCACGCTCTGTGGCTCGAAGCCAAAGCGCTGGGCCTGGCCCAGCCCAATATTGGCCTGTTGACCGACATGATCGCCTGCCCCGGCGGCGATTACTGCGCCCTGGCCAATGCCCGCTCCCTGCCTTTGGCCGCCGCCATCACCGAGCGCTACCAAGACTTGGACGAGCTGAACGACCTGGGTCACATCGACTTCCACATCAGCGGCTGCATCAACTCTTGTGGTCACCACCACTCGGGCCACATCGGCATTTTGGGCGTGGACAAAGACGGCAAGGAGTGGTACCAGGTCACGCTGGGCGGCTCGGACGGCAAAGCGCTGTCAGGCCCCACCGTGGCGGGCAAGGTGGTCGGCCCTTCGTTCTCGTCGTTTGAAGTGCCTGATGTGATCGAAGCGATTTTGGACACCTACAAAGCCCTGCGCACCAGCCAAGGCCACAAGGCCGAAGCCTTCATCGACACCCTGCGCCGCGTCGGCCAAGACCCGTTCAAAGCCGCCGCCAACGCCGCTCGTCACCCCGCCGAGGAAACCACCGCCTGAAAACCGGGAAAACCGACCATGAAAATCATTTCCGCCCAAGAACACCAAGGTGTTGAATCGCCTGTGGTCATCACACTGGCCAACGACGCCGACCCTCGCACCCTCGATCTGAACGGCATCACGCGCATCGACCTGCAATTCCCCAAATTCACCGACGGCCGCGCCTACAGCCAGGCCTTTTTGTTGCGCCGCCGTTTGGGCTTTGCGGGCGAATTGCGCGCCACCGGCGATGTGCTGATCGACCAGCTGGTGCAGATGCAGCGCACTGGTTTTGACGTGGCCGTGCTGCGCGAAGGGGTGGACGCCTCGGCGGCGCAGCGCCAGTTCGAGCGCTTTGCCGGGTTCTACCAAGGCTCGGCTGTCGGCACAGAACCCCCATTTGCCAAGGCTGCCTAAAACCCTTTAGGAGCCCACCCCGTGGGCGATGGGCCGCAATGGACCACGCACCATCGCCGACGGGATGGGCTCCTACAAAAGAATCATTGCCATGACCTCCAGTCTTTTCTCTGCGCGCACCGCCCCGGCCAAAGCCACGGATTTGCACGCCAAAGCCAGCCCTGACTTTGCCGCCAAGCTGGCCGAAACGCAGGCGCTGCTGCAACGCGCTGCCGCCCAATTTGCGCCCGTGACCCAAGCCTCCAGCCTGGGCGCAGAAGACGTGGTGATCACCCACCTCATCAACCATCTGCAACTCGACATCCCGGTCTTTGTGCTGGAAACCGGCGCGCTGCACGCCGAAACCCTTGCGCTGCTGGAACGCACGCAGGCGCATTCGCGTGCGCCCATCCATGTGTTCCGCCCTGAGCAGGAAGCTGTGATCCAGTTCCTGCGTGAAAAGGGTCAGGATGCGATGTACCAGAGCATGGACTTGCGCAAGGCCTGCTGCGGCATCCGCAAGATGGAGCCGCTGGCCCGCGCCTTGACGGGCCAACGCGCCTGGATCACCGGACTGCGCCAAGAGCAATCCAACGCCCGCGCCGAAGTGCCCCTGCTCGACACCAGCGAAGAAGCCTCCAAAAACCTGGCCAAGTTCAACCCGCTGGCCAGGTGGACCTGGGGTGACGTGTGGCACTACATCGCCACGAACCAGGTGGACTACAACCCGCTGCACGACCAGTTTTTCCCAAGCATCGGCTGCGCCCCTTGCACCCGCGCCATCAGCCTGGGCGAAGCATTCCGCGCCGGGCGCTGGTGGTGGGAGGACGAAGCGGCCAAGGAATGTGGGCTGCACGTCAAACACTGAATCCCCGTAGGTCGGCGGCTTCAGCCCCGACATGCTGCCTGAAATGACCCACAACGTCGGGGCTAAAGCCACCGACCTACAAAGACCTTGACGAAAAACCCAACATGACCGCCACCACCCCAACCGAATTGCACACCCTGAGCAATGCCCACCTGGACGCGCTGGAAGAAGAAACCATCTTCATCCTGCGCGAAGTCGCCGCCGCTTTCGAGCGCCCCACCCTGCTGTTTTCGGGCGGCAAGGACTCGCTGGTCATGCTCAAGTGCGCCGAAAAAGCCTTCGGAGCGGGGCGCATTCCGTATCCCCTGCTCATGATCGACACCGGCCACAACTTCAAGGAAGTGACCGACTTCCGCGACGCCCGCGCCCAGGAACTGGGGGCCGAGCTGATCGTGCGCAGCGTCGAAGACTCGATGAAACGCGGCACCGTGCGCCTGGCCCACCCGGGCGAGAGCCGCAATGTGCACCAGTCGGTCACGCTGCTCGAAGCGATTGAAGAGTTCAGCTTTGACGCGCTGATTGGCGGTGCCCGCCGCGACGAAGAAAAAGCCCGCGCCAAGGAACGCATCTTTTCCCACCGCGACAGCTTTGGCCAATGGCAGCCCAAGGCCCAGCGGCCCGAGCTGTGGACGCTGTTCAATCACAAATTACAGCCCGGCGAGCACTTTCGCGTGTTCCCCATCAGCAACTGGACCGAGCTGGACGTGTGGCAATACATCGCCCGCGAACGCATTGCGCTGCCCTCGATCTACTACACCCACAAACGTGAAGTGGTGGACCGCCGGGGCCTCTTGGTGCCGGTGACCGCGCTGACACCGCCCAAAGACGGCGAAGAAGTGGTGGTGCGCGATGTGCGTTTTCGCACCGTGGGGGACATCACCTGCACCTGCCCGGTGGAGAGCACGGCCTCTACACCTGAGCAGATCGTGATCGAAACGCTGGCCGCCGATGTGAGCGAACGCGGGGCCACGCGCATGGACGACAAGACGTCCGAGGCTTCGATGGAAAAACGCAAGAAAGACGGGTACTTTTAATGAACGCACTGAAATTCATCACCTGCGGCTCGGTGGACGACGGCAAGAGCACGCTGATTGGCCGCCTGCTGGTGGACACCAAGGCCGTGCTGCAAGACCACCTGGCAGGCGTGCAACGCTCGGGTGAAACCGATTTGGCCCTGCTGACCGACGGCTTGAGCGCCGAGCGCGAGCAAGGCATCACCATCGACGTGGCCTACCGCTACTTCAACACCTCCGCGCGCAAATTCATCATCGGCGACGCACCCGGCCACGAGCAGTACACCCGCAACATGGTCACGGCCGCATCCAGCGCTGACGCTGCCGTGGTGCTGGTCGACGCCATCAAGCTCGACTGGGCCAACCCCAATTTGCAACTGCTGCCGCAAACCCGCCGCCACTCGCTGCTGGTGAACCTGCTGCGCGTGCCGTCCATCGTGTTCGCCATCAACAAGCTCGACGCCGTGGCCGATGCCGCCGTGGCTTACAAAAACATTGCGGGCGCTTTGGAAAAATTTGCCAAAGAAGCAGGTATCACAGTCACCGCCATGGTCCCCGTGTCGGCCCTCAAGGGCTGGAACGTGGTGACCACCGAGAACCATGACCAAACCGACTGGTGCGGCTACACCGGCCCCAGCCTGCTCAGCATCCTCGAAGACCTGCCGGTCACGTCAGCAGAGACCGATGTGGCCTTCAGCTTCCCGGTGCAGTGGGTCGAAAAGTTTCATGACTCCGGCGTCACCACCCAGGGCCGCCGCGTGTTCTGGGGCCGCGTGGCCACCGGCAGCGTCGAGCCAGGCCAGACCGTCAAGGTCTTCCCCAGCGGCCAAACCGCCGTGGTGTCCCAAGTACTGTCGGCCACCCGCCAGCCGCAAAACAAAGCCGCAGGCCACAGCGCAGGCATCGTGCTCGACCGCGAGGTGGATGTGTCGCGTGGCGACTGGCTGCTGGCCGAACACGGCAGCCCCGAAGGCCAGCGCCAGCTGAGCACCACCATCGCCTGGATGGACGACGAACCGCTGGTGGCAGGCCGCCTTTATTGGGCGCTGCACGGCCACCGCTGGGTCAAGGCCCGGGTGCAGCGCGTGGTGCACCGCCTGAACGTGAACACCCTGGCCGAGGAAGATGCCACCGAACTGCCCCCCAACGCCATCGGCCATGTCACGCTGGCCCTGCAAGAGCCGCTGGCCACCCTGCCCTTTGCCCAATCGCGCATTTTGGGCGCGCTGGTGCTGGTAGACACGGCCAGCCACAAGACCTCGGGGGCCGTGTTGGTCAACTGAAACGCCCCCTCTGATCTGCAGCCCAAAGCCCTGCTGGCCTCATAGACACCGCCAGCCGGGGGCCCGGGCGCCCCTGAATCCCCCTTAAAATGCATGCTCTGCGTGGTTTGGCTGCGCAAAACTCCTTCACTCCAAGTCCATCATGACCCACGTTGTTTCCGAATCCTGTATCCAGTGCAAATACACCGACTGTGTGGACGTCTGCCCTGTGGATTGCTTTCGCGAAGGCCCCAACTTTCTGACCATCGACCCCGATGAGTGCATCGACTGCGCCGTGTGCATCCCCGAGTGCCCCGTGAACGCCATCTTTGCCGAGGAAGACCTGCCCGCCGACCAGCAGCACATGACGAAGCTGAACGCCGAGCTGGCCCTCTTGCCCGGCTGGAAAAGCATCACCAAGCGCAAAACCCCCATGCCCAACGCCGACGAATGGAAAGACAAGACCGGCAAGCTGGCCGAGCTGATCCGCTGAAGCTTTGCAAGGGCCGAACCATTCGGCCCAAATTCTCGGCCCTTTTTTATCGCAAGCCGCCCCCATGACCACCCCCATCGACACCGACGCGTTGGTCATTGGCGCAGGCCCCGTGGGCCTGTTTCAGGTCTTTCAGTTGGGCCTGCAAGGGGTGCACAGCCATGTCGTCGACGCCCTGCCCCATGTGGGCGGCCAATGCGCCGAACTGTATGGCCAAAAACCCATCTACGACATCCCGGGCATCCCGTTTTGCACCGGCCTCGAACTGATCGAGCGCCTGCAGCAACAAATCGCCCCTTTCAAACCCTCCCTTCACCTGGGCCAGCAAGTGGGCAGCATCGAGCGCCTGCCCGATCAGCGCCTGCTGGTGACCACCAGCGCAGGCCAGACGTTTCGCACCACCACCCTGTTCATCGCTGCGGGCGTAGGTGCTTTTGTGCCGCGCCGCATGGTGCTCGATGGCCTGGCGGCTTTTGAAGGCACACAAGTTTTTGCCGAACACCCCTCGCCCCAGAGCTGGGCAGGCCAGCACCTGGTGGTGGCGGGCGACGGCGACAGCGCTTTGCAAACCTGCCTGGATGCGTGCCAAGGACCGCAAGCCGCCGCGAGCGTCACGTTGCTGCACCGCCGCGATCAGTTCAGCGCCGACCCGGCCTTGACCGCGCAAATGCGCCAAGCCTGCAGCGGGGGCCGCATGCGCTTTGTGGCCGGTCAGCCCACAGGTCTGCGCACCGATGCTGGCCGCCTGCAAGCGCTGGAACTGCTCAACCCGCAAGGCGAAGCCGAATGGCTGAGCCTGGATGTGCTGCAAACCTGTCTGGGCCTGTCGCCCAAATTGGGGCCCGTGGCGCAATGGGGCCTGGCCATGGAGCGCAAACAACTGGTGGTCAACACCGAGAACTTCGGGACTTCGGAGCCCGGCATTTTTGCGGTGGGTGACATCAACACCTACCCCGGCAAAAAGAAACTCATCCTCTGCGGCTTCCACGAAGCCACGCTGGCCGCCTTCGGTGCCGTGGCCCTGATGCGGCCCGAGGAAAAGACCCTGCTGCAATACACGACAACGTCCACGCTGCTGCACCAGCGTTTGGGCATCGCCTAGAATCCACACCGCGCCGCGATCCTGCGGCGCATTCGCTAGGGGTGTTGGTGGCTGCAAGGCCATCGACTGAGAAAGTCCCTTTGAACCTGATTGAGGTAATCCTCGCGCAGGGAAGCTTGTCAAAAGAACGGCGTCCGGTTTCGGCCGCATGACGTTCCCAGTCAGCCGACCTGCCATAACGTTGAAGGAATAACGTCGTGGCATTTTTTTCGCCCATCTTTTCATCTCGCTCGCGCCGGTCTACCGGCCGCCTGGCTTGTCGCGCCACCCACGTTGCCAGCGCCATCGCACTTTTGAGCGCCACCGGGCTCGCCGCACAAGGCCTGACCGACATCACCATCACCGACACCGCGCCCTCACAGGTCAGCGGCTTTGGCGATGTGCCGCTGCGCCAGGCGCCATTCAGCGCCGTCACCATCGATCGGCAAACCCTACAAGACATCGGTGCGCAACGCGTGTCGGATGCCTTGCGCCTCCATGCCAGCGTGGCCGACAGCTACAACTCGCCCGCCTATTGGGACAGCCTGAGCGTGCGCGGCTACACGCTGGACAACCGCTACAACTACCGCCGCGAAGGCTTGCCGATCTCGGCCGAAACCATGATTGGAATGGACAACAAGGAACGCATCGAGTTGTTCAAAGGCACCAGCGGCATTCAGGCGGGCACCAGCGCCCCGGGCGGCTTGGTCAACTACGTGGTCAAACGCCCGCCCTCGGCCCAAAACACCACCGTGCGCGATGTCAGCGCCAGTTTCGGCCCGGGCCACAGCAGCAGCATCGCGCTGGACCTGGGCGGCCGTTTTGGCCAGGACCAGGCACTGGGCTACCGCTTCAACGCCGCCTATGAAAACCTGGACCCGTACATCCGAAACACCGAAGGCCACCGCCACCTTTTCGCCTTGGCCATGGACTGGCGGCTCACGCCTGACAGCCGCTTGGAGTGGGAAATCGAGCGCAGCGAACGCCAGCAAATGGGCGTGAACGCATACAGCTTGTTGGCCAATGCGACCGACCCGCTCAACGGTGTGCCCTCCCTGCCAGCCACCGTCGATGGCCAGCGCAACATCACGCGACAGGTTTGGTCGGTGCCCGGCGTTTTTGCGGGCACCACGGGCAGCTTGCGCTTCAAGCAAAACCTCGACGGCGGCTGGTTGTGGACCACGCAATACGGCGCACAACGCTTGCGCACCGACGACCGATTGAGCTATGCCTTTGGCTGCACCACGCCCAGTGGCGACTGGGTTGGCGACAAGTACTGCAGCAACGGCGGCTTTGACCTCTACGACTACCGCAGCGACAACGAACGCCGCAGCAGCGATGCGCTGCAAAGCGAACTCCATGGCTCCGCGCAACTGGCCGGTCTGCGCCACCACCTGGGGCTGAGCATCATGCGCAGCCGCTTGCTGGACCGCCCCTCGGCCATGCAAGCCTATAACTGGGCGGGCACGGGCAACATCGACGGCACATCCGACAGCCCCGAGGCCCAGCCCACACCCGGTGACCTGAACACCCAGCGCAGCGAATACACCACCGAAATCGCTCTGCGCGACCGCATCGAGTTGAGCGCGCAAACCGCCCTGTGGCTAGGCTTGCGCCACACACGCCTGAACCGCGCCAGCGAGCGCACCGATGGCAGCCGCGCGGTGCAAGACGTGCGCAGCTTCAACACCCCCTGGCTGGCCCTGACACACCAGATCACGCCCGCCTACCTGGTCTACGGCAGCTACGGCGAAGGCATTGAAACCGACGTCGCGCCCAACCGCAGCCGCTACACCAACGCCGGACAAGCCCTGCCCGCGCTGCGCAGCGAGCAGTTTGAGATCGGCGTCAAAGGCCAATGGGCACGCACGCGCTGGCAAGCGAGCTGGTTTGACATCACCCGCCCCGTGGCGGGCGACGAAGGCGCTTGCGACGAGGCCAACACCTGCACCCGAAAAATCGACGGCCAAGCCCGCCACAGAGGCCTTGAGTTGTCGGCAGGCCTGACCCAGGCGCAATGGCAATGGGACATCGCCACCACCTGGACCGATGCCAAGCGTCAAGCGGCTGAGATTGACCCCAGCGTGAACGGCCAACGTGCCCTGAACGTGCCGCGCATGAGTTTGCGCGCCATGGGGCAATACCGCTTCGCAGGCGTCCCCGGTCTGCGCAGCAGCTTGCGCTTGAACCACGAAGGCACACGCCGCGTCACCGAGGATGGCGTCATCCAACTGCCCGCCTGGACCACGCTCGACTTGGCCACACATTACGACACGCGCATCCATGGCACGCGCACGCAGTGGACGCTGGCCATCGACAACCTGGCCGACCGCCGTTACTGGCGCGAGTCGCCCAAGCAATATGGCCACTACTACCTGTATGCAGGCGCACCGCGCACACTGCGTGTGGCGGTCAAGGCCAGCTTCTGAAACCAGGGCTGCATGATTTTCAAAAAATCTGCGGCCCCTCTCAAAACAGACTAAAAATCGCTCTATAATTCAAAGCTGTTCCTCAATAGCTCAGTCGGTAGAGCGCCGGACTGTTAATCCGTAGGTCCCTGGTTCGAGCCCAGGTTGAGGAGCCAAATCAACAAAGCAAAAAGCCCACCCAAAAGGTGGGCTTTTTACTGGGCGCTTCACATGGGGCCAGATGCCTCTGCCTGTTGGCCCACTTGGCCTTGCATCAAGCGCCAGGCCCAATCCAGATCAGCCTCCAGTTCCCGTCGAGCGGCTTGCGCGTCTCCTTGGGCCAATGCCTGCATCAGGCCATGGTGGTGCAAAGTCCGTGGTGCGCCCTGCTCGGGCTTGTGATGGGCCACGGCCACCCGCACATAAGGACCGCTTTGCAGCCACAAACTGCGAATCATGGACAGCAATGTGGGTGACTGAGCCGCCTCATACAGCGTGAAATGGAAGCGCCGATTGGCCTGCAATTCGGCCTCGACATCACCCGTTTGCAGCGCGCGTGAAAACTCGGCATCGGCCAATTCAAGTGCGGCCAACAAATGATCATCTGCACGCACGGCCGCCATTTCAGCCGCGTGCCCTTCCACCAAAAGCCGGGCCTGGTGGATATCGTCGAGTCGCTGAACCGACAGGTGTGGCACACGAACGGGTCGCTGCGTTGCGGACTCCAAAGCACCCTCGGCCACCAAGCGCCGCAAGGCCTCGCGCACGGGCATCACACTGGTGTGAAAGGCCTCGGCCAAGTCCCTGATCTGAAGGGTTTGCCCGCCCTGCAGGCGACCGCAAATCAAGGCGTCTGAGAGTTCGGCATAAATGCGATCCTGCACCGAGTCGCGCGAGACCGGACGCAACACCGGCATCGGGGATCGCAAGGATTCTGGACTGGGGGCATCACGTCGGGGTCGGGCCATGGGGCAGTATATCCACGCTTGCTTTATTCAAGAGGCATGCCGTATTATGTGATCACATTATGGTGAACGCATGAAATCAGCCCCATCCGAACCCCTGCCCGCAGCAGCACCGCGACCCGCTTTGTGGTTTGTCCATGTGGCCTCATGGGTGCTCGCGGCCATGGCCGCTGTGGCCTTTCTGGATGTGGTTTTGCGCATCGCAGGCCGCCCCATCACCGGGGCTTACGAATTGACGGCCTTGCTCATGGGCTTGCTGGTCTATGCCACCTTGCCCCTGGTGACCGCGCAGGACGACCATGTGCGCGCTGGCATTTTGCAAATGTGGCGAAGTGCGCCAAAGGGCCTGGCGCGCGTGCTGCGCGAACTGCGCAAAATCCTGTCCTGCCTGGCTTTGGCCTATCTGGCCTGGGCATTGTTTCAATACATGCTGCGTGTCGGCGCAGCGGGTGACCGGGCACCCTACATCGAAGTGCCCTTGTCGTGGGTGGCCGGATTTGGGGCGGTGAGCATGGCGCTTTCTGCGGTGATGGTCTTTTGGTCCAAGCGACGTGTCGGGATCGCTCCATGACCGCCACCTTGATCGCACTGGCCGTGATGCTGGCCCTGATTGCGCTCGAAGTGCCCATTGCCGTGGCCATGCTGGTCACGGGCGTGGTCGGCTGCCTGAGTGTCCTGGGTTGGAGCCCCACCTTGTTCATGGTCGGTGAAACGGCCTTCAGCACCGTCAACAACTATTCGCTCACGGTGGTGCCTTTGTTCATCCTGATGGGCAACCTGATCAACGAAGCGGACATCTCGCGCGAGTTGTACCGCGCCACCTACCGTTTTGTGGGGCATCTGCGTGGCGGCCTGGCGATAGCCACCGTGCTGGCCTGCGCGGGTTTTGCGGCCATTTGTGGCAGCAGCCTGGCCACATCAGCGGCCATGACGCGTGTGGCCTACCCCGAGATGAAGCGTTACGGCTACAGCGATGCGCTGGCCACGGGCTGCATCGCCTCGGCCGGGACTTTGGGCATCATGATTCCGCCCAGCGTGGCCCTCATGGTCTACGGCATCATGACCCAGACCGACATCGGCAAGCTGTTCATCGCCGGTGTGCTGCCCGGCCTGTTGGGGGCCTTGTTGTACGTGGGCGCGGTCATGGTCTACACCTGGCGTCACCCCGAATCGGGCCCGGCAGGCGAGCGCAGCACTTGGACAGAACGCCTGCATTCCTTGCGCGGCATCGGCAGTGTGGCCCTGTTGTTCGGTCTGGTGATTGGCGGGCTTTACGGCGGCTGGTTCACCCCGACTGAAGCGGCGGGCATCGGCGCTGCGGGTGCCTTTGCGATTGTGCTGGCACGCGGGCGACTGACCCGCAAGATGTTGGTGCAGGTGCTGCGCGAGACCGCCGTCACCACCACCAGCTTGTTTTTCATTCTGATCGGGGCTTTGGTCTTGTCCAAGTACATCACCATCTCGGGCTTCACGCCCTGGTTGGGCGGCGTGTTTCAGGGCATGGACCTGTCGGCCATGCAGTTCCTGCTCATCATTTGTGCCATGTATTTGGTGCTGGGCTGCTTTTTGGAAAGCATGTCCATGCTGTTGCTGACCCTGCCCATTGTGTTTCCCCTGGTGGTCAGCTACGGCATCGACCCGATCTGGTTCGGTGTGCTGATCGTCACCCTCATCGAGGTGGCACTGATCACCCCACCCGTGGGCATGAACGTGTACATGCTCGCCAGCCAGATTCCATCGGTCCCGCTGAATGTGGTGTTTCGCGGGGCCAGCGCCTTTGTGGCGGCAGACGTGATTCGCTTGGGCATCTTGCTCGCTGTGCCCGCCCTTGCGCTGTGGCTGCCCTCCATCACCTGATTCTTTTCAAAAATCCTTCGTCCCCTCCAACACCCTCAACCCAAGGAGCTTTCCCATGGTCACCCCTCGTTTTCTGCGCCAGTCCTTGCTCATCACTGCGCTGGGCAGTCTCGCCCTGGCAGCGCAAGCCCAAACCGTCTGGCGCTTTTCCAACTGGCTGCCACCGACCCACCACGTGGTCACCGAAATGATCCAGCCCTGGGCCGCCGATGTCGAAAAGGCCACCGAAGGGCGGGTCAAGATTCAGGTGCTGCCCGCACTGGGTGCGCCGCCAGCTCACTTTGACTTGGTCAAAAACGGCGTGGCCGACATTGCATTCAGCGTGCATGCCTACACGCCCAACCGTTTCAAGTTCACCGAAATGGGCGAGCTGCCTTTCACGACCGACCACGCGGTGGTCAACTCGCTGGCTTACTGGCGCACCTACCAAAAGCACTTTGCACAAGCCAACGAACACGAGGGCACGGTGCTGCTGGGTCTTTGGACCAATGGCTCCTACCAGCTGTTCACCAAGGCCAATGCCTTGACCTCCATGAACGCGGTCAGTGGCATCAAGATCCGTGTGCCCGGCACCACGGTCGAAAAAATCACCCGCTCGCTCGGCATGACGCCCATCTCTTCGCCGCTGTCCGAAGCTTACGAGCAAATCTCGCGAGGCGTGATCCAGGGCATGTTCCAGCAAAAGGAAACCGTGGTGGCCTTCAAGATGACCCAGCACATGCCCACGGCGTCGTATGTGCCGGGCGGTTTTGCGCATTCCAGCCAGTTCGTGGTGGTGAACGCCGCGAAGTGGGCAGCACTGGAGGCGCGCGACCGCGCAGCCATTGAAAAGCTCTCGGGTGAGGCCATGGTTCGCCGCTTTGCCACCGTCTGGCAGGCCAAGGAAGACGACGCCGACCGCCAACTGGCCGCTGCCGGGGTCAAGGTGACACCCGTGCAAGGCCCCCTGCTGCAAGAGCTGCGCACCAAGCTGGCTTTTGTGCAGGACGAATGGCTGGCAGAGGCTGGCAAGAAATCGCCTGCCGCCAAACAAGCGCTGGACGAGTACCGTGGCCTCATCACCAGCGTGTCGCGCGAGTTGGGCGTGACCAAATGAGCCCGCCCGCAGGCAACGACCAATTTGAATTGTTCGACCTGCGGGTGGAGTGGGAAGGCGATGGTCCTTGCTGGTGCAAGGCCAAAGCCGGCGACCACTTCGAGCTGCATGGTGAGCAGCTGCATTTTCCGCCGGGGCAAAGCTGGTCCATCTACACCCTGGCGGCGCTGCTGCCCATCCTGCCTGCCAAGCAACGCCCCTGCCACCCCAACGACTGGATGAGCACAGACGCCCGCGTGGCCTGCCCCGATCCGAATTGCAAGGCCCGCTTTGTCATCAAGCGCTGCGGCACTCGGTCGTTCAACCACGCGGCCGTCACCGCAGAGCCTTTGGCCAACCCTTCACACGACCCCGACAAAACCCCATGAGCATTTCCACCACCGAGCTGGCACCGAATTACCGTGCGTCCCGACTGATCAAAGGCTGCTGGCACCTGGCGGGCGGCCACGGTGAGGTCAATCAGGCGCAAGCCGTGCGAGACATGGCCGCCTTCGTAGAGGCCGGTCTCACCACCTTTGACTGCGCTGACCACTACATCGGCGTGGAAGCCTTGATTGGCCGGTTTCGGCGCGAACACCCCGCACTGGCAACCCAGCTTCAGGTACACACCAAATGTGTGCCCGACTACGACCGGCTGACATCTTGCGACCGCGCCTACCTCACCGGAATCATCGACCGTTCACTGGAACGCCTGGGCGTGGCGCAGCTGGACCTGGTGCAGTTTCACTGGTGGAACCTGGCCCAACCGGGCTATGTCGAAGCCTTGGGCATCCTGAGCGATCTGCGCCGCGAAGGCAAAATCGCGCACCTGGGTCTGACCAACTTCAACACCGCCGTGACCCGCGAAATCCTGGACGCGGGCATTCCGCTGGTCAGCACGCAAGTGCAGTACTCCTTGCTGGACAGCCGCCCCGACCAAGGCCTGGTCGCGCTGTGCAAGGAGCGCGGTCTGCAACTGCTGTGCTACGGCACCTTGGCTGGCGGCCTGCTCAGCGATGCCTGGCTGAACCAAGCCGAGCCCACGGAGCCTCTGGCCAACCGCTCACACACCAAGTACAAACTGATCATCGAAGATTTTGGCGGCTGGGACCTGTTTCAGGAACTGCTGCAAGCCTTGCAGGCCATCGCCACGCGCCATGGTGTGGGCCTGGGTGATGTGGCCACGCGCTGGGTGATTGACCGCCCCCAAGTGGGCAGCGCCATCATGGGCTTCACCTCAACGCGCCACCTGCCAGCCACGCAACGCATTGAAGCCTTGCGCCTCGATGCGCAGGACCACGCCCTTTTGACCCCCTTGCTGGCACGGCGCACCGGACCTGCTGGCGACTGCTACGACATCGAGCGCGACAAAGAAGGCCGACACGGGCGCATCATGCGCTACAACCAAAACGAAGGGCGTCACTGAAAACGCGCGGTCTTGCAGGCCAGAAGTTGCAGGCCCTCAGCCCAAGGACCATATTGTAAGAGCCTGAAAGGCTTGGGCCGCCCGTCAGCCCAAGCCCGCATTCACAACTGAACGCCTTTGGTCAAGGCACCATCCACCACCAAGTTGGTGCCCGTCACAAAACTGGCCGCCGGGCTGGCCAGGAAAGCCACGGCATTGGCGATTTCCTGGGGCGTGGCCATGCGGCCTGTCGGGTTCATGGCCAAAGCTTGTTTGAACAGCTCAGGGTTGCCCACCTCGATCTGATTCCACACACCGCCCGCGAAATAGGTGTTGCCTGGCGATACGCTGTTGGCGCGGATGTGCTTGCCCGCCAAGTGGTAAGCCAGACCTTGGGTGTAGTGCACGATGGCGGCCTTGAAAGCGCCGTAAGGGCCCGCCGCAAAATCGATCTCCCGACCTGAAACACTGGAGATGGTGACGATGGAGGCGTGGCTGCTTTTCTCCAAAAAAGGCATGGCGGCATTGACCAAGCGCACCGTGCCCATCATGTCCACCTGAAAGCCTTGTTGCCAACCGTTCTCATCGTTGCTGATGGCCAGGGCACTGACGTTGGCCACCACAATGTCGATGCCGCCCAAAGCGGCGGCCGCATCCGTCACCCAGGCTTGCAAAGCTGCGCCATCGCCCACATCCACAGCGCGGCCAAAGGCCTTGACGCCATGGCGGGCCAACTCTTGAACGCTTTGCTCCACCTCGGCTGCATTGCGGGCACAAATGGCCACGTGCGCGCCATCGGCGGCCAAGGTTTGTGCAATGGCTTGGCCAATGCCTTTGGTGCCGCCCGTGATCAAAGCGGTGCGGCCTTTGAGTCCTAAATCCATGGGGTTCCCCTTTCAGTTGAAAAAATTGGCAGCACAACGCGCTGTGTTGATGGCGCTCAAACGCCCTCAGGCGCGAGGTATTTTTTGGTGATGGCCGCACCCACGGTGTATTTGGGGTCGACAAAATTGCCCAGCCGAACCTGACCACATTGGCTGAGCATCATGTAGGCGTCCCAGCGGTCGTAGCCATATTCAGCCTCCATCCACAACACCAACTCGCGGTAAGCGATGCGGGTGGCATCTTCGAGCGGCCGTGCACTGCCAATGGCCATGATGACGGCTTCGTTTTCCAGCCGTGGCCAATCGATTTGCCAGCCCTTGATCAGGTCCACCTCGATGGTGGTGGTGCTGGCAAACTCCACAGCCGTGCCACACACCTCACCATCGCCCTGGCAGGCATGGGCATCGCCAATGAAGAGCCTGCCGCCCGCTGTTTGCACCGGCAAATAAGTGATGCTGCCCGGCCCCATGTCGGGCAGGTCCATGTTGCCGCCGTGGGCATCGGGTGTGAGGGTGTTGATGGAGTCGATCTCGGGCGAGCAACTCAAGGTGCCAATGTGCGGTTTGTAGGGCAAGGTGACGCGTTTGCTCCAATACACACCGTCTTCATCGACATCGATTTTGCGGACGATTTCAGGCAATGAATCGGAGAGCAAAGCGGTCAAGGATGTACCGCTGAGGGCACCAAACTGCGGGATCATGCAGCAGGTGCCTCGGGGGTTGGGGCCACGCGGGCGGATGGACTTGATGTGCACCGCGATGACGTCGCCCTTTTCCGCTCCTTCGACCATGATGGGGCCGTTTTGCGGGTTGACAAAGGGCATGGTCAACACACGAGACGGCAGGTCTTGCTCGGTCTTGATGGCCCCCTCAAAAGCGTCTCGGGTTTCCACCACGATGCAGTCGCCAGGCCGCACCTTCAACACCGGGTCTGAATAGGGGCCGATGGTGTAGTGGTATTTGCCCTGCAGGGCTTCCGTGAGTGAATGGGTTTCAGGCGTGCGGCCTTGCGCGACACCGCGCAGGCGCATGATCGATAGGTCTAACCAGTCCATGAATTTGCTCCGGATGAAATGAGACACGGGCCATGCCCAGCATGCAACTCATTTTGATCAGAAGCCCAAACAGGGGCAATAAGGGCTAGCCCTTGGGTGACTCAAATCCTCAAGCCTCGGCCGGCTCAGTGGCGTGCTGCGCCAGCCGCGCCGCCACCTCTTTTTTACCCAGCTTGCGTACGGCCGCGATGGCCTGGAGCTGCGCCGCGCGGGGCTTGGACTTGCCCGTCTCCCAGTGGTAGACGGACTGGTTGGACACCCCCAGCAACAAGGCCATCTGCGCCGCCGACAAACCCCATTTCTTGCGCAAGGACGCAAAGCCATCGGCCCGAAAACGCAGGCCCTGGGCCTCGTCCTCTTCTTGAGGGGGCGCGATGGGCCGAGCGGCTGTTTTGCCCAAGCGGCGAACCACCGCTTCCAGGCTGGCGATGCGCCTTTTGAGATCAGCGATCTCGGCGCGGTGGGTGGTTTGGGCCTTTTTCAGAACCGCCGCTTGTGTGCGCGATTCTTTTTTGGCGATGCGAGAAATCTCGGTTTTCAACTGGGCTGCAAAATTGCTCATGTTCTGTCCATCCATTCGGAACGTGGATCATACGCAAACTGAATGTTCATACCCGGGCCGGATCGAGGGCCGGTTCAGGACAATGGGCCCTACCCGCTTGACCACCCCTTGTCACCTGAGCAGCAGGCCAGCCCGCAAAGGCTGCTTAAATACAGGCACGGCGTGCCCCATGGGCCGCATTGGCCCACTCGGGCAGTCCCCATCCAGCACTTGAACAGGAGCCCTCCATGACCCCATCCCTTAAAGGCCAAATCGCCTGGATCACTGGCGGGGGCAGCGGCATTGGGCTCGCAGGCGCCATGGCGCTGGCCCAGGCCGGGGCCCATGTGGTGATCTCGGGCCGCAACGCCGCCACCAACGCCAGCGCTTTGGCGGCGCTGCAAGCCCTGGGCAGTGCCGAGGCCCTGCTGCTGGACGTGGCCGACAAGCACGCCGTCAAGGCGGCCGCGCAGCAGATTCTGGACCGGCATGGGCGCATCAACATCCTCGTGACCAGCGCGGGCACCAATGCCACGCAACGCAATTTCGACGTGGTCACGCCCGAGGCTTGGGACGATGTGGTGGCCATCAACCTGTCGGGCCTGTTTTATTGCGTGCACGCGGTTCTGCCCGCCATGCGCCAGCAGCAAAGCGGCTTGATCATCAACGTGTCGTCTTGGGCGGGTCTTTACGCATCCAAGCTCACTGGCCCGGCCTACAACGCCACCAAACGAGCCGTGCTGGCCCTGACCGAGTCCATCAACATGGAGGAATGCACACACGGCATCCGCGCCACGTCCCTCTTGCCCGGCGAAGTGGCCACGCCCATTCTGGACAAGCGGCCCGTGCCGCCGTCTGCCGAGCAACGCGAATTGATGGTGCAGACCGAGGACATGGGCCAGGCCATCCTGTTTGTGGCGCAGATGCCCGCTCGCACCTGCATCAACGAATTGGTCATCTCCCCCACCTTCAACCGCTTTTACACGGGCGGGCTGGAGACACCGCCCAAACGCTGAGCCCGGCGGCATCTGACCCAGCCCATGAGCCAGCTTTTCAGCGACAGCGCCCGGCACCGCCGCATCGGCATTGCGCTGGTGACGGTCACCACCTTGATGTTTGCGGTGCTCGATGCTTCGGCCAAGTGGCTGGTGCTCACCTTGCCGGTGATGCAGGTGGTGTGGATGCGCTTTCTCACGCATTCGCTGTTTTCCATCGCGGTGTTTGCCCCGTCGGTCAAAGGCGATTTGCTGCGCTGGCGGCACCCGCGTTTGCAGCTGCTGCGCGGCTTGATGCTGGCGGCCATGACCGGCCTGAACTTCTGGGCCTTGCAGTATTTGCAGCTGGCCGAGACCGGGGCCATGCAGTTTTCCGTGCCGGTTTTGATCGCCCTGCTGTCGGCCTGGTGGCTGGGCGAGCGGCTGGACGCCAAGCGCTGGCTGGCCATTGCGGTGGGCTTTGCCGGCGTGCTGGTCATCATCCGCCCGGGCAGCCAAGGCTTTCACCCGGCCATCTTGCTTTCGGCGCTCAATGCCATTTTGTACGCGCTCTTCAACATGATGACGCGCTACCTGGCCAGCAGCGAAAACCCGGCCACGACGCAGCTGACCTCGGCGGTGGTGGCCACCTTGGTGCTCACGCCCGTGGCGCTGTGGCAATGGCAACAACCGGCCACGCTGCTGGAGTGGTCGGTGATGGCCTTGGCAGGTTTGTGTGGCGGCATTGGCCACTACTTTGTGGCCGTGGCGCACCGCTATGCCTCGGCAGCGGTACTGGGGCCGTTTTTGTACCAGCAGATCCTTTACATGACCGTGCTCGGCTGGCTGGTCTTTGGCCAGGTGCCCGACGTGGCCGTGGTGCTGGGCGCCGTGGTGGTGGTGGGCAGCGGCCTGTATTTGCTGTGGCGCGAGTTCCAAGGCCAGGGCCTTCAGTGATCGACCCAGACCAGACCTGGTTGAATTCAAGCTGCTCGCAGTCAGATCGGTGACACAAAGCGCGCCGTCCAGCGCACAAGATGTGAGCCACGCACAGCACGCATCTTGTGCTTGGGCCGTCATCACAGGAGTCTGGCATGTCTTCTTCTCCCCGCTGGAAACACCGCCCGCCGGGCTCTAACTGGGGCGACTTCGGGCCCGATGACCAATGCGGTCGCATGAACCTTTTGACGCCCAACAAAGTGCTGCAAGGCATGCAAGAGGTGCGCACGGGGCAAACCTTCAACCTGAGCCTGCCGCTGGATTTCCCAGGCGGCAACGTGCTCAACCCCCGCAGGCAGCCACCTGTGTTGCGCCCCACCTTGCGCGGCGACAAGCCCAACATGAACTACCAGCTGTGGTGTGACGACCCGGTTTGCACCGATGTGGTCTGCGACGACCTGGTGATCATGCACTTGCAGTACAGCACCCAGTGGGACAGCCTGGCCCATGTGGGCTCGATGTTCGACGCCAATGGCGACGGTGTGCCCGAGCCGGTGTATTACAACGGCTTTCGCGCAGGCACCGATGTGGTGGGGCCCAGCAGTGGATCGGGGGCTGGCATTTTTGGTTTTCCGGAGATCGCCCGCGAATCGACCTCTTCTGCCAAAGCCTTGGGCATCGAGAAGATGTCCGAGCGCTGCGTGCAAGGCCGCGCCGTGATGATCGACCTGCATGCCCACCTGGGCCGCGAACGGGTGCGGGTGGGTCACGACCTCCTGATGGACATCATGCGCAAGGACAGCGTGGTGGTGGAGCCCGGCGACATGGTGTGCCTGCACACGGGCTTTGCCCAGATGCTGCTGGAGATGAACAAACAACCCAACCCGCATGCGGTGGAAAACTCGTGCGCCGTGCTGGAAGGACGCGACGAGCGGCTGCTGCAGTGGATCACCGATACGGGCCTGGTGGCGCTGATCGCCGACAACTACGCGGTCGAGGGCTTGCCCGCCACACCCCGGCCCGGCAGCTGCGCGGCTTTGCCCTTGCACGAGCATTGTCTGTTCAAGCTGGGCGTGCACCTGGGCGAGATCTGGCACCTCACGCCCTTGGCCAACTGGCTGCGCGAGCACGGCCGCCACCGCTTTTTGCTGACTGCGCCACCGCTGCGGCTGCCCGGGGCCATTGGCTCGCCCGCCACGCCCATCGCCACCGTGTGAGCCATCTGCCAAATCAGCGCCTGTGGCAGCGACAATCGGGCAGCTGGAAAGACAACGCCGGAAAGGACATGGCCGATGGATTTGCAATTGCTGGACTTTGACTGCAGTGAAGACACCGAGGGTGTGGTGTGCTGGGACGCGCTGGCGCAACCGCAGCCGCGCCACAACAGCGCCTTGCTGCACGAGGTGGCACAGGTGCTGGCCTGGGCCCATGGCTTCGATGCACAAGGCCCCGGCCCGCTGGAGGACGGCGCACATTGGGACTTTGACCTGCAAGCCACGCGTCACCCTGGCAGCCAAGCCGCTCAAGATGTCCGTCTGGTGTTCGATGCGCAACAGGGCCAAATTCACTTGGACGCGGCCGAGCTGTCGCAGCTTTTGACACACCCCATGGCGCTGAGTTTGAGCCTGAGCGGCACACACGGCTTTGCACAGGCCTTTCGCGAACGTTGGGGTGCGCCATGAGCGGCACCCCGCACGCTCCGCCTGAGGACAGCGGCGGTGCCCAGCCCACCTGGCGTGAAGCCCTGAAGTTCTGGTTCTGGTTGGGCTGCATCAGTTTTGGCGGCCCGGCCGGACAAATCGCGCTGATGCACGAAGAGCTGGTGGTGCGCCGCCGCTGGATCTCGGAAAAACGCTACCTGCATGCACTGCACTACTGCATGCTGCTGCCCGGCCCCGAGGCGCAGCAACTGGCCACTTACACCGGCTGGCTGATGCACGGCACCCGCGGCGGCATCGCAGCAGGAGCCTTGTTTGTGCTGCCCTCATTGGTGCTGCTGATGGTGCTGAGCTGGGCCTACACCGCCTGGGGCCAGCACCCTTGGGGCCAAGCTCTGCTCTGGGGCCTTAAGCCCGCCGTGACCGCGCTGGTGCTGCAAGCGGCGCACCGCCTGGCCCTGCGCACCCTGAAGGCCCGCTGGTTGTGGGCGCTGGCCATTTTTTCCTTGCTCGGCATGCTCTGGGGTCTGCCCTTCGCCTTGATCATTGGATTGGCAGCGGCCACGGGTTATCACATGTCGCGCCAGGCCACAGGGACCACACCGACACACGAAACCTCTGTCCCAGCGCCTGACCAAGGCGCAGCGCCAACCACACCTCACCCGACCGCCTGGCTGGACGACGACACGCCCGCCCCCGCGCACACGCACTACAGCCACCCACGCCTGGTGCGTGCCTTGGCCTTGGGGGTGGGCTTGTGGGCGCTGAGCCTGGGCCTGATCGCGCTGGCGTTCGGGCTGGGCCACACGCTCACGCACATGGGTGGGTTTTTCACGCAAGCGGCCTTGCTCACCTTTGGTGGCGCTTACGCGGTGCTGCCCTTTGTGACACAAGCGGCGGTGGTGCAGTACGGCTGGCTGAGCGCGGCCCAAATGATGGATGGCCTGGCCTTGGGCGAGAGCACGCCTGGGCCGCTGATCATGGTGGTCGCCTTTGTGGGCTTTTTGGGTGGGCACAGCCAGGCCTTGTTCGGTCACCCTGTGCTGGGCGGCATTGTGGCGGCCTGCGTGGTGACGTGGTTCACCTTCCTGCCGTCCTTTGTATTCATTTTGGCGGGCGGCCCCCTGGTCGAGTCGACACGCCACATGCCCTCGCTGACTGGACCGCTGCAAGGCATCATGGCGGCCGTGATCGGCGTGATCGTGCACCTGGCGGGCGTGTTTGCACGCCAGACCTGGTTGCCCGGGGGCTGGCACATGCTGCCCGACTTGGGCGCCATCGCGCTGACTGTACTGGCCACTTGGCTGTTGATTCGCAAAAAGCTGAGCGTGTTCAAACTGCTGGGCCTGTGCACGGCGCTGGGGCTGGTGTGGCAGCTGCTGGTTTGAGCCCTGCGCGTCAGGGCCAGAATGCGCCGCCCGGTCGTGTTTGAACGCCGCTTTGAAAAGACGACAATGGCGAGCTTTGAAGCCGCAGACACCCCATGAGCACCCTCCCCCCTTGCCCCCAATGCCACGACGAATACACCTACCTCGATGGTGATTTGCTGATTTGCCCCAGCTGTGGCCATGAATGGAACCCGGCCGAAACCGCCCCCACCGAAGGAGTCAAAGTCTGGAAAGACGCCAACGGCAATGCACTGCAAGACGGCGACACAGTCACCTTGGTCAAGGACTTGAAGATCAAGGGCTCGTCGGCCGTTGTCAAAGTGGGCACCAAAGTCAAAAACATTCGGCTGATTGATGGTGACCACGACATCGATTGCAAAATCGATGGCTTCGGTCCCATGCAACTCAAAAGCGGATTTGTCAAAAAAGTCTGAGCCTGCGCACGCTGCGACGCTATCTTGCCTCCAATGAGCTGGCGTTCACGAGGCAGCGTGCTGGATGCTGGATTTATCTCTTGGGGTACAAATCCGGGTACATGTCCCTGAGCATGCAGCCGCTTTCGTCAGGGGCAGGCATGTTGCCGGTGCGCTTGGCCTCGTCCAGTTCGGCGCGCACTTGCTCGCGGGTTTTGCATGGCACAACGGGCTTGGGCGGGTAAGCCGACGGGTTGATTTCGTTGAGCAGGCAGCCACTCTCGTCCGTGGACGGGATATTGCCCGTGCGCCGCGCCTCGGCCAATTCGGCACGCACTTGCTCGCGCGTCTTGCAAGGTGCTACCACTTTGGGCGGGTAGGCTGACGGGTTGACCTCATTGAGCATGCGTCCGGTCTCGTCGTTGGCAGGCATGTCGCCCGTGCGGATCGCCTCCATCAACTCGGCGCGCACCTGTTCACGGGTTTTCGGTCCACCAGGGTCTTGCGCCAAAGCAAGGCCCGCAGACAGCGCCAGCACAGCAAGGGTCAAGGCAGACAAGGTGTTTCGCATAGAGATTCCTTTTAAAGTGGGACAAAGCGCCGGCCCCGGCTCCGTCCACCGCGACAGAAGCACCCAAAAACCGGCGTCGCCACCAATTTAAAAAAACAGGGTCGCTGCGTCTGTGCGTTAATTCACACCCAGAACGCCTGCTACACCATGACCCAAGAATTCCAGATCGACATCCCCGCCTCCTTCATGGCCCTGTACGTGCCGCCCGGCAAGATCAAGCCCACGCTGGGCCAGCGGGATCTGGCCGCCCGTTACGAGCTGTGCGAAGACCTGGCCAACCTGCTGACGGAAAAAGCCGCCAACATGCAGTTCACCCTCGGCATCACCGAAGAGCTGGTGCTGGCGCAATGCGAAGCCGGCCTGCTGACCGCGCCCGCCGTGGTCACGCCTGGCGAGGCGCGCTGGGTGGTCTGCCGCCTGGCCGAGCTGCTGCAGTGGCCCATGGACCAGCTCTTGCAAGCGCCTGCCCCAGTCCAGCCAAGCCCTCTGGATTGAACACAACATGAGCACACCTGATTTGCAAAGGCTGCTCACGGCCCCGATCTTGCCCACCTTGCTGCGCCTGGCTGCACCCAATGTGTTGGCCATGGTGATGACGGTGCTGGTGGGCGTGGCCGAAACCTATTACGTGGGCCGCATGGGCACCACACCGCTGGCAGCCATGGCCCTGGTGTTCCCGTTTGCCATGCTCACCCAGATGATGTCGGCCGGGGCCATGGGCGGGGGCGTGTCGGCGGCCATCAGCCGAGCCCTGGGCGCTTCGGACCTGGTGCGTGCGCACAGCCTGGTGCAACACGCCTTGCTCATTGGCTTGGGTGCGGGCCTGATTTACAGCGCCCTCTTTTTGCTCTGGGGCCCTGACTTTTACGCGCTGCTGGGCGGGCGGGGTGCGGTGCAGCTGCAGGCGGTGCAATACGGCCAAGTGCTGTTTGCCGGGGCCGTCCTGGTCTGGCTGCTCAACACGCTGGCCT
Organism: Limnohabitans sp.; assembly: GCF_017848645.1. GTDB lineage: Bacteria > Pseudomonadota > Gammaproteobacteria > Burkholderiales > Burkholderiaceae_C > Limnohabitans_A. The sequence continues at coordinate 22,963 of NZ_JAFEIF010000036.1, read as the reverse complement.
CCATCGTGCGGGGCACGGGCAACATGCGCGCGCCCTCGTTGGCACTGGTGGCCACCGCCGGTTTGCAAATTGTGCTGGGCGGTGCGCTGTCGCTGGGGGCCGGGCCCGTGCCGGCCCTGGGCATGGTGGGGGTAGCGCTGGGCCACATCCTGGCCACCGCGGCAGGCGTATTGTATTTCCTGTGGTACCTGGTCCGCAGCCAGGGGCGCTTGACGCTGCACCTGCAGGGCTTTGTGCTGCAGCGCGCTTTGTTCGTCGACATCCTGCGGGTGGGGGCGGTGGCCTGCTTGTCGCCGGTGCAGTCGGTGCTGGCGATCCTGATTTTTACCGGCCTGCTGGCGCAACTGGGCACCGAAGCACTGGCCGGGTACGGCATCGGCCAGCGGCTGGAGTTTTTGCTGATCCCGATCGCTTTTGGCATTGGCGTGGCCGCTGTGCCCATGGTGGGCATGGCCATGGGCGCCGGCCAGGTGGCGCGGGCGCGGCGCGTGGCCTGGGTGGCCGCTGGCGTGTCGGCCCTGAACTTGGCAGTGATCGGTGCGGTGGTCACGCTGGCGCCGGATCTGTGGGCGCGCCTGTTCACGCAAGACGAGGCGGTGCTGGCCTACGCGCGGCAATATCTGGTGACGGCCGGCCCGGCCTTCCCTTTCTTTGGCCTGGGCCTGACGCTGTACTTCGCATCTCAAGGTGCAGGCCAGGTCATTGGCCCGGTGCTGGCCGGCACGGTGCGGCTGGTGTTGGTGGCGGGTGCGGGCTGGTGGCTGGCGCAACACCAGGGCACAGCGGGCGATTTTTATGGGCTGGTGGCGCTGGCCATGCTGCTGTATGGCGTGGTGACGGCTGCGGCCGTGGCTTTCACGCCTTGGTCCCCTTCGGCCGGTCGCGCTTCCAAGTGAGTGCGAACCAGGTCTGGGAACAACTCAAACCCGATGGGGCAGAAGATCAGGCATCCAGAAAAGGGCTGGATTTGTGGCGACGTGAGACTTGACCGAGGCGGTCATAAAGATCGACCGTGGCAGCCGACTCGCCTTGAAGGGCTTGCAAAGCACCTTTGACCGCTTGCAACTGTCGCTGGAGCAGCTGGATATTGCGCAAATGGTCTTGTTTGCACTGCAGCAGTTCGGCTTGGAGGTTTTGCCACAGCACGGGCACCGACTCCAGACCTGCCGCCCATTGGGCGACTTGGGACAAGCGCTGCAAAACTTGAATTCTTTCTTCCTGCAAAGCCTCAAAGCCCTCCATATTACGGGCTTTCAACACCTCGAACTCCAGCGCCAGCAACTCGGCCAGGCGTGCCGTATCCGCCGGCGCATGGGCGAGCAAGGCGTCCATCGTGCCGTTTGGAGGACTCAGCTCAGGCAGTGTTGGGCTGGGGCTCATACCGGATTCATTCCTTGATCATTTTTTCAATGGCCAGGAAATTTTCGGCGATGCGGCGCGTATCCAGAGGGTATTGACCCTGCTGAATGGCGAGTTTGATGGCCTCGACTTTGGCCCGGTCGAATTCTGGCTCTTGCATGGCTTTTTGCGCAACGGCGCTCAGTTTGACTTCGTCGGTCTGGGGTGCCAAGACCTTGGCGAGGCCTTCGGGCGCAGCGTCAGACGCCCGCTCCTGGGCCCTCGCAGACACTTGGCGATTGGACGAGTCCATTTGGGCAACCCGGCGAAAACTAGAGATGGGATCAGTCATGATGGTTCTCTTTTCTGGTCTCTGTTCAATGAGCTGAGACCTCGCTCGCATACAGAATCGACAGCTGATTCTAGAACTTGAGCCCAACAGGTGATTATTTTCATGAATTTCATGATCTGGCGAATTAAAGGCCTTGCACCTGGTTGGGACCTTTGACCAAACCCGTGAGCATACGCCCGGAATCGCGGTTTTTGAGCTTGATTTGCTCGCCGTAGCGACCGTCTTGCTGTGCTTCTACCCGGGCCGAGATCTGAAACCCCTGGGCTTGCCCGATCGACATCAGCACCATCTGGCCCCTTTTGACGAGCACGGTAGGCCGAATGTCCTGACTGCGCAAAGGGGTATCGGGGCGGACATCGCGCACCACCTCACTGTGCAGAATTTGGGAAACTTGCTCAAGAACATTGGCGGGCATACCCGATGTATCGACAGGGGCCAGCCGAACATGAGCCTCGGTCAAGCTCATGCCGCGCTGCAAAGGGACAGCCGCCACCAGCACCTGGCGTTTCTCAACCGGTGCCGATTCGGCCTTGGCCTGGCCGGACGGTGCCGCCACACGCCCAGCAACGGACACTCGCACATACAACTGCCAGGTCGGTTGGGCGCAGCGCACGCGGATGGTATCGGGGCTGGCAAAGGGCAAATCCATGGCCAGAGGGCTGGCGCAGGCCTTGACCTGAAGGCGTGGGTCCATGGGGGCGAGCACGACCGATTCGGCCGCCACCGATTGGGTTTGCGCCACCCAGTCGACCACCGCTTTTTGCAGGGCTGCTGCAGGCGTGGCCGATATGACCGGTATGGCCGCCACGGCCGTCCAACTGCTCAAACAGAACACCGCCCCGAGCCAGAGGCCACGGATCGTGACCTGGTCCAGAAGTCGGCACAGCATTTGCATGGAGGGTTTCATAGGTGTGAAAGTTTTGACAGTGTTCATGATTTCCATCTACCAAGCAAAAACGAGACCAGCCCCCAGAACTACCTGCCAACGACATGAGCAACCTGTTGACCCCTTTGCCCAGCCTGCCTGCGCTGAGCCCCCCTGCCCCTTCGGGCAGCGGGGCGCTGGCGCCTGCGACAGGCCGCGCGGGGGCCTTTGGCCAGATGCTGGCCGATGTGGCCCCGCGCAGTGGCAGGGTCCAAGCGCAGGAAGGTGACACCTTGATCGGTCTGGTCAAGGCCCATTACCGGCAAAACCAGCAGCCCATCACCGAGCAGCAGGCCATGCGCCTGGCGCACCAGGTGGCAGCACGCAACCAGATTGACAACCCGAACCTGATCCTGACGGGGCAAAAAATCGATTTCTCCAGCCTGCAGATGCCCGCTCTTGCCCGCAGCGAGACGCCCGGGCCCCTGGACTTGAGTCCGCGCAGCGCCCAATCGGTGGCGCAACTGGCCAGTCCGCCCCCCCTGACGGCCAATGCGTTGGCCAGCCGTCCGGCCGCCTGGGCCAGCCACTCGGCCAGCACCGGCCAGCACCCGGTGCTGGACAAAACACTGGAGCGGGCCGTGGCCAAGGGTTTTGTGCCTGCCGCCGAGGTGAGCGCTGTCAAGGACCGGGTCCTGGCCCTGGCCGATCGCTACAACTTTCAGCCCGATGACTTTGCCCGCCTGAGCCTGATGGAGAGCGGCGGCATGAACCCCCAGGCCAGCAACGGCAACTGCCACGGCATCATCCAGTTTTGCAATGGCCCCAACCGGGGGGCCGCCGCAGTGGGCTTCAAAGACAACCCGCGCGCGATTTTGGGCATGGGCTTGCTGCAGCAACTGGACCTGGTGGACCGCTATTTCTCTCAAGCCGGTCTGCGCGTCAAAGGCCCCCCCATCGGTCTGGACGATTTGTACCTGACGGTGCTGACCCCGGCAGCGCGGCAAGAAACACGGCCCGATGCACCCTTGCCCATTGCCGGGCCACAGGCGCGCTATCTGCATGTGGGGCAAGACACACGAGGCCCCATCACGCGCAATTCCATTTTGGCGGGACTGCACACCTTGACCAATGCCCTGCTGCCCCAAGCCGCCCGTAACGCAGCCGCCCCTGTGCTCGGCGCATTGGGCAAGGGGGGCATGACCCGCCTGTACGACGAAGTGGCCAGCACGCTTCCTGCGGCCTTGCCAACCGCCGCGCCCAACGCGCTGCGCTGAGCAGCGGCAATGGCTGGCCGCCAGCCATTGCCGCTGACGGCAAATTGCCGCTCTGAGCGGCAAGGGCAAATCGGTCTAATTCCAAAGACCACAAATTGACTTGGCACGGCTTTTGCAGCTATCGACCACAAGCCGCTCAACTTGAGCACCCCTCGTCAAAAAATTGACGGACCTTGACCATCGAACCCGCGACCACAGGAGTCCAGATGAATTTGTTAAACCAGGCACTCGGCGTGCATGAACAAGCTTTGCAAGTCAAAAGCCGCCGCCTTGAAGTGTTGGCGCAAAACATCGCCAACGCCGATACGCCCAACTACAAAGCGCGGGACATCGACTTCAAGGCCGTCATGAAAGAGACGCAACAGCAAGGCAGCGCCATGACCACCACCAGCCAGGGCCACTTTGCCGTGGGCCAGGGAATCGATGCCGATGGCATGCGTTACCGCACACCGTTCAACACCGCCTTTGACGGCAACACCGTCGAGATGAGCGTGGAACAAGCCCAGTACGGTAAAGCCGCCGCCGACTACCAGGCCACGCTGAACTTTCTGGAAAGCCGCGTGAGCAGCGTGCGCAAAGCCTTGAGAGGAGACTGAACATGGCCATGGACAATATTTTCGGCATTGCAGGCACAGCGCTGAACGCGCAGCTGACCCGCATGAACGCCACCGCCTCCAACCTGGCCAACGCAGGCACCGTGGCCACCACCGAGCAAGATGCTTTTCGCGCCAAGCGCCCGGTGTTCAAGGCCTTGATGGATTCACAGATGACTCACAACGGTGCTCCCTACGTGGGCGGCGTGAAGATCGACCGCATGGCCGATGACACCGCCCCGCCACGGCGCGTGTCAGACCCGAACAACCCCCTGGCCGACAAGGACGGTTACGTCTACCAGACCAACGTGAGCGAAGTCACCGAAATGGTCGAGATGATGGCCGCCGCACGCTCCTACCAAAACAACGTCGAAGTGATCAACACGGCGCGTCAACTGATGATGCGCACGCTGGACATCTCCAAGGCCTGACCTGAAAGCACCCCATGGCCACACCTAACGTGACATCGTCCAGCCTGCTCAAAAACGTCTCGCGCTACGAAGACGTGAAAGACGCCGCCAAAAAAACCAGCGAAGACATGGGCAAGCAGGATTTCCTGACCTTGTTCACTGCGCAGCTGCAAAACCAGAATCCGCTGGAGCCCGTGAAGAACGAAGCTTTTGTGGCCCAGCTGGCCCAGTTCTCGCAGCTCGAAGCGCTGACCAACATGCAGGGCTCGCTGGACAAATTCGTCACCTCCATGTCGGGCGAGCGCATGCTGGGCAGCGCCTCACTGATTGGTAAAAAAGTGGCCGTGACCGACACACCCACCCAGCTGACTTCGGGCGGCGCCATCGATGGCAGCATCGACCTGCCCATGGGCGCCAGCGGCGTTCAGGTCAGCGTGTTCGACAGCCAAGGTCGCCTCGTGCAAGAGCTGACCGCAGGACCACAAACGCCCGGCACCACCCCGATTTCGTGGAACGGCAAGGACGCTGCAGAAAACCCCGTGCCCAGCGGTTTGTACCGCCTGAGCGCCACCGCCGTGGTCAATGGCAAGAGTGTCCCTGTTCCGGTCAGCACCTTGTCCACCGTGCGCGCCATCTCCAGCAACCCGGCCGACGGCAGCGTCAGCGTCGAAGTCGACGGCGGCAAAACCATGCTGTTGACCGACGTCAAACGCGTCGGCATCTAAACAACCGCCACCCAACACCCCCATTCAAACAGGAGCCCTTCAGCATGTCGTTCTATACCTCGCTCACCGGACTGAACTCAGCCACCGCGCAGTTGGCCGTCACCTCCAACAACATCGCCAACGTGGGCACCTCGGGCTTCAAGCGCTCGCGGGCCGACTTTGGCGACATCTTTTCCACCTCGCCACTGCAAAAGTCGTCGAGCAACATCGGCCAGGGCGTCTCGCTCAAGCAAGTGAGCCAGGAATTCAGCCAGGGCAACATCTCCACCTCGGGCAACTCGCTGGACCTGGCCATCACGGGTGATGGCTTCTTCCCGCTCAAGACACCCGACGGCCTGCAGGACATCTACACCCGCAACGGCTCCTTCACGCTGAACGACCAAAACAACGTGGTCAACTCCACAGGCCAACGCCTGCTGGCCGCCTCGGTGGACTCGTCCGGCAAGGCCGATCTCGAGCGCCTGTCGCCGCTGGTGATCCCGCCCAAGACATCGGGTGAAGCCAAAGAAACCACCAAAATCCAACTGGGCCTGAACCTGCCGGCCGATTCACCCGTGATCCTGGGCGACTTTGACCGCAGCAACCCCGCCACTTACAACAAAAGCACAGCGCTGACGGTGTACGACAGCGGCGGCAACGGTTACCTGGCCACCGTCTACTACACCAAGACCCAGAACGCCAGCCCGGGCAGCCCCTTCTCGAAGTGGCAAACCGAGTTCTTTGTGGGCGACACCCAGGTCAAGCCTGCGCTGCAGCAAGCCTCCAACAGCACCGGCTCGGAGCTGTTCGTCAACAAATACGGCGACATCCGCCCCAAGTCTGACCCCTCGGTCACCCCACCCAGCGGCACAGTGGCCATGTACACCCTGGACCAGCTGACCGATGTGCGCAACTCTTCCCCCGCACCGGCCGTGGGCGACACCATCAACAGCACGCACTTTGATGTCGCCTCGGGCTTTTACAAAACCAGCCCCACGGCCACGCCCACCGACTTCAAGGTGGGCAACACCATGGGCTTCAAGTTGTCGGTGGACGACTCTCCACTCACCGTCATCAACTACACCTTGACCGCTGCTGACCAGGATCCCGCCACGCTGGCGCGCAACCTGCAAATCGAGATCAACAACGTGATGGGCAAGCTGGCCGACACCCCAGACGATCCATTGACACCCGAAGTCGACCCCAAAGTCAACGCGCGTTACGGCATCACCGTGGGCTTCAACCCCGACTCCGGCCGCTTCACCTTCAACTCGGGCACCACGGGTGACGCCTCCAACATCCGCCTGGAAACCTCTACGGCCACACCGAGTGAGTCTCTGTCCAGCAACTTGTTGGGCGTCAAGATCGATGCAGGCGTGGGCGTGTTGCAAACCCCCAGCTCGCTGGAAGCTGCCCAGCGCGGCAAACCCAGCTACCCCGCTGTGCTGGCCGGCGACACGCTCACCATCAACACCTCAGGCAACGTCGCACTGGTGGAGGCCAACAACGACTTCACCGTGTCGGTGGACGGTATCACCGCCAAAATCAACGTCGACACCGGCAACTACTCGATGGAAACCCTGGCGGCCAAGCTGAAAGAAAAAATCAACACCATCGTGGACCCGGTCAGCAAACGAGAAGTGGCGGGTGTGGACGTGAAATGGGATGCCAAGGCCAAGCAATTGGTCTTCAGCACTGGAACCACGGGCGATGCCGCTTCCATTCAGGTGACCGGCCACCCCGATTGGGGTCTGGGCAACACAGAAATGCGTTTCGGTCAGACCACCCAGTGGATCAAGTTGGCCCAGTACGCCGACAACGGTGCCCTGCAGTACGTGCGCAACGGCAAGCAAACCGAAGACATCTCGGACCTGAACACCAAAAACGACTGGTGGCCCGTGTTCCTCGACCGTGGCGAGCTGACCTTTGACCTGACCGGTAAACCCGTCTCGCCCATCAAGCCCATGGGTTTTGAAACCGCCTTCTTGCAAGGCGGCAAGGGTGCGCTGACCATGTCGATCGACTTCACCCAATCCACCCAGTACTCCAGCTCCTTTGCGGTGCTCTCGCAAGCGCAAGACGGCGCCCCCGAGGGCGAGCTGATGGGCCTGGACATTGGCGTGGACGGTCTGGTCAACGCCACTTATTCCAACGGCTCGCAGAACTCGCTGGGCAAGATCGTCTTAGCCAACTTCTCCAGCCCCTCTGGCCTGCGTCAGGTGGGTGACGCCAGTTACCTGGCCTCAGCCACCTCAGGTGTTGCCAAGGTTGGTGAAGCCGGCTCCGCTGGTTTCGGCACGATTCGTGCTGGTGCAACAGAACGCGCCAACGTGGATTTGACACAGGAGCTGGTGGACTTGATCACAGCCCAACGTAACTTCCAAGCCAACGCCAAAGCGATTGAAACCAGCTCCACCATGACCAGCGCCATCATCAACATCCGTTCTTGATGCGCTGAAACACCCCCGTCTGAACCCCAGAGAGCCCCGCCATGGACCGCCTTGTCTTTACTTCGAACGCCACCATCAAAGAGCAGGCCACGGCACGCCAGGTGCTGGTCAACGACCTGGCCAACGTGTCCACCGTGGGCTTCAAAAGCAGTTACGACGTGGCACTGCAATCGGTCAAGGTCGAGGGCGCGGGCTTTGATACCCGCTACCAGGCCCAGACCATTTCGCGCGACTTGATCCGCATGGACCCCGGTCCGATCATGGCCACCGGCCGCCCCATGGATGTGGCCATGGCGAACAGCACCGTGCTGACCGTGCAGGCCCCCAATGGCGACCTGGCATTCACACGCCGGGGTGACATGAAAGTGAACATCCAGGGCCAGCTGGAAAACGGCTCCGGCCACCTGGTGTTGGGCGAAGGCGGCCCCATCACCATCCCGCCGGGTCTGATGGTGAGCATCAACCCGGACGGCAGCATCTATGCCCGCGACCCGGCCCAGGTCGGCCCCGCTGCCGATGTGTTGATCGACCGCTTGCGCTTGCGCGATGTGACAGGCGTCAGTTTGGGACGACGTCCGGATGGATTGTTCAAGGTGTCGGAAAAACCCGATGGCACGGACATTGCTTTGACTCAACAACTGCCCCAAGTGATTCCGCAAGCCCTGGAGGGAAGCAACGTCAGCGCCATTGAGGCCATGACCCGCTTGATCGATCACTCACGCAGTTTTGAAACCCAGATTCGCATCATCAAGGAAATGAAGGGGCTCGACGAGTCCGGCGCTTCCATGATGAAAGCCGCTTAACACCTGACAGGAGAGCCCCATGGATGCCTCAATGTGGATTGCCAAGACCGGCCTCGATGCGCAGCAAACGCGCATGTCGGTCATCTCGAACAACTTGGCCAACGTCAACACGACGGGCTTCAAGCGCGACCGCGCCAGCTTCGAGGACATGCTCTACCAAAACCTGCGCCAGCCCGGCGCCCAAGTGGGCGCCGACGCACAAGCTCCCACGGGCTTGATGCTGGGCACGGGTGTGCGCATCGTGGCTACCGAAAAAACCCACACCCAAGGCAGCTTGGTGACCACCAAGAACGCGCTCGACATGGCGGTGCAAGGCGATGGATTTTTCCAGATCGCTCAGCCTGACGGCACGATTGGCTACTCACGCGACGGCAGCTTCAAGTTGTCTGCCACAGGCCAGTTGGTCACGGCCAATGGCGCACCACTGCAGCCCGCCATCAACATCCCCCCCAACGTGGCCAGCATCTCGATTGGCCAGGACGGCACCGTGTCGGTCGAGACGGCTGCAGGCGGCGGCGCCCAGGTGCTGGGCCAGATCCAGATTGCACGATTTGCCAACCCCGCAGGCTTGCAAGCCATTGGTCAGAACATGCTCAAGGAAACGGCCGCCAGCGGCGCACCCATCGTCTCGCAGCCTGGCCAGGCCGGTGCGGGACAGCTGATGCAAGGCGCATTGGAAGCGTCCAACGTGAACGTGGTCGAAGAAATGGTCAACATGATCGAGACCCAACGCGCCTACGAAATCAACTCCAAAGCCATCTCTGCCGTGGACGGCATGCTGCGCTTCCTGAACAACAACATGTAAGTACGCCATGACACCTTTGACCGCCTTCACCACACGCCTGTTGGGCCCGACTATGCTGGCCTTGGGTTTGGTCGGTTGCGCCACGCCCCCTGCCCCCTTGGCGCATTCCCCCGAATTCGCCCCCGTCATGCCCGTGGTCGTCGAAAAATCACGCCAAGCCACAGGTGCGATTTACAACGGCCGGCACAGCGACAACTTTTTTGGCCGCAGCCGCAACTACCGCGTGGGCGACCTGATCACCGTGATGCTCGACGAGTCAACACGGGCAGGCCGGGAACAAAAAGGCAGCGTCTCACGCGATGCAGAAAACAATGTCATCCCCAGTGGCCTGGTGTCCAAGGTCCAAAACCTCGCTCTGCCCACCAAAATTTTGGGCACCACGCTCGGGGGGGTGCTCAATGGCATCAACCTGAACGAATCGAGCATCAAAAGCAGTGGCGTGGGTACAGCAGGCCAAAGCGCCAGCTTGACGGGCGCGGTGTCGGTCACCGTGGTCGAGGTGCTGGCCAACGGCAACCTCATGGTGCGCGGTGAAAAACAACTGGCCCTGACCGAAGGCGCCGAGGTCATCCAGGTCAGCGGCATCATCCGCCCCGACGATGTCTCACCCAACAACATGGTGCAGTCGCGCCGTCTGGCCAATGCCCAAATTGCCTACCGTGGCACGGGCGACATGGCCGCTGTCGCCAAAACGGGCTGGGGCACCAAAGCCTTGCTCAAGATCTGGCCCTTCTGAGCCATAGCCTCCCAAGAGACCTTTTATGAAATCCACCCTCTTTGCCCTCGTCTTGCTGCTCGGCCTGAACGCCAGCGCCTGGGCTGACCGCGTCAAAGACCTGGCCAGCGTGGCGGCAGGCCGCACCAACCAACTTATCGGTTACGGCCTGGTGGTGGGCTTGCAAGGCACGGGTGACGGGGCCGATGTGTCCTTCACCGCGCAAAGCATGAAGTCCATGCTCAGCCGCATGGGCGTGAGCCTGGACGGTCCGCTGTCGGACTTCGAACAAGGCGCCAGCGCCGGCAAGATCGACATCAAAAACGTGGCCGCCGTGATGGTGACCGCCGAGCTGCCCCCGTTTGCCAAGCCCGGTCAAAAAATTGACATCAACGTCTCGGCCATCGGCAAGGCCAGCAACCTGCGCGGCGGCAACTTGCTGCTGACCAGCCTGCGCGGCGTGGACGGCGAGGTGTATGGCATCGCCCAAGGTGCCCTCACGGCCACCGGCATCGACGCCAATGCCGCAGGCTCCAAGGTCAGCATTGGTGTGCCCACCTCGTCGCGCGTGCCCAACGGCGCGACGGTCGAGCGCATGGTCGAAACCCCGTTTGAAAGTTCTGACCATGTGGTCATGAACGTGCGTGAGTCGGACTTCACCACCACCACGGCCATTGTGAACGCCGTGAACAAAAGTTTTGGCGAAGGCACGGCCCGCGCCCTCGACGGCATGTCGCTGGCCATCCGTGCGCCGGCCGATATGTCCCAGCGTGTGGCCTTCATGAGCCTGGTGGAAAACCTGGATGTGGTGCCCGGCGAACCGCCAGCCCGCGTGGTGGTCAACTCGCGCACCGGCACCGTGGTCATCAGCCGCAACGTGCGCGTCACCGCCGCCGCTGTGGCGCACGGCACCATCTCGGTGGCCATTGCCGCAACCAACGAAGTCTCGCAGCCCAACCCCCTGAGTCTGGGCCAGACAGCCCCGGTGCAAAACGCTGAAATTGCTGTGACCGAGCCCAAGAACCCGATGTTCCTGTTCCAGCCCGGCGTGGACTTGCGCCAAGTGGTGGACGCGGTCAACCAGGTCGGGGCCACACCCTCGGCCCTGATCGCCATCCTCGAAGCCCTCAAAAGCACCGGTAGCCTGCGCGCCGAGCTGATCATCATCTGAACGGCTTGAAACCCTGTAACGCGCAGCACCCGCCATGAATGACATCAACGCTTCCGGCTCTTACCTGGACTTCAACGCCCTGACGCAGTTGAAGGGCGATGCCGCACGCGACCCCAGCAAAGCGGTGCGCAAAACCGCCGAGCAGTTCGAGGCGTATTTCATCCAGCAGATGATGAAAACCATGCGCGACTCGATCGAAAAAAGCGATCTGGTCGAAGGCGGCAACATGGAGATGTACCAGGACCTGATGGACAAGGAAGTGTCGCTGAGCATGGCCAAACGTGGCGGCATGGGTTTGGCCGACATGATGGAGCGCCAAATGAACCAGGCCCAGGCCATGAGCACGCAAGACGCGCTGCGCCAGCGCCAACCCATGAGCCTGAGCGCCCCCGCCCTGCCCCTGAACCCGGCACGCGAGCCCATGCAGCTCAAGCCCGCCGCTGTGGAGGCCTACCGCCTGGAGCGCCCCAGCGGCTTCAAGCTCGGAGATAAGCCATGAGTGACTTGCTCAGCATCGGCAGCTCGGGCGTCACCGCGTACCAGCGCGCCCTGGCCACAGTGTCCAACAACATCGCCAACGTCAACACCGACGGCTATACCCGCCAGGACGTGTCGCTGGCGGCCAACCAACCGCGCCAGATGGGCGGCAGCTACCTGGGCACGGGTGCCCGCTTTGACGCGGTGCAGCGCCAGTACGACGCTTTTGTCGAGTCCAACCTGCGCAACAGCAACAGCGATCTGCAAAGCCAAAAGCCCCTGCTGTCCTACGTCAACCGCCTGATCGATGTGATGGGTGATGAAAGCATTGGCCTGACCACGGCCATGAACCGATTTTTTGAATCGGCCCGCGACCTCTCCAGCGACCCCGCATCGGTGGTCTCGCGCAGCATCTTCTTGCGCGATGCCGATGGCCTGGCCGCCCGCTTTCGGCAATTGGCCGGGCAGTTCGAGATCATGGACAACGAGACACGCCAGTCGGTCGAAACCGATGTGGGCCAGGCCAACGCGCTGACCAGCCAGCTGGCTTTGATGAACAAACAATTGGCCAAACACACCTCGGCCGACAAGCAGCCCTCGGAGTTGCTGGACCAGCGTGACTTGCTCCTGCGCGAGTTGTCTGGCCTGGTGGCCATCAAGACCCGTTTTGAGCCCAACGGCGCCGTCACCGTCAGCGTGGGCGACACGCTGGACCAAGGCATCCTGGTCAGCAAAACCACGGCCCGCGCCATCAGTGTGGGCGACTCCACCATCGAGCCGGGCAAACTCGAATTCATGCTGGACGCCTACGGCACACCCGAAACCATGTCCAGCATCACCAGCGGCAAGATTGGCGGGGTGATGAACTTCAGGGAACAGGTGCTCAACCCGGCCGCCTACTCGATGAACGACCTGGCCAGCACCTTAGTCACTCAGATCAACCAAGTGCACCGCGATGGCCTGGATGCCGAAGGCCAGCTGGGCGGCGACTTGTTCGGCTTTGTGCCGGCCCCCAGCGGCAAGGCAGCCGGTATGACGCTGCTGGTGCAAGACGCCAACCGCATCGCCGCAGCCGGCCAGTTCCGCGTGATCGACGATCCGCTCAACAGCGGCACGGCCCAAGCCCGCATCCGCTATGCAGCACCCGAATTTTTGGGCCCGAGCCAGCTGCGCGGCGAGTTGTCGCAAGCCAAGGCACCACAAATCGCCACCATCGGCGTCAACATCGAGGCCAGCCAAGGCGTAGCCTCTTTGGGTCTGATCCCGATCGGCACACAAGACCTGTCGCTGACCCTGCACGCCCCCGGCCCCGGCCAAAACCTGCAGGTGCTCACGCGCGATGGTCGCCACTTGCTGGGCAGCCCCTTGAACGCGTCGCAGCAGGCCCTGCTGCTCAAAACCGCCAACGGCATGGAAGCGGGCGCGACTTACAGCACTGCGCAAATCAATGGCGTGGCCCCCGACACCTATTTGGGCATGGACATTTTCATGGGGGCGATCGCCGAGGTCGGACTGGAGCAACAGTTTGACTCGACCTCGGGCGAAGCCTTGGCCCCCCTGAAAAACACCGCAAAACTCACAGGGCAAACCTTTGTGGACTCGCCCGATTCTTTGGCTGCGGGTGCGTTGTCCCTCAACGGCCAGGCCCTGCCGGCCCTGAGCGGTCCCCTGACGCTTGCCAAAGTGGTCAACTGGCTGAACACGGCCGCCGCCTCCGAGCCCGCCAGCAGCCGCACCTTGGCCTCTGCCGTGGGCGGCAAACTGGTGCTCAGCCGCCCAGCGGGCAACACCACCGACGACGTCCGTCTGGGCCTGGGCACAGGCACACCCGCAGACCTCAAGCGCCTGGGCTTTGACACCTCCCTCCATGTCAAAGGCAGCACCAGCGATGATTTGCTGATTTTTGTCAGCGACAACAGCCTGGTGCCCGGCGACCCTGCCAGCACGGTGCAGGTCACGGCCCAATTTGCAGACATTCAAGGCGACATGAAGCAAACCCTGCGGGCCTCGGCTTTGCAGGTCGAATTCACCAGCGACCAGGACTACAAGATCATCGACAGCCGCACCCAGACCGTGCTGGCCGAGCGCAGCCTCATCCCCGACCCGCTGTCGGCCACGCCCAGCCTGAACTACCGGGGCCTGAAGCTGGAGTTTTCCACCGCCCCCAAATCGGGCGACCAGTTCACCATCGACGGTAACCGCGATGGCATTGGCAACAACGAAAGCATGCTGCGCATGGTAGCCCTGGAAGACGAGCGACTGATGCCCGGCGGCCTGACCATCACAGAGGCCTACATCGAACGCGTGAACCAAGTCGGTAACGTCGCACGGCAAGCGGCCATTGCCGACCAGGCCCTGCAAGTGGTCTACCGGCAGGCGCAAGAGGCCCGAGACAGCATCTCGGGCGTGAGCCTGGACGAAGAGGCTTCGGCCCTGGTGCGTTTTCAGCAGGCCTACCAGGCCAATGCCAAAGTCATGCAAACGGCGATGGCTTTGTTTGACACGATCTTGCAGGTCCGCTGACCTCGGAAAGCGTTTTCATGAAAATTTCCACCTCATTCCTGTTTGATCGCGCCACCGAGCGCATGAGCGCCATCCAGAACAAACTGGCCACCACACAAGCGCAAATGGCCGAGGGCAAACAAATCCTGGCGCCCAGTGCCGCGCCCGACCAAGCCGCGGCCATCCAGCGCCTCAAGGGCGAAGTGCAGCGGCAAGACAGCCACATGCGCACCCTTGAAGTGGCCATGCGCCGCTACACCGCGGAAGAAACCGCCCTCTCGTCCTCCAACGACATCCTGATCCGCATGAAAGAGCTGGGCATCCAGGCCGCCAATGACACCCTGGCCCCGGACGACCGCAAAGCCATTGGCGTGGAAATGAAAGCCCTGCGCGACCAACTTTTGAGCCTTGGCAACACACGCGACAACAGTGGCAATTATTTGTTTTCGGGCACACGGGTCAACACCCCCGCCTTTGCCGAAGACGCCAACGGCAATGTGGTCTACCAAGGTGACCAGACTCAAACCCGTATCCCTGCAGGTGTGGAGCGCACAGTGCAATTCACCCGCGCGGGCACCGACGTGTTCAGCCGCGTCGTGCGCGATGACGGCCAGGCTGTGGGTTTTTTTGATGCCCTGGACCAAATGATCGAAGGCATCAACACCAGCCGTACCGGCAAAATTCAGCAAGGCATTGCCGACATCACCCAGATGCACAACAGCCTGACGCTGTCACAAGCGCAAAACGGTTCGGACCAAGTGGTGGTGCAATCCCAGCTCGATGTGCTGGACGAAAACACCCTGCGCATCAAATCCACTTTGTCTGAAATCGAAGACCTGGACTACGCCGAAGCCGTGGCCCGCATGAACAAGGAAATGATGGGCATGGAGGCGGCCATGGGCAGCTTTGCCAAGATCTCCGGCCTGTCACTTTTTGATTACATCCGGGGTTGATGGAGCGCCCCGGCTCAAGTTTTGAGGCCCGCCGCCGATACCTGAGTCGAGAACCTCTTTTCCTCCACAGAAAAACCCACCCATGTCCACCAGCAGCATTGTCAACACCCTCGGCGCCGGCTCCGGCATCGATGTGAAAAGCTTGGCCCAGAGCCTGGTGGACGCCGAAAAAACGCCCCGCAAAGAACGCATCGAAGCCCAAATCGCCAAGTCCGAGGGCAAGATCACGGGTTACAGCGCCGTCAAATACGCCCTGTCGACGCTCAAAACCGCCTTTGGCAAACTCAACGACGCCAGCGACTTCAGCTCGATACAACCGGCCAACACCCAGCCCGGATCATTCGGCATCACCGCCAGCACCACAGCCGAGGCTGGCAGCTACAGCATTGAAGTGCAGCAAACGGCGTTGGAGCAACGCACGGCCAGCAGCGTTTTCCCGGAGCGGAACACCCCACTCAACAGCGGCAACCCCTTCACGCTCAATCTTTCCATTGCCGGTGGCACCGCTCAACCCATTCTTGTTGCCCCTCAAGTCAATGGCGTCGCCAGAGCGGCCACTCCCGCCGATGTTGTGAGCGCCATCAATGGTGCCAAACTTGGCGTGAACGCCCAATTGATCAACACGGGCAGCGGTCACCAAATCGTGCTGTCTGGCCAAACGGGTTTTGCCAATCGCTTCACGATGAGCGGCACCACATCAAGCACAGCCACCATTCAAACGGATACGCCAGATCCTCTTGTGGTGAGCGCAGAAGCAAGCACCACCTCCGTTACCGCCAGTTTCTTAATGGCCGACAACACCACGCAATCTTTGGCACTGGTCAAAGACAGCGATGGAAAGTGGGTCCTGCCAGTCGGCTCAACAAGGCCCGATGGAACAGTCTCCTTGATTGCGAACAAACCTGTTCAGAGTCCGCTCTTTAATCAATCACTGGAGGACGCCACCGACGCACGCTTCAGTGTGAACGGCCTCGAAATCACCCGAAGCAGCAACAACATCAGCGACGTGATCGAAGGTGTCACGCTGGACCTGTACAGCAAAACCTCGGGCCCCGCGCGACTGGACCTGAACCGCAACACCACAGGGATCAAAGACAACATCAGGGGCTTGGTCACTGCCTACAACGAGTTTGAAGAAACCCTGAAAATTCTGGGTGACAGCAAAAGTGAAGTCGAAGAATTCGGCGGTGTGCTGGCTGGCGAGAGTCTGCTGCAATCGGTTCGCTCTCAAGTGCGGGGCTTCATCATCAACAACTCCAGCACCCCGGGCACCAGCATCAAAGCGGCCCGTGATGTGGGTCTGAGCATTGACCGATTCGGAAAACTCACGCTCGACGAGACCAAGCTGGACAACGCTCTGCAAAATAAATTTGGCGAAGTGTCCACCATGTTCAGCGCTGGCACCAACAACCAAAGCATATACAGCACTGCTCCAGCGGGCTTGGCAGGCGGCGCCATCAACCGCATCGAAAAAATGCTGCTGTCGACCGGGCTGATCGACACCCAAAGCCAAAACGCGACCAAACAAATCACAAAGTACAAAGAAGAGCTGTCAGAGTTGGAAAAGCGCATGGAAAAACTCATGCTCCGTTATACAAACCAGTTCAGCATCATGGAAAACATCGTCGGCAGCAGCAACAGCATGCGCGAAGGACTCAAAGGCACCTTTGCAGGCATGATGAAGGCGTACACCGGCTGATAACGCCTCAATCCGACTGAATTTCATCACCAAATTCAGATTTCGGCTGTTTTTTGCCGTTTTTTACAAAAAACCCTCAAGTTCTGCTCGCCTCGGCCGAATCCTAGTCACGACATCCCCTTTTGGTCATCCGCTCAGGCGGTTGACCATTCGCCAGTTCTGTCAGCGGGGACAAGACCAAGGACAAGCCATGAGCAATGACATTCAAGCCAACGCAGCACGCGTCCCGGGGGAACCAGTCCCCAAGCCTGTAGCGCTGCCTGTGGATATGCAGGTCCGCCCGCCAGTCCCCGTCGAAACCAAGACTGCAGCCGAGAGCCGGTCTGACCCCGAGCAAGTCCGCCGCACATTGGAAGAGGCGACGGAAGTTTTGAACCAACAAATGCGCCGCAACAGCCGCGATCTGAGCTTCCGGGTGGACGATGTCGCCAACAAAATTGTGGTCACCGTTAAAAGTCGCGAAAGCGGTGAAGTGGTGCGCCAAATCCCCAGTGAGGTCGCTTTGCGCGTCGCCAACAACCTGGAGAACATGAAGGGCTTGTTCAAGGACGAGAAGTCCTGAAATCTTAAAAAAAGTGCAACCAGCCCTAAAGCTTTTTGTACTGCTTCCGAATCATCAAGTAACAGAGATTCACTTCAGATTTTCTGTAAAAACCAGGCAGGTCTACTCCCTTCGGGTCCCTGCCAACCTTTTGAAATAAATCTCCAAGGAGTTAGACCATGTCCGTTATCAACACCAACATCAAATCCACCATCGCACAAAATGCGTTGACGGTTAACAGCCGCAGCCTGAGCAAGTCGATGGAACAACTGTCAACAGGCAGCCGCATCAACAGCTCTGCCGATGATGCCGCTGGTTTGGCCATCAGCAACAAAATGACAGCCCAGGTCCGCGGTCTCAATCAAGCGGTCCGAAATGCCAACGATGGTATTTCTTTGATCCAAACAGCAGATGGCGCAACCAAAGAAATCACCAACATGATGCAGCGCATGCGTGAACTTTCTGTTCAGGCCGCTACCGACACCAACACAACCGATGACCGCACGGCCCTGCAATCTGAAGTCACCGCCCTCTCCGAAGAGATCACACGCATCGCCGACAACACACAGTGGAACGGTATGCAAATTTTCAAATCCACTGCCGCGAGCGAAGTGGGAACTGCTGGCAAGGCTCAACTGCATGTCAGCGCCAATACGGGTGCATCTGCTTTGATTGAAATTGACTTCTCTGCACAAGGCATGGATGCGGCTGCACTTAAAGTTGACGCGCTGAAAGTTGACACACAAGTCGACGCAACAAAAGCGATTGACTCTATTGACGCTGCTTTGAAATTGGTCGATGCTGAGCGCTCTACTTACGGTGCCACCATCAACCGCTTGAATTACGCTGCTGACAACCTGGCCAATATTTCTCAAAATACAGCCGCCTCGCGCAGTCGAATTCTGGACACGGATTACGCAGCAACCACCACCGAGCTGGCCCGCACGCAGATCATCTCGCAAGCTGCGACCGCCATGTTGGCTCAAGCCAACCAAGCGCCACAGTCAGTGATGTCTTTGCTGCGTTAAACGACGCTTTGAGCAACCGCACGAGCAAAAGGCCCATCCGGGCTTTTTGCCGTAAGGGTTCAAACCGATCACGAATACTTTGCGGCTGCGACACGATGACCAAAAACCGAGACGCCACTCACCGCAAGGCCGCCCGCCTTTTTCAGGAGCCCCTCCATGAGTACCGTCGTTAACACCAACGTCAAGTCCCTTGCCGCCCAGCAAGCGCTTGTCGTCAATCAGCGGGCCACGGACAAGTCGACGGCTCAATTGGCCACAGGTCAGCGCATCAACTCTGCTGGCGACGATGCGGCCGGCTTGGCCATTGGCAACAAAATGACGGCCCAAATTCGGGGCCTCGACATGGCTGTGCGCAACTCCAACGATGGCATCTCCATGTTGCAAACAGCCGATGGGGCCACCAGCGAAATGACCAGCATGTTGGTGCGCATGCGGGAATTGGCCATCCAATCCGCCAACGACACCAACGGGCAAAGCGAACGCGACTCCCTCCAAGCAGAGTTTTTGCAGCTGCAGCAACAAACTGCCAACACGGTCACAAACACCAGTTGGAACGGCATGAAGCTGCTCAAAGGAGAAGCCGGCACCTTAGGGGTGGTGAAATTTCATGTGGGGCCCAGCAGCAGCGACTCCATCGCCTTGCCGCTGGCCGAAATGAACAGCGCCGATGTGGCTGCAGCATTGGCCAACACGGCAGCCATTGATACCCGAGTCAAGGCCACAGCCGCCATCGACCTGATCGACAAGGCCATGGTGCAGATCGACGGCGAGCGCAGCGAATGGGGCGCGATGATGAATCGTCTGGCCTATGCAGCCAACAACGCCAGCAATGTATCCATGAACACCAGCGCCTCGCGCAGTCGGATCATGGACACCGATTACGCTCAAGCCACAGCCGAATTAGCCCGCAGCATGATCATGAACCAAGCTGGCACAGCCATGCTGTCGCAGGCCAACCAGCAACCTTACTACGTACTGGCTTTGCTCAGCTAAACGGGACTGAGCAGCCATCCGGTGTTGTTGCCACGCGCCGCGATACCGCTTTCTTGCTCGGTGATCAGGTGCGCAAAAACCGATAAACTTTTTCCAGGGCATCCCAACCAGAATTTTTCAAAGCGCCATTGACGCGCTTGGCAAAGTCTGCGTCGTGTTGGTATTTCCGGCTAAAAACTTGAACTGTACGAGCCATCTGCTCAGCATCGGGCAACTTGGCATCATCATTGCATTGCACGGCCAACATGAACCGAAGCAAACCAAACTGAGTCACGAGTTTCAGGAAATGCTCATAAGGGCTTGCCTCGGCAAAAGGAAATCCTTCACTGAACATTTCATTCAACAGGAAATTTTCCAACAAGTAGGGCGCCTGCTTTAGAGCCTCGGGCAAGCGTTGAACACCAGAGCGGTAGTTGTCAATCAATTGCTGCTGCGTCACCAGGTTGGTGACGGGGTCTGCGCCCAATCCTTTGGCAACCATGGCCTGCACAGACCGCTGAACCGCCGAGTTCTTTCGACTGGTCTTGATTTGCCACAAGCCCGAAAAGGCGGTGGCCTGAACGGCATAGTCTGGCAACATCGCCGACAAGGCATCAGCAATGCCCCCCGTTGACACCATCGTATCGAAATCTTTCAACAAAGCAGGCACGCCTGCATGACCGCCTCGTTTCAAACTTGCCGTCAATAGCTCAATGAAAACGCCCAAGGCGGCCAGTTTCTGCCAAAGCGACAGACTGCTGACTTTCATCAATTTCAAACAAAAGAGGCTGACCGACTCCATCATTTCAGGCGACAAGCCTTGCTTGCTGCGAATTTGGATCACAGACTCGACACGAACCTTGCCAGAAACCTCAACGAAATCCATCGCATCCGGTGCCAAAAGTGCCAACCTGGCCGCCTCTGGGCAGGACAAAGTCAAAGCTTGTTGATGCTGCCCTCCCAACACGCGGCTTTTGCGCGGGTAGGTGGCACATGTGTCCGATAGCTTGTCCTCACCCAATTCGCGCTGAACACTGCACAGCCTTTCTTCCAGAAAAGGGCAATCTCGGGTTTCAGCCTGCATTTCTATGCGGGCGTATTTCACATCACTGGACAGACTCCTGATCCTCTTGACCTGAGTGGCCATCCGCTCCATGAGCAATGGCTGCTTGGTTTGCCGATAGGCATTGAAGGTTTTTTTATCAATCACCACCGTCCAGCCTGAACAACAGGTGTCTTCACAGGCTGAGCCTGTGCATGAAAAACGCCCGACATAACGGGGTTGAACGGATTGGACTGTTTTGGTTAGATGAATGCTGCTCATGTCCTGCCTCTGTGATCAATGAGGACCACCAAGCAATTATTGGGCCATGTAATCGTCAAAAGGCCGACATTCGTCATCGTCTGTGGTGATTTATTCAGAACAACCTGAGCGAGCTTGCGACATCACTGAATTGGGCATGTTTTCTGCTTATGTGCGTATTGACCGAATGGAGCGGCAAAATTTTACCGTTTCATATCCAATCAAGGAGCACCCATGATGCACGCCGCCCCCCGCCCTCTAAGCCAAAATGTTTTACAAATCGTGACTCTCCAACGCAAGCCAGGATAAAGCAGAAAAACTAACAATTGCGACAAAAAAAACCTAACTCTCAGCCAGCGAGCTGGAGTATGTTGAATCAATTGAAAACCATTAATGGAGTAAAAAATGAATCAAACACTTAAAGAACTGTGTCAAACCTTCAAGAAATACAACCTTGGATGCGGAACAGATTTTTATCCAGGATATTTAAACATAGGTTTTTGGCAGCATCTCGGAGAAGGCGTCATTTACAAGGACCTCAATGGCACTCAAGGCACTTACATGCTCAATTTTGATTTGCGCCATGGCATTCCTGCAGAGGACGACTCACTAGATCTGGTGTATCACTCCCATTTGCTGGAGCACCTTTCTTACGTGGATGGAATTAGCTTCATAAAAGAGTGCTATCGAGTACTCGCGCCCGGTGCACGAATGCGCGTCTTGGTACCAGATCTCGAAATCTGGATCAACGCATACGTCAATAAAAATCGCTTTTTCTTTGAGGAATACCGCAAGGTACTTGACCCTAAAATTTATGTGTCCAATGCTTCAATATTCATGGGAATGTTACATAACCACGAACACAAATGTGGTTACGATTTCGAATCACTGACGTGGCTGGTGGAGCACGTCGGATTCGTGGATGTCAAGCGAACCCTTTATGCAGACAGCACGCTCGAAGACATCCAGACCATTGAACCGATGAAACCCCTAAGGATCATGGAAACGCTCTGTCTCGAGTGCACAAAGCCTCAAACCCCAGGATTATGAGATGAGCTTTGAATTTATACCCACTTTGTCCCAGTTCTCAGCAATGGGTCTGCCCATCATCACAATCATCATTCCTACCCATTTACGACCAGTACTTCTACGACGTGCTCTTGAATCGCTGAATGCACAAGCGCATCGAGACCGGACGGAAATCATCGTGGTGTCCGATGCGCAGGACCCTGCAACAGACCAAGTTTGCACTGACCTGCTAGGAACTCGAGACATCTATATCCGCAGAAACGGTGTAGCTGGTCCATCGGCAAGCAGAAACCTTGCTTTAAAACTGGCGAGCGGTCAATTTGTGATGTTGCTCGACGATGACGATGCTTGGCAACCTGGATTTTTAGAAGCCTTATTTAAAGGGATGCCGCCAGTCCTAAATTCAGTGTGTTATTTCAATTGCACAGTGATCAAGGAAAGTCGTCCCGCGACAGGCCCCATCAAGTTGGGTGAAGTCAACTTGGATTTAAGCCAAGCTTTAAACGAGGAAGTATTCATAAAAAATCAGGTTCACATGTCGTGCTTCTTATTTTCTCGTCACATACTAGAGGGTCTCGAATTCGACACCACGATGCGTGGCTATGAAGACTGGGACTTCACTTTGGCAGTCTTGAAAAGACAATGGGCCTTTCACTTGCCTCTGCCTTGCTCATATGTTTACGAGGTAGACGACGCCACGACAGACAGACGCGGTTCCAGCACCGGCGCCAAGGATAGCAACGCGATTCTGGATTACCTTTATGTGTATCGCAGACACGCATCTCCCTCTTTCGAAATTCAAACGAAAAGAAAACTGCTTCTGGATTCAGTCAAATTATCCCTCCCATCTGAGTTGCTCTGATGATAAATCACCTGACTAGCAGGCTGCTGAAATACTCACGTCGTCAGAGGGGCCCTGTTGCCCCGCTTCACGATTTGCCCGATTTTCTTTTCGTATTTTGAAATTTCAGCCCCC
>NZ_JAFEIF010000032.1 GCF_017848645.1 Limnohabitans sp. | reverse complement strand
ACCCCCCGGGGGGAGGGCGTTTTCCGGGGGTTGAAGTGGCCACCGCCACTGGCGCTCATTTTGTTGGGCATCGCCTGCGTCAACCATGTGGAGTGGACAGCCCTGGTGCAAGACCCGGCAGCCGACACCTCGCGCTACATCACCGGAGCGGCGCTGGCCGTGGGCGCGGTGGTGTGCTGGACCTGGTACCCGCTGAAAAACGCCGACTGGCTGCGCGGCCACCCCGATCGCAACCCCCGTGTGTGGGCCACAGCGCAGGGCATCGCCACTCTGCCGCTGGCCTTGCTGGGCTATGCCGCCTACTGGCTTTGGGCCAACGCCACCCAAGACCCCTTGCCCATGCCACTGGGTCCTCGTCCCTTGGAGTTTGTCGGCCTCATGGTGGCCATCGGCCTGCTGGCCTCCTGGCTGGGCACTCTGTGCTGGAACGCCGCAAGCCAACGCCTGCCCACCGCCTTGGCCGGGCAGCTCATCGTGTTTGAAACCCTGGCGGCACTCAGCTACGCCTTCTGGCTGCGCGGCCAGTGGCCCGAGCCGCTTACGCTGGCGGGCATTGCACTGCTGGTGGCGGGGGTGATTGGTGGGGTGCGGGTCAAAGCCAAGACATCCAATTGATCGGGCTTTGACATGCTGCTTCGCGAAAGGATCGATGTCGGACCATAAAGGTCCGACCTACAGGGAAATGTTGGACCACGGGCATACATCTGTCTTCGTAGGTCGGTGCCTTCAGGTCCGACATGGCAGTTGTTGACCATAGCCATCGGAAAGAAGCTTGGGACCATCAAGGCTCAACATTCCGGGGTCTGGCACAGACCCGCGAAGTACAACAGGGCTTCACACCGTCAATTCAAAGTCTGCTTAGCCACAGCACGCGCCCGCGCCGCATGCAGTTTTTTGTAGCTGTCGAGCAGGCGCTGGTGCCGGTCCAGGGTTTCCAGTTGCATGCTGGTGGGCGTTAGTCCATGAAAGCGCACGCTGCCGTCCACAGAGCCAATGGCCGCATCCATGCGCTCGTTGCCAAACATGCGACGGAAATTCACCTCGTAGTCTTCTAAGTCCAAGTCCTCGCCCAGCGTGACTTCGAGCACCACGTTCAGGGCTTGGTAAAACAAGCGGCGCTCCACCGTGTTGTCGTTGTATTGCAAGAAGGCACCCACCAATTCGTGGGCTTCTTCGAGCTGCTGCAAAGCCAGGTGAATCAAGAGTTTGAGCTCCATCACCGTCAACTGGCCCCACACCGTGTTGTCGTCAAACTCGATGCCGATCAGGGTGGCGATGTCCAGGTAATCGTCGAGTTCGTTGTTCTCCAGTCGCTCCAGCAAAGCAGCCAGTGCTTCGTCGTCCAAGCGGTGCAGATTCAGCACATCGACGCGGAACAAGAGCGCTTTGTTGGTGTTGTCCCAAATTAGGTCGTCGACGGGGTACACCTCGGAATAGCCGGGCACCAAGATGCGGCAGGCGGTGGCACCGAGCTGGTCGTGCACCGTCACATAGGCCTCTTTGCCCATGGTTTGCAAGATGCCGAACAGCGTGGCGGCCTCTTGCGCGGTGGCATCGTTGCCCTGCCCGGCAAAGTCCCATTCCACAAACTCGTGATCGGCCTGGGCGCTGAAAAACCGCCACGACACGATACCGCTGGAGTCGATGAAATGCTCCACAAAGTTGTTGGGCTCGGTCACGGCGTTGCTGGTGAAGGTGGGTGCGGGCAGGTCGTTGAGGCCTTCAAAACTGCGGCCTTGCAGCAGCTCGGTCAGGCTGCGCTCCAGCGCCACCTCCAGCCGGGGGTGCGCGCCAAAGGACGCAAACACCCCACCCGTGCGCGGGTTCATCAAGGTCACGCACATCACCGGATACTGACCACCCAACGACGCGTCTTTGACCAAGACCGGAAAGCCCTGCGCCTCCAAAGCCTCGATGCCAGCCACGATGCCAGGGTACTTGGCGAGCACTTCCGTCGGCACATCGGGCAAGGCTATTTCGCCTTCCAAGATCTCGCGCTTGACGGCCCGCTCAAAAATTTCTGACAGGCACTGCACCTGCGCTTCAACCAGCGTGTTGCCCGCGCTCATGCCGTTGCTCACGAACAGGTTTTCCACCAAGTTCGATGGGAAGTACACCACTTCCCCATCAGACTGGCGCACATAGGGCAGCGCACAAATGCCGCGCGAGGGGTTGCCCGAGTTGGTGTCGAACAGGTGCGAGGCCTTGAGCTCGCCGTCGGGGTTGTAAATCTTCAGGCAATGCTCGTCCAACAAGCCTTTGGGCAGCGCGTCGCGCTTGCCCGGTGGGAACCAACGCTCGCGGGGGTCGTGCACAAAGTCGGCTTGCGCTAGGTCTTCGCCAAAAAACACGCCCGCGTAAAAGTGGTTGTTGTTCAGGCGCTCGATGTATTCGCCAAGCGCTGAGGCCAAGGCGCTCTCTTTGGTCGAACCCTTACCGTTGGTGAAGCACATGGGCGAATGCGCGTCGCGGATGTGCAGCGACCACACATTGGGCACCAGGTTGCGCCACGACGCGATCTCGATCTTGATGCCCAGTTTGGCCAACACCGCCGTCATGTTGGCAATGGTCTGCTCCAGCGGCAAGTCCTTGCCCGCAATGCGGGTCTGCGACTGCGCATCAGGGCTCAGGGAGAGCAATGCCTGCGCGTCGGCGTCCAAGCTGTCCACCGCTTCAACGATGAAAGTGGGGCCTGCTTGAATCGCCTTTTTGACCGTGCAACGGTCGATAGAACGCAAGATGCCTTGGCGGTCTTTGTCCGACATGTCGGCCGGCAACTCCACCTGGATCTTGATGGTCTGCAGGTAGCGGTTGTCGGGGTCCACGATGTTGTTTTGCGACAGGCGAATGTGCTCGGTAGCAATGCCGCGCGTCTCGCAATACAGCTTCACAAAATACGCCGCGCACAAAGCCGACGACGCCAAAAAATAATCAAACGGCCCCGGCGCCGAGCCATCGCCCTTGTAGCGAATCGGCTGATCGGCCAGCACGGTGAAGTCGTCAAACTTGGCCTCCAGGCGCAGTTTGTCGAGAAAGTTGACTTTGATTTCCATGTGGTGGTTCCAAAAAAACAAACGCCCCCAAAGGGGCGCTTGGTGTGTGACACGCCAAGGCCAAGACGACTGGCCCGGCGCAGGGGCCTCAACCCCAGAGCTTTTTAACCCGCGCGTCCCGCCCGCAACTCAAGCGATAGTAGCTGTAGCGCAGCTCGTTCTTCTTGTAGTAATCCTGGTGGTAGTCCTCGGCCAAGTAAAACGCAGAGCTGGGCGCCAGCTCGGTGTGAATGGTGCTGAAGCGGCCGCTGCGGATCAAGGCGTCTCGGCTGGCTTCGGCGATAGCGCGTTCGGCCTCATTTTGCCAATAGATCCCGCTGCGGTATTGCGGGCCCACATCACAAAACTGCTGGTCTTTGACGGTCGGGTCGATGTGCCTCCAAAAGTAGTCGACCAACTGCGCATAACCGACTAGGCTCGGGTCGTACAGCACCCGCACCGCCTCGGTGTGGCCCGTGTGGCCGGCGCTGACTTGTTCGTAGGTGGGCTGGGGCGTTTGGCCAGCGGTGTAGCCCGACTCAACGGCCAGCACACCGGCCAGTTTTTCAAAGTCGGCCTCGATGCACCAGAAACAACCACCGGCAAACAAAGCGTAAGCCATGGGCTTGCCGTTGACCACGGGCGCGGCAACCACCTCGGTGGGCACGGCCTGGGCCGCAGGGGCTTGGCCCGCGCTGGAAGACTGGCTGGGCGTGCAAGCCGTCAACAAGAAGGCGCCAGCGGCCCATGCCATGGCCAACCAACGCAGGGGCTTTGAAACAGTCGTGCGGTTCATGCTCATGCCCTCAATGCGGGAAGGGTTTGCCCTTCGGGCACAAACGCCAAGGCCACACCGTTGTTGCAGTAGCGCTTGCCCGTGGGTTTGGGTCCGTCATCGAACACATGCCCGTGGTGCCCGCCACAGCGCGAACAGTGGTATTCGGTGCGTGGGTAGATGAGCTTGAAATCGGTGGAAGTGCCCAAAGCACCCGGCAAGGCTTGGAAAAAACTGGGCCAACCCGTGCCACTCTCGTATTTGTGGGCCGAGCTGAACAAGGGCAAGTTGCAGGCCACACACACAAAGGTGCCGGGCCGCTTCTCGGCATTGAGTGGGCTGCTGCCCGCGCGCTCGGTGCCGTGCTCAAACAACACTTCATACGCACTCGGAGAGACCAACTTGCGCCACTCGGCTTTGGTTTTCTTCAGAGGAAAAGCGGCCGCCGCCGCGCTCAAGGGCAGCGTTGCGCTGGCCAACCAGGCCGAGAAGAATTTGATCATGTGGCGTCGTTTCATGGGAGTGACCTGGTGGGTTGCTGAAACACGGGGCTTCATGACTCGATTCGTGCAGGAATGGCGAAAAGTTACAGCACCATCCGTATTGAGGGTTTGATTGTCCTGTTTTTTTACGCCGCAAGCGCTGATGCCTGAACGCAGCGAATGGCCGCACCCGTAAAAAAGCAAACCTATGTTCGAACAAACCTTTAAAAATATCGATGACATCCTGCACAAAGACGCGGGGGTCACCAGCGAACTGGATTACACCGAGCAATCCTCCCGACCACAACGCCGCGCTCACGGTTGACGACCTCAAGGCTTTTGTCAACGCCCAACTGTTTCCGTATCTGGCGGGCATTTAACTGCTATTCGCAAGGGGTCATTGGCTGTGTGAGGGTCAAGTCAGTTTGAAACACTCTCATGGCATGGTCATGCACACTTTCATGAAAGCATCCACGGCTGGGGTCTGTGTACGGGACACCGAAGTCATCAGGCAAATTGTTCGGAATGCAGACAGGCTGTCAATGGGTCGAAAAGTCAGGTGATTCAGGTCAAAGCATTCCAGTAAGGTTTTTGACAGCACACCAATAGCTAAGCCTTCGCGGATCAAACCCAACATGGTGCCCACTTGTGCCACCTCATAGGCAGGCTCCAAGAGAAAGCCCAGTCGTCGAAATTCCGTGTAGATGGTTTGCCTGAGATGGCCAGTTGAGTTCACCACCACCAAGGGATAAGGTTTCAAATCGGCCCATGAAAGTAGCTGCTTTTCAGTCAAGACATGTCCCAGCGGCAACACCGCACCCAAGGCCTCCTCGAACAGCGCTGTTTGATGAAACTCTCGCCCCTCTGCATAGGCTGGCGTCAAGGCCACATCGACCGTGCCTATGCGCAACATCTCCAGACACTGGTCGGAAAGGACATCCACCAATTGCACGTCAATGTCAGGGTGGCGGTGCAGGAATGCGGCAATGGCTCGCGGCGCATAACCGGCGGCCAAGGAAGGCACCGCCGCAATCACGAGCTTGCCACGCTCGCCTGAGATGAATTCCCGAATCCGAACCTGTGAATGCTGGATGCTCTCATCGAGCGTTGTGGCCAGCGCATAAAACTCCTGCCCCACCACCGTGAGTTTGACTTTGCGCGTATGGCGATCAAACAACTGTGCCCCCAGCAGACTTTCCAGTTTTTTGATGCTGGAACTGAGCGCGGGCTGCGAGATGTGGCAGTCCCTGGCCGCCTGACTGAAACTCAAAGTCCGGGCTAAAGCCAAAAACACTTCCACCTGTCGAAAAGTTATATTCATTTTTATTATAGAAACATCAAAAAAACAAAATTGACTTATAAATATAACTCACTTACGCTTGATTTCAATCAAAAAAGAAGGACACCAAGATGCAAGCCATGGAAAACGTTGACACCTTGGAGGTGATTGCCTCTCATAAAGCACTTGGCGCTGACATTGCAGGCATCGACTTGTCAAAGCCGTTGAGTGCGCACCAGCTCGACACCATCCGACAGGCTTGGCAAGAGCACTTGGTTCTCCGGTTCAGAAATCAGGGGCATGTAACCTTTGAGCAACAAATCGCCTTTTCCAAGCATTTTGGTCCTTTGGACAAAAGACCCACCGTCAGCCACGGCATGAGCAAGACCCATGACGAATTGCCGCCAGAAATCGCCGTGATTTCGAACGTGAAAGTTGGCGGTGTACCGGTCGGTGCACTCGGGGATGGCGAAGCTGTTTGGCATGCGGACATGACCTACAACGAATTTCCGCCGAAAGGCGCGTGCCTGTTCAGCAAGGAAGTGCCACCATCGGGTGGAGACACCCACTTTGCCAACATGTACATGGCCTACGACAGCTTGTCCGATGAACTCAAGCAACGCATTCAATACCTGAGTTGTGTGCACGATGCCAGTCGCAACAGTGCCGGCGAGTTGCGACTGGGGTTTACCGACAACACTGACCCCACACAAACGGTAGGTGCCATTCATCCCCTGGTAACCACTCAACCGCAAAGCGGCAAAAAAGCCTTGATGCTGGGGCGTCGCCGCAATGCTTACATCAAAGGCCTCGCACTGCAGGAAAGCGAGGCCTTGCTGGATGCACTGTGGGCTCACGCCACCCAGGATCGTTTCACTTGGACCCAGGTTTGGACCGCTGGCGACGTCATGATGTGGGACAACACTTGCACCTTGCACAAACGGGATGCTTTCGATCCCCATTCACGCAGGCTCATGTATCGCACTCAAATCGCATCTCGCTAGATACCGCCCCTCCCGACAACACCCTCTGTTCAGACTCGCAACGATTAGGAGACAAACACATGCTTCACCGAACAAGACGTCACATATTGGCCCTGGGCTTACTGGCGGGTTTGTCCGCCCCCAGCTGGGGCCAGCAGCAGCCCATCATGCGCATCGTGCACGGCTCCGGTGCAGGGGCTCCGCAAGATGTGATGCTGCGCATACTGGCCGATGAAATCAGCAAAAGCTCAGGTCGCAGCGTGATTGTGGAGCCCAAGCCAGGGGCATCGGGTCAATTGGCCATGTCTTTCTTGAAACAAGCGCCTGCCGATGGCCTTACCCTGCTGGCCGATGGGACAGGCATCACCTCCATACTGCAGTTGCCAAGCCGTCTGCATGAATGGACCGATTTCGAACCTCTGTACCGGGTTCAGCTCGACCCCTTTGCCTTGTATGCGCTGCCTCAGAAATTCAAAGACTTTGGTGCCTTTGCCGATGAAATGCGCGTCAAGAAAGACCATGTTCGGATTGGCGGGTATGCCATCGGTGGTCCGTTCCAAATGGTCATGATGCAATTGAGTCGCAGGGTAGATGGCGATTTCAGCTGGATCCCGTACGACAGCGGCGGCAAAGCCATTGCCGCAGTCATTGGCGAACAGATCGAAGGCGCTGTCAGCAACGTCAGCGTGGCGGGCACCTTTACGCCGCGTACCAAGATTCTGGCCCAGACCGGCGAGGCTCGGTTGGCCCAATTGCCCGATGTGCCCACGTTCAAAGAATTGGGCATTGACATAGTCAAGTACCACTGGCGCGGGTTGTTCATAAAGAAAGGTACCCCCGAAGCCTTGATCGAGCGCAACTACGCCATGATCAAAGCGGGGGTTGCTTCGGCACGGTTTCAAAAATACCTCAAAGATTCGGGCACGATTGAAGGCACCATCAGCCGTACTGCAATGGCCGACATGCTCACCGAACAGGCACGCAACGACACACAGCTGCTCAAGCAACTCAAGATGATTCCATGAAAGTTCTCTTTGTCCAGAATTGAAAAAATCCAGCTGCATGACTTGAGCATGCCTTTCAAAGAGCCCTATCCAAGCGCGATTGCCACACTCACCGCTTTGCAAACCCTGCTGGTGATCGTGACCACAGATGACGGCACCATCGGCTTTGGCGAAGCGGCTATTGTCGAAGGCTATACCCATGAGACACGACAGGGCGGGTGGGACTTTTGCCTGCATTACGCGAAGAAAGCAATCGGCTTGCATTGTCAAGAAGCCATGGCACTTTGGCTTGAACATCGCAGCTTGCATTCACATGCCGTGGCGGCTCTGGTCAGTGCTGTCGAAATGGCAATGTCCCATCCTCTGCTGGGACCCCATGCCGAAACAGTCGCCGTGCCCATGCTCGCTCCCGTCAACGCCAAAAACAAAAGCCAGATCCACGACGAAGTGGATCGACTTTTGGCGGCAGGATTCAAGACTTTGAAGGTCAAAGTCGGCTTTGATGTGGCGAGCGACCTGGAGCGTCTGACCTGGATACAGGCGCACGTCAATGGCCGTGCCACCCTACGGCTCGATGGCAACCAAGGCTATCAACTTGCACAAGCTCTTGAATTTGTTCAGTCCCTATCACCACAGTGCATCGAACTCTTTGAGCAACCCTGCAAGGACACAGATTGGGAGGCCGCAACCCAAGTCGCCCGCATCAGTCCGGTGCCCATGATGCTGGACGAATCCATCTTTGAACCACAGGACATTGAAAAAGCTGCACAACTGCAAGCGGCCCAATACATCAAGCTCAAACTCGTGAAATCGGGTGGCATCAACCCACTGATGGCCGATCTGCACAGCATCACCCAGCATGGCATGCAACGGGTGCTTGGCAATGGTGTGGCGTCGGAAATTGGTTGCTGGATGGAAGCCTGTGTTGCCCGTTCCACCATTGTCAATGCAGGTGAGTTCAATGGCTTTCTCAAGCCAAGGGACCATATTTTCCAAACGCCCCTGTGTTTCGCTGACGGCTGTATTGTTCTCCCCTCAGGTTATTGGCCTGCTCTGGACATGTCTGCGATTCAACGTCTCTCTGTCCAGCAAGCACTCATCCATTCAGAGGTCTGATGCATTTGAATTTTCAAAATCGCGTGGCACTGATCACCGGTGGCAGCAAGGGCATTGGCTATGCGATGGCCAATCATTTGGGACAGGCAGGTGCCCGTCTGGTGATTTGCGCACGGCATGAAACCGCCCTGAAAGAGGCCTGCACCTCACTGCAAGCCAAAGGACTGGATGTCCTGAGTGTGGTGGCAGATGTCTCTGTTCCCCAGGATATCGATGCGCTGGTGGCCAGTGCCCATGCGCATTTCGGACGCATCGACATGCTCATCAACAATGCTGTCAGCTCTTCTCAGAATGAGTTCGACGCCTTGTCAGACGAAGATTGGCAACACCACATCAACATCAAACTCATGGGCTACATCCGCTGTGCACGCGCTGTTCTCCCGCATATGAAATTCCAGAATTGGGGGCGCATTGTCAACATGGCAGGCATCACGGCACGAGATGTCAGTGCCTACCGAATGACCAATGGTGTGGTCAACGCGGGCGTGACAAATTTCACTAAGCATCTGGCCGAACAGGTTGGGGCATTCGGGGTGACCGTCAATGCGATCCATCCAGGCTACACGTGGACGCCCCGGCTTGAATCGGCTCTTGAAAAATGGGCGTTACTGGAAAACATGACCGTCGAACAAGTCACCGCCCTGAGGCTGAAAGAAATTCCAATAGGTCGTTTCATGCAACCTGAAGACATGGCCCGGCTGGCTGTTTTCTTATGCAGCGACGCTGCCAGCGCGATCACTGGACAAGCTATAGCGGTGGATGGTGGCTCTGGTCGTGCCATACCTTATTGAAGACGACGGCAGCGAAATAACGGGCACCCGATTTCAAAAAGCCCAAGCAAAACGCAGAAGTTTTGACACTTCTGCGTTGGTTTGGAGTCGTGCCTCAGTCGTTCAATACACCGGCTGGTGCTGCTTCAAGCTCGCAATCACTTCCGCCGTCAGCACAAAGCCCGCCCCATACAGCGCGGCCAGTTCCGCGCAACGCTTGGCAAACGCATCCACGCCCTGTCCATAGATGAACTGCAGCGCCCCACCCGTCCAGGCCGGAAAGCCGATGCCGAAGATCGAGCCGATGTTGCCGTCGTGCACCGAGGTCAGCACGCCTTCTTGCAGGCAGCGGGCGGTTTCCACGGCTTGGCGGTACAGCAGGCGGTCTTTGATGTCTTGCTGGCTGTAGGCCACGTCGGCTTTTTCAAAGCGGGTTTTGAGTTCGGGCCACAACACTTTTTTCTGGCCAGCGGGGTAGTCGTAAAAACCACCGCCTGCGGCGCGGCCGGGGCGTTTGAGTTCTTTGACCATGCGCTCAACCAGCAGCTCACCGGGCGTGGCAGTGTGGGTTTTGCCTTCTTTGGCAAAGTCTTCGCGGGTTTGGTCCAGCACATGCACCGACAGCGACAGCGCAGTTTCGTCCAGCACGGCCAGCGGGCCCACGGGCATGCCCACTTGCATGGCCAGGTTTTCGATCACGGGGGCGGGGATGCCCTCGCCCAGCATGGCCGCGCCTTCCATCACAAAGGTGCCAAAGGTGCGGCTGGTGTAAAAACCGCGTGAGTCGTTCACCACAATCGGCAGCTTGCCCAGCGCCTGCACGTAGTCGTACGCACGGGCAATCGTCTCGTCGTCGGTCTGTGCACCGCGAATGATCTCCACCAGCTTCATCTTGTCCACCGGGCTGAAGAAGTGGATGCCCACGAATTTCTCGGGCTTGGCGCTGGCTTTGGCCAAGCCGCTGATGGGCAAGGTGGAGGTGTTGCTGGCAAAGAAGCCGCCCTCGGCGAGCATCGGCTCGGCCTCTTGCGTGACACGGGCTTTGAGTTCGCGGTTTTCAAACACGGCTTCGATGATCAGGTCGCAACCCTTGAGGTCTGCAGCGCTGGCCGTGGGCTGGATCAGTGACAACAAGGCCGCTTGTTTGTCAGCCGCCATGCGACCTTTGTCCACGCGTTTTTGCGTGAGCTTGTGGCTGTAGGCTTTGCCTTTTTCTGCGGCTTCCAAGCTCACGTCTTTGAGCACCGTGGCGATGCCCCGGCTGGCTTGTGAATACGCAATGCCCGAGCCCATCATGCCCGCACCCAAGATGCCCACTTTTTGGGGCTTGTAGCGCGGTGCAGCCTTGGGGCGGCTTTGGCCGCCCTTGATGCTGTTCATGTTGAAGAAGAAGGTGTTGATCATGTTGCGCGCCACCTGGCTGGTCATCAGACCTGCGAGGTAACGGCTTTCGATGCGCATGGCGGTATCAAAGTCCACCATCGCGCCTTCGACCATGGCGGCCAACGCCGCTTCGGGAGCGGGGTACAGACCGCGTGTTTTTTGCTTGAGCACGGCAGGCGCCACACTCAGCATGCCCGCGATCTTGGGGTTGCTGGGCGTGCCACCGGGCATTTTGTAGTCCTTGCGGTCCCACACATGCTGGGCGGCTTCGGGCTGGCCTTGCGATGCAGCGATGAAAGCCAATGCGCGGGGGCGAAGTTGGTCGTCAGTTGCCACGATCTCGTGCACCAGGCCGAGCTTTTGCGCTTCTTCGGGACCAAAGAGTTTGCTCTCCAGCACATAGGGCTGCGCGGCCAGCAGGCCCAGCTGGCGCGTCATCTTGGTGATGCCGCCGCCACCGGGAATCAAGCCCAGCGTGACTTCGGGCAGACCGAATTGTGTTTTGGGGTTGGCCGTGGCGATGCGGTAATGACCGATGAGAGCCACCTCCCAGCCGCCGCCCAGCGCCGT
The DNA here is from genome assembly GCF_017848645.1 of Limnohabitans sp. Classification (GTDB taxonomy): domain Bacteria; phylum Pseudomonadota; class Gammaproteobacteria; order Burkholderiales; family Burkholderiaceae_C; genus Limnohabitans_A. Next base: position 65,523 of record NZ_JAFEIF010000032.1, on the reverse strand, counting down.
GCCGTTGAGGCAGCTGACCACCGGCACGCCCAGGGTCTCGATGGTGCGAAAAGCTTTTTTGATGCCTTCGATCTCGGCAAAGACACGCGGGCCGTCCGAGGCTTGCGAGCGCATCACGCCCTTGAGATCGGCCCCTGCAAAAAAGGTGGACTTGACCGAGGCCAGGATGATCCCTTTTAAAGATGCCTTGTCTTTGGCCACCTGCTCAGCCGCCTGAGTCAGGTCAGCCTGCCATTGCAGGCACATGGTGTTGACCGGCGAGCCCTGCTCGTCAAAGGTGATGGTGGCGATGCCGTCCGCCAGTTCGTAGCGCAGTGTTTTCAAAATCATGATGGTGTCTCCCCAATCAAACGCGTTCAACGATGGTGGCGATGCCCATGCCGCCGCCCACACACAAAGTGGCCAAGCCGTAACGCAATTTGCGGCGGTGCAGCTCATCAATCAAGATGCCAATGATCATCGCGCCCGTGGCCCCCAGCGGGTGGCCCATGGCGATCGCGCCACCGTTGACGTTGACCTTGTCGTGCGGCACGCCCATCTCTTGCATGAACTTCATGGGCACGGCGGCAAAGGCTTCGTTCACCTCAAACAAATCGATCTGATCAATCGTGAGGCCCGCCTTGGCCAGCGCCTTGCGGGCAGCGGGCATGGGGCCTGTGAGCATGATGGTCGGGTCAGCGCCCGACAAGGCCACCGACACGATGCGGGCACGCGGTGTGAGGCCATGGGTTTTGCCTGCGGCTTCCGAGCCGATCAGCACAGCCGCTGCGCCGTCCACAATGCCCGACGAGTTGCCAGCATGGTGCACATGGTGGATGCGCTCAACCTGCGGGTAACGCTGCAAGGCCACGGCGTCAAAGCCCATGGCACCCAGTTGCTCAAACGAAGCTTTGAGGCCGCCCAGAGTTTCCACCTTGGTGCTGGGCTTGATGAATTCGTCTTGCGCCAGGATGACTTGGCCCAGCTTGTCTTTGACAGGCACCACCGAGCCATCGAAGTAACCCGCTGCGCGCGCGGCCGTGGCGCGCTTTTGCGACTCGACAGCAAAGGCATCGACATCGTGACGGCTGAAGCCACTCATGGTGGCAATCAAATCAGCGCCAATGCCTTGCGGCACAAACAGTGTGGCGCTGTTGGTTTCGGGGTCTTGTGCCCAAGCACCGCCGTCCGCACCAATCGGCACACGGCTCATGCTTTCAACGCCGCCAGCGACGACCAGGTCTTCCCAGCCGCTGCGCACCTTCATGGCGGCCATGTTGACCGCTTCCAGGCCCGAGGCGCAAAAGCGGTTGAGCTGCACGCCCGAACAGCGCCAGTCCCACCCCGCAGCCAAAGCGGCCACTTTGGGGATGACCGAGCCTTGCTCGCCAATGGGCGAGACCACGCCCATGACCACGTCGTCCACCGCAGCGGTGTCGAACTGGTTGCGGCTTTGCAGCTCGCGCAACACGCCGCTCAAAAGACTGATGGGCTTGACCTCGTGCAGGCTGCCGTCTTTTTTGCCTTTGCCACGCGGTGTGCGTATGGCGTCATAAACAAATGCTTCGCTCATGAATGTCTCCTGGGTGTCATCAGGGGTTTGCCCTGTGTTGTGGATTTTCGCATTCAGTATAGACTTTTACCAAGCAAACGCTTTGTATAAATAGCAACCCCCAAGTCCTGAAGGTGACACCATGATTGAACGCACACTCTTTTCCGCCGACCACGAAGCTTTTCGCGACAGCTTTCGCCGCTTCATGGACAAGGAAATCGCCCCCCACCACGACGCCTGGGAAGAACAAGGCTATGTGGACCGCGCCGTCTGGGACAAGGCCGGTGAAAACGGCTTTTTGTGCATGACCCTGCCCGAGGCCTATGGCGGCTCGGATGCCGACAAGCTGTATTCGGTGGTGCAGATGGAGGAACTCTCACGCGCAGGCTTTACGGGCATTGGCTACGGCCTGCACAGCGAGATCGTGGCCCCTTACATCCTGCATTACGGCACCGAAGCACAAAAGCAAAAGTACCTGCCCAAGCTGGCCAGTGGCGAGATGGTGGGTGCGATTGCCATGAGCGAACCGGCTGCGGGTTCGGACTTGCAGGGCGTGAAAACCACGGCCATGCTGCAGCCCGACGGCACATACCTGATCAACGGCAGCAAGACCTTCATCACCAACGGCTGGCACGCAGACCTGGTGATTCTGGTGGCCAAGACCGACCCGGCTGCGGGTGCCAAGGGCACCAGCTTGTTCTTGATCGAGCGCGGCACCCCCGGCTTTGAGAAAGGCAAGCGCTTGAAGAAGCTGGGCCTCAAAGCACAAGACACGTCCGAATTGTTCTTTGACAACGTCAAGGTCAGCGCCGACCAGCTGCTGGGTGGCGAAGCCATGCAGGGCAAGGGCTTCATTTGCCTGATGGAGCAGCTGCCTTGGGAACGCCTGCAAATCGCGATTGGCGGCATTGCCGCAGCGCAAGCGGCCATCGACTGGACGGTGCAGTACGTGAAAGACCGCAAGGTGTTTGGCCAGGCCGTGGGCAACTACCAAAACACCCGCTACACCCTGGCCGAGTTGCAGACCGAGGTGCAGGTGGCGCGTGTGTTTGTGGACAAATGCTGCGAGCTGGTCAACGTGAACAAACTCGACACCGCAACCGCCAGCATGGCCAAGTACTGGTGCTCGGATTTGCAGTGCAAAGTAATGGACGAGTGTGTGCAGCTGCACGGCGGCTATGGCTACATGTGGGAATACCCCATCACCCGCGCCTATGCCGACGCCCGCGTGCAACGCATCTACGGCGGCACCAACGAGATCATGAAAGAAGTGATCTCGCGCAGCATGGGCTTGGCGGGGCGCTGAACGCATGAACGAACTGGCCGAGCCCAAACGCGCACGCGGCCGCCCCCGCAAGACCGAGGGTGAGCGCGACGATGGCAACCGTCGCCAGGCGCTGATCGCGGCGGCGGCGCAGCTGTTTCATCGCCAGGGCTACGACGCCACCAGCACCCGAGAAATCGCGGCGCTTGTCGGCATGCAGCCGGGCTCGCCCTTCTACCACTTCGGCAACAAACAAGACCTGTTGCTGGCGGTGATGGTGGAGGGCATGCGCCAGGCCAGTGAGCGGCAACGCGCCGCATGCGCCCGCTTGAGTGGCCAAGAAAGCGCACGCGAGCGGCTTCGGATGCTGGTCCGCAACCAGTTCGATGTGCTGCTGGGACCGGACAGCGACTTCATTCCGGTGATGCTTTACGAATGGCGCTCGCTGAGCGCCGAACAGCGCCAAACCATCACGCAAATCAAGGATGGGTACGAAGCCGTCTGGACACCCGTGCTGCAAGCGCTGCATGACAGCGGGCAACTGCAAGCGCCAGTGGGTTTGGCCCGATTGATGATTTTTGGCGCTTTGAATTGGGCGGTTCAGTGGTACCAAGCGCCTGTTGAAAAAACCGTCAAGCGGTCTTCAAAAGCTGCAACCCAAACAACATCGAATGGCCCCCAACGTGCCACGCTGGACGATTTGACCGAGGCCGCCCTGGCCTTGTTTTTGAGAGACCCCGCATGAACCCCGCCACACCTTACCAATCCGTCTTTGCGCCCGGCCTGCTCCAAGGGCAGGTCATCCTGGTCACCGGCGGCGGCTCGGGCATTGGCCGATGCACCGCGCATGAGCTGGCCAGCTTGGGCGCACACGTGGTTCTGGTGGGCCGCAACCCCGACAAGCTGAGCGCCACAGCGCAAGAGATCACGGGTGACGGCGGCCAAACCAGCTGGCACAGCTGCGACATCCGGCGCGAGGACGATGTGAAAGCCCTGGTCGCGCAGGTGGTGCAGCAGCACGGGCGCATCCACGGCCTGGTCAACAACGCGGGCGGGCAATACATCTCGCCCCTGGCCAAAACCAGCGTCAAAGGCTGGCAAGCCGTCATCGACACCAACCTCACCGGTGGCTTTTTGGTGGCGCGTGAGTGCTTCAACCAAAGCATGCACGCACACGGCGGCGCGGTGGTCAACATCGTGGCCGACATGTGGGGCTCCATGCCGGGCATGGGCCACAGCGGCGCAGCGCGGGCGGGCATGGTCAGTTTTACAGAAACCGCTGCATTGGAGTGGGCCGCGCAAGGCGTGCGCGTCAACGCCGTGGCCCCGGGCTACATTGCCAGCAGCGGCATGGACCATTACCCCCCCGAGGCTGGCCCCATGCTGCGCGAAATGCGCAACACGGTGCCACAAGGCCGCTTTGGCACCGAGGCTGAAACCTCAGCCGCCATTGTGTTTTTGCTCTCACCCGCCGCAAGCTTCATCAGCGGCACGGTACTGCGCGTGGACGGTGCCCGCCCGCAAATGCGCATGGGCTGGCAGCAAGGTGTGGCCACACCCGATGTGCAAACACGCGATGCGGTGAAACCCTTTGACGGCTTTCACCGCGCCGTCACACCCAAGGTATTCCAATGACTTTTGAATCCACCTGGAACCCGCACAGCCCTGTGGCACAGCAGCGGCGCGAAGCAGCACTCGCCCGCTTGGCGCAGAGGCAAGCCCTGCAAGACCGCGCAGCGCTTGCTTCGGCCCAGTCCAAACCCGTGTTTGACAAGCGCGGCCAGTTGCTGCCGCGTGAACGTGTCGCCTTGCTGCTCGACCCCGGTGCGCCCTTTTTGCCACTGTGTGCCCTAGCGGGCTTCATGCAAGACACACCCGACCCCGCCAAGTCGGTGCCCGGCGGCGGCATGATCGCGGGCATTGGCTTCATCAGTGGTGTGCGCTGCATGGTGGTGGCCAGCGACTCGGGCATCGAAGCCGGGGCGATTCAGGCGCGCGGCCTCGAAAAGATTTTGCGGGTGCAAGAGTTGGCCCTGGAAAACAAACTGCCTTTTGTGCACCTGGTCGAAAGCGCCGGGGCCAATTTGATGCAGTACAAGGTCGAAGGTTTTGTGCTGGGTGGCAGCCTGTTCCGCAACCTGGCTCGCCTGTCGGCGGCGGGCCTGCCCGTGATCACGGTACAACACGGCTCGGGCACGGCAGGCGGGGCCTACATGCCGGGCTTGAGTGACACGGTGATCATGGTGCGCAGCAGGTCACGCGCGTTTCTGGCCGGGCCGCCTTTACTCAAGGCCGCCACGGGCGAAGTCGCGAGCGAAGAAGAACTGGGCGGGGCCGAGATGCACACCAGTGTGTCGGGTCTGGGCGAGTACCTGTGCGAAGACGACCGCCACGCGCTGGGCACCGCCCGCGATGTGGTGGCGCGTTGGGACTGGGCTGCGCACTCAACACAAGGACAAGCCAAGCCCCCGCGCTGGGATGCCGAAGAACTGCTCGGCCTGATGCCCGCCCACCACCGCGAACCGATCGACATGCGCGAAGTCATCTTGCGGCTGGTGGACGACTCGGATTTCCTGGAATTCAAACCTTTGTTCGGTGCGGCCACGGTGTGCGCACAAGCGCGCATCGGTGGGCATGCGGTCGGCATCATCAGCAACAACGGCCCCATCGATGTGGCCGGGGCCAACAAGGCCACGCACTTCATCCAGTGGATGTGCCAGCTGGGCCACCCCATCGTTTATTTGCAAAACACCACCGGCTACATGGTGGGCAAAGACAGCGAGCAAGGCGGCATGATCAAACACGGCTCCAAGATGATCCAGGCCGTGACCAGCGCCACGGTGCCGCAGATCACCATCCAGTGCGGGGCCTCGTTTGGGGCGGGCAACTACGGCATGTGTGGGCGGGGTTATGCGCCACGCTTTTTATTCAGTTGGCCGGGGGCCAAGACGGCGGTGATGGGCGGCGAGCAAGCCGCCCGCACCATGCAAATCGTGGCCGAGGCGGGCATGGCACGCAAAGGCATCACACCCGACCCCGACAAGATGCAGGCCCAGTTCGACAAGATCGTGGCCCTGTTCGAGGCCCAGGCCGACGCCTTCTACACCAGCGGTCTGGTGCTGGACGACGGTGTGATCGACCCGCGGGACACCCGCAGCGTGCTGAGCTTTAGCCTCGACACCTGCGCCGAGAGTGCAGCACGCCAACCCCGCGCCAGCACATTTGGCGTGGCGCGCATGTAAAACAACCCACGGAGACCCACCATGCAATACACCCACGAACACCGCGAGATCCAGAACACACTCAAACGTTTCATCGAAGCCGAGATCAACCCCCATGTGGACGAGTGGGAAGCGGCCGAGATCTTTCCGGCGCACGAAGTCTTCAAAAAGATGGGCGACTTGGGGCTGCTGGGCCTGACCAAGCCCGAAGCCTTTGGTGGTGCGGGCCTCGACTACTCCTACAGCCTGGCCATGGCCGAGGCACTGGGCCACATTGACTGCGGCGGCATCCCCATGGCCATTGGCGTGCAAACCGACATGGCCACGCCCGCCTTGGCACGCTTTGGCAGCGACGAATTGCGGGCGCAGTTTTTGGCCCCGGCGATTGCGGGTGACATGGTGGGCTGCATTGGCGTGAGCGAGCCGGGTGCGGGCAGCGATGTGGCGGGCATCAAGACCGTGGCCCGCAAAGACGGCGACGACTATGTGATCAGCGGCCAGAAGATGTGGATCACCAACAGCCTGCAGGCCGACTGGATGTGCATGCTGGTCAACACGGGTGAGGGGCCAATCCATAAAAACAAAAGCCTGGTCATGGTGCCCATGCGCGAAAACGGCAAGCTGCTGCCCGGCATCGAGGTGGGCAAGAAGATCAAAAAGATCGGCATGAACAGCAGCGACACGGGCCTGATTTATTTTGACGAAGTGCGGGTGCCCCAGCGCTACCGCATCGGGGCTGAGGGACAGGGCTTCATCTACCAGATGCAACAGTTTCAGGAAGAGCGCCTGTGGTGCGCGGCCAGCACACTGCAGTCGCTGTCCAACTGCATCCAGTGGACGGTGGAGTGGGCGCAAGAGCGCAAGCTGTTTGGCAGCACCTTGGCCGACCAGCAGTGGGTGCAGTTCAAGCTGGCCGAACTCAAGGCCGAGGTCGAAAGCCTGCGCGCCCTGACCTACCAAGCCTGCGAGCACTACATCGCGGGCGAAGACGTGACCGAGTGGGCCACCATGGCCAAGCTCAAAGCGGGACGTCTGAACCGCACCGTGCCCGACACCTGCCTGCAGTTCTGGGGCGGCATGGGCTTCACCTGGGAAAACAAAGTCTCGCGCATGTACCGCGACGGGCGTCTGGCCTCGATTGGTGGCGGTGCGGACGAGGTGATGTTGGGCATCCTGGCCAAGATGATGGGCATTGCCAAGCGGCCCCAGAAATGAGCACCCCACACCTGCTAATCGAGCGCCAGGGTGCGGTCGAAACCTGGACGATGAACGACCCGGCCACCCGCAACGCCTTGAGCGATGTGGTGGTGGACGGCATGCTGCAAGCCTGCACGCGGGCTGCAGCGGACTCCACACTGCGCATCGTGGTGCTGACCGGCGCAGGTGGTGCCTTTTGCGCGGGAGGCAGTTTGGGCGGCTTTGCCAGCCTGATCGGCCAACCCCTGCAAGACGGACAAACCGACCCGCTGCTGGCCATGAACCGGGGATTCGGTGACCTGTTGCATGCCCTGAGTGCCCTGCCCCAGCTCTTGGTGTGCCGGGTCGATGGCGCAGCCATGGGCGGCGGCTTTGGCCTGGTGTGCTGCGCCGACCATGTGGTGGCCACAGCGCGTTCGGTGCTGGGCACGCCCGAGGTCACGCTGGGCTTGCCGCCTGCGCAGATCGCGCCATTTGTGTGGCAGCGCCTGGGCGAGAGCGCCGCACGCCAGTGCCTGCTGCAAGGCCTGAGCTACACCGCTGACCAAGCGCACCAATTGGGCTTGGTGAATGAAGTCATCGAAGAGGGCGGCGATGCGGCTTGGCACGCGACTCTGACGCGCCTCTTGCGTGCAGCGCCCGGCGCGGTGGCCAGCACCAAACAACTGCTGCGCAGCTTGCGCGGCCCTGTGCCTGATTTGCGCAACGCCGCAGCGCAGGCCTTTGCACACAGCTTGCGAAGCACCGAGGCTGCCCAAGGCTTGGCTGCGTTTGCACGCAAACAGCCCGCGCCCTGGACCCTGAGCCAAGAGAAACAACCATGAGCAGCACCCTCCCCACCCGCGTCACCCGCCTGCTGATCGCCAACCGGGGCGAGATCGCCCGCCGCGTGATCCGCTCCGCCCGCCAGATGGGCATCCAGACGGTGGCTGTTTACTCAGACGCCGACCGTGACGCCTTGCATGTGCACGAAGCCGACACCGCTGTCGCTTTGGACGGTACGCTGTCCGCTGACTCGTATTTGCGCATCGACAAGCTGCTGGCGGCCGCGCAGGCCACCGGGGCCGATGCGGTGCACCCAGGTTATGGTTTTTTGAGCGAGAACGCCGATTTTGCGCAGGCCGTGATCGACGCGGGCCTGACCTGGGTCGGGCCGCCGCCTGCGGCCATTCGTGCACTGGGCAGCAAGTCGGCTGCCAAGGCTTTGGCCCTGCAGCACGGCGTGCCTTGCTTGCCGGGCTACTTTGGTGCGGACCAGAGTGACGCCACCTTCTCCACGCAAGCGCAGCAACTGGGCTTGCCGCTGATGGTCAAGGCCGTGGCCGGGGGCGGCGGGCGCGGCATGCGCTTGGTGACCGACATGGTGCAGCTGCTGCCCGCCCTGCACAGCGCCCGCTCGGAAGCGCTGGCCGGTTTTGGAAACGGCGACTTGTTGATGGAACGCGCCTTGCTGCGCCCCCGCCACATCGAGGTGCAAATCATGGCCGACATGCATGGCCACTGCATCCACTTGGGTGAGCGCGACTGTTCGGTGCAGCGGCGTCACCAAAAGATCATCGAAGAATCGCCCAGCCCTGCCGTGAGCACTGCGCTGCGCGCGCAACTCGGGCAAGCGGCCATTGCGTTGGCGCAATCGGCGGGCTATGTGGGTGCGGGCACGGTGGAGTTTTTGCTGGACAAGGCGCAGGACAACAAGCCGTTCTATCTGATGGAGATGAACACCCGGCTGCAGGTGGAACACCCCGTCACCGAGATGCTCACGGGTCTTGACTTGGTCGAGTGGCAATTGCGCATCGCCCGCGGCGAGCCGCTGCCGCTGGCGCAAGCCGATGTGCAGCTGCAAGGCCACGCCATCGAAGTGCGCTTGTGCGCTGAAGATGAACACTTCACGCCGCAGACTGGCACGGTGCAAGCCTTTGCAGCACCTGCAGGCTTGCGCTTTGACCATGCGCTGCACGCGGGTGCAGTGGTCACGCCGCATTACGATGCGATGCTGGGCAAGCTGATTGCCCACGCGCCCAACCGCGCTGAAGCCATCGACCGCCTGCGCACAGGCCTGGACCAGACCGCCGTGCTGGGCCTGCCCACCAACCGCGCGTTTTTGGCCGCATGTTTGCAGCACCCGGTGTTCTGCGCGGGTGAGGCATTGATCCCTTTCCTGGCCGAACAGGCCGATGCGCTGCGCCAAAGCCTGCAGGCGACGAGTAAAACCAGCACCGTGGCTGCCTTAGCTGTTCTCTACGCGCAACAAGCGCCCGCCGCCGCCATGCCCAGCCCCTTCACGCGGCCGTTGCGCATGGGCCTGGGCACAGGCACCCTCTCGCTGAACTTGCAGGAACTCGGGCAGGGCCGTGTGCGCATTCAAACAGGCGATGCCACACACGAAGCCCGCGTGACGCACAGCCCTGAAATGCTGCACATCGACCTGGACGGCTGCCGCTGGCAAGCCCGCGCCGTGGCGTGCCGGGGCACCACCATCGCTGTGCAGTGGCATGTGCAGCTGCAAGGCCCAGAGACCTTTGAGCTGTGGCTCACCGACCAAAGCCACAGCGCGCCCAGCACAGGGGCTAGCGCACAAGCCGCGCAATCGTTGCGCGCGCCTTTTAATGGCAAGTTGATCACATTGCATGTGCAAGAAGGCCAATCGGTCCAACAAGGCGATGCCGTGCTGGTGATCGAATCGATGAAGCTGGAACACATCTTGTGTGCTCCACGCGATGCGGTGGTGCACAGCCTCTCGGCCAGCGTGGGCCAGCAAGTGGGACCCGGCCAGGTGCTGGTGCAATGGAAGGACGCGACATGAACACCGCCGATGGCACAACTGATTTCACAGCCGAAGACCTGCAAAGCCTGCAGACCACCGTGGAGCGTTTTGCCAGACAAGCCATTGCCCCGCATGTACCCGCTTGGGAAGAAGCCGGTCAGTTTGACCGTTCGCTTTACATTCAGGCCGCACAGCTGGGCCTGCTGGGCCTGGGCTACCCCGAGCATTTAGGCGGCAGACCCGCGCCTTGGCGAGCGCGCAACCTGCTGTCGCAAACGCTGGCGCGATACGGCGGCAGCGGCGGCGTGATGGCCAGCCTGTTTTCGCTCAACATCGGCTTGCCGCCGGTCATGGCGCATGGCACTGCCGAGCTGCAGGCCGAAGTGGTGCCCCCGGTGTTGCGCGGCGAGCGTATCGCAGCACTGGCCATCACCGAACCCGGTGGCGGCTCCGACGTGGCCGGCCTGCGCACCACGGCGCGCGCAGACGGCAGCGACTATGTCATCGACGGCGAAAAAGTCTTCATCACCTCAGGCCTGCGCGCCGACTGGATCACGCTGGCCGTGCGCACCCACCCGGCCAGCAAGGGCGCCAGCGGCATCTCGATGGTCGTGGTGCCGGGGGACACTCCGGGCATCTCGCGCATACGCCTGCACAAAATGGGCTGGCACAGCTCGGACACGGCACAGCTGCGTTTTGATGGCGTGCGCGTGCCACAACGTTACCGGCTGGGTGAAGAAGGCGCGGGCTTCAAGATGATCATGGGCAACTTCAATGGCGAACGCCTGGCCATGTCGGCCATGGCGCTGGGCTTTGCGCAGGCTTGTTTTGACGAAGCGCTGGACTGGGCACGTCAGCGCCAGACCTTTGGCGCGGCCTTGATCGAGCGGCAAGCGATCCGCCACAAACTGATGGACATGCAAATGCGCATCTCGTCCACCCAAGCCTGGGTGGATGCGGTGACGCAACAAGCGGACGCAGGACAGACCGGTGCCGAGTGGGTGGCCCAGGTGTGTCTGCTCAAAAACCACGCTACCCAAACCATGCAGTTTTGCGCCGATGCCGCCGTGCAATTGTTAGGCGGCATGGGCTTCATGCGCGGCACCGTGAGCGAGCGGGTCTACCGCGAAGTGAAAGTGATGATGATTGGCGGCGGGGCCGAAGAGATCATGAAAGAGCTGGCGGCCAAGCAGCTGGGCATTTGAAGCTGGGCCCAAGGCCTGAACGCCCACACGCGCCTGCACAATTGGAGAACCTGGCCTGGTGCTCAGGCCGGTCTGGGCTGACCTGGCGGCAACTCGTCGCGCAGCGCAAAAGCCATTTGCAACATGCCCGCCAGCAGCCCCACCAGCACCCCCACTTGCACGGCCCGGTTGTACGAGCCCATGGCATCGAACACCAGACCGCCCCCCAACGCGCCCATGAAGCTGCCCAGCTGGTGGCTCATGAAAGCGATGCCGCCGAGCATGGCTTGCCAGCGAAGACCAAAGGTTTCGCCGATGTAGCCCGTCACCAAGGGGGCCACTCCCAGCCACAAAAAGCCCATGATGGCGGCGAACACCAAGGTGTTCTCAGGCGTTGGCACCGACAGGAAATACCAGGCCAGACCGAATGAGCGCAGCACATAAATGCCCCCCAACAGCAGCAACTTGTTGTACCGCCCACCCGCCCAACCAAAAAAAAGACTGCCCAGCACATTGAAGCCCCCAATCATGCCCAGCGCCTGGGCACTGAGCATCGGGTCCATGCCGCACAAATCGAGGTAGGACGGCAGATGCGTGGTCAAAAACACCAGCTGCATGCCGCACACAAAATAGGCCAGTGTCATCACCGCAAAAGGCGGGTGTTTCAAGGCAAACCGGGCCATGTCGGGGGCATTGTCTTTTTCACCATGCGGTGAAAGCGGCACCGGCAAGGCGTCCACCCGACCGGCGTACCAGGCGGCGGGCAAGATGATCAGGGCCATGACGACAAAACCACCCACACCCACGCGCCAGCCATGCGCTTGAGACAACAATTGGCCGATGGGCGCCGCCATCAAGGCCCCCAAAGAGCCTGCGGCGGACACGATGCCCAGCACCGTGCTGCGCAAGGCCGGCGACACCGGCCGCGAAGCCACCGCCATGGCAATGGCCGATCCGTTACAAGCCATGGCCGCACCAATGGCCACGCCAGCGCCCAGGATCACACCCAGCAAGCCTTGCGCCAGGCACAGCAAAGTCATGCCCAGGATGTAAAGCACGGCACCGGTCATCATGAGGGGGCGGTAGCCGATGCGCACAGCCAAAGCCCCCGCAAAGGGCTGCAAAAACCCCCAAGCCAGGTTTTGCACCGCAATCGCCAGGGTGAACTGGGACACCGAAATGCCGATGTCCTGGGTCAGGGCAGGCATGAACACGCCCAGGCTTTGGCGCAAGCCCATGCTGACCGACAACATCAGCGCAGCGCCGATCAGGATGGGCAAGCCCGGACGCAAGGCAATCAAGAGGTTCATGGTGTGCTTCAGTGGTGCTTGGAGTCACTCTAACCACACCCACCCCAGCAGGCTGGCCTTTTCGCGACAGGCCACGCGCAGCCCTGACCTGCCATGACCCGCCCGTCCCTGACCAGCACTGGCCCGGCCGCGAGCTGCGAAGATCAGATCCAGCCTGACTTCAAACGCGCGATTCATCCTGCAAAAGCTGATAATGACCAACCAAACCTCTTGGAAATTCTGACCATGCGCACCACCTTCAACTACAAGCACCTGTATTACTTCTGGGTCGTGGCCAAGGAGGGTGGCATTACCCGGGCCGCAGACAAGCTGGACATGGCGGTGCAAACCGTGAGCGCACAGGTGCGTGAACTGGAACGGTCCCTGGGTTATGCCCTGCTCAAACCCGCAGGGCGCGGTCTGGTACTGACCGATGCCGGGCTGGCGGCCATGCAACAAGCCGACCAGATTTTTCAGTTGGGCGAAAACCTGCCGGCGCTGGTGCGCGACGCGGTGAGTTCTCCCACGGTGCGCTTGGCTGCGGGCATCTCGGACGGCCTGCCCAAACTGGTTGTGCGCCGCCTCATGCAGCCCGTGATGGGCGAGCCGCATTTGCGCTTGCTGTGCCACGAGGGTGAATTTGACGACCTGCTGGGTGACCTGGCCCTGCACCGCTTGGATGTGGTGCTCTCAGACCGCCCCGCGCCGGGCAACGCCAACATCAAGCTTTACAACCATGCGCTGGGGACGTCCCCAGTCTCTTGGTATGGCACGGCGGCGCTGGTCAAGGCCGCCAAAAAGAAGTTTCCAGCCAGCCTGACCGAGGTGCCTGTGCTGCTGCCCACGGGCCACACCGCCGTGCGTGCACGATTGGACCACTGGTTTGAACAGCACGGCATCCGTCCACGCATCGTGGGCGAGTTCGAAGACAGCGCCTTGCTCAAGACCTTCGGCGAAAGTGGCATGGGCGTGTTCCCGGCCGCTGAGTGGGTGCACGATGAGCTGCTGGCGCACTACGACGTGCAGCGCCTGGGGCCCTGCGAAGGCGTGAAAGAAAACTTCTTTGCGATCGGCACAGAAAAGAAAGTGCAACACCCGCTGGTGCAGCGGCTCTTGCAGGCCAACGACGCGGCCCATTGAGCCACGAACACACGGAGGCACGCAGGCTCTGCAGCTTTAGACGTGAAAAAGCCCCCAGGGCTTGTGACCCTGGAGGCTTCTTCAAGAGCGCCGCGCGTCAGGACTTGGCTGAACGCACACTCAACAACATGGTCACGGCCAGGATGCCAACCACCACACCCAGCGAGATGGCCACCGGGATCTTGAAGATGTCGATCAGGCACATCTTGGTACCAATGAATACCAGAATCACAGCCAAACCGTAGTTGAGCAAGTGGAACTTGTTGGCCACGGCCGCCAGCAAGAAATACATGGCGCGCAAACCCAGAATCGCGAACACGTTGCTGGTCAGCACAATGAAGGGGTCCGAGGTGATCGCAAAAATCGCCGGGATCGAATCCACCGCAAAGATCACATCGGTCAAGGCAATCAAGCAGATCACCATGAACAAGGGCGTGGCGATCTTCTTGCCGTTCTCCATGGTCCAGAATTTTTCACCGTCGTAGTTTTTGCTGACAGGCAAAATTTTGCGCAACAACTTGAGCGCAGGGTTATCGTCCAGCGAAGGCTCCTGCCCAGCGGCCCACCACATCTTCACACCCGTGAGGATCAGGAAAGCACCAAACACGTACAAGATCCAGTGGAACTGCTGGAGCAACCAGCCACCCACCAAAATCATGATGGTGCGCAGCACGATGGCACCGATGATGCCGATCATCAGCACGCGCTTTTGAAACTGGGTTGGTACAGCGAAGTAGGTGAAGATCATCAGGAAGACAAAAATGTTGTCCACCGCCAATGATTTCTCGATCAGGTAACCGGTGAGGAATTCCAGCGACTTGGTGTTCGCCAACTCCACCGAACCGGTGGTGTCCTTGATGGCCCACCAGAACAAGCCGTTGAACAAAAAGCTCAAGGCAATCCAGATCAGCGACCAGTTGAGCGCCTCCTTGACGCCGATGTCGTGCGCGCCCTGCTTTTTGAGCACGACAAAATCGACAAACAGCGACACCAACACAATGGCCACAAAAGTGGCCCATAACCAAAGGGGGGCAACGGTTTCCATAAAGACCTTTCAAATCCAGCAAAAAATCCAAAGCACCGGGTCGCACGCCGTGTGAACGACAAGCCGGTGAACGGTTTGAAGTCTAGGGCAGAAGGCACAATTTTTTGCTGAGTCAGAAGGCTATTTACTTCGCAAAAAAGGGAGTGTTTGGCTGAAAATTTCTGCTGCACACGCTCTTTTCCCCACAAAAAAACCGCCAGACCCTTGCGGGCGCTGGCGGTTTTTCATGCAGCAATTGCTGCTGGATTTACTTCTTGTCGCTGAAGTAGCCCGAGGTCACTTTCCAGCGGCCGTCGGTGATCTGCGACATGCGCGAGGCGTTGCTGCCCAAGCGCTTGGTGGCGGTGAAGGTCATCTCGCCCGTGCCGAAGATATCGGGTGGGATCACCATGGTGTCCATGGCCTTGATGATGCTCTCGGTGGTCACGTTGGCGCCCGACTTTTCAATGGCGCGCATGAACGAGTCGATGGCGTTGTAGCCGTAGACCGAGAACACGGTGGGGTCTTCGTTGAACTTGGTCTTGTACTTGTTGGCCCAGAAACGGATGGGCTGTGCGGCCTCATCCAGATAAGGGTGCTGGGTCGACATGGTGGCGTAGAAACCATTCATGGCGGGGCCACCCAATTTGTGGATTAGGTCGGTGTAGGCTGCGCTCGAACCCAAGAAGGTCGGGTTGAAGCCCAGGCGGCGGGCGGTGGCGATGCCGCCGATGGTTTCGCGGATGATGGTGCCCATGACCACGAAATCGCACTTGGACGAAGCCAGCTTTTGCATCTGTGATGCAAAGTCGGTCGCGCCACGCTTGTAGGTGGTGACTTCGGCAAATTTCATGCCCATGGTCTGCAGGCCGGCCTCGGCACCACGGAACACTTCCAGACCAAACTCATCGTCTTGGTGCATGGCACAGATTTGCTTGGCGTTCTTTTCCTTCACCAGAATCGGCACACCCAGACGCATCTGGTCGTAGTAGGTGGCGGCAAACGAGTACTTGAGCTTGTGGAAGGGCTCGTACATTTCACGCGCGGCCGTGACGGGGAAGAAGTTGATCACGTTCTTCTGGAACTGAACAGGCATGGCCGCCATGTTTTGCGCGGTTCCGATGTGGCCGATCATGGCGAAAATCTTGTCCTGGTTAACCAGCTTTTGCGCAGCCAAAACGGCGCGGCGGGGGTCATAAGCCGAGTCTTCGACCAGCAGCTTGAACTTGCGGCCATTGATGCCGCCTTGCTCGTTGGCTTCGTCCACGCGCAGCATCATGCCCAGGCGCACCTGCTTGCCAAAGCCGGCCAGTGGGCCCGACAAATCCTGGATGGAGCCGAGCGTGATTTCGGTTTTGGACACGCCTTGCGTCTGGGCCGTGGCCGCGCCAGCGGTCAGGGCCATCGCAGCGGCGATGAGGCTGAGTTTGATTTTCATGTTGCAGGTCTCCTGTTGTAGAAAAGGGTGAGGTGAGTCAGCGGTACATCGCCTCGATCTGGGGCGCGTATTTGTTCTCGACCAGTTTGCGCTTGAGCTTCATGGTCGGGGTCAGTTCTTCGTCTTCGGCTGTCAGTTGGGTGTCGAGCAGCCAGAATTTCTTGATCTGCTCCACACGGGCAAACTTCTTGTTGACGCGGTCCACTTCGGCTTGGATCAAACCCTGCACCTCGGCGCTGTGCGTGAGGCTGGCGTAGTTGGAGAAGGGCACGTCGTTGTCCTGCGCGTACTTCTCCACGTTTTCCTGGTCGATCATGATGATCACAGTCAGATAAGCCCGCTTGTCGCCAATCACCACCGCATCGGTGACGTAGGGCGAGAATTTCAGTTCGTTTTCCAATTCGCTCGGGGTGATGTTCTTGCCCCCGGCTGTGATGATGATGTCTTTCATGCGATCGGTGATGCGGAAAAACCCTTCCTCGTCCACCACGCCCACGTCGCCCGTGTGCAGCCAACCATCGGCATCGATGGTCTCGGCGGTTTTTTCGGGCAAATTCAGGTAACCCATGAACACATTGGGGCCACGCACCAAAATTTCACTGGTCACCGGGTCCAGACGCATTTCGTTGTACTCGGCTGCCGGGCCGATCGAGCCGGGCTTGATCCGGTCGGCGGGCACACCCGTGGATGCACCGCAGGTCTCGGTCATGCCCCAGACTTCGAGCATGGGCAAGCCCAGCGCCAAATACCAGCGCACCAGATCCGGGGAGATGGGGGCCGCGCCCGTCACCAAAAAGCGTGCGCGGTGGATGCCAATCATCTTGCGCACGTTGTTGAGCGCCAACAAACGCGCCACATGAAAGCGCAGCTTGAGGCTGGCGGGCACCGGCTTTTGTGCCAGCACCAAATCGGCCACTTGCTGGCCCACGCCAATGGACCAGCCGTAGACCGCTTGCTGTAAGCCGCCCGCTTCCTTGAGCGCGATCATCACGCCCGAGTAGAACTTTTCCCACACACGGGGCACGGCGGTGAACACGGTGGGCGCGATTTCGCGCACGTTTTCGGGCACGGTTTCAGGGTTCTCGACAAAGTTGAGCTTGGCCCCGGTGTACATCGAGAAATACTCGCCGCCCATGCGCTCGGCGATGTGGCACAGCGGCAAGAAGCACATGCACTCGTCGCGCTCGTCGCGGGCAATCAAGGTGTTGTAGCCGCGAACGGTGTAGACCAAACCGTGGTGGCTGTGCATGCCGCCCTTGGGTTTGCCGGTGGTGCCCGAGGTGTAGACCAAGATGGCCAGGTCTTCCGGTTTGCAGGCAGCACTGCGCTGCGTGAGCAGGTCAGGGTGTTGCTGGGCATGTTCGCGGCCCAAGGCTTGCAGCTGTTTGAGGCTGATCACCATAGGGTCGTGGAAGTCGCGCAAACCGTCCATGTCAAAGACGACGATTTTTTGCAACAAGGGCAAGGTGTCGCGCACGGCCAATGCTTTGTCGAGCTGCTCGTCGTCTTCGACAAACAGCACGCGGGTGCCCGAGTCTTCGCACAGGTAATGCACCTGCTCGGCCGCGTCGGTCGGGTAAATGCCGTTGGACACGCCGCCCGCGCTCAGCACGGCCAGGTCGCACAGCACCCATTCGATGTTGGTGTTGGACAGGATGGAGGCGGTGTGCCGCGCCTCAAAGCCCAACGCCATCAGGCCGTGGCCAATGTCGCGAACGGCTTGTGCGGTCTCGTCCCAGGTCCAGCTGCGCCAGATGCCCAAGTCTTTTTGGCGCATCCAGACGTGGGGGCCGCGAGCGGCCACCGCGTTCCAGAAAATAGCGGGGATGGTCTCGCCCGCCATGACGATGTTTTTTTGCGGCGCGATGCCAGAGGTGTCCCAGAGTTGGCTCATGTCTTATCTCCAGGTTTTCTTCTTTTTCCAGCGGCGGTCAGCTCGCACGCCTTCTTCCTTCATGCCCAAGTAGAACTCCTTGATGTCGTCCTTTTCACGCAAACGGGCGCAGCTGTCTTCCATCACAATGCGGCCGTTTTCCAGCACATAGCCGTAGTCCGAAGCGTTCAGCGCCATGTTGGCGTTTTGCTCCACCAGCAAGATGGTGGTGCCGCGCTCGCGGTTGATGCGTACCACGATCTCAAAGATTTCCTTCGTCAACTTGGGACTCAGGCCCAAGCTGGGCTCGTCCAGCAAGATCAAATCGGGGTTGGCCATGAGGGCGCGGCTGATGGCCAGCATCTGCTGCTGCCCGCCCGAGAGCAAACCCGCGTCTTGCGCAGCCCGCTCGCGCAGGATGGGGAAGTAGTTGTACACGGCTTCCATGTCTCGGGCCACGCCATCGCGGTCCTTGCGGGTGAATGCACCCATGAGCAGGTTGTCGCGAATCGACAGCAGCGGAAACACCTCGCGGCCTTCGGGCACATGCATCAGGCCGCTTTGCACAATGAAGGCTGGGTCTTGCGCGGTGATGCTTTGGCCCTTGAACTCGATCGAGCCCTTGCGCGGGTCGATGATGCCGCTGATGGTTTTCAGGATAGTGGTCTTGCCCGCGCCGTTGGAGCCGAGCACGGTGGCGATTTCGCCTTGGCGCACCTGCAGGCTCACGCCACGGATGGCCTTGATCGGGCCGTAAGCGCTTTCCACGTTGAGCAGCTTGAGCATCACGTTGTCAGCAACGGGCTCAGCGGCCGCGTTCAGAATGGGGTTGGCTGCGCTCATGCGGCACCTCCGGGCACATAGTTTTCGCGGCGCAGGCTGGACACATCGTCCACCGAGCCCAAATAGGCCTCGATCACACCCGGGTCGCTTTGCACCTGGCTGGGCGTGCCGGTGGCCAGTTCCTCGCCCTGGCTCATGGCCAGCACGCGGTCGGACACTTTGGACACCAGGCTCATGTCGTGCTCGACCATGAGCACGGTGATGCCCAGCTCGTTTTTGATGTCCGAAATCCAGAACGCCATGTCCTCGGTTTCTTCGACATTCAGGCCCGACGACGGCTCGTCGAGCAGCAGCAATTTCGGCTCGGTGCACAAGGCCCGCGCCAGCTCCACCACTTTGCGCACGCCGTAGGGCAGGCCGGCCACCATCGAGTCGCGGTGGTGTTGCAGGTCGAGGAAGTCGATGACCTCTTCGACCTTTTCACGCGCCTCGATCTCGGCCGCTCGGGTTTTGCTGCTGAAGAACATCTCGCTCCAGACGCCCGTCTTGCGGTGCGTGTGGCGGCCAATCAGCAGGTTTTGCAGCACGGTGGCGTGCTCGAACAATTCAATGTTCTGAAACGTGCGGGCAATACCCAGGCCTGCAATCTGGTGCGGCTGCTGGTCGGTCAGGCGCAGCGTGCCTTGTGGCCCAGCGTAGTCGATCACGCCCGTGGTGGGTGTGTAGATGCGGCTGATCAGGTTGAACACGGTGGTCTTGCCAGCACCATTGGGGCCGATCAGGGTGAAGACCTCGCCGCGTTTGACGTCGAAGCTGACCTTGTTCACGGCCAGCACACCGCCAAAGCGCACGCTCAGGTCTTGAGCGGATAAAAGGATGTCTGCGTTCATTTCAGGCGGTCCGACTTCTGGAACGATTTCTGGCGCTTGAACAGGCCACGGCGGTAAAACGGGAACAGCTGGAACCAGGTGCGCACCTTGAGCCAGCGGCCATACAGGCCCATCGGCTCGAACAACACAAAGGCGATCAGCACCATGCCGTAGACCGTGCCCTGCAAGCCGGCAGCGCCACCAATGGCGGCTGGCAAAAAGTCCTTGCCCAATGAGATCAGCTGCGGCATGACGATCAGGAAAATCGCGCCCAGGAAGGCCCCGTGGATCGAGCCCAGGCCACCGATCACCACCATCAAGAGCAAGTCAATCGACTGGATGATGCTGAACTGCTCGGGCGAGAGGAACTGGATCTTGTGCGCGTACAAAGCGCCGCCGATGCCCGCCAGTGCGGCCGACAAGGCAAATGACAAGGTCTTGTAACGCGCTAGGTGAATGCCCATGCTTTGCGCCGAAATTTCGGAGTCACGGATGGCCACAAAAGCGCGGCCCGTGGACGAGCGCAGCAGGTTGACGATGGCCAGCGTGGCCCCCACCGTTACCACCAAGCAAAGGAAGTAAAACTCTTCGGTGCTGTCCAGTGTCCAGCCGCCCAGTGTGGGGTAGGTGACCATCAGACCCGCATTGCCGCCCGTGACGCTTTCCCAGCGGGCCATGCCCTCTTCGACAATAAAGCCGAAAGCCAGTGTGGCCATGCCCAGGTAAATGCCTTTGACACGCAGCGCAGGCAGGCCCACGATCACGCCCGCAATGGCCGAGAACACCCCCGCGCACACCAGCGCCAGCGGAAACGGCACCCCGGCATTGACCATGACAGCCTGGGTGTAAGCTCCCACGCCCAAAAACGCGGCGTGACCCAGCGAGAACAGACCCGTGAAACCAGCCAGCAGCATCAGGCCCAAGCCCACCACCGCGTAGATCAGCACAAAGGTCAGCTGCGCCAGCCAGTACTCGGGCACGGCCCAAGGTGCGACCACCAAAAAGATGGCAAGCAAGCTGTACCAGAACACATGGCCGCCGTGTTTGGCCAGTGTGATGTCCTGGTTGTATTCGGTTTTGAAGATGAAACGCATGCCGGAGCCTCAGACTTTCTTGCGCAGTTGCTCGCCGAACAAGCCATTGGGCTTGAGCACCAGCATGAGCAACACCACGATGTAAGGGGCGATGTCCTTGAAACCTTCGGGCAAATAAAAGCCCGAAAGCGACTCGACAATGCCGATCACCAAACCGCCCACGATGGCGCCAGGCAAGCTGCCAAAGCCCCCCACCACCGCAGCCGGAAAGGCTTTGAGGCCAATGAATCCCATGTTGGCGTGCACAAAAGTGATGGGCGCCAGGAGCAGACCGGCCACCGCCGCCACACCTGCCGCCAAGCCCCAGACCAGGCCGTTGATGCGCTTGACCGGGATGCCCATGTAATAAGCAGCCAACTGGTTTTGCGAGGCCGCTTGCATGGCGATGCCCAACTTGCTGTACTTGAACATGGCAAACAGGCCCAGGCACAAGATGCCGGTGGCGCCGATCACCACCATTTGCTCGGCCGCGATCACCAAGCCACCCAGGCGCAACACCTCACCCGCATAAGGCACGGGCATGGTGTGGGTGTCGGTGCCCACATCGGGGATCATGGTGATCAGGCCGCGCAGCACGTAGCCGACACCAATGGTCAGCATGACGATGGAAAAAGCCGGTTGCCCCAGGATGGGGCGAATGACCAGGCGCTCGACCAAGACACCAAAAATACCCATGGCCACGATGGCTGCGGGCACCGCAATCCAGAAGGGAAAACCCAGCAGCGTCATGGCGGCCAGGCCCGAAAAAGCCCCCACCATCATCAGGTCGCCCTGGGCAAAGCTCACCGTTTCGGTGGCCTTCTAAATCAGCACGAAACCCAGGGCAATGAGTCCATAAATACAGCCCTGGGCCACACCGCTGATCAGCAGTTGCAGCAATTGCACACCTGTCTCCTCTTGGTTCTGTCAAGCCGAGTCCGCTGAGCTGGGCCGGGCACTGTTTCAGCACCGTGCAAAGCATTTGCGAACGACCGTGCGATTATGTCTGTCTTACACGAGACTTTCCCTAGGGGTTGTCCCCCATTCGAACTCACACACAAGGCTTCAATATCCCTTCATGACAAATGCCATACGCATCGGATCCGGGCTCGGTTTTTACGGGGACAACTGGGAGCCCGTGGTCGCCAGCATCGAACGCGGCCAAGTGCAATTCATCGCCAGTGACCACCTGGCCGAATTGACGCTGGCCATTTTGCAAAAAGACCGGCAACGCGACCCTGCTTTGGGTTATGCCCGCGATGTGGTGCCCATGCTGCTGCGCCTGTGGCCCCTGATGCAGCCGCGTGGGGTCCGGTTCGTTTGCAACGCGGGCGGCCTCAACCCGATGGGCGCGGCGCAGGCGGTGCAAAAAGCCTTGGCCGCCGCAGGCTGGCACCCGCGCATTGCGGTGGTGAGCGGCGACGATGTGCTGACGCAACTGCAAGCGCCCAGCGAACGCTTTGACCACATGATGAACGGCGCCGACGTGGCCAGCGTGCGCGAGCGGCTGGTGTTTGGCAACGCCTATCTGGGCGCACGGCCCATCGTGGAGGCACTGGACCAAGGGGCCGACATCGTGATCACTGGGCGCGTGGCCGATGCTGCGCTGTTTCTGGGGCCACTGGTGCACGCGCTGGGCTGGAAGCTCGCCGATGCGGCCACCCCCGAAGACTTTGACCGACTGGCGCAGGGCATGACGGTGGGGCATTTGCTCGAATGCTCGGGCCAGGGCAGCGGCGGCAACTTTGGCAGCCAAGGCAGCTGGCAAAACATCCCGGACTTGGCGCACATCGGCTACCCGATTGCCGAGGTCTGGCCGGACGGCACGGCCTACATCACCAAAGCACCCGATACAGGCGGCCTGGTCAACTTCGACACCGTGCGCCAACAACTGCTGTACGAGGTGCACAACCCGCATGCGTATTTTTCGCCCGATGTGGTGCTCGACATGGGTCAGATCCAGTTGCACGACGAGGGCCAGCACCGCGTTCGCTTGACCGGGGCCCAGGGCAGTGCCCCCACCGATCAGCTGAAAGTGGTGGCCGGTTTTCAGGACGGCTTCAAGGCCGAGGTCAGCTGGGGCTTTTCCTGGCCCGATGCCTGGGACAAGGTGCAGGCGGCAGAAAGCATGGTCCGCAGCCAACTGAAAGAGCGCCAAATGCCTTTTGACGAGCTGTTTGTGGAATACCCCGGGCTCAATTCGGCGCACGGCCCACTGGCACCTTTGCCGCCAGCGGCCGAGTTGAACGAGCGCGCCGAGATCTGGGTGCGCATGGTGCTTCGCACCCGCTCCAAAGCCGTGGCCGATGGCTTTGGCCGATTGTTCCCCTGGATGGCTTTGAGCGGCCCGGCCTACACCTGCGGCTTTCAGGGCCTGAACGCCTCCAGCGCCTTGCTGGGCATTTGGCCCACCTTGATCCCGCGTGACCGTGTTCAGGCCCGTGTTGAGATTTTGGAGCCCGGCGCATGACCTCACCCCTTGTGAAAATCCCCTTGGCCCGCATCGCCCACGCCCGCAGCGGCGACAAAGCCGACTGGGTGGACTTTGGCTTGTTTGCCTGGAACGAGGCGGGCTATCGACTCCTGGAACGCGAAGTGACAGCGACCACAGTGCAGGCCCACTTTGCGCCCTGGCTCCCGGGCCAGGTTGACGCTTGGCCTTTGCCCAACCTATTGGCCATGAAGTTCGTGCTGCACGGCGCTTTGCAAGGCGGCGGCGCACGCAACCTGCGCCTGGACAACCTGGGCAAAGCCATGGGTGCGGCGCTGCTGCGTCTTGAAATCGAAGTCAGTGCCGAAGAACTTGAGCAGGCACAAAAAAGCCCCCGAAGGGGCTGGTGGCCAGAGATGGCACCCCGGACTTGATCCGGGGTCCAAGCCTCAAACGCGCTCGATGATCAGCGCAATGCCTTGGCCCACGCCGATGCACATGGTGCACAGCGCGTAGCGGCCAGCGGTTTGCTGCAGGCGGTTGATGGCGGTTGTGGCCAAGCGGGCACCCGAAGCACCCAGCGGGTGACCCAAGGCAATCGCGCCGCCCCAGGCGTTCACGCGGGCGTCGTCGTCTTTCAGGCCCAACATGCGCATCACGGCCAGGCCTTGCGCGGCAAAGGCTTCGTTCAACTCGATCACGTCCATGTGGTCGATGGTCAGGCCGGTTTGCGCCAGCACCTTGAGCGTGGCGGGCGCGGGGCCAATGCCCATGACGCGCGGGGCAACACCTGCCGTGGCCATGCCCACGATGCGGGCTTTGGGCGTCAAGCCGTTTTTGGCGGCGGTGGCTTCGTCGGCCAGCAGCAAGGCGCATGCGCCGTCGTTCACGCCCGAGGCATTGCCTGCGGTCACAGTGCCGTCCGGGCGCACCACGCCTTTGAGCTTGGCCAGCGCTTCCAGGCTGGTTTCGCGCGGGTGCTCGTCGGTGTCGACGATGATCGCATCGCCTTTTTTCTGCGGGATGCTCACGCCCACAATCTCGCGGGCCAAGTGCCCGGCCTTGATGGCGGCCACAGCGCGCAGTTGGCTGTTGTAGGCCATCAGGTCTTGCGCTTCGCGCTCAATCTTGTAATCGGTGGCCACGTTTTCGGCCGTCTCGGGCATGGAGTCCACGCCGTACTGGGCCTTCATCAGCTTGTTGATGAAGCGCCAGCCAATGGTGGTGTCGTACACGGCGTTGTTGCGGCTGAATGCGGTTTCGGCCTTGGGCATGACGAACGGGGCGCGGCTCATGCTTTCCACGCCACCGGCAATCATCAAACCAGCTTCACCGGCCTTGATGGCGCGAGCGGCGGTGCCAATGGCGTCCAGACCCGAGCCGCACAGGCGGTTGATGGTGGCGCCGGGCACATCGATCGGCAAACCGGCCAGCAAGCTGCTCATGTGGGCCACGTTGCGGTTGTCTTCACCGGCTTGGTTGGCACAACCGTACAACACATCGGTCACTGCAGCCCAGTCCACGTTGGGGTTGCGCTCCATCAGGGCGCGCAGGGGCACAGCGCCCAGGTCGTCGGTGCGCACACTGCTCAAGGCACCGCCGTAGCGGCCAAAGGGGGTACGGATCGCGTCGCAAATGTAGGCTTGGTTCATGTGACTGGTCTCTTCAGGGTTGGAAATGTGCATTATATTGCACATCATGCGGGGATTGATGTCATTTTAGAGGTGGTCATTGGTCTGGCGTGAGCGTTTGGCGACTCCCCGGTGAAAAGATCTCTGGTGTCTGTCCGCAAGGCGGGGCGGCTGCTCTGGCCGGGCTCCGGGGAGAGTCTGTACGTTGATAAGGTGCCTGGTGTCTGTCCGCAAGGCGGGACGGCGGCGCTGGCCGGGCTCAGAGGCGCTTCGCTTTGCCGCATCGCCCGACCAGCGCCGCCCTCCCGCCTTGCTCGGTTGTTGGTGATATGTGCCCTGACACGTTCTAAACCCTCCGCGAAACGCCCACGTGAGTGGCCGGGGTGCGGGGCCGGGGCGATGTGGCAAAGCGAAGCGCCTCTGAGCCCCGGCCCCGCACCCCGGCCTCTCACTCCTCAAGCCCCATCCCCGAGCTACAAAGACAACAAGCCAACCCACATAAGAGACAATCCACCCCATGCTGATACAACCCTCACAAGCCGATGTCCGGCGCTTTTTTTGTGGTGTCTACGCCAAAGCCCGCACGACTGCAACGCTCGAACCCATGGAAATGCTGGTCAGCCAATGGATCGACGAACACCCCGAATACCATGCCGAACTCGCCGACGTCGATGCCGCCTTGGCCAACATGCTGAACGACGACCCCAATCGGACCAACCCCTTTTTGCACCTCTCGATGCACCTGTCCATCAGCGAGCAATGCAGCATCGACCAACCCCGGGGCATTCGCCAGGCGGTGGAACTGCTGACGCACCGGCTCAACTCGCTGCACGACGCACACCACCGGGCCATGGAATGCCTGGGACGCATGATTTTTGAAAGCCAGCGCTCAGGCCGCATGCCGGACGGCGAGTCCTACATCGCCTGCGTGCAGCGCAACGCCACCCAAGACTGAGGCCCAGCGGCCCAAAAAATGGCCAACAGACAACAAAAAACCCGCCGAGGCGGGTTTTTTGTGAGGTTCGCGCTGAGGACGATCAACGGAACTTGGACTGTGGCACAACCTTCATCTCGCCATCCAAAGAAGCGATGTAAGCCGACATGGCCTTCAACTCGGCATTGGAGAACTGCTTGGCGATGCCACCCATGACGCCATTGTTGCGGCCCCAAGTGGACTGGTTTTCGGTTTTGTAGGACTTGAGGGCCACAAACAAAAAGTCTTTGTGCTGACCGGCCAGCTTGGGGTAGCTCGGGTCGATCGGCTTGTTGAAGTTGTCCCCGTGGCAGGAAATGCACGCACCCTTTTGCAGCAAAGCCGCAACTTTGGCATCCGGGGCCTTGGGGGTCTTGGTCACGGGCTCCACCTTGGCGTGCTGTTCGTAGTAAGCACCCAGATCGGCCATGTCCTGCTCAGACAGGCTGTCGGCAATGCCACGCATGGTGGGGTGCTTGCGCTCGCCTTTTTTGTAGGCATTGAGAGCCGACACAATGTATTTGGCGTTTTGGCCAGAAATCATCGGCACGCGATAGACCTCAGGGAAGCTGGCTTGGTAGCCTTTGATGCCATGGCAACCAATGCACATGGCAATTTTTTGCTCTGCAGCTTTGGCGTCGCCCTTGATCTCTTGGGCATGGGCAGATACAGCGGTCACAGAAGCGACAGCCAAGGCAAACATCGAGGTCAACAGCTGGTTCATTTTGCTTACACAATCCAAGTGATTGATAAAAATCAACTGCGGATTATATCGGGCTGGCCCTCATAATCCTGACAAGCCCCTTTCCCTTTTTTGAGAAGTTGTCGCCATGAAATTCCAAGGTACCGAAAACTACGTCGCCACACCGGACCTGATGCTGGCCGTGAACGCCGCCATGACCCTCAAACGCCCCCTTTTGGTCAAGGGCGAACCCGGCACCGGCAAAACCATGCTGGCCGAAGAAGTGGCCGAAGCCTTGGGCTTGCCGCTGCTGCAGTGGCACATCAAATCAACCACCAAGGCCCAGCAAGGCCTCTACGAATACGATGCCGTCAGCCGTCTGCGCGACAGCCAACTGGGTGACGAAAAAGTCAAGGACATCGAGAACTACATCATCAAGGGCGTGCTGTGGCAGGCGTTCACTTCCGAAACGCCCGTGGCCATCCTGATCGACGAGATCGACAAGGCCGACATCGAATTCCCGAACGACCTGCTGCGCGAGATCGACCGCATGGAGTTCTATTGCTACGAGACGCGCCAGCTGATCAAGGCCAAGACCCGACCGCTGGTGTTCATCACCTCCAACAATGAGAAAGAACTGCCCGACGCCTTTTTGCGCCGCTGCTTTTTCCACTACATCAAGTTCCCCGAAGCGGACACCATGCGCCAGATCGTGGATGTGCACTTCCCCACGCTCAAGAAAGACCTGCTGGCCCTGGCGCTCAAGACTTTTTACGATGTGCGCGGCCTGCCCGGCCTGAAGAAAAAGCCCTCGACCAGCGAACTGCTCGACTGGCTCAAACTATTGGTGGCGGAAGACATCCCGCTCGAAGCCTTGCAAAGCGCAGACCAAAAGGTGTCGGTGCCACCGCTGGTGGGCGCCTTGCTCAAGAACGAGCAGGACGTGACCCTGTTTGAAAAGCTGGTCTTCATGAACCAGCGTAACCGCTGAGACATGCCAGATGAGCTCCCCCAACCCCTTCCTTGAAGGCATTTCGGATGCCGTAGGCTTTGTCGGCGGTGCCTTGGCCGGTTACTGGGCTGGCCAATGGCTGGGTCTGAATATTTTCAGCGCCGGCTATGACAACGCCAGCATCGGCGGCATTTTGTTGGTGGGCCTGGGCGGTGGCGCAGGTCTGCACTTGGCGCGCTTTTGGCGCAGCAAACAAAAAGCCAAAGACACCGACCCATCATGAATCACTGGATCGCGCCCATGTCGCTCTCAGGTCAGCACGTTCAGCTCGTGCCTTTGTCACACGAGCACCGCGATGACCTGGCCGAAGCCGTGCGCGACGGCGATTTATGGAACCACTGGTACACCGCCATCCCCACGCCCGAAGGCATGGCAGCCGAAATCACCCGCCGCCTGGACTTGCAGGCCAAGGGCAGCATGTGCCCGTTTGCCGTGATCGACCCGGCAACTGGCCAGGCCGTGGGCATGACCACCTTCATGAACATCGACGCGGCCAACCGCCGGGTGGAAATTGGCTCCACCTGGTACCGCCAAAGCGTGCAGCGCACACCGCTGAACACCCAAGCCAAACGCTTGCTACTGGCCCATGCCTTTGAGCACCTCAACTGCATCGCGGTGGAGTTCCGCACGCATTTCTTCAACCAGCAAAGCCGCCGAGCCATCGAGCGCCTGGGCGCCAAGCTCGACGGCGTGCTGCGCAGCCACCAGATCAACCCCCACCCTTTGGGCGCTGGCGCACTGCGTGACACCTGCGTCTACAGCATCATTGCCAGCGAATGGCCCAATGTGCGCACCCACCTCGACTTTCAATTGAGCCGCGCCAGAACCGAGGAACCCCGGTCATGCTGATCGACTTTTTCTACACCCTCCGCGCCGCCAAATTGCCCGTTTCGGTGCGCGAGTACCTGACGCTGCTGGAAGCGCTGCAGGCCAACGTGGTGGGCCCGGCGTCTGACGCCTGCAGCATCGACGATTTTTACCACCTGGCCCGCACCGTGATGGTCAAGGACGAAAAGCACTTCGACAAGTTCGACAAGGCTTTCGGCGCTTACTTCAAGGGGGTGGAGATGCTGACCGACTTCACCAAGGAAGTGCCGCTCGAATGGCTGGAAAAAATCCTGCAAAAGGAACTCACGCCCGAGCAAAAAGCCGCCATCGAAAAAATGGGCTGGGACGAGCTGATGGAGACGCTCAAAAAGCGCCTGGAAGAACAAAAGGAACGCCACGAAGGCGGCAACAAATGGATCGGCACTGGCGGCACATCCCCCTTTGGCAACGGCGGCTATAACCCGCAGGGCATCCGCATTGGCGGCAAGGGCGGCAACAAAAGCGCCATCAAGGTCTGGGAGCAACGCGCTTACAAGGACTACGACGACCAACAGGAGCTGGGCACGCGCAACATCAAGGTGGCCCTGCGTCGCCTGCGCCGCTTTGCGCGTGAGGGTTCGCAAGAAGAGCTGGACCTGGACGGCACCATCCGCAAGACAGCGGCCAACGCGGGTTATCTGGACATCCTGATGCGCCCGGAGCGCCACAACAATGTGAAAGTGCTGCTGCTCATGGACGTGGGCGGCACCATGGACGAACACATCGCACGGGTCGAGGAAATGTTCTCGGCTGTGAAGGCCGAATTCAAGCACCTGGATTTTTATTACTTCCACAACTGCGTGTACGACTTCATGTGGAAGAACAACAAGCGCCGCTACGCCGAGAAATTCCCGACCTGGGACATCTTGCGCAAGTACAACAAGGACTACAAGCTGATCTTCATTGGCGACGCGACCATGAGTCCCTATGAAATTTTGCAAAAAGGCGGCAGTGTCGAATACAACAACGAGGAAGCCGGGGCCGAATGGCTGCAGCGCCTGACGCACACCTTCCCCAAGTTCGCCTGGATCAACCCCGAGCCGCAAGGCGTGTGGCAATACCGCCAGAGCATCTCCATCATCCAGCAACTGATGAGCAACCGCATGTACCCCCTGACCCTCAAGGGGCTGGAAGATGCGATGCGTTTGCTGAGCAAATGAGGCGGCCCGCGCGGCCTGTTGGCCCGCACTGCATGGCTGTGGCCGTGCTGCTGGCCGCACTTGGGCCTGCCGCGCTGGCACCTCTTTCGGCCATGGCACAAACCACCGAAACGCCTGCGACCCTCACCGCCCAACCACCCCCAGCCAGCCCACAAGCCTTCGGCCTGGAGGTGCGCAGCAGCGACGAGGGCATCCGCGACTATTTGACGCAACACCTGGACTTGCAGCGCTACCGAAGCCTGAGCGATCTGGACGAGACGGAGCTGGCCCGCTTGCTGCGTGACGCCGATGTGCAGGCCCGCGAATTGCTGGGCACCTTGGGATTTTTCAAACCCACGCTGAGCTGGTCGCAAGACAAAAGTGGCAGCACCGGCAACTTGGGCCTGGTGCGGGTGGACGTGGACCCCGGACCCGCTGCCCGCGTTTCGGAAGTGCAGTGGCAGTGGCTGGGCGATGTGGCCGACGACCCCCAGGCGCGGGCGCAGCTCCAAGCCATCGAGCAGC
Source organism: Limnohabitans sp. (assembly GCF_017848645.1). GTDB lineage: Bacteria > Pseudomonadota > Gammaproteobacteria > Burkholderiales > Burkholderiaceae_C > Limnohabitans_A. The sequence goes on along the minus strand of NZ_JAFEIF010000032.1, from coordinate 35,613 downwards.
AATGGACTTTGCCTGCGGGCGAAACCTTCAGCCAAAACGCCTGGAGCCGGGCCAAAAACCAGGCCCTGCGCCAGCTGCTGGCCGAGCGTTACCCCTGGGGCCGTATCTTGCACAGCCTGGCCTTGGTGGACGAGCCCAGCAACCAGGTGCGTCTGTGGTTGACCCTGGAGTCTGGCCCGGCCGTGCGTCTGGGGGCTTTGCAAATTTCCGGGGCTGACAAATACGGTGCCACCCAGGTTGAGCGCCTGGCGCGCTTGCCCGTTGGCCAGGTCTACCGCCAAAACGATTTGCTCGAAGCACAGCAGCGCCTGGTCACCAGTGGTTTCTACGATTCGGTGTTTGTCAGTCTGGATGCCGAAGGCAATCCGGCGCAGGCACCGGTCAAGGTCGAGCTCAAAGAAAGTCTGCGCCAGAAGTGGGTGTTGGGCTTGGGTGTGCGCAGTGACAGCGGTGCCCGCGTGAGCGCCGAGCACACCCACCACAGCGTGCCGGGCCTGCATTGGCGCTCGGTCAGCAAGCTGTCTGTAGACAAGGACTTGCAAAGCGCGAGCCTGGACCTGCTGGCTCCGCCAGATGCCAGTCTCTGGCGCTGGAACACCTCGGCCAAATTCGATCGTGAAAAACTGTTTGACGTTTCCCTGCAAAGCCAACGCTGGCGCGCAGGTCGCACCCAACTGGGTGAGCGCGTTGACCGCTCCTACTTCGCCCAATACGACTCGGCCCGCTTGCAAGGCGACCTCCAGCTCCAGCGCGAATCCATCAGTGCCAACTACGGCTGGACCTGGCGCAACTTTGACAGCCTGCCCTTTCCCAGCCGGGGCTTGGGCGTGGGCGTGGAGTTGGGTTCGGGGGTAACGCTGGGTGACCAGCGTGAGCCTTATGTGCGCTGGCTGGTCAAAGGCCTGGGGCTTGTGCCTTTGGGCACCAGCCTGGGTCGCCTGGCGGTGCGGGCCGAAATCGGCAGTGTGGTCAGCCGCGACACCTCCAACCTGCCCGCCACTCAGCTGTTCTGGACAGGTGGCGACAACAGCGTACGCGGATACGCCCCCAACAGCATTGGCGTGAGCGAAGCGGACGGCATCACCGCACCGGGCCGCTATCTGGCCGCAGGCAGTCTGGAGTGGCAGCGCCCCATCCGCATCAAAGGCCAAGCCACCGATTGGGAAAGCGCCGTGTTCGTCGATGCCGGGGCTGTGGCCAATGACACCGGACAACTCCAGCCCCAAATCGGCTACGGTGTCGGCGCCCGCTGGCGCAGCCCGGTCGGGCCGGTGCGCATGGACCTGGCCTATGCACAGGTGCTGCGCAAGCTGCGTCTGCACCTGAGTGTGGGTTTCACATTTTGACGATGAACACCCACCCCGAAGCCCCGACCGACAAGGATGCCATGGCACAGACCATGGCCTCGTCTTTGAACTCGACGGCGGATGAGACCGTCCCTGAGCACGCGCCTTCTCGCACGCTCCTGCGGCGCATGCTTGCCGCCTTGGGTGCTTTGTCGGCCGTGAGCCTGTCGGCTTTGCTTGGGCCCTTGGCGCTGGCCGCCGCGCTCTGGGGCCTGTGGGCCTGGACGGGCACGCCCGGGTCTTTAGGCACGGCCCTGAACATGGTCCACTGGGCCTTGCCCTCGGGCCAGCAACTGCGCAGCACCGACGTGCAAGGCAATCTGCAACAAGGCGGGCGCATTGGCCTGATCAGCTGGCAAAGCGATGGCTTGCAAGTGCAGGCCCAGGATGCCCAACTGGTGCTGGACTGGTCGCAGCTGTGGCGTCAGGCCTGGCCCCTCAAGAGCGTCCAGATCAGCAGCCTGCGCGTGCAAGACCAGCGCCCCCCCCAGCCCCTCACACCGCTGACCGAGCTGCGCCTGCCCCTGCCCTTGCAACTGGCGCTGCAGGTGGACCAATTGAGCTGGCAAGGCCACACGGCGGTGACGCTGTCCGATGTGCGGGCCCAGTACGCCTTTGACGGGCAGGACCACCGCCTGAATGTCGAATCGCTGGCGCTGGCCCAAGGCCGCTACACCTTGCAAGCGCGTTTGCAGGGTGCAGCGCCCATGGCCTTGCACATCACGGCCCAAGGCCAGGTGCAAACCCCGGCCAGTGGCCGCACACCGGCCGTTCAGTTACAGGTCCAGTCCACGGTGCAAGGCCAGCTGTCAGGTCCGTCAGCCCAACTCTCGGTGCAGGCCGAGCTGGCCCCCACACCCGGGCAAGGCGCTTTGGGGCGCGCACAAGACAAGGTCCATCTGGCGCTGCAGGCGCAAATCCAGCCCTGGCAAGAACAAGCGGTGGTGCAAGCCGATGGCCAGTGGCAAGCGCTGGACCTGGCCCCTCTGTGGCCGGGTGCCCCGCAAACACGCTTGCAAGGCCAGGCCAGGCTGCAGCCCGAAGGCGCGGCCTGGCAACTCGATGCGCAACTGGAGAACCTGCTGCCCGGTGCCTGGGACCTGCAGCGCCTGCCCTTGGCGCAGCTGAGCCTGAACGCCCGCCATGCGCAGGGCCTGTGGCAAATCCAGCAAGCCGGGGCCCGCCTGGGCGCCGGCCAAGTACAAGGCCAAGGCCAGCAAACCCCCCAAGGCTGGACCGGGCAGCTGGACATCCAGAACCTGCAGCCCGGCTTGCTGCACAGCGCCTGGGCTGGACCCGCCGTGCAAGGCCGCCTCAAAGCCGAGGCCTCAGGGGCGGACAGCATCGCGCTGAGCGCTGACTTGCAAGCGCTAAAAGCGCAAACCCCCGCTGCTTCCTCCAGCCCAGCCGCTTTGCAATGGGAGCAGCTCCAACTCACAGGCCAATGGCACCCGGACCGCTGGGACATCGACAGCCTGCGCCTGGAGGCTGCAAGAGCCGTGCTGGAGGGACAGTTCCAATGGCAACCGGCCCAAGAAGCGGTGCAAGGACGCATGACACTGCAACTGCCCGGCATGCAAGCCACGGCCCAAGGGAACCTGGCTCCCATGACCGGCCAAGGCCGCCTGGACGTGCAGATGCAAGACGCCGCCCTCAGCCAGACCTGGCTGCAAGGCCTGCCGGGTTGGGACGCCCAACTTAAAACTTTCAAGGCCTTCAAAGCCAGCGGGCCGGCTCAACTGCAAGCCCAATGGCAAGGCGGCTTCGCCCAAGCCGATGCGCCGCTCTCCCTCCAACTGCAGTGGCCGCGCATCGAGTGGACACAAGCCGGCCCCAGCAGCGCCCCCACAAACAAACCCACCACCCGACCAGCGCCCTGGTTCCTGGCCCCGGGTCAACTCCGCCTGCAAGGCACCCCCCTGGCGCTGCAGGCTGAGTTGCAAGCCCGCCTGGGCCAGGGCACGAACAGCGCCCAGCTGCAAAGCACCTGGCGCGCCAGCCGCGACGATGTCCGCAGCCCCAGCTGGCAAGGCCGCATCGAACAGCTGGCCCTGAGCACCCCCAACACCCAAAGCCCCTCGGCTACGCCCTGGCGTCTGGCCTTGCAGTCCACGCTCGCCTGGCAAGCAAGGCTCGAGCCCTTGGCCCTGACTTGGGGGCCATCGAACTGGTTGCTGCAAGGCCCGGGTCCTGGCCGCCCCCGCTTACAGGCCGAAGCCGGTGGCTGGACGGCGCCCAACGCGGGCCAGCCCCTGCAAACGCATGGGGCCCTGAGTTGGTCAGACCTGCCCGTTTCCTGGGCGCAAGCCTGGCTGGGCACCGACCTCCTGAACGACATCACGCTCCAGGGGCAGGCCCAGTGGCGCATGGATCGGGACCTGAACTTGAGCGTGACGGCTGAGCGCAGCCAAGGCGATTTGCGCATCAAGACCGACAGCGCATCAGGCCAGAGCACGGCGGCAGGTTTGCGCCAGGCCAAGGTCTTTTTGCGGGTGCAAAACGAGCAGCTGCTCACCGAGCTGAACTGGGACAGCGCCCAAATGGGCCAGGCACAGGCCCAGCTGAAAAGCCAACTGAGCCGAACCTCTGAGGGCTGGCAATGGCCCGAGCAAGCACCCTTGAGCGGCAGCGCGCGGGCCAGCTTGCCGCAAATCGGGGCCTGGTCGGTTCTGGCCCCGCCTGGCTGGCGCGTGCAAGGCACACTGGACGCGAACCTGACGCTCAGCGGAACGCGCAGCCAGCCACAGTGGCAGGGTCGCTTGCAGGCGGATCAACTGGCGGCCAGATCGGCTGTGCAAGGCATCGAGTTCAGCCAAGGGCAAATGCAGGCACGCCTGCAAGGCCAAAGCCTGGTGCTGGAGCGCTTGAGCCTGCGCGGGGCCGGCGCACAAGGGGGCGAACTCCAGGCCCGTGGCCAGGTCCAGTTCAAGACGGCACCGGGTGCCCCTGCAGGCAGCCTCCAAAACCCTTTGCGCACAGCCGATCTGGCCTTGCAGATCGAGGCCAAAAACCTGCGCGTGAGCAACCGAGCCGATCGGCGACTGAGCGTGTCGGGCGATGTGACGGCGCGCATGGCACAAGGCCAACTGCAACTGCGCGGGGGCCTCAAGGCCGACCAGGCCCTCTTCATCCTGCCCGACGACAGCACCCCCAGCCTGGGCGACGATGTGGTGGTGTTTCGCCCCGGCATGGGCGAGCTGAATGTGAGCGCCCTGAGCGCCCCACCCGACCCCAATGCGTCCTCCGGTTCCTGGCTGGGTGTGCCCGATGTGCGCGTCATGCTCGACTTGGGGCAAGACTTTCAGCTGCAGGGCCAAGGCCTTGTCACCCGTCTGACCGGTCAGGTGGAATTGCTCAGCAACGCCAGCACGCGGGGCCAACCCCGTCTGAGTGGGCAGGTACGCACCGAAGGCGGACGCTACAAAGCCTATGGCCAGCAACTGAACATCGAGACCGGCGTGCTGCGCTTCAATGGCCCGTATGACAACCCCAGCCTGGACATCATTGCGCTGCGGCCCAACCTGCCGCAAAAAGTGGGCGTGCAAGTCACGGGCACCGCATTGCTCCCACGCATCCGCTTGTACGCAGACCCGGACCTGCCCGACGCAGACAAACTGGCCTGGCTGGTGCTGGGCCGCTCTGCAGCCAACGGCGGCGCCGAGTCGGCCGTGTTGCAACAAGCGGCGGTGGCCCTGCTCAGCGGCAACGGCAAAAGCCTCAGCGGCGAGTTGGCCAGCAGCCTCGGGCTGGACGAAATCTCATTGGGCAGTGGCAGCCGCTCGGACGCCTCTGCCACAGGCGCGGCCGTGACACTGGGCAAACGCTTGTCCAAAGACTTTTACCTCGCCTACGAAACCAGCCTGAGTGGCGCTTTTGGCAGTTTGTACATTTTTTACGACCTCTCGCGCCGCCTGACTCTGCGGGCGCAAGCAGGGGAACAAAGTGCGCTGGATTTGATTTTCACGGTGCGAAGGGATTGAACCCTTGGTCAACGCTCTCCGTGAAAACGATGATCCCTCAACATCAAAACCAATACTAAAATTCCAATATCCCAAGCTTCACTTGTTCTGACAGCTTCAAACATTCAATTGACACGCGCGCCGTGATTTCACCCTGAATGAAACTGTTGGCCGCACTTTGAAAACCACTTCATTTTTGAGCGTCGCATGTTTCCGCAGTCCAGCCTGATCCAATTTTCGGCACCAGACATCCGACGCAAGACGCTCAGACTAATTATCTTTATTACATATTTACCAAAACTGTTCTATCATCCGCGAGTTGTCCCTGGCTGGGGCTCGCGATTCACTGATGTCAGCTTTCACCTATGAACAATCCCACATGGCGTTCTGAAGATGGGCAGCTCTTGCGAAGTTTGCGGGAAGAGGCAGGTATTGATGAACTGGTATTCGCTCGGACCAACACCGTGTCCTTGGCCCAGCTCAGAGAGCTTGAGCGGGGTGGCAACAGCAGCTTTTACAACCCCGCCATCAAGCGCAGCACGGGTGTCAAACTGCTGAAGAAACTGGGGCACGACCTGGTCACACCAGAGATGGTCAACCTGGCCATTGAGCCCGCCGAGCCCAAAGTGATCGCGCAACCCTCTGCCATGGCCCCCGTGATGGCGCAAGCGCTTGTCAGCCCGTCCCAGACCCCTTCAGATTCCCAGCCGCGTGGGCTGTTTCAACCACCTTTTTTTTGGGCTTTGAGTTTGCTCAGTCTGGTGGCACTGATCACCATTAAACCGTGGAATTTGCTCGATTTACCTGCACCCGACAGACGCTCTGCCCACTTGGCAACGCAGGACCTGCCCAGCAGCGCCCTGTCGACACCAGCGCCTGCGCAGCCTTCCCTTGCCAAAAGCGCTCAGACGCCGCCATCAGAACCAGCCCAAGTGATCGCATCCGCCTCTGCAATGGCTGAACCACCTGTGGGGACGGTCAAAGTCTCGGCACCCACAGTCACCTCGGCCTGCGATTGGCAGCACCGCAACAACAGCAAAGCCCACACCCCCAGCCAGCCACTCAAACCAGGTAATTACGTCTATTTGGAAGCTCAAGCCGATACCGAACTGTGTGTGCTCGACAGCCAAAACCAGAAAACTCTGCTTCAACTCAAAGCAGGCATGGCCAAAAGCGTTTATGGCTCCGCACCTTTTCTGGTTTTCAGCCAGGATTTGCAAACTCTGAAATTGTTTTTCCAAGGCCGCCGCGTGCATGAAGCCCTGGATGACATGCAGTACCTGCTCTTGAACAGCCAACCCCTTTAAGGCCACGGTTGACGTGCCGCCAAGTTCAGCGCGAAAAACCAACCGACACGCCACGTGTCTCTGGGCCCCGAGGACCATTACAATCCGCAACCTGGCCACCGTAGTTCAATGGATAGAACTCTCCCCTCCTAAGGGAGTGATACAGGTTCGATTCCTGTCGGGGGCACCAGGCCGCGCGTCAGGCCCGAATGGGGCCCAACGCCACCAGGCGCTGGATGGCCTGGCGCAAAGGGGCTGTGCGTGGGTTCTTGGCAAGGGTCTTGAGGCTGTAACGGTGGCCGGCCGGTAACACGTGCAACTGGACCCCCAGCATTTCTATCTGCTCGAAGGCTTCGAGTTCATTCACATTCGATTGCATTTGCGAGGGGTCTACCAAGGTCACCGTGCCCTTGCCGATGACCTCCATGGCTTCACCTCGCTCGATCACCAAAGCGGTATCTTCGTCGATACCCACCCCCAGCAAATCCGGGCGCATGGCCAAAGTGGACAACAAACGCGCCAAGCGTCTTCGTTCCGAAAAATGCTGATCCACCACCGCCTGTGACAGCAAGCCCAAGCCAATGTCGGTGTCCACGGCCTCCTTGCTGGGTCGCAAAACCGCAGGCCCTTGGGCGATCATGTGCCGCGACATGACCGCTGCACCTGCACTGGTGCCTCCAATGCAGCAACGGTTGAGGTGAAAGGACTGGTGCAATGATTGGTAGGCCGGGGTACTCCACAAAGTGTCCATGAGTTTGGACTGGTCTCCGCCACTCATGAAAATGCCATCAGCTTGCAGGATCTCCGCCTGCAATGGCAACGCGTGTGCACTCTCTCGATCATCGATGGCCAAACGCTGCACGTCTTCTACCCCAATAGACCTGAAGGCATTTTGGTAACTTTGCCACACCCCTTCAGGGTCGCCACTGGCAGCTGTGATGACACGGATGCGTGCCTGGCTGCCACCACAATAATCGGCGAATTTGCGCAAGATGATGCGATCCTGCAAACGGTCCTCTGCGCCGCCCACGATCACCAGGCGGGAAATTTTGGGGTACTGTGCCCAAACAGGCGGCCCCACCAGCGCAGCAACACCTGCAACGGTCATACCGCCCAATACATCTCTTCGGTTCATGGGGGCACTCTAACCCATGAACGAAGAACAGAACTGTGCAGCAGACCCCTTAAAAAGCCAGCTTTTCGGCTTCCAGATATGCGAGGCTGATGTACTTGCCGATGTTGCCTTCGAAGCCTTGCATGTTCTTGGCACGGGCGGCCACACGGGGGTCTTTGAGCACCGCAGCTTTGGCATCGGCTTCAGACTTACCGTCCTCCACCGCTTTGAGGCAAGGCTCCCAGATGCCGGCCATGAACTCGCCATAGGTCTTGAGCAAATCCTTACGCGCGTGGCCATGGCCTGGCACCCACAGCTGATCGCCCGTGGCCGCCTGCAGGGCTTTGTAATATTTGAAGGTGCCGGGGTAAGAGCCTTCGTCCATGTTGGCGATGCGGTTGGTCATGGCAATGTCCCCCACCGCTGTCACCTTGTCCTGCACCACTTCCACGCACAAGTCTGAGGGGGTGTGCGCCGTGCCATAGTGGTGCATGCGCAGGCTCACGTCGCCTACCTGGATGAGCTGCCCGTGCTGCACGGGCGAGTTGGGCAAGACCACCTGGGTGCCCAGGGTGGACTGGTTGGTCCAGCGCTCCATCAGGCTGCGCCACAAATTGCCTTCAGTGCCTTTGAGTTTTTCGATGGTGCTGGGCAGCGCGTAAATGGGCAGCTTGTCGCCATAGGTTTTGACAAAGGCGTGGTTGCCCAGCCAATGGTCGCCATGGTAGTGGCTGTTGAACACGGCCACCACGGGTTGGTCGGTCACTTGGCGGATCATGCGGATGGCCATCTGGCCGATTTGCAGCGAAGCCCCCGAATCGATCACCACCACCCCGGCCGGGGTCACCACAAAGGTCACGTTGGCCATCATGCCCCGGTTTTCAGGGGTGGGAAATCCATCGGGGGAGTAGATCATCCACACATGGCGCGACAGCTGTTGCGCGGGGATGTCGGCCACGGGCGGGCCTTCGATGAAATCCTGCGCTTGCTGCGCCAGCAATCGGGCCTCAGGCCACAGGGCTGCGCCACCCACGGCCGCACTGGCCAACAGTAAATGTCTTCTTTTCATGGTCATTCCTCCTCTCGCGGTGCAGCGCCAGACAGTGTCAGTTGGCGCTGCACATCCCCATCAAACGGCATAGCCCTTGTTGGGCAAAGCGCCCATGATTTTGGGGGTGTTGAGTTGGCGTGGCTTGATGCGACCGCCTTGCGCCTTGAGCCAGGTTTCGACCACTTCCCAGACCTGCTTGTTGCCCTGGTTACGGGCTTCTTCAGCCACCGGGGCCCAGCCAGCGACCTTGTACTTTTTACCCGCCTCGATGAGCTGGCCTTTCAAGCGCAAATCACCAATGCGCTTGCCTGCGGTCTCCACAGGGTTGCAGCTGTAGCTCAGACCCCCCACGCGCACCATGTCGCCGCCTTGCTGGTAATAAGGGTCAGGGTTGAAGAGGTTGTCGGCCACGTCTTCGAGAACGGTCTTGATGGTCTCACCCGTCATCTCGGTCACGGTGGCGTACGAGTAGGTGGTGGCGGTCATGTCAAGCAGCCACTCGCGCGTGATGGCCTGGCCCGGCAAGAGCGTGGTGCCCCAACGGAAGCCGGGCGAGAACGCGATGTCAGCGCCTTGCACGTCCAGCAGCGCATCGACCAGCAACTGGTCGCCCGTGCCGTTGAAGTTGCCACGGCGGTAGAGCAGACCATCGGTCACGGCCAGTTTTTCGGCCAGCTTGGCCTCGTAAGGCGCACGGATCTTGGTGATCAAGGCGTCCATCTCTTTGTCGGCGGGCAGCATGTTGGAGAACACGGGCAGCAGCTTGTATCGGAAGTCGCTGACTTTTTTGTCCTTGACCTCGAAGTCCAGCACGCCCAAAAACTTACCATTCGAGCCCGCATTGGTCACCAGGGTCTTGCCACCCTTGTTGGACACGATGGAGGCCACGGGCATGCCGTCGTGGGTGTGACCACCCATGATGGCATCGATGCCGCTGACGCGGCTGGCCATTTTCAGGTCAACGTCCATGCCGTTGTGGCTGATGACAACGACGACTTGCGCGCCTTTGCCGCGCGCCTCGTCCACCATCTTTTGCATGTTCTCGTCCTGGATGCCGAACTCCCAGTCGGCCACCATGTAACGCGGGTTGGCAATCGGGGTGTAGGGGAAGGCTTGGCCAATGATCGCGCAGGGCACGCCATTGATCTCGCGGATCACATAGGGTTTGAACACCGGGTCGCCAAAGTCGTTGGTCTTGATGTTTTGCGCCACAAAGTCGACCTTGCCCGCAAAATCTTTTTCGACGATTTCCTTCACGCGCTCCATGCCCAGGGTGAATTCCCAGTGGCCAGTCATCACGTCCACGCCCAGCAGTTTGCAGGCATCCACCATGTCCTGACCATTGGTCCACAGGCTGGTGCCCGAGCCTTGCCAGGTGTCACCACCGTCGAGCAGCAAAGCGCCGGGACGGCTGGCCTTCATGCGTTTGACCAGCGTGGCCAAATGCGCAAAACCACCCACCTTGCCATAGCGCTTGGCGGCTTTTTCATAGTCCAAGTAAGTCAGCGCATGGGCCTCTGCCGTGCCCGGACGGATCTTGGCCACTTGCAACAAATACTCACCCACCAAATGCGGCAGGTTGCCCTGCATGGAGCCAACCCCTAAGTTGATGCTGGGCTCACGGAAATAAATCGGCTTGAGCTGCGCATGGCAATCGGTCATGTGCAGGAAAGACACATTGCCGAACTTGGGGATGTCATACAGACCATTGGCGGCTGTGCTCGCGCTGGATTGGGCGTAAGCGCCCATGCTCATGCCGGCCATCGTGCCAGCGCCCATGATTTGGATAAATTCGCGTTTGGAGAGATTCATATTTGCAACCACTGATATATAGGGGGCTAAAAAACCCGGACCAGCCGGGTTTTGGGTCGTTTACTGGTTAACAGGCGACTTAGGGTCCAGCAACAGGCCCACGATGTGGCGAACCTGTGTTTCGTTCAAGATACCCATGTGGCCGGCGCGAGGCATGTTCGAGCAAGCGTTGTAGGCCTTGGCGTTCCAGATCTTGCCCCAGGTGTACTCCACGATGGCTTTGCTGGCCGGATCGTTGGGGTTGGTCACGCCACGAATCTTGCCGTAGTTGTACAGGCTCGGTCCAATGGTGCCGTAAGAAATTTCTTTCTTGTCCATCTGGTGGCAGTTGTAGCAATTGCCGCCGTTCACAGCCGTGGCCGAGTCGGTCCAGGTCAGGCCACGACCGCTTTGCGCAATGGCTTCACCTTGCTTCCAGTCACCGATGAACTTGCCGTCCGATGGCCATTTGATGGCTTTGAGGTTGGCTTCTTCGATGCGCTTGGCTGTTTTTTCATCCAAGGGCTTGCCTGCCACATCGGCATCACTGCAGGCGCGGTTGGTTTCGTCGGTGGCCGTGATGCGCTCCACTTTCACATGGCTTTCATCACGGAAAGAGGCCTTGACGATCTTGTCGGTCAGGGCATTGAGCTCGGCCACAGATGGCGCGGATGCGCAGCCTGCAGCCACCAATGCGGCAGCCAAGCTGGCCAATACAAGTTGGGTCTTTTTGTTCATGGGTTTCTCCTGCTCAGATCAGCGTTTGATGGCCGGTGCAACCGAGGCAGCGCCCTTGGCGTTCACACCCAGATAGGTCGACAAGGCAATGGTGGCATCGCTGGCAAAGCCAGGATAGGGGAAACGCTGCTGGCGGTAGCAGTCGTTCAGGCGCAGCTGCATGCTCCACATCTGGCCGTTCGAGACGCGATAAGCTGGCCAGGCAGCAAAGCCTACGCCATCGCCGGGGTTCTTGGTCAGGATGGGCAGATCTTGCAAACGGATGCGCTTGCCTTCTTCACCGTGGCAAGAGGCGCAGGAGAAGTCGTGCGAGCCACCACGCTGAAAGAAGAGGCGCTTGCCCACTTCATAAAACGTTTTTTCCTGGGCATGCGATTGCGACAGGTTGAACCTCAAGCCTTTGGATTCGGCAGCGATCCAGGTGGCCAAGGCGGTCACATTGGCCATCTCGCCACGACCAAATGCGGTCTTGGAGATTTCGGCAGCATTGAAGCCCTGCAGGGTTTCCATGCAGGTCACCAAGCGCGACTCCAGGTCCTGCATGCGCTGGGTGTCAGCGAAGTATTTGGGCAACTCCACAAACGCACCTTTGACCACGCCAGGGCCTTTGCCCAGATCGCATTTCTCGAGACTAGCATTTTTGGGTCCGCGTGCTTTTTTCCAGAGGTCTTCGCCTTTGGCTTCAAAGAGTTCAGCGGGGTTGCCGTCTTGCAACATGGCGCGGTATTCGTCAATGCCTTGGCTGGCGGTCTTTTGGGCCAGAGCGGGCATGGTACTCAAGGCCAGTGCTGCTGCCATGGCCAAACTTGATGCTTTGTTCATTGTCACCTCTGTTGGTATTTTTCAAACGCGAAAAGGGTGAAGTAGTCACTTCACCCTTTGCACTGTCATCGCACGATCACGAAACGGTGGCTTCGTCGGTGCGGGTATCGCCTTTATTGTCTTTCCAAGTCACCGCAATTTTGTCCCCGGCTTTGGCGCCTTTGACGTTGAATTGCAGGAAGGGGTTTTTCGACACGGCGGGGCCCCATTCAGCGGAAAACACGTCCTTGCCGTTGAGCTTGGCTGTGACTTCCTGGATGAACCAGGCGGGCACGGTTTTGCCGGAAGCGTCTTTGCGTTGGCCGGATTCCATCTCGTGGCTCATGAGCACACGAACGGTTGCTTTGTCGCCAGATGACTGGGCACGAATGCGCATTGGATCTGCCATTTTTCTCTCCTAAATCTTTCAGTGAATCAATGTGTGGTCGATGGGTCAAGGGGGATTAACCGCCGCAACCGCCCAAAGTGACCTTGACTTCTTTCTTGGCCCACAAGGCCTTGCCGTCGTTCATGATGGCCACAGCATAGACATCAGAAGACTGGCCCATTTTGGCGCGGGTCGAGAAGTTGGCTTCAACAGCATCGGTCACATGGAACATGGCCACCAAAGCGGATGGGTTCTTTTCAACCATGATCAACAACTGCTTGACGCCAGGCAGCGCTGTGCTGGCACCCAAAGGCACCACAGCGCCGTTTTCAGCGATGTCCGGACCGGTGATGGTCACGTCTTTGCTCTCGGCCATGCTGGTGGCACCAGCGGCTTTGGCAGCGTCTTGCACCGACTTGGCGTCGAATGCGGCTTTGTTGAAGGCAGCGTGGGCGAACTGTGGGAAACCCGCAGTGGCCAAGAGGCCAGCCACAACAGCGCTTTGCTTGAGTGTCTCGCGACGGTTTTGCATCTGATATCTCCTTGATGGTTGAGTGATGCTATTGAAACAGGTTCAGAAGTGCAACGGGGATACCCCGAATCACTTGCTGGCCCCCTTGGAAATCCATTCGGCAATTTGCTTGGCGTCAACGTCTGGCAGTGATTGTGCGGGCATGGGGATTTGACCATAGACACCCACACCACCGGCCTTGATTTTGCTCAAAATATAGTCGGTTTTACCGGCTTGCTTTTTCGCAATTTCATTGAAACCAGGGCCCACGATTTTCTTGTCCACACCGTGGCAAGCGGTGCAGCTGTGCTTGTTCAGGAGCGCAATCGCAGCCTTGGCTTCGTTGTTTTCAGGCTTGGCAGATGCTGCAGGAGCTGCAGCGGCCACTGGCATGCCGGCCTTGGGCTCGGGTTTGGTGGTGTCCGCTCCACGCTGTGGACCGACGATGCGGTTTTGTTCTTGCAGGTTACCGTGGGCATTTCGCGCAAAGTCAGGCAAGAACGATGCCACTTTGGCTTCAGGCGTGCACTCCTTCATGCAAATCTTGTTGGCGGTGTCGGGTTTTTTAACGCCACCAAATTCATTGCCGGGCCACATCGCATGGGCTGTGCTCATGCCGTTGCGGTTGGGCATGCGCGCCTGCACTTCGGCGATGTTCTTGTCAGACAGCACATAGTTGTCCGGCACGATGTTGGCCATGTTGAGCATGAAGGCCGTAACGGCATACACCTCTTCCGTGGTCAGTGTCTTGGGGTTGGTCCAAGGCATGGCGCGGTTGATGTAGTCCCACAAGGTTGAGACTGTGGGCACCTTCATGATGGTGGTGCGACCGGGGTAGTCGGTACGCTTCAAGTTGGCTACGCGGCCATTCTTGATGTCTTCGGCGGTGGTGCCACCGATGAGCGGACTGAAGACCTCGTTGGACTCACCAAACACACCGTGGCAGTGGGCGCATTTGCCTTCCCAAACGTCCTGGCCTTTGGCGACCGACCCAGCGCCTGCTGGCAGACCCTTGAAGTCAGGGCGCACATCGATGTCCCACTTGGCCACTTCCTTGGGCGTGGCAGCACGCCCCACACCAGGATATTGGGTGCTCTGTGCAGTCGCCAAGCAAGCGACCGCCATCAACGCCACCGTCAAAACGGCATTACGAAACCTGGACATTTTTCACCTCACCGTTTTCCTGCACCAACCACGATTGGATGGCATTGTTGTGATAAATGGAGCGCGTTCCGCGAACACTGCGCAACTGCTGGTATGTGGGCTGCACATGACCTGTTTCGTCTTGTGCGCGGCTTTGGATGATGGCTGGTTTGCCGTCCCACACCCAATCCAGGTTGAAACGGGTCAAAGCTTTGGACAAGACCGGGGTTTCCAGTCGTGCTTGACGCCAGTTGCGACCGCCGTCTGTGGACACATCCACGCGCTTGATCTTGCCTTTGCCCGACCAGGCCAGACCCGTGATGTTGTAGAAACCTTTGTCCAACAACACTTGACCGCCAGAGGGTGTGGTCACCACGCTCTTGACTTCCTGGATGTTGGTGTATTGGCGATGAGTACCATCGGGCTGCAAGTCGACGTAGTGAATCGCTTCGTCTTTGGCGGCATAGGGCTTGTCGCCCACTTCCACGCGACGCAGGTACTTGACCCAGCTCACACCTTGCACGCCGGGCACCACCAATCGCAGGGGATAGCCGTTTTCGGGCCGGAGCATTTCACCGTTTTGGCCATAGGCCACGATGACTTCACCCGATGTGATCAGGCTCATGGGGATGGTACGGGTCATTGACGACCCGTCACCGCCTTCGGCCAAAACGAACTTGCCGTTTTTCAGATCGGCACCGGCCAACTCAAGCAAAGTGATCAAAGGCACGCCCGTGAACTCGCTGCAGGAGAGCATACCGTGGGTGTACTGCACAGTGGGCACGGCCACATTGCCCCATTCGGTCGCTGTGTTGGCACCGCACTCGATGAAGTGGAAACGTGACACCGATGGCAAACGCATGATTTCGTCCATGGTGAACACCATGTTCTTTTTGACCATGCCGTTGATCATGAAGCGGTGCTTGGATGGATCGATGTCCCACCAGCCCTGGTGGTGACGCTCGAAGTGCAATCCGCTGGGCGTGACGATGCCAAACAAGGACTGCAGTGGTGCAAACGACACCGAAGCCTGTGTGGTTTGTGTCAGCCCGGGGCTTTGACGGCGTTGCAAGTTCGCTTCAAACTTGGAGGGCTTGCCATATCCTTCAACGGCCACACCCTGCCCCAAACCCGTGGCGTGCTCGGGCAAGTTCAGAATATTGGGGTCACCACCTTCGGCGGGCACCGGGTTGCCCTGGGCCATGGCCATGGGGGCAGCGGCGCCTGCAGCAGCAGCCGCAAAGGCGTTGCGAATGAAATCGCGGCGACCTTTTTTGCCTTCGGCAAAGACTGCTTTGATGCCACTGGGTGTCAGGAAACTTTCAGGTGCTTTTTGCACCCTTCCTGAATTGATGCTGTCTTCTTTCACACAAACTCCTCGTTTTGAGTTGTCAATTCACGGCCGTGTCGATGGCGACCTGGGTGCACATGGCACGGCACACCACCACCGCTTTTTCGTCTGCAATCCGGTAAAACATCTGGGCCCCTTGGCGACGCTTACCCAAAATGCCTGACCTGTACATGATGTTCAGGTGTTGAGACATATTTGGTTGTGCCACGCCGATATGGTCCAGCAGCTGCCCTACATTCTTTTCCCCTTGGCACAACTCGCTGATGATGCGCAAACGAATGGGCGTGGAAAGGACTGCAAACATTTCTGCTGCCTTCTCAAACACCTCATCGGTTTCTTCGCTCATGCGGGCTTTGCTATTAGGTTCATATATTCGGATGTGCGAATATATACGATAAACAATGAATCTGAATCAGGGATTACACGGAAAGTTTTTCCTGATCAGGAAAAACCCTGATCAGGAAAAAATAGCTCTCAGATCAGAACTTCCAGCTGTACTGCACACCCAGAGATTGCTGAGACATGCGCACGGTTTCTGTGATGGTGGTCGTTCCCATTTGCATGTTGTACATCGAAGGGCCGGTGACCGTGTTCTTGGGCGCGTACATGTAAGCCCAAGTGAACTCGGCATCCTTGCTCAGTGCATAGGTGCCACCCACGGTGTAGTGCTGCTTGATCACGCCAGGCGCCAGGATGTTGAAAGTCACGTTCTCAGGCTTGACCGGGTTGGTGCTCTGGTTGTAGCCCGCGCGCAACACCATGGTCGGCGTGGCTTGCCATTGCACGCCCAGTTTGATCACGCTGACATCAGACCAGCCAAATCCCGGGCCATTGGGCGAACCCATGGGGTTACCTGCCATCAAATTGCTCATGGGGTTGCCAATGGAGAGCACACCGCTGTAGTTGACGCGTGAGTAGTCTGCCGCCACCGACACCGCTGGGGTCACTTGGACATTGACGCCCAAAGCATAGTTTTCAGGGATATCAAAGGAGCCCGAGCCTGCGAACAGACCGGCATATTCGTCGAATTTGCCCATCTTGATTTTGGGCGAGTAGGTCGCACCAAACTTCAAGCTGTCGCTCAACTGACCCAGGTAGCCCAAACGGACCCCCACGCCCGTGCTGCGGTCAGTGCCAGTGTTGCTGACTTTGCTCGGCGCCATGGAGAAACCTGCAAACGCATCCAGCCCTGTGGCACTGAACTGCTGCACCACGACGAGCGGCGACACGCCCAACGAGTGCTGTGCGTCAAGTTTGTAGGCAAATGTAGGGGCGATGATCAGTTGCATCAAATCGACGCCCAGCTTGCCTTGGCCGCACAACAGGTTGCCTTGATAAGGCTGACCATTGTTCGGGTTCATGCACATGACATTGCCGCCCTCGAACTCGGTGTTCATGCCGCCATTGCCATAGACCGTGACACCCCAACTGCGGCGGTCATCGATCTTGGTGTTGTAGGCAAACTCGGGAATTGCAAAGGCGCTGCCACTGCTTGTCACATCACCTTCAAGCATGCCGCCAAAGCCAGGGGCCGAGCGTGCCGCACTGCGCTTGGGCATGAAAATGTCCAAACCGAGATCGGCACGGTTGCCCGCCCACACGGAAGCGGCCGGGTTGTTGATGCCCGCAAAAGCGTTGTCGGTCACAGCCACGGCAGCACCACCCATGCCCTTGGACTTCATGCCAAAGCCATGCGGAAAGTAACCGTCAGTTGCCCAAGCAGCAGAACCTGTGGCCAAAACAGCCGACACGACGGTGGCGCGCAAAGTGTTGATTGATTTCATGTTGATCTCCTGGTGTTGACCGCTCAGAACTCGCCTTTGCTACCGCGTTCCATCATTTCCCAGATGGTGTCGCGCACGGCTTTGGCTTCTTCTTTCAAGGGCGAGGGGAGCTTGCGGCCCATCTTGACCATCATGTCCATGTTGAGGGTGTAGAGCCAAAGGCCGTCTTCCTTTTCAACCATCGACACGCGGCATGGCAGGTAAGCGGCCATGTGGGGGCTGAAGTCCACCATGCGGCGGGCGGTGGCGGGTGAGCAGAAGGAGTAGACCGTCAGCAGCTTTTCTTTTTTGCCAGAACGCGCTTCGAGTTCTTTGGACAGGGGCAGCGTGCCGACATCGCGCATGTTGCGCTCGGTGGCCACTTGTTTGAGGACTTGCTCAACCTCTTGGGCGGTCACTCCTTTCTTGACCTTGCGCTCCCAAGTGGTGGCCACGGCGATGTCGCCCTCGCCTTCCACCCAGCGGTCCCACATGCGGCTGGCTTCTGAGCCTGCGCCCGATTCAAGTTTGCCGAGGGTGCTGATGGTTCCGCAGCCTGTGAGCCAGATCGAGCTGGCCAGAACGACCCATTTCATCCATGTGAAAGATTTGCGCATTGATTTTTTCTCCTGAGGTCATGCATTGATGGAACCCAGCGATACACACCATGTGTCCTGCTGGATTGACATCAATCTTCCATGACCAGGAAAAAATAAGGTATTGGCAGATACCCTATACCCCACGGGGTAAGGTATCTGTCAGTCCCAAAGGCTCTGAAGACTTAAAACCTCATTTGAACTTGTAATGGTCGCGGTTGAGCACTGCCGCCACCGAAGTCACATCCTCTGGAAACATGCCCAGGTTGAGCTCTGTGTTGCATTGCTCCACCATGCCGCGCAACAATGAAGCGTTGTTGATGCGGCCTTGGGGTTTGTAAATGGCACTGCCGTTGCCACCGACTTTGGAGACATGGCAGGCCACACACTTGCTTTCGGCAATCAGTTTCTCACCCAGCTTGTAGTCGGCATCCTTGAAAATGGCCGGCTGCGCATGCACGATTGTTGCAAAAAAAGAACTGATCCAGACCATCGCGGTCTTGTTACGGTTGTTCATTCAAGTCTCCCATCAAAAAAGCCGCTCAAGGGCAGACCCTTGAGCGGCAAAAAAGCCACGAGTACCAATCGAGCTTTCTAAATCATGCCATGGCGATCAAGCCTGCAAGGGCTTGATTTACTTGGCACCAGCCAAAATCCAGGTGGCCAGCGTCAGGGCGTCGGCATCGCTCAATGCCGCTTGGGCGGGCATGGGCACTGGGCCCCACTTGCCAGAACCACCGGCTTTGATGCTCTTGGCCAAAGTTGCTGCCGCGTCTTTTTGACCGCCGTATTTCTTGGCCACATCCTGGTAGGAAGGCCCCACCATTTTCTTGTCCACTGCATGGCAGGCCATGCAAGCATTTTTCTTGGCCATGTCCATGTTGGCGAAGGCGGGGGCTGACATCAGGGCAGAGACGGCAGCAGCAGCAAAAATCAGTTTCATGAGGGCTCCATGTGAGGGGTTTTTAATATAACCAACCGCTAATTTAACCTAAATCAAGACGGCTTTGAAAAAAACCGCTCAAGTTGGGCTGGTGAATTTTACTGAGGGCAAGCCGTAAAAAGACCCAAAGCCATCCCCAAAACACGGCCATCTGACTCACTCAAATGCAGTCGGCTCGGGTTTAACCACCGCTTTGCCAGCAGCAGCCCAAGCATCAAAACCTCCTGCAATGGATGACACATTGAGGTAACCCATGCTCTGCATGGTTTGAGCAGCCAAGGCTGCGCGGCCGCTGGTCTTGCAGTACAGCACGACCTTCAGGTCGCGGCCTGACAATGCGGGCGTGCCGCTGAGCTTGAACTCGAGCAAGCCCCGGGGCACCAGCACGGCACCCGGCAGGTGGCCTGCGGCAAACTCATCGGCCTCGCGCACGTCGATCAAGACATCGGCTTGGCGAATGGCGTCTTCGGCGTCTTGCAAGGCGATCTCGCGGACGTTGGCCTTGGCTTGCAGAACCAGGTCGTGGGCTGTTTTCATGGTGTCTCCTTCAGTTTCTAATTAGGGGGCTCAAGGTGCCAACTGGGCGTTCAGGGCTTGCAGGCTTTGCACCGTCATGCTGCCAGTCAAAGCGTCGAGCTGCAAGCGGGTGAGCAGCCACTCGGTCTGTGCACGCAGCCAGGCCAGCTCGGCTTGGGCGGCATCGTTTTCGGCTTGCAGCAGCGCCAGCGTGGTGCGGTCGCCCACTTGACGGCCCAAACGGGTGGCATCCAGACGTGCCGTGCTGGCCTGCCAAGAAGCTTTGAGGGCAGCCAAACGGGCGGGGCCTGTCTCCAGCGCCAGCCAAACGGAGCGGGCTTGCTGCTGTGCTTGCTGCACCGCCAAGTCCACTTCGGCTGCAGCCCGCGCCTGGGCATCCACCGCTTCTTGCAGCTTGGCGCTGCGCC
The DNA here is from genome assembly GCF_017848645.1 of Limnohabitans sp. Taxonomy (GTDB): domain Bacteria; phylum Pseudomonadota; class Gammaproteobacteria; order Burkholderiales; family Burkholderiaceae_C; genus Limnohabitans_A. The sequence continues at coordinate 15,888 of NZ_JAFEIF010000032.1, read as the reverse complement.
AGCCGCCCGTGTACAAAGGCACATTCAGGCTCAGGCCTACCATCTGCTGGCCTTGGCTGTTGGCCGATGGGCCGAAATCACCCTCGCCGCTCAAGCGCTCACGACCTGCCGAAGCCACCAAATCCAGCGTGACACCGCCACTGCGCTGGTGCTTTTGAAGCTCCGCCTGGGCCACGTCTTGCTGGGCTTTTTGCAAGCGCACGCCCGTGTTGGCCTCGCGCACCTGCTCCAGCACCTGCGCCAAAACGGGCACGGCAGTGACGGCCGCATCGCCCTTGGGCGAAAGTGGCTTCAAAGCATCGGGACCCAGCCGGGTGGAGTCGGTCAACACACTGCGGGCCATTTGCACTTCACTGCCAGCAGCCAGCAACTGCGCCTTCAGGCCTTCGGCACGGGCAGCGGCCTCGTGCGTGTCGGTGACCGGCAAATCGCCCAAGGCAAAGCGGTCTTTGGCTTCGGTCAGTGAGCGGCTCACAGCGGCGTACTGGTTTTTCAGCACCTGCTCCTGGCGCTCGGCCAGCAGCAGATTGAAATACCTTTGCGCTGTGAGCAGCATGAACTGTTGTTGGGCCAGGTCGGCACGCAGCTCGGCCACGCCCGCTGCGGTGTGCAGCTGGGCTTGCTGGGCCTGGCGCTCGGGGCTATAAAGCGGCTGTTTGGCCTGCAGCGACCAACGCGTGGAGGTGGCTGCACTGGCCGAGGTGGCGAAAGACACCCCAGCGGATTGCCCAAAACCGGGTGCTGAAAACTGTGCGCCCTGCATGCTGGTGTCCGCCGACATGGCGCCCACCGTGGCGCTGCCCATCAGCACCGGTCGCCACAAAGCTTGGGCTTGCGCTTCAAAGGCTTGCACCGATGAGCGCGTGGCGGCGACCACCTGCATTTGTGGGTCGTGCGCACGCGCCTGCTCCCAGGTTTGCAACAAATCCAAGGCCTGCACGGAAGGACTGGCCAGCAGGGCCGCCAGCACCCAGCCGCTCAGGGGCCGGGGTTTGAACAAGGGCGAACGCATGGCGGGCATGACGGCCAGATCAGCAGCCGCACTCGACGCCGAATTTGCGCAAGATGGTCTCCATCAAGCACCACTTGGTCAGGGCGCTTTGCAGCAAATTCAAACCCACAAACGCGGTGAAAGCCAACCACCACTCATTCACAAAAACGGGGCTGGCCTGCACGCCCAAAGCCAAAGACAACAAGACAAAAAAGCCAGCGACCAAACGAACGATTTGCCAAGATTTCATGATGATTTACTCCAGTTGATGAAAGAAAGAAACAAGTCAAGCGCCGTACTTTTTGCGGTACGCCACGTAATACAAAGTCGGGATGACGACCAGCGTCAGCACGGTGGACACAAAGATGCCAAAGATCAGCGAAATGGCCAGGCCGTTGAAGATCGGGTCATCCACAATGAAGAAGGCCCCGATCATGGCCGCCAGGCCCGTTAGCATGATGGGCTGGGCACGGGTGATGGCCGACTGCACAATCGCCCGCTTGAAGTCCATGCCGCTGTTCACCTGCAGGTTGATGAAGTCCACCAACAAGATCGAGTTGCGCACGATGATGCCCGCCAGCGCGATCATGCCGATCATGCTGGTGGCGGTGTATTGGGCATTCAGCAGGGCGTGGCCTGGCATCACGCCAATGATGGTCAGTGGAATGGGTGCCATGATGATCAGAGGCGTGAGGTAGGAGCCAAACTGCGCCACCACCAGCAAATAGATCAGGATCAGGCCCACCCCATAGGCAGCGCCCATGTCGCGGAAAGTCTCATACGTGATTTGCGACTCGCCATCCCACTTGATGCTGTAACCGCGCCAGGCGTCGTCGGGCTGGCTGATGAAGTACTCTTCAATCCGCTCACCGTCCGGGCCTTTGATCTGGGCCACGTCGCCGCGCATCTTGAACAAACCGTACAAGGGGCTGTCCACTTTGCCGGCCATGTCGGCATTCACAAAGTTCACGGGCAGCAGGTCTTTGTGGATGACAGGCTGCTCACGCAGGGTGTCGCTCACGGTGACCAGCTCGCGCAGGGGCACCACCTTGCCCGTGGCGCTTTTCACGCCCAGCTGCAGCAAGGCGTCCAGATCGCCATGCAGCTGCTCGGGCAGCTGAATCAAGGCGGGCACCGGGTACTTGCTGCCATCATGCAAATACGTGACAGACTCGCCCGCCAAACCTGCACGCAAGGTGGTCACGATGGCTTGCTGCGACACACCCAGCACGGCCGCTTTGCGGCGGTCCACCAGCAGCAGCTTGCGCGGTGCATCGGCAATCGAGCTGTCGTCGATGTCCACCACACCTTCGGTCTTTTCGAACACGGCGCGCACCAACTTGGCCACTTGGCGACGGCCTTCGGCATCGGGCCCATAAATCTCGGCCACGATGGGCGACATCACGGGCGGGCCTGGTGGTACTTCCACCACTTTGACGTTGGCCCCGTGACGTCGACCGATCTCTTGCAAGGCCGGACGCACACGCGTAGCGATCACATGGCTCTTGTCGCTGCGCTCAGACTTGCGCACCAGATTCACCTGAATATCACCCAGCTCGGCGCCTGCACGCAGGTAGTACTGGCGCACCAGACCGTTGAAGTTGATCGGCGAAGCCGTGCCCACATAGGCTTGGTAATGCGTCACCTCGGGCACGGTGGCCAAGTGGCCGCCCAGTTCGCGCATCACTGCGGCGGTTTTCTCCAAAGGTGTGCCCGCAGGCATGTCCACCACCACCTGAAACTCCGACTTGTCGTCAAAGGGCAGCATCTTGAGCATGACCAGCCCAGTGACCGGCAGCACCAAGGACAAAGCGATCAAACCCGCGATGCCCAAACCCAGCAGCTTGCGGTTGCGCCCACCTGATTGGGTGTCGAGCAAAGGCTTGAAGATTTTTTCGAACAACGGTTCGAGCTTGGCGCTCAGACCGCTGTGCCCGCCTGCCGCGTCATGCGCATGACCCGAAGACGGCTTCATCCACATGCCCGACAACCAGGGCGTGATGACAAAGGCAATGGCCAGCGACAACAGCATGCCCAAGCTGGCATTGATCGGGATCGGGCTCATGTAGGGGCCCATCAGGCCGCTCACAAAGGCCATGGGCAACAAGGCCGCGATCACCGTGAAAGTGGCCAAGATGGTGGGGCCACCGACTTCATCCACCGCACCGGGGATGATCTCGCGGATGCTCTTGCCCGGGTACAGCTGCTGGTGGCGGTGGATGTTCTCCACCACCACGATCGCGTCGTCCACCAAAATGCCGATGGAAAAAATCAGGGCAAACAGCGACACGCGGTTGAGCGTGAAGCCCCAGGCCCAAGAGGCGAACAAAGTCGCCGTCAGCGTCAAGATGACCGCCACGCCGACGATGGCCGCCTCGCGGCGGCCCAGCGCCATGAACACCAGCGCCACGACCGAAGCGGTGGCAAACAGCAGCTTCTGAATCAGTTTTTGCGCCTTGTCGTTGGCGGTTTCACCGTAGTTGCGGGTCTCCACCACCTGCACGTTGTCAGGGATCACCGTGCCTTGCAGCTTCTCGACGCGGCTCTTGACGCCATTGGCCACATCGATGGCGTTTTCGCCCGATTTTTTGGTGATCGACAGCGTCACGGCGGCAAACTCCTCGCCGCCATTTTGGGCGTTGTTGCCGTGCCAGACATAACGCTCAGCCGGCATGGGGCCGTCTTTCACGTCAGCCACGTCTTTCAAGAAGACGGGCTTGCCCTGCACCACTTGCACGACCAGATCGGCCACGTCGCTGGCTTGCGCCAGGTGTGGGCCGGCTTCGATGGCCACGCTCTGGTTGGCACCCAACAATTCACCGACTGACAAGCCGAGGTTGGCGGACTGCAAGGCCATGCGCAAGTCGTGCACCGTCACGCCCGAGCCGTTCATGCGCTGCGGGTCGATCTGCACCAACACCGCGCGGCGCGGACCACCGATGGTGACCACATCGCGGGTGCCAGGCACGCGCTTGATGTCGGCCTCGATGCTGTGCGCCACGCGCTCCAGATCAAAGGCGCTCACGTCTGCATTTTTGCCATGCAAGGTAAGCGATACGATGGGCACATCGTCGATGCCCTTGGGCTTGATCAAAGGTTCAGGCAGACCCAGGTTGCGGGGCAACCAGTCAGAATTTTCGCGGATCGTGTCGTGCAACTTGACCAGCGCCTCGGTGCGCGGCACGCCCACCTTGAACTGCACCGTCAGGATGGCCACGCCGGGGCGAGAGACCGAATACACATGCTCGACACCCGCGATTTTGGAGAGCACCTGCTCGGCCGGGATCGCCACCATTTGCTCCACATCGCGCACCGATGCACCCGGGAACGGCGCGATCACATTGGCCATGGTCACGTTGATTTGTGGCTCTTCTTCGCGGGGCGTCACCATCACGGCAAACACGCCCAGCAAAAACGCCACCAGCGCCAGCAAAGGCGTGATCTGCGCGCTCTGAAACATCGCCGCGATGCGGCCTGAAATGCCCATTTTGTGCTCGCTCATGGGATTCTCTTTCAGAGTTTCTTGCCAAGGCTGGCGGGCTCGGTCACCACCTGCTCACCCGCGCTCACACCGGACAGCACCTCGACGGTCTGACCAGTGGTGCGCCCCAAGCGCACTTGGCGCAAACGCGGTTGGCCTTTTGCGTCCATCACGTAAACACCGGTCATTTCGGCGCGGCGCACGATGGCTGTGAGCGGCAAGAAAACGCGGCCGGCTTGGGCTGCATCCTTGGCTCCGTTCTGGGCCGCAGCGCTGGCCGAGCTGCCAGGCACCCAAACCCGGGCGAACATGCCGGGCACCAAGCCCTCAACGCCCGCTGGCAATGCCACACGCAACTGTGCGGTGTGCGTCACCGGGTCTACAGCAGGCATCAGTTGCACGCTGGCCGCTGCCACGCTGGTGTGGCCCGCGATCTCATAACGCACCGATTTCAACTGGTTGCGAACACCTTGAATCATCGACTGCGGCACCGCCGCGCTCACGCGCAAAGCCGAGGGGTCGTGCAAGGTCATCAAGGGGCGGCCCGGCATGGCCATGTCACCCAAGGTGACGGGCACATCGGACACCACGCCATTAAAGGGGGCACGCACGCTGAAGAAACCCGTCTGGGTTTGGGCCGCGCGGGTTTGGGCTTGCTGGGCATTCACCTGCGCCTGAGCGGCTTCGTACTGGGCTTGGGCGCGTTCGAGTGCGCCCTGGCTGATGTACTGCTTCTGGAAGAGTTGCTTTTGGCGGTCCAGCTCTTTGCTGGCCACGCGCAAATTGGCCTGCGCGGCTTCGAGCTGGGCGTTGCTGCCCGCCACGTTTTGCTGGGCAGCGCTGGCATCAATACGCAGCAACTCTTGCCCGGCCCGCACCCGGTCACCGGCCTTGACGTTCAAACTGACAATGGCCCCGGGGACCTGGGCCGACAAGGTGGCCTGGCGCACCGCCTCGACCACCGCATCCAGGCTCACCTCTTGAGCACCCGCCGCACTGGCTTGGGCGGCCACACTTTTGACCGCTGCCGCATCGGCATTGGCCCAAACTGGGACGCTGGTCAAACCAGTCAGTGCCATGGCCGAGGCCAGTATCAATCGTCTGTTCATCAAAGCTTCTCCGTCAAACCGTTGATTTTGCGCATTTAGTTGTTTGCTTATATGCGCAATGATACAATGAACTTCAGCAACACGTCAAACAGTGTCCGGCAATCGCTTGATTTGTTGTGTAATGGAGCGCTCATGAAAGACCTGCCAGCCAAAGCCCTCGATCAGATTGCGGCCTATTTCCAGGCGCTGTCGGAGCCCACACGCCTGAAAATCCTGAATCTGCTGCGCGACACCGAACACAACGTGGGCGAATTGGCCCAGCTTTCGGGTTACTCGGCGGCCAACGTGTCACGCCACTTGTCTCACTTGGCGCAGCACGGCATCGTCGCGCGCGAGAGCCGGGGCGCCAGTGTGTTCTACAAAGTGAGCGATCCCTCCATCTACGCCCTGTGCGACCTGGTCTGCGCCAACATCGCGCGGCAATACGAACAAACTTCCAGCGACCGGGCCTTGTTCACGCCGGGTTGACCTCTCGGGCATTTCGCTAGGCATGCACCCCCGCATGCTCAGTCGCCGCTGGACGCACCAACCCACGTCCTGAATCTGAACGCATCACAAAAAGCTATCATGGCGCTCCAACAGCCCTACCCTCCACTCAAGGGCCACTCAGGAGACCTGCATGAGCCGAATCGTGAACGCCGAGAAAAAGAAAAACCTGTGCGCCCGCTTGGCCCGCATTGAAGGGCAGCTTCGCGGTTTGCAAAAACTCATCGAAGCCGATGCCGATTGCGAAAAAATTGCCCAACAAATGGCCGCCGCCCGCAAGGCGCTGGACAAATCCTTTTTCTCCATGGTCGGCTGCATGATCGAGCAAGGGGATCAGTCGCCCGAGCACGTGGCGGAAATGCTGACCAAGTTCGCTTGAAACCCAAGCTCCGCCTGATTTGCGTCCACCCAGGAATTGAGCGGTAGCACCGCAGCCGCTCCAGGCACCAACGGCCGACATTCATTCAAGTCTTGCACCAAGCAGCGGTCAAAAAGTAGGCTGGGGACGTCTCTTGGCTGACAAGCTGATCACCTGGACGGCCCCTCCAGATTTTCCGGCTTGACCAAGAGCCAACCGCGCTTGGCCCACTCGTGCCTGCCACCATGTACATGTCGGATGTTGGTGAAGCCCAGCCCTTCCAGCGCCTGGGTCACGGCAGGTGAGCCGCTTTGGATGCTCAGATCAACAAGACCGTCTGATCGGCTTGCATGGGGATCTCGGCCACGCACTGCGCCACTTGGCTCCTGGGCAAAAAGACCTCTCCCTGCGCCATGCCCGACAAGCCAGGCGTCCTGCCGAACAGACAAACGCATGGCCAGCAGCTTGAATGCAGGCTTGGGGTCATAGTTTTTGACTAACGATAGTTTAGATAAAACAAAATAGTTTTTTGATTTATTAAAGCTATCATTACGCCATTGAACAACAAACTCAACCATGACCTCCTTATCCCTTCACCCCCTGCCCTGGCCCGACTTGTTGGCCCAACACGCTCGCCAACGCCCACGGGTCTTGCTGGGCTTGGGCATTGCATTGGCGGGCATATGGGTCTTGCTGCTGCAAGGCCAGGTCTGGCTGGCCGAGGCCACACAACACGAGGTGGTGCGCTGGGCATTGTGGGGCGGCAGCGCAGGCCTGGCCGCCACCACTATCGGGGCTTTGCCCGCTGTTTTCCTGAAGAGCCTGAAAGCCCAACACGAGGACGCCATGCTGAGCATGGCCGCGGGCATGATGCTGGCTGCTGCGGCTTTTTCACTCTTGCTGCCCGGCATCGAAGCGGGCACCCAACTGACGGGCCATGCCCTCACGGGCGCAGGCCTGGTGGTGCTGGGCATGGGCTTGGGCGTTTTGCTCATGCTGGGTCTGGACGCTTTCACACCCCACGAGCACGACAAAACCGGCCCCTGTGGCCCCGGCCATGACCGCTGCCAGCGCGTGTGGCTGTTCGTGATGGCCGTGGCCATCCACAACCTGCCCGAAGGCATGGCTGTAGGGGTCGGGTTTGCGCAAGGCGACTTGTCGGTCGGCCTGCCACTGGCCACGGCCATCGCCCTGCAAGACATCCCTGAAGGCCTGGCCGTGGCCATGACTTTGCGGGCCATCGGCACCCCCGCCTGGAAGGCCGTAAGCATTGCTGCTCTGGGAGGCTTGCTCGAACCCATTGGCGCTCTCATCGGGGTCAGCTTGGTGGGTCACTCAGCGCTGGCCTACCCCGTGGGCTTGGGTCTGGCTGCAGGCGCCATGCTGTTTGTGGTGTCGCACGAAGTGATTCCCGAAACCCACCGCAACGGACACCAAACCACCGCCACCCTGGGCCTGATGGCAGGCTTCGCGCTCATGATGGTGCTCGACACCAGTCTGGGTTGATCATTTTTTTAACCACAAGGAAACATTATGAAAATCGACATCGGCATCTCTGAATCGCACCGCCAGGCCATCACCGAGGGCTTGAGCCACTTGCTGGCCGACACCTACACGCTGTACATGACCACACACAACTTCCACTGGAACGTGACCGGCCCCATGTTCAACAGCCTGCACGCCATGTTCATGCTGCAGTACACCGAATTGTGGAACGCGGTGGACCCGATTGCCGAGCGCATCCGCTCGCTGGGCCACCCGGCGCCGGGCTCGTATGCCCAGTTTGCCAAACTCAGCTCGCTGCCCGACGCACCCGCCCTGCCCCCCAAAGCACTTCAGATGGTCGCCATCCTGGCGCAAGGGCACGAAGCCGTGGCCCGCACTGCACGCGGCTTGTACGAGGTGGTGGAACAAGCCAAGGACGAGCCCAGCGCCGACTTGCTGACCCAGCGCATTGCCGTGCACGAGCAAACCGCCTGGATGCTGCGCAGCTTGCTCGAAGAGTAAGGCGTTCAGGTTGGGGCGTTATGGTCGAGGCGTTCTGCGCCGACCTTTGCGCTATGCAGCCGGGCGGTGTCCACACACGCAGCCGCACCGATGCACCCCGGCGGCTCAGGGACAAGGTTTGACCGATAGGATGCAGCCCTTGGTCGAAACACGACCTCCACCCAAGCCCTGACGTGAAAAAACCTGCACCGCCTGAACATCCCTCCAACAAGCTGTCGAGACACATGGTGCAAGAACTGCGCTCCGATCACGCCGGCGAGACTGGGGCTGTTTACATCTACCAAGGTATCACTGTCGTGGCTCGCTGGCGGCAAGATGCCGAGTTGCTGGCCTTTGCTCGCGCACATGGCGACACCGAAGCCGAGCATCTGAAGCTGGTGGAAGAGTGGCTTCCCCCTGCACTTCGCAGCCGCTTGCTGCTGCCCTGGCGCATGGCAGGTTGGCTGACCGGAGCGCTGCCCGCGTTGTTTGGCCGCCGCGCCGTCTACGGCACCATCGCCGCGGTCGAGACCTTCGTAGACGTGCATTACCAACAACAAATAGACCACCTGCAGGTGCACGGCGGCCCAGATGGCCTGCTGCCTTTGTTGCTGCGCTGCCAAGCCGACGAACAGCACCACCGCGACGAAGCCACTGCGCTTGCAGGCCCGCACACCCCCTGGTTGTTGCGCCTGTGGTGTGCGGTGGTCGGTTCGGGATCAGCGGCTGCGGTTGTGCTCGCCCGGCGAATTTAGCGGGGTGGCTTCACGCAAATCAATCCCCTCGTGCTGTGCGATTTTTTCGAGAGCGTTTTCGAACAAGCTGCGTGCCGAACCCGAGATGGCGCGCAAATACGAGTGCAGGTGCGCATCTTCGGTGTTCTTGTTCAGGCATTCCTGGCTGTAGGCCTCAAAGCTGGCCAACTGCGCGATCAGTTCGGCCACATGCTTGGGGCACTCGCACAGCACATTGGTCGAGATACCCGCCACGCGCCGCAAAGTGTCGTCCGAGTATTTGCGCCCGGTGATCACCGCCCCCTGGTGGCCATAGGCCTGGGCCCGGTCGCGGTCCACAAACAAAATCGACTGCAGCAACTCGGCCAACTCACTGTCCGAGATCGGGTCGCGCCGGACCGTCAAACCCGCCAGCTTCATGGCTTGCACGATCTTGTCGGGTGCGAAGTGGTAGAGCACGATGGTCTGCGCAAACGGCTGGCGCTGCATTAGCGCCTGGATCGATTCGAACACCGAGTCCTGCAGCGAGTTGACCTTGATCAGCAGCACTTGCGGCTTGTCTGACAAAGGCGCGTGACGCGCGGCGGCCAGGTCATCGAGCACATCGGTGACCTGAATGCGGTGCTGGCTCAACACCGCTGCGAACTGCCGCGACTCGATGCGGTTGGCCAGGCCCAAACCCACCACGGCCAGGCACACGGGCTGGGCCAGTGCCTGGGGCGGCTGGGCCTGATGGTCGGGGTGGCACAGCTGGCGCAGCTGGGCCAGATCCAGACGAGCGATGCTGCCAATGCCATGCCCCGCCCCCGACAGCTGCTTGAGCAAGAGCGCCTTGGACACATCGTGCTCGGCAAACAGGCGTTGGTTGCCCTCGGTCTTGACGGGGGTGAAAGCCCCATAACGCGTTTGCCAGATGCGCAAAGTGGAGACCGGAATCTCGGTGACTTTGGAGACGGCACCGATGCGGTAGAGCGGGGACTGAGCGCTGGGAATATGGGGCACAGAGGCTTTCTTTGTTCAGGTATTGCGTAGATCTTATGTCGAAATACTCTTAAAAACCAAAAAATCATGGATTTGAGGAGTTATTGGTCGCAAAATTCTCCTCACTGGGGGTTCAACAAATGATTTCGAACAAAACCATCAACGCCATGGACGTGTGCGTGCTGATCGCCGCACAGCAAAACCTGGGCCGCGTCTCCACCACCGAGCTGTCCCAGCGCTTGCAGCTGTCTGTCTCCAACCTGGAAAGCATCCTCAAACCACTCAAAGACCAGCAGATCGTGTCCTCCCGCAAAGGCCCGGGGGGCGGCTACGAAATTCGGGGCGACCTGGCGCTGATTTCGATGTGGGACATCGCAGCCGTGTTCGAGCCCACCTTGGCTCAGCAAGGCAGCGAAGCGCAGCCCATCGACGCTGCAGACTTCGAATGGGGCCTCGAGCAGGTGATCATCGGCACGCTGAGCCAGTTCTCCTTGTCGGATTTCGTGACCACGCACGCGCTGCAAGCACCGATTGAAACGCCTGTGGTCAACCGCTTCAAGTTCAAACCCCTGGCTGCCCCCCTGGTGCCCAAGGCCCCCAACTCGGTGTTTCAGTTGCACATGGCGATGTAGGCCCTGCTGGCCTGGCGGCAGAAAGGCCCATCATGAGCACGTTCAACAAGACGCAGACTTGGTTGGACCTTGGCACCCGAACCGCTCGCTAGAATGAGCCATCGGGCCCGCCCAGACCACCAGAGCATTCCCATGAACAACCTGCCTGTTGATGACGCCTTGCGCATCGAATTGCACAACGAGGTCCACGCCCGACCCAGCGCCCGCATCCATTTGCCGGCCTTCATTGTGCTGGTCGGTGTGTTCAACAGCGGGGTCAGCCGCGAGCAGGAATGGGAGCACCTCAAGCGCCTGCATCCTGATTTGTTGTTCGAAGAGATTCAAGGCAACTTTGTGCGCCTGCGCCTGGGCGCTTACACCCTCAAGTGGGAGCGTCATACCGAATTCACCCGCTACTCACTGGTGCAAGCGCTGCCGCAAGGCGTGGACCTGGAGTCCCAAGACACCCATCTGCTGAGCCACTTGGCCTTGCCCGATGGTTGGCTGGCCGCCATTCCCGGGCGGACCTTCGCGGCCATTGAACTCATCATGCTGCACGACGATTTGAGCGAGTCTCAACAATCCTTGCGCAAAGCGCAGAAATGGTTTGGCGAAGACACCGTGGTGGCCTCGCGCATGGGCAACCCCGCGCACTCGCTGGTGGTGACCGACTTCCATTTGCGCCCCAGCGGCTTTGAACGCATCTTGGTGCTGGCCCCAGAATCCACCAGCGACTCGCGGGGCGGGCGCATATCGCAGCGCTTGCTGGAGTTGGAAACCTACCGCCTGATGGCTCTGCGCGGTTTGCCCGTCGCCAAGTCCGTGGGCGCGCAACTGGGTCTGGCCGAACGCGAACTGGCCGACATCACGGCCGCCTTGCAAAACAAGGCCGCACAAGACCAAACCATGCTCGACCGCCTGATCGGTCTGGCCGCCTCGGTCGAACTCATCACCGCCGAACACGCCTTTCGCTTTGCCGCCACCGCCGCCTACGACAAGCTGGTGCGCGAGCGCATCACCGAGCTGCGCGAATCACCCATCAGCGGCACCCAAACCATTGGTGAATTCATGCGGCGGCGCTTGTCGCCTGCCATGGCGACCGTGGCCGCCACGGGGCAGCGCCTGTCCAATCTGTCCGAGCGCATCAGCCGCACCAGCGCCTTGCTGCGCACGCGCGTGGACATCGCGACCGAAGAACAAAACAGCCAGTTGCTGGCCAAACTCACCAAAGGCCAAGAGCTGCAGCTGCGCTTGCAAACCACGGTGGAAGGTCTGTCGATCGCGGCCATTTCGTACTACGTCATCAGCCTCTTGCTGTATTTGGGCAAAGCCGCCAAAGCCGCTGGCCTGCCCATCCACCCCGAAATGGCCGCAGGCGCTTTTGTGCCCCTGGTGCTGTGGCTGGTGTGGCGCACCAACAAGCGCATCCACGACAAACTGCGCAGTGAGGGCTGAGCCTACGCGAATCAGCCACGTGACCTCGGCTTGCGCCGGCTCATGCTGGCGCAGACAGTTGGGCAAGCTTCGTTAGTGGCAAGCCTAGAGGTTTCACAGTGCGTTCAATGGAATCTTCAGGTAACGCTGGCCGTTGTCTTCGGGCGGCGGCATGTGGCCAGCGCGCATGTTGATTTGTACCGAAGGCAGGATCAGCACGGGCATGGACAAGGTGGCATCGCGCTTTTCACGCATGGCCACAAACTCGGCCTCACTCACGCCTTGGTGCACATGCACATTGGCCTTTTTCTGCTCGGCCACGGTGGTCACGCACTGGGGCTGGCGGGACTCTGGCGGGTAGTCATGGCACAAAAACAGCTCGGTGCTGTCCGGCAGACTCAGCACTTTCTGGATGGACTGGAACAACACATTGGCACTGCCCCCAGGAAAGTCGCATCGGGCGGTGCCGTAGTCGGGCATAAACAAGGTGTCACCCACAAAGGCCACCTGCCGTGCGGGCTCTGCGCTCGGGTCCGTCACCACATAAGTCATGCAGGCAGGGGTGTGGCCCGGGGTGTGCATGGCCCGCACCTGCAAGCCACCGATCTGAAAATCCTCACCATCGCTCAGCAAGCGGTCAAACTGGCTGCCGTCGCGGGCGAATTCGGTGCCCGCGTTGAACAGCTTGCCAAAGACGTTTTGCACCGTGGTGATGTGCGCACCAATGGCCAGTTGACCGCCCAGCTGCTTTTGCAAATAGGGCGCGGCCGACAAATGGTCGGCGTGCACATGCGTCTCCAAAATCCACTGCACGCGCAGGTCCAGCGCCTTCACACGCGCCACCAACTGGTCGGCACTTGCGGTGCTGGTGCGGCCCGATTTGGGGTCATAGTCCAGCACGCTGTCGATCAGGGCGCACTGCCGGGTGGCCAAATCGGCCAGCAGGTGGCTGAAGGTGAAGGTGGCCGGGTCAAAAAACGATTCGATGTGCATGGGACTTCCTTCTGGGGCTGGTGTTGCATCGGACCCTGGGTGTGCAAGCTCAAGGGCCTCCACTTCGTCAGGTAATATCAGCCAAAACGAATATTGTCGCTGAATGGCTGCAAGACCTCCAACAATGGCCTCTGCGCCCATGTTCAGAAACCAACATATCTTCGCGCTTGTCCTCACGCTGGCTCTGCATGCGGGGGTGTGGCTGTTGGCCGGCGGATACGGATTCAGATACATCAGCCCAGCCGAGGCACCCCAAAAACTTGAAAAAATCGTCTTTCTGGCGCTGATCCCGCCACCGCGCCAGCCGCTGAATGAACCGCCATCAGCGCCCCAAACATCGCCAAACGCATCGCCCACGCCCAACCAGGCTTTGGCGGCCCCTGCCCCAGCGTCCTTGCCCGATCGCCCTCGCACCAGCATGGCCGCGCCCCCGCCACCCACCGCCGAAGAATGGGCTTTTGCCGCGAACTACACGAACAAAAACAGCAAGGGCTACCGCTACAGCTGGGGCCAGCAAGTGCGCAGCATGATGGGCACAGCCGTCGAAGGCCCCGACCAGGGCGTGGTGCGCTTTCGCATCGAGATCGCACCCGACGGCCGCTTGACGCAGCTGCAAACCCTGTGGACCACCTCTGCCGTGGCCGAACAACTCGCCCGCCAAGCCATACAAAACATGCCACCGCTGCCGCCCACCCCCACGGGCAAGCCGCTGATTTTTGACAAGACGATTTCGTTTTCACCTTTTGCCAACGACGGGCCTCCCATTTACAGGGACGACTGCAAACCCGAGCCGCCCGTATTCCGCAACCCCTTTGCTTGGGACGGCAAATCGCCCCAAGTGGTGGCCGCACCCACCCCGACCGTCCCACTGGACCCGCAAGCGCTGGCCGATTGCCTGCGCCAGCTGCCCCAAGACAGCGTCGAAGCCGAAAGCGCCAGCGACCAGCGCCTGATGGACCAATGGGGATCGCGCAAAACAGGGCGTTGAGCCACTCGTTGAACGGCCCGGCGCCCCCAGACGTCGTCCCGCTTGAACGCTCATTGAGGCCTCAGCGCTGGCGCATGGCCAGCACCGGCCACAGCAGCACCGCTGCCGCCACACCCACACCTGCGGCCATGCCCAGCAAAGCGGCCCAGTCCACCCCATAGCCCATGTCGGCCAGTGTGGACTTGAACAAAGACGGCAACGCCAACACCGCCGCCAGCGTCACCAGCACGGCCAAGGCTGCCAGCGTTGAGGCGCTGACGAGCGCCAGCTTCTTGCGGTTGATCAGCATGACCGCCGCCCACACCAGCGCCAAAGGCAACAGCGCCGGCCACAGGTCCCAAGCGATTTCGTAGGCGATGTTCATCGCCAGCCAGATTTCATACATGTGCGTCTCCTGATGTTGTGAATGGGCTTCAAACCCGGCCCTTGAGCGTCGCCATGTAGGCAGGCTTGAGCATGCGGTATTTCATCAGCCAGGCGAAATAGCTCGCCTGCAGCGGATCGATCATGGGCAGCGATGGCGTGAGGTTGCCTGCGTAGTCGAACTCGATCAGCATGGCCGAGCCTTCTTTCACGATCAGCGGGCACGAGGTGTAGCCGTCAAACTTCTGGCCGGGCGTGCGGCCCGCGATCACGTCCACCAAGTGCTCGGCCACGATGGGTGCGCTCTTTTTGACGGTGGCCGCCGTCTTGCCACGTGGTGTGCCGTTCACATCGCCCACGCCAAACACGTTGGGATAGCGGCGGTGTTGCAGGGTGTCCTTGTCCACCTCCAGCCAGCCGCCTGCGGCAAAGGGGCCCTCTTTCCAGGCCAGGTCGGAATTCTTGACCGCATCGGGCGCACGCATGGGCGGCACCACATGGATGAAGTCGTAAGGCACCTCGGTGCTCGTGCCTTCGGGCGAGACAAAACGCGCCCGCTGCGCACCGATGTCGATGCCCTGCAGCTTTTGTGTGGTCTCGACCGCGATGCCCAGATCGCTCCAGCGCGAGAGCACGTTGTCGTTGACCACCTTGACGCCAAACACATTGCCCAGCGCCGAGTAAAACGTGACTTTGGATTGGCCCAACGTGCCCGATTGCGCCAAGCGGTCGCGCAGCATGAAGGTCATCTTGAGGGGCGCGCCCGCGCACTTGAGCGGCGTGGCCGGCAGCGTCAGCACCGCGTTGCCGCCCTTGCGCCGAAACGCGTCCATGCTGGCCCAAGTGGCCTGCGCCGCCTCGGGGCTGGGGTAGACGCTGGTCAGGCCCTTTTGGCCAATCGCGTTCACATCCATGCCCTCGATCAGCGACCAGTCCTGGTGCGTGCCCATGGCCACCACCAGATAGTCGTATGGAACGCGCTGGCCCGACGCCGTGACCACGGTATTGCTGGCCGGGTCCAGCTCGCTGACCATGTCCTTGATCCAGTTGAGCTGCGGCGGGTGAAAGTCAGCATTGCGGTCGCGCACCTTGCTCACGGGCCACACGCCCGTGGCCACCAGGGTGTACCCGGGCTGGTAGTTGTGTTCTTCCTTGCGGTCGATCAGGGTGATCTTGGCCCCGTCGAGCAAGGCATGGAGCCGGTTGGCCACGGCAATGCCACCCAAGCCACCACCCAAAATCACGATGTGCGCCTGCGTTTTGGTTTTGGCCGCCTGGGCAGCGGGCGCGGCGCTGGCCAAAACGGCAGCACCTGCCGAGCCCAGCAACCACTGGCGGCGGCTCAGCGCGGTGGTTGAGGCGCGGGTTAAGTT
>NZ_JAFEIF010000048.1 GCF_017848645.1 Limnohabitans sp. | reverse complement strand
TGCGCTGGGTGTCATCGCGCATGACTTGCAGGTCGGCCCCCACATGCGGGGCCAGGTCGGTTTTGTTGATCACGAACAGATCGCTCTTGGTGATGCCGGGGCCGCCCTTGCGCGGGATCTTCTCGCCAGCCGCCACGTCGATCACGTAGATCGTGAGGTCACTCAGCTCGGGGCTGAAGGTGGCCGCCAGGTTGTCGCCGCCGCTCTCGATGAAGACCACGTCGGCATTGGGGAACTTCTCCAGCATGCGGTCAATCGCTTCGAGGTTGATGGACGCGTCTTCGCGGATGGCGGTGTGGGGGCAGCCGCCGGTTTCGACGCCCATGATGCGCTCTGCTGCAAGCGCGCCGCTCACCGTCAGCAATCGCTGGTCTTCCTTGGTGTAGATGTCGTTGGTGATGGCGATCAGGTCCCAGCGCTCGCGCATGTTTTTGCACAGCATCTCAAGCAGCGTTGTTTTGCCGGAGCCCACGGGTCCGCCAATGCCCACGCGCAGGGGTGGCAGTTTTTTCGTGCGGTTCGGGATGTGGTGCAGTGCTGAAGTCATGAGCGGAAGATCCGGGAGTATTGGGTTTCGTGGCGGGACGACAAGATGGCCAGCATGGGGCTGAAGGCCTGGCGGTCCTCGTCGTTCAGGTGCAAGGCGGTTTGCACCGCTTGCGGAATTTCGCGGGCCAGCCGCGCCAGCATGCGCTGTCCGGCGCTTTGGCCCAAGGGCACGGCCTTGAGAGCGGCTTGGGTCATGTTTTCGGCCCAGCCAAAGGCACCTGCTTGAAGGGCCTGGTCAAGTGGTGCTTGCGCCAGCGACAAAGCCAGCGCCATGGCCAGTGGGTAGGTGGTGGGCAGTCGGGCGCAGCATTGCAGCTGTGCGTCGCTGGCTTGCTGCAGGTTGCGCAGCCAGTCCAGCAAGGAGCGGCCCATCTGCTCGGTTTGAAGGCGCATCTCGGCGGTTTCGCGGGTGGCCATCACCCAATCGTTCAGGGCTTTTAGCCGGGCGGTGTCATGGCGCTGCCAGGCGGGAATGGCTTGCGCCAGCACAGCCATGTCGCCGCGAGACAGCGTCAGGTGCAGTTGGTCCACCACCCAGTCGGTGGCGCTGGCTTCGTGGTGCACCAGGCCTTGCTCGATGGCCGCTTCGAGACCCTCCGAATACGAGAAGCCGCCAATGGGCAGCGCTGGCGAGGCCAGCCAGATCAGTTGCAGCAGGCCGGAGGGCGCAGTCTCAGTGCCCATGGTTGCAATCGGGGCCGTGCACATGCGGTGCGGCAGGGGCTGCACGGACTGGGATGGCGATGCGTTTGCCAGCTGGCGGCTTGGCTGCAGGCGCTGCGTGTTCGTGTTGACATTCGGGCCCATGCACATGGGGCTCGGCTTGGGCTGCGTGCGCATGACCCGCAGGGCCGTGTTCGTGGCTGTGCCCATGCCCATGTGAGGGTGCGCCATGGTCGCCATACGCACCGCTCTCAGGCTCAAAGGCTTCGGACACGGCCACCACCGTCATGTGCATGGCGCGCAGCATGTCAGCCAGTACATGGTCGGGCTCGATCTTCAGGTGGTCGGGTTGCAACTCGATGGGCACATGGCGGTTGCCCAGGTGGTAGGCGGCGCGGGTCAGGTCAAAGGGCGAGCCATGCTCGGTGCAGGCGGTGATGCGCAGCACGGCTTGTGGCGCGGCTTGCACGCGCACGAGCGAGCCGTCTTCGGCCACCAGCACATCGCCGCCGCGCACCACGGTGCCACGCGGCAAGAACACACCCAGTTGGCGGCCCGCGCTGTCGGTCGCGTCAAAGCGGCTTTTCTGGCGGGTGTCCCAGTCGAGCGTGATGGTGCTGGCGCGCTGGATCAGCACACGGGCCAGGCCACGGCCTTGGGGCATGAGTTTGGAGCAAATGAGCAGAGCGGACATGGGCCTTTAGAACAAAAAGTAGCGTTGGGTCATGGGCAGGCTGGTAGCCGGTTCGCACACCAACAACAGCCCGTCAGCCCGCACCGCATAGGTCTGGGGGTCTATCTCCATGCGGGGCAGATAGGCATTGTGGACCATGTCCTGCTTGCGCACTTGGCGGATGTTTTTTACGGCGCTGAGTGTTTTGGCCAGGCCATAACGCGCCCCAACACCCGCTTGCCAACCCGCCTGCGACACAAAGGTCAGCGAGCCGCGAGACAGCGCCCCGCCAAAGCTGCCAAACATCGGGCGGTAATGCACGGGCTGCGGCGTGGGGATGGACGCATTGGGGTCGCCCATGGCGGCCAGTGCGATGAAGCCGCCCTTCATGACGATGGCGGGTTTGATGCCAAAGAACGCGGGCTTCCAGATCACCAGATCAGCCCATTTGCCCACTTCGATGCTGCCGACCTCGTGGCTGATGCCGTGCGCAATGGCCGGGTTGATGGTGTATTTGGCGATGTAGCGCTTGACGCGAGCGTTGTCGTGTCGATCCGTGTCGCCGGGCAGGCTGCCGCGCTGCTGCTTCATTTTGTGCGCGGTCTGCCAAGTGCGGATGATGACCTCGCCCACCCGGCCCATGGCCTGGCTGTCGCTGCTCATCATGCTGATGGCGCCCAGGTCGTGCAGGATGTCTTCGGCCGCAATGGTTTCCTTGCGGATGCGGCTCTCGGCAAAGGCCAGGTCTTCGGCAATGGCCGGGTCCAGGTGGTGGCAGACCATGAGCATGTCCACATGCTCGTCGAGCGTGTTGTGGGTGTAGGGCATGGTCGGGTTGGTCGAGCTGGGCAAGAAGTTCGCCTCGCCCACCACCTTCAGGATGTCGGGCGCGTGGCCGCCGCCTGCGCCCTCGGTGTGGAAGGCGCACAGCCCACGGCCTCGGGCTGCTGCGATGGTGTTTTCCACATAACCCGATTCATTGAGCGTGTCCGAATGCAAGGCCACCTGGATGTCGGTTTCGTCGGCCACATCCAGGCAATTGCTGATCGCCGATGGGGTGCTGCCCCAGTCTTCGTGCAGCTTCATGCCAATCACACCCGCGTTGATTTGCTCATGCAGCGCAGCGGGTAAGCTGGCATTGCCTTTGCCAAAAAAGCCCAGGTTCATCGGGAAGGCGTCGGCTGCCTGCATCATGCGCTCGATGTTGAAGGGGCCGGGTGTGCAGGTGGTGGCAAAGGTGCCGGTGGCGGGGCCCGTGCCGCCACCCATCATGGTGGTCACGCCGCTGGCGAGAGCCTCGTCGATTTGCTGTGGGCAGATGAAGTGGATGTGGCAGTCGATGCCGCCTGCGGTCACGATCAGACCTTCGCAGCTGATGATCTCGGTGCCGGGGCCAATGACGATGTCCACCCCAGGCTGTGTGTCGGGGTTGCCCGCCTTGCCAATGGCGGCGATGCGGTTGCCCTTGAGGCCAATGTCGGCTTTGACGATGCCCCAGTGGTCGATGATGAGGGCGTTGGTGAGCACGCAGTCCATCGCGCCAGGCGATTCAGGGCCCGTTCCGTGGGCGGCGTTCGTGCGTTGCGACTGCGCCATGCCATCGCGGATGGTTTTGCCGCCGCCAAATTTCACCTCTTCTCCGTAGCTGCCCGCTTGCAGCGTGAAGTCTTTTTCCACCTCGATCACCAAGGCCGTGTCGGCCAGGCGCACCCGGTCGCCCACGGTGGGGCCAAAGGTTTCGGCGTAAGCGCGTTTGTCGATGTGGGCCATGTCAGTTGCCTTGTTTTTTTTGCGCGTCGAGTGCGCCTTGGGTCAGGCCCCGAAAGCCGTATACCCTGCGGTCGCCCGCGTAATCCACCAGCTCCACCGTGCGTTGTTGGCCAGGCTCAAAACGCACGGCCATGCCCGACGCGATGTTCAGGCGCATGCCGCGTGCAGCAGCGCGGTCAAAGCTCAGGCCCGCATTGGTTTCGGCAAAGTGGTAATGCGAGCCCACTTGGATGGGGCGGTCGCTGGCGTTTTGCACCACCAGGGTGCAGGTGCGGCGGCCCACGTTCAGGGCGTGCTGGCCGGGGTCGATCAACAGTTCACCGGGGGTCATGTGGGCCTCACTTTTTGCCAAAGTAAAAGGCCATGGCCACCAAGGCGGCAGCCACCACAAAACCGAGCACGTCTGTGGCGTGCCAGTGGGCGCTGCCACCCAAGCCATGGCCATCGTGGGCGATGGCGGCAGTGGCGATGGCGGATGTGAGCATCAAGGTGATTTTTTTCATGGGGTTCTCCGGGTCTGGCTCAGACGATGGGTTGGTGCACGGTCACCAATTTGGTGCCGTCTGGAAAAGTCGCTTCGACTTGGATGTCCGGGATCATTTCGGCAATCCCGTCCATCACATCGGCACGCGTCAAGACGGTGCGGCCTTCGCTCATGAGCTGGGCCACGGTCTTGCCGTCGCGTGCGCCTTCCATCACAGCGGCGCTGATCAGGGCAATGGCTTCGGGGTAGTTGAGCTTCAGGCCTCGGGCCTTGCGGCGCTCGGCCAAAAGGCCTGCCGTGAAGATCAGCAGCTTGTCTTTTTCGCGAGGAGTCAGTTCCATATTGGTGCGTGGTGAACGTCTTGGTGCATTGAATGGAAGGCATCAAGCAAATTGCGTGCCCTTTATAGAGGGCGCAAAAAATTCCTCAGAAAAAATGCGGTTTTCAGGGTTCTCCCTAGGGTTGGCACAGTGATTGCAGGTTGTCGGGCAGCGCTGTTTTTCGGTGCGTGTTTGAACAACCTTCTTTCCTGATTGGAGTGATCTCATGATGAATCGACGTGGCAACCTCAAAGCCCTTGCAACCGCAGCCGCCCTCGTGGCTGGCAGCTTGAGCTTTGCAACTCAAGCCCAAGCGCAAGCGGGCAACACCATCAAAGTCGGCGTGCTGCACAGCTTGTCGGGCACCATGGCGATTTCCGAGACGGTGCTCAAAGACACCGTGCTCATGGCGATTGACGAGATCAACGCCAAGGGCGGCGTGCTCGGTAAAAAGCTCGAACCCGTGATCGTGGACCCGGCCTCCAACTGGCCTTTGTTTGCCGAAAAGACCAAGCAGTTGCTCGGCCAGGACAAGGTCTCGGTCATCTTCGGTTGCTGGACTTCAGTGTCGCGCAAATCGGTCTTGCCGGTGGTCGAAGAAATGAACGGCCTGCTGTTCTACCCCGTGCAATACGAAGGTGAAGAGCTCAGCAAAAACGTGTTCTACACAGGCGCTGCGCCCAACCAGCAAGCCATCCCTGCAGTGGACTACCTGATGAGCAAAGAAGGCGGCGGCGCCAAGCGTTGGGTCTTGCTGGGCACCGACTATGTGTACCCCCGCACCACCAATAAAATTTTGCGCGCCTACCTCAAAAGCAAAGGCGTAGCCGACAAAGACATCGACGAAAAATACACGCCCTTTGGCCACAGCGATTACCAAACCATCGTGGCCGATGTGAAGAAGTTCTCTGCAGGTGGCAAGACCGCTGTGGTCTCGACCATCAACGGTGACTCCAACGTGCCTTTCTACAAGGAGCTGGGCAATGCGGGCCTGAAAGCCAAAGACGTGCCTGTGGTCGCTTTCTCGGTGGGTGAAGAAGAGCTGCGCGGCGTGGACACCAAGCCCTTGGTCGGTCACCTGGCTGCATGGAACTATTTCATGAGCATCAAGAACCCGGCCAACGACGAGTTCACCAAGAAGTGGGCAGCTTATGCCAAGGCCAAGAACATCGCCGGTCACAAAGACAAGCCTCTCACCAACGATCCGATGGAAGCCACTTACATCGGCATCAACATGTGGAAGCAAGCGGTGGAAAAAGCCAAGTCCACCGACACCGAAAAAGTGATCGCGGCCATGGCCGGTCAGACCTTCAAGGCACCCAGCGGCATCACCAGCAAGATGGACGAGAAGAACCACCACCTGCACAAGTCGGTGTTCATCGGCGAGATCAAGGCCGACGGCCAGTTCAACGTGGTCTGGAAGACACCCGGTCCCGTCAAAGCCAAGCCTTGGAGCCCCTACATCCCTGGCAACGACAAAAAGCCTGACGAGCCAGCCAAGAAGTGATCGTTTGAAGGCGTGAATGTGGATCGGAGCTGAAGCGCCGACCTGCTTGGTCTTCAGGCAGGTCGGTGGCTTTAGCCCCGACATGGACGGTGGCCAGTGGCCTGACCCGGAAATGAGCAAGATGAAACGATGGATTGTGAAAGGCGCGTTGATCGCCTGTGCCATGTGGGGTTTGACGGCCGCGCAAGCCCTGACGAAGGACGAAGCCAGAGGCATCGCCGTGGGAGAAAGCGATGCACGCATCGAGGCACTTACCAAAGCCGTGGCGCAAGGCGACGACAAAACCGCCTTGTATTTACAGGCCCTGGCAGACGATGTGGTCAAGATCGCCAATGGCCAGGTGCTGGTGGTGCGCGATGGCCAAGGCACAGACCCGGTGACTGGGCAAGCTGTGCCTGTGCCACCAGATGCCGAAGACGTGATGCTGAACAACCGCCTGCGGGGAGAGATCGACACGGCCTTGGCTGCGCTGAAACTTTTCAGTGCGGATGTGAAGGTGCGCAGGCAAGCCGCGCTGTCGCTGCTCAAAGAGCCCGATGCCAGCCGTGCTCCCTTGCTCGAAAAAGCCTTGGCTACTGAGAAAGACTCTGCCGTTCAAAGCTTGGTGCGCCAGGCCCGTGCGGCCGCACTGCTCAGCAGCGAGATCCCAAATGACCGCTTGCTGGCCGCCCGCGAATTGGCTGACAGCCAACAGCCCGAAACCTTGCTCTTGCTGAACCAACAACTGGCCCAAGAGCAAGAGCCTTCGGTCAAACAACAAATTCAAACTTCTTTGGCCGCAGTGCAGGGCAGCCTGAGCTGGGGCGAACGCTTGGGCACCTTGTTCACAGGGGCCAGCTTGGGCTCGATCTTGCTGTTGGTGGCGCTGGGTCTGGCCATCACCTATGGGCTGATGGGCGTCATCAACATGGCGCATGGCGAGTTGATGATGATTGGCGCCTACGCCACCTATGTGGTGCAGGCCCTGTTTCGCGAGCACCTGCCGCAGGCGTTTGATGCCTACCTGTTGGTGGCCATTCCGGTGGCCTTCATCACCTCGGCGCTGGTGGGCGCGGTGATGGAGCGCACGGTGATCAAGCACCTGTATGGCCGACCACTCGAAACCCTGCTGGCCACCTGGGGCATCAGCCTGGTGCTGATGCAAGGCGTGCGCAGCTTGTTTGGTGCGCAAAACGTGGGTGTGGAAAACCCCTCGTGGATGAGTGGCTCGCTGCAGCTGCTGCCCAATTTGCAGCTGCCCTGGAACCGGGTGCTGATCATCGTGTTCGCCGCCGCTGTGCTGATCGGTGTGGCGCTTTTGATCAGCAAAACCCGGCTGGGCTTGTTTGTGCGAGGCGTCACGCAAAACCGCCCCATGGCCTCGTGCATGGGCGTGAACACCGCCCGCATCGACACCTATGCCTTTGCACTGGGCTCGGGCATCGCGGGCCTGGCTGGTTGTGCGCTCAGCCAGGTGGGCAACGTCGGCCCTGACTTGGGCCAGAGCTACATCGTGGATTCGTTCATGGTGGTGGTGCTGGGCGGCGTGGGGCAGCTGGCGGGCACGGTGTATGCCGCGCTGGGCCTGGGTTTGGCCAACAAACTGCTGGAGGGTTGGACCGGTGCGGTGCTGGCCAAGATCGCCGTGCTGGTGTTCATCATCGTCTTCATCCAGAAGCGCCCGCAAGGCATCTTCGCGATGAAGGGGCGCAGCGCGGAGGCATGACATGACGAAATTCGAACTATCTTCTCATGCACCCTTGCTCGGACGCCAAGCCTGGATGGGCTTTGGGCTGGCGCTGATCGCGGTGGGCATTTTGGCCCCGGTGCTCAACCTGCTGGTGCCCGAGGGCAGCCCCTTGCACCTGAGTGACTTTGCCGTGTCCTTGGTCGGAAAGATCATGTGCTTTGCCATTTGCGCTTTGGCCATGGACTTGATCTGGGGCTACACCGGCATTTTGTCGCTGGGCCACGGCCTGTTTTTCGCCTTGGGTGGCTACGTCATGGGCATGTACCTGATGCGCCAGATCGGGCAAGACGGCAACTACAAAAGCGAGCTGCCCGACTTCATGGTCTTCCTCGACTGGAAAGAACTCCCCTGGCACTGGGCTCTGTCGGACAGTTTTGTAGCCACGCTTTTGCTGGTGGTGTTGGTGCCGGGTTTGATCGCCTTTGTGTTCGGCTACTTTGCATTTCGCTCGCGCATCAAAGGGGTATATTTTTCCATCATCACCCAGGCCATGACTTACGCGGCCATGCTGCTGTTCTTCCGCAACGAAACCGGCTTTGGCGGCAACAACGGCTTCACAGACTTCAAACGCATTCTGGATTTGCCGATCGCCACACCCGGCATGCGCATGGTGCTGTTTGTGTTGACGGGTTTGACGCTGCTGGGCTTTTATCTGTTCTCGCGCTGGTTGGTGGGCAGCAAATACGGCCGGGTGTTGATGGCGATTCGCGATGCCGAAACGCGGGTCATGTTCTCGGGTTATTCACCGCTGCCCTACAAGCTCAGCATCTGGGTCATCTCGGCGGTGATGTGCGGCATTGCGGGCGCTTTGTACGTGCCGCAGGTGGGCATCATCAACCCGGGCGAGATGAGCGCGGCCAACTCGATCGAGATCGCGGTGTGGGCGGCCGTGGGCGGGCGCGGCACCTTGATCGGGCCCATCGTGGGCGCATTTTTGGTCAACGGGGCCAAGAGCTGGCTCACGGTGACAGCGCCGGAGTTTTGGCTGTACTTTTTGGGGGCGCTGTTCATTGTGGTGACGCTGTATTTGCCCAATGGCGTGATTGGCTTGTGGGCCAAGCTGCGCCACAAAAAAGGCGGTGCCGCATGACGCCCGATTTGCTCCAACAAGGCGCTGAGCGTGTCGCGCAGTCGGTGCAGCAGCGTGTGCAGGCCACCGAGTCCGGTGGTCGCAGCGCAGCTTATGGCCGCGTGGTGCAAGACGCCAGTCACGTTGATGTGACCCACGGCCGCATCTTGTATTTGGAAGACGTGAGCGTAAGCTTTGACGGCTTCAAGGCCATCAACAAGCTGTCGCTCGACATCGCGCCCGGTGAGCTGCGCTGCATCATCGGCCCCAACGGCGCGGGCAAGACCACGATGATGGACATCATCACCGGCAAGACCCGGCCCGACGAAGGCACCGTGTTCTTTGGCAGCACCATCGACTTGATACGCCACAACGAACCCGAAATCGCCCAATTGGGCATTGGCCGCAAGTTTCAAAAGCCCACCGTGTTTGAGCACCTGAGTGTGTTTGAAAACCTCGAACTCGCGCTGAAAACGCCCAAAGGCGTGAAGGCCTCGATGTTGTTCAAACTCGATTCACGCCAAAGCGACCGCTTGGCCGAAGTGCTGCACACCATCCACCTGGCGGACAGCGTCACCAAGCAGGCGGGTTTGCTCAGTCATGGTCAAAAACAGTGGCTCGAAATCGGCATGTTGCTCATGCAAGAGCCCAAGTTGCTGTTGCTCGATGAGCCGGTGGCGGGCATGACGGACCACGAGACCGAGCGCACCGCCGAACTGTTCCTCACGCTCAAGGGCAAACACTCGTTGATGGTGGTGGAGCACGACATGGGCTTCATCCGCACCATCTCGGACATCGTCACCGTGTTGTGCGACGGCGCGGTGCTGGCCCAAGGCACGCTCGATCAGGTGCAGGCAGACGAGCGGGTGATTGAAGTTTATTTGGGGCGCTGAGCATGCTTGAAGTTAAGAATATTCATCAGTACTATGGCGGCTCGCACATCCTGCGTGATGTGAGCTTGAGTGCCCAACAAGGCCAAGTCACGGTGCTGCTGGGGCGTAACGGTGTGGGCAAGACCACGCTGCTCAAATCGCTCATGGGTTTGGTGCCGATCAAAAGTGGCAGCGTGGTTCTGGACGGCAAAGACTTGAGCAGTGCCCAACCTTATGAACGCGCCGCTGCGGGCGTGGGCTATGTGCCGCAAGGGCGCGAAATTTTTGCGCGTCTCACGGTGGAAGACAACCTGCGCATGGGCCTGGCCACACAGCCGGGCGGTACGCCCATCCCGCCCGAGTTGTTTGAGTTGTTCCCGGTCCTCAAACTCATGCTGCACCGCCGAGGCGGTGACTTGTCGGGTGGTCAGCAACAACAACTGGCCATTGCCCGCGCCCTGGCCGCCAAACCACGCTTGCTGATCCTGGACGAGCCCACCGAAGGCATACAGCCGAGCATCATCAAAGACATTGGCCGCGTGATCCGCCAACTGGCCGACGTGGGCCTGCAAGGCCAGCGCATGGCGGTGCTGCTGTGCGAGCAGTACTATGACTTTGCCGAAGAACTGGCTGATCAGTATGTGGTGATGGAGCGGGGCGAGGTGATCGCGCGTGGGCCGGGCTGCGAGATGAAGGACAAGAACATCCAGCAGCTGGTGGCGATTTGAGGAGGCTGATGTTGAAGTGCTGATGGTGTAAGTCAGCTAAGCAGCGGTTGCTGCCACTTGGAAAGAGGTGCAGTCAAAAAGCAGCCAGCCAAAAGCAGTCATCAAAAGCTACTCGCTCAATGTCCGCTTTCTGAACCCAGACTCCCAAATGCCCCCCATGCACAGGAATGTCAAGAAGGTCATTGAATGATCAAAGTTCAGGCACCCCATGGTGACCATCGTCTTCTTCCGATTCAGGAATTTTTTGGTCAATTTTTTCCATGTTGTCCAGTAACTTCAAAAAGTAATGAAGCGTATGGGCCATGTCGCCCATTGAGAAATCCTGCAGAGCCTGCTCGTAGTAGGCCTTGATTTTGGGTTGGGCCAGATCCATCCAGACATGCCGTCCTGACTCTGTCATCACGATCAAACGCGAACGGCGATCACGCCCGTCTGTGCTCATTTCAATGTGGCCATCACGTGTCATCCGGGTGATCAAGCCAGACAGGTTCTGTCGGCTAACCATGAGGTAACGCGCCAATTCGCCCACCCCCATCCCCTGCGCTGCTTCGGGCCGTGACAGTGCTCCCAGCACCGCCCATTGCTGCGTGGTCAGACCTTCATCCTGTACCGCACGGCTACCTGTTTTGTGCAACATGTTGGCACATTGATACAGCTTGAAGAAAATCCTGTTGGCCAGTTCCATACGCGCTTCTTTTGCTTGTGACATAGGGTAAACGATAGGTTATTGAACACGAAAAAGACTTGAAGTGGAATATGTGAAAACCCTAGAATAAGACAACATGTTGACATATGTTTGATATCTAGAAATTTCCAAACCATTTCAAATCACGGAGAAAGACATGAAAGACCTCAAAGGCAAAACAGCGATTGTGACCGGTGGCGGCGGCGGTATTGGTGGGGCCACAAGCCGCCGCTTTGCCGAAGAAGGCGCCCAGGTTGCGGTGTTCGACATGAACCTGGAAGCCGCCCAGAAAGTGGCCGACGGCATCGTGGCCGCTGGTGGCAAGGCCAAGGCTTTTGCTTGCAACATCACCGACCGTGCACAAGTTGACGCCGCGGTGGCGGCCGCTGAGGCTCAGTTGGGGCCCATCGACATTCTGGTCAACAACGCGGGCTGGGACATCTTCAAGCCCTTCACCAAAACCGTGCCCGCCGAGTGGGACAAGCTGATCGCCATCAACCTCACGGGCGCTTTGCACATGCACCACGCCGTGTTGCCTGGCATGGCCGCACGCGGCGCTGGCCGCATCGTCAACATCGCTTCGGACGCGGCCCGTGGCGGCTCGTCTGGTGAAGCCGTTTACGCCGCTTGCAAGGGCGGCCTGGTCGCCCTGTCTAAAACACTGGCACGCGAACACGCCCGCCACAACATCACCGTCAACGTTGTTTGCCCTGGCCCAACCGACACCGCCTTGCTCGCAGGTTTTGCCGAAGGCGCTTCCAACCCCGAAAAACTCATGGACGCTTTCAAGAAGGCCATCCCGCTGGGCCGCCTGGGCCAGCCCGATGACTTAGCCGGTGCCATCGTTTTCCTGAGCAGCGCCGACTCTGCCTTCATCACCGGCCAAGTCCTCAGCGTCTCGGGCGGCCTGACCATGCACGGCTGATCCATCACCCCCATTCAACCGGAGAAACACATGCAATTCGAAGACATCCTGTACGAAAACCGCAACGGCGTGGCCTGGATCACGATCAACCGCCCCGACAAGATGAACGCCTTTCGCGGCACCACCTGCGACGAAATCATCAAGGCCCTGAACAAGGCGGGCTATGACCGCGACATCGGCTGCATCGTGCTGGCCGGCGCCGGTGACCGCGCCTTCTGCACGGGCGGCGATCAGTCGGCCCACGACGGTAACTACGACGGCCGCGGCACCATTGGGCTGCCCATGGAAGAGTTGCACACAGCCATCCGCGACGTGCCCAAGCCCGTGATCGCCCGCGTGCAGGGCTTTGCGATTGGCGGCGGCAACGTGTTGTGCACCATCTGCGACCTGACCATCTGCTCGGACAAGGCCATATTCGGCCAGGTCGGCCCCAAGATGGGCTCGGTCGACCCAGGCTACGGCACCGCCTTTTTGGCACGCGTGGTGGGTGAGAAGAAGGCCCGCGAAATCTGGTATCTCAACAAGCGCTACTCCGGCAAAGAGGCCGTGGACATGGGCCTGGCCAACATTTGCGTGCCACACGAGCAGCTTGACGCCACCGTGCAGGAATGGGCTGAAACCATCTGCGAACGCAGCCCCACCGCGATTGCGATTGCCAAGCGCAGCTTCAACATGGACACCGCCCACCAGTCCGGCATTGCCGGCATGGGCATGTACGCGCTCAAGCTGTACTACGACACGGAAGAGTCACGCGAAGGCGTGAAGGCCTTGCAGGAAAAGCGCAAGCCCGACTTCCGCAAGTACGCCAAATAAGTTCGCCAAGTAAGCACCCCAGAGGAAGCAAGATGAACCCGAACCCCTATATCAACGAAGACCTGCAGGCGCTGGCCGAGAGCGTGCGCCGCTTTGCCGATGAAAAAATCAAACCCGGTTTTCTGGAGCGCGACAAAACGCGCGAGTTTGACCGCGCCTTGCTGCGCGAGATGGGCGATTTGGGCTTCATCTGCCCCGAAGTCCCCGAAGAATTTGGTGGCTTGGGCATGGGCTGTGTGGCCGCAGGCGTGATCCATGAGGAAATCGCCCGCGCCGACCTGAGTTTTTCTTACCTGAACCTGTTGGCATCGCTGAACAGCCAGATCCTCTACAAGTACGGCAAGCCCGAAGTAGTGCGCCCTTGGCTCGACAAGATCCGTGAAGGCCGCGCCATCTGCGCCATCGCCCTGACCGAACCGCGCGGCGGCTCGGATGCAGCCAACCTGCGTTTGCGGGTCGAGCGCGACGGTGACTTTTACGTCATCAATGGCGAAAAAACTTCCATCTCGGCCGCAGACCAGGCCGACATCACGGTGGTTTTTGGCCGCACGGGCAAGCCCGAAGATGGCGCACACGGCGTGACCGCGCTGCTGGTGCCCATGGACACGCCGGGCCTGACCACCAGCCGCTTTGACTGCCATGGTCAGCGCTCGATCGGTCGGGGTTCCATCTTCTTCGAGAACGTGCGTGTGCCTGTGAGCCACCGGCTGGGCGACGAGAACAAGGGCTTTGTGCAGGTCATGCACGGCTTTGACTATTCGCGCTCGCTGATCGGCCTGCAATGCCTGGCTGTGGCGCGTGCGGCGCTCGACGAAGCTTGGGAATACATCACCCAGCGTCAGGCCTTTGGCCAGCCGCTGTCGGCTTTTCAGGGCGTGACCCATCCATTGGCCCAGTACGACACCGAAGTGGAAGGCGCACGCCTGGTCTGCCTGCAAGGCCTGTGGCTCAAGGACCAGGGACTGCCCCATTCTGCCGAGGCTGGCATGGCCAAGTGGTGGGGGCCCAAGCTGGCCTACGACGTGATCCACCAGTGCCTGCTGTGCTTTGGCCATGGCGGCTACGACCGCGGCCTGATGGAGCAACGCCTGCGCGATGTGCTGGGCTTCCAGATCGGTGACGGCACGGCGCAGATCATGAAAACCATCATTGCACGCACCCGTGCGGGCCGCAAAAACGTGCCCGCCTGAAATTTTCAAAACAAAAACCACCCCAAGGAGACAACCATGGAATTTGACGCCGTACTTTTGGCCCCACGCCGTGCCCGCATGATCGCGCAAGGCCTGTGGCACGACCGCACCATCAATGCAGAGCTGGACGCCTGCGTGGCCGCCTGCCCCGACAAGCTGGCGCTCACCGCCTACCGGGTCGAAGCTGGAGATGAAAAGCGTTTCACTTACCGCGAACTCGCCCGCATGGCCGATCGCATCGCGGTGGGTCTGACGCGCCTGGGCGTGCAAAAGAACGATGTGGTGGCCTGCCAGTTGCCCAACTGGTGGCAGTTCACCTTGCTGTACCTGGCTTGCTCGCGCATTGGTGCGGTGATCAACCCGCTGATGCACATCTTCCGTGAGCGCGAACTCAACTTCATGCTCAAGCACGGCGAGGCCAAGGTCATCGTGGCCCCCAAAACCTTCCGGGGTTTTGATTTCGAGCAAATGATCACCGCCATCCAGCCTGGTCTGCCGCATCTGAAACACGTGGTGGTGATCGACGGCCAAGGCACCAACAGTTTTGAAACCCTGCTGAGTGGCCCCGCCTGGGAAAACGAGCCCGATGCTGCAAGCATCCTGAGTGCGCACCGCCCTGGTCCGGATGACATCACTCAGCTCATCTACACCTCGGGCACCACAGGCGAACCTAAAGGCGTGATGCACTCGGCCAACACCGTGATGGCCAACATCATTCCCTATGCCAAGCGCCTGCAGCTGGGTGCCGAAGACGTGGTGTTGATGGCCTCGCCCATGGCCCACCAAACCGGCTTCATGTATGGCTTGATGATGCCCATCATGCTCAAAGCCAGTGCGGTGTTGCAAGACATCTGGGAGCCCAAGAAGGCGGTCGAGGTGATCAACACCGAAAAAGCCAGCTTCACCATGGCCTCCACGCCGTTCTTGACAGACTTGACCCGCGTGGTGACAGAAAATAAAACACCGGTGCCCAGCCTCAAGACTTTCCTGTGTGCTGGCGCCCCGATACCTGGCCCACTGGTGGAGCAAGCTCGCGCTTCACTGGGCACCAAAATCGTGTCGGCCTGGGGCATGAGTGAAAACGGGGCCGTCACACTGATCCGGCTCAATGATCCCGATGAACGCGCCTTCAATACAGATGGTCTACCCCTTCCCGGAGTAGAACTCAA
Source organism: Limnohabitans sp. (assembly GCF_017848645.1). Taxonomy (GTDB): domain Bacteria; phylum Pseudomonadota; class Gammaproteobacteria; order Burkholderiales; family Burkholderiaceae_C; genus Limnohabitans_A. The sequence goes on along the minus strand of NZ_JAFEIF010000048.1, from coordinate 63,137 downwards.
GGTGGTGGAAGCCGACGCCTCGGGTCCTGCACTGCCTGCAGGCACGCAAGGCAAGTTGTATCTGCGTGCCTGCTCCAACTTTGGCGGATACCTCAAGCGACAGCACCTCAACGGCACCGACGCCGAAGGCTGGTTTGACACAGGCGATCTGGCCCGTATCGACGAGCAAGGCTACGTACGCATCACCGGGCGCAGCAAGGACGTGATCATCCGAGGCGGCGAAAACATCCCGGTGGTCGAGATCGAATCGCTTCTCTACAAACACCCTGCAGTGGCCTTGGCAGCTATCGTGGCCTACCCCGACGAACGCCTGGGCGAACGGGCTTGCGCTGTGGTGGTGACCAAGCCTGGCCAAAGCTTTGACATGCCCACCATGGTCGCTTACCTCAAGGAACAAAAGGTCGCCATCCAGTACATCCCAGAGCGGCTGGAAGTTCGCCAGAGCATGCCGTCCACCCCATCCGGAAAGATCCAGAAATTCAAGCTGCGCGAGGATTTGCGCGACGGTGCAGCTTAAGACAAAGCGCTCAACTTTCAACCACCCCATCAGGAGACAAACCATGACATCCACACCACGTTTTCAACTGCGCCGCACCTTGACGGTCGCCGCCCTTTCCCTGCTCGGCTTGGGTGCTAGCGTCAGCAGTCATGCACAGGCCTGGCCCAGCAAGCCCATCCGCATCGTGGTCGGCTTTGCCCCCGGTGGCACGACCGATGCCATGGCGCGACTGGTCGCTCAAAGCTTGACAGAGAGCTTGGGCCAGTCTGTCGTCATTGACAACAAGCCCGGTGCCAGCGGCAACATTGCAGCCGCAGAGGTCGCTCGCGCAACCCCTGATGGTCACACCTTGTTCATCTCACCCACATCGGTAGAAACCGTCAACCCGCACCTGATCAAATCTAACTTGCTGCCCTCCCGCGACCTCACGCCGGTCAGTGGCATTGGAAAATCCCAAATGTATTTGGTGACCAAACCCCAAAGCACCGCCAAAGATGTGCGCGAACTGGTCGCACAGGCCAAGTCCGGAAAATTGGCCTACGCCTCAGCCGGTGCTGGCACGCCCCCCCACCTGGCTTGCGAACTGTTCAAACAGGCCACCGGCACCAACATCCTGCACGTGCCCTACAAAGGCGCCGCACCGGCACTGCAAGACGTTCTGGCAGGTCAAGCCGACATGGTGTGCGACCCGGGCATTGCTTTCCCGCACATCCGCACGGGCAAGGTCAAGTTGCTGGCGGTGGTGAGCGAGAAGCGCTCACCCTTTTTTCCCGATGTGCCCACCGTGGCTGAGCAAGGTTTCAAAGGGGCCAATCTGGACATTTGGTTTGGCATGTGGACACCGAACGGCACCCCCGCCGAGGTCATCGCCCGTTTGAACCGTGAGGTCGCCAAGGCCTTGGCATCGCCCACACTGAAGGCCCGCTACGCCGATCTGGGCGGCGAGAACGTTTCGATGGACACGGCCGAATTCAAGGCGCTGCTGGCCAACGAAGGCAAAGTCCTGGGCGCTTTGATCCGCGACCAGAAAATCACCGTCGAGTAAGCCGGAGCGCGCGATGTCCGAGTCCCCCATCCTGAGCACCCGGCACGGACGTGTCGGTGTCATCACCCTGAACCGTCCCGCCCAGCTCAATGCGCTCAACGATGCCTTGATGGACGCACTGGGCCAGGCGCTGCTGGGTCTGGATGCGGACCCGGACATTGGCGCCATCGTCATCACCGGCAGTGACAAGGCGTTCGCCGCCGGTGCCGACATCGCCGTGATGGCCGACTGGTCCTACATGGACGTTTACCAAAGCGGTTTCATCACCCGCAATTGGGAAACCATCCGTCAGGTGCGCAAGCCGGTGATCGCTGCGGTGGCGGGTTACGCCATGGGCGGTGGCTGCGAGCTGGCCCTGGCCTGCGACATCATCCTGGCAGCCGAGTCGGCCCAGTTTGCCCTGCCCGAAATCAAGCTGGCCATGCTGCCCGGTGCGGGGGGCACACAGCGCTTGCCGCGTGCCATTGGCAAGGCCAAAGCCATGGACATGTGCCTGTCGGCCCGCATGCTGAACGCCGAAGAAGCCGACCGTTATGGCCTGGTCTCGCGCGTGGTGCCCGACGCCGATTTGCAGGCCACCGCGCTGAAGCTCGCTACCCAAATTGCGGGCTACTCGCTGCCTGCGCTGATGGCCATCAAAGAGTCGGTCAACCGCGCCCACGAGGCCAGCCTGACCGAAGGCATTTTGTTCGAGCGCCGTGCGCTGCACGCCCGCTTTGCCAGCGCCGACGCCCATGAAGGCATGCACGCCTTCCTCGACAAACGAAAACCCGTTTTCCAGCACCGTTAACCCCACTTTGACCATGGCCCTCGATACCGAATCCTTTGACCTCCTGCTGCCCACCCTCCAGCGCTTCATCCGCGAGCGCCTGATCCCGGCCGAAAACCACCTCGAAGAGCACGACGACGTGCCACTGGACATCGTCCAAGACATGAAGGACATGGGCCTGTTTGGTCTGACCGTGCCCGAGGAATTTGGCGGCATCGGTCTGTCGGTCAGTCAAGAGGTCCTGGTCAATTACGAGCTCGGCCGCACCGCGCCCGCCTTCCGCTCGGTCTTTGGCACCAACATCGGCATCGGCTCGCAAGGCATCTTGATGGACGGCACGCCCGAGCAAAAAGCCGCCTACCTGCCCCGTGTGGCCAGCGGCGAGCTGATCATGTCCTTCGCACTGACCGAGCCCGATGTCGGCACCGACGCCGCCTCGCTCAAGACCCGCGCCGAACTCGACGGCGACCACTATGTGCTGAGCGGCACCAAGCGCTACATCACCAACGCGCCGCGTGCCGGTGCCTTCACCCTGATGGCGCGCACTGGCGGCCCGGGGGCCAGCGGTGTCTCGGCCTTCATCGTGCCAGCCGACCTGCCAGGCATCAAGCTGGGCAAGCCCGACAAGAAAATGGGCCAGCGCGGAACCAAGACCTGCGACGTGATTTTGGAGAACGTGCGCGTGCCCGCCGCCAACATCATCGGCGGTGTACCTGGCCAGGGGTTCAAGACCGCGATGAAGGTGCTGGATCGCGGGCGCCTGAACATCTCGGCCGTCTCCTGCGGACTTGCCTCGCGCATCCTGGACGAAGCGCGCACCTACGCCCGCGACCGCAAGCAGTTCGGTAAACCGATTGGCGAATTCCAGCTGATACAGGCCATGCTGGCTGACAGCCAAGCCGAGCTGCTGGCGGGTTGGTCGCTGGTCAAGGACGTAGCCGCACGCTTTGACCTCAAGCCGCCGCATGTGTCCGACCCTGAAATTTCGATGCAGGTGTCATGCGCCAAGTTGTTCTCCACCGAGATGGTGGGCCGCGTGGCCGACCGCGGCGTGCAAATCCACGGCGGGGCAGGCTACATCAACGAATACCCAGTCGAGCGCTTTTACCGTGACGCCCGCCTGCTGCGCCTGTACGAAGGCACCACCCAGGTGCAGCAAATCATCATCGGCCGCGAACTGTTGCGCGCGGTCTGACACCTGACCTTTAACCCTGCGAACTCATATGGCCAACCCTAAAAACACCTTCAACTGGGAAGATCCCTTCAACCTCAGCGCCCAGCTCACCGAAGACGAGCGTCAGGTGCAGGAAGCGGCACGCGCCTACTGCCAGGATCGCCTGCTGCCCCGCGTGAAAGACGCTTTTTTGAACGAAACCACCGACGTGGCCATCTTCCGCGAAATGGGCGAGCTGGGTCTTTTGGGTGCCACCATCCCCGAGCAGTACGGCGGCTCGGGCCTGAACTACGTCTGCTATGGCCTGGTGGCGCGCGAAGTTGAGCGCGTGGACAGCGGGTACCGCTCCATGATGAGCGTGCAGTCTTCTTTGGTGATGTTGCCCATCAACGACTTTGGCTCTGAAGCGCAAAAGCAAAAATACCTGCCCAAGTTGGCGCGTGGCGAGTGGATCGGTTGCTTCGGCCTGACCGAACCCAACCACGGCTCGGATCCCGGCAGCATGATCACCCGCGCCAAAAAGGTGGACGGCGGCTACAGCATCAGCGGCGCCAAGATGTGGATCACCAACAGCCCGATCGCCGACGTGTTTGTGGTCTGGGCCAAGGACGATGGCGGCCAAATCCGCGGCTTTATTCTGGAAAAAGGCTGGAAAGGTTTGTCTGCTCCCGCCGTGCACGGCAAAGTGGGCCTGCGTGCCTCGATCACCGGCGAGATCGTCATGGACGAAGTCTTCTGCCCCGAAGAAAACGCCTTCCCTGAGGTGCGTGGATTAAAAGGCCCCTTCACTTGCCTGAACAGCGCCCGTTACGGCATCGCTTGGGGTGCATTGGGCGCCGCCGAAGACTGCTACGCCCGCGCTCGTCAGTACGTGATGGACCGCCAGCAGTTTGGCCGCCCATTGGCTGCCAACCAGCTGATCCAGAAAAAACTGGCCGACATGCTGACCGAAATCAGCTTGGGCCTGCAAGGCTGCTTGCGCCTAGGCCGCATGAAGGACGAAGGCACCGCATCGGTGGACCTGACCTCCATCCTCAAGCGGAACAGCTGCGGCAAGGCCCTGGACATCGCCCGCATGGCGCGCGACATGATGGGCGGCAACGGCATCAGCGCCGAATACGGCGTGGCCCGCCACCTGGTGAACCTGGAAGTGGTCAACACCTACGAAGGCACGCACGACGTGCATGCCCTGATCCTGGGCCGTGCCATCACGGGTATCCCGGCATTCGCTAACTGATTCACACGGAGTCAAGCCATGAAGATTCTTGTTCCCGTCAAGCGGGTGGTGGACTACAACGTCAAGGTTCGTGTCAAGTCCGATGGTTCGGGCGTGGACATTGCCAACGTCAAGATGAGCATGAACCCCTTTGACGAGATCGCCGTCGAAGAAGCCGTGCGCCTGAAAGAAAAAGGTCTGGCAACCGAAGTGATCGCGGTGTCTTGCGGCGTGGCCCAGTGCCAGGAAACCCTGCGCACGGCCATGGCCATTGGTGCCGATCGCGGCATCTTGGTTGAGACCCCCGCTGATTTGGACTTGCAGCCCCTGGCTGTGGCCAAGCTGCTCAAGGCCTTGGTGGACAAAGAGCAACCCGGTCTGATCATCCTGGGCAAACAAGCGATTGACGACGACTGCAACCAGACTGGCCAGATGCTGGCGGCGCTGGCCGATCTGCCCCAAGCCACCTTTGCCTCCAAGGTCGAGATCGTGGATGGCAAGGCCCAAGTGACCCGCGAGATTGACGGAGGCCTGGAAGTGCTCAGCATCAGCCTGCCTGCGGTAGTGACCACCGACCTGCGCCTGAATGAACCACGCTACGTGACCTTGCCCAACATCATGAAGGCCAAGAAAAAGCAGCTCGACACCTTCAAGCCTGAAGACTTGGGCGTCGATGTGGCCCCCCGCATCAAGACCCTCAAAGTGGCCGAGCCTGCCAAGCGCAGCGCTGGCATCAAGGTGCCCGATGTCGCCACGCTGGTGGATAAATTGAAAAACGTGGCCAAGGTCATCTGACCATCCAAGGAAATCTCATGACTTCTCTCGTTATTGCCGAACACGACAACGCCTCCATCAAAGGCGCCACCCTGAACACCGTGACCGCTGCTGCGGCTTGCGGTGGTGATGTGCATGTGCTGGTGGCGGGCCACAACGCCGCCGCTGCTGCGCAAGCCGCCGCCCAAATCGCGGGTGTGACCAAAGTGATCCACGCCGACAGCGAAGCCTTGGCTCATGGCCTGGCCGAAAACGTGGCCGCTCAGGTGCTCGCCATTGCTGCCAACTACAGCCACATCCTGTTCCCCGCCACTGCTGCGGGCAAGAACGTGGCCCCCCGCGTCGCCGCTAAGCTGGACGTCGGTCAAATCAGCGATGTGACGCAAGTGTTCTCTGCCGACACTTTTGAGCGTCCGATCTACGCGGGCAACGCCATGGCCACGGTGCAAAGCCTGGATGCCACCAAAGTCATCACCGTGCGCACCACCGGCTTTGACGCCGCAGCCGCCACGGGTGGCAGCGCCGCTGTTGAAAGCGCAACAGCTCAAGCCGACAGCGGCAAGAGCAGCTTCAAGGGCAGCGAGATCGCCAAGAACGACCGCCCTGAGTTGACCGCCGCCAAGATCATCGTGTCGGGTGGCCGCGCTCTGGGCAGCTCGGAGAAGTTCAATGAAGTCATGACCCCTTTGGCTGACAAGTTGGGTGCAGCGATTGGTGCCAGCCGCGCAGCGGTGGACGCAGGCTACGCCGCCAACGACCTGCAGGTCGGCCAGACCGGCAAGATCGTCGCGCCTCAGTTGTACATCGCAGCAGGCATTTCGGGCGCGATCCAGCACTTGGCGGGCATGAAGGATTCCAAGGTGATCGTGGCGATCAACAAGGACCCTGAAGCACCCATCTTCAGCGTGGCCGACTTTGGCCTCGAAGCCGATTTGTTTGCGGCTGTGCCTGAACTCGTACAGCAGGTCTAAACCACTACGAAAGCGGTCATTGGCTACATAACAGCCTTTCGCAGACCCTCATCCCTCGCAAGCCTGCTGGTTCAATTCAGACAAACCACATCACGCCCACCGCGCCGCCCGCCACCATGACCCCGAATCCAATTCCTACGGTCAGGCCGTAGCGAATCCCGCCGCTGGCCATCGCCAAGGCAGTTTTGGCCACTGCGCTGGAGGCCAGAACGGCCACCAGTGCCCAGTGCGCCCACTCAGGCGCCATGCCGCCTGACTGAATCAGTTGCGCAATGCTGGCGGCGGCAGCATGCACTTCCACCCAAGCGACGCACAAGGCAGCCACAAATACGCCCACATCGCCGAAAACGTTTTGCAGCCAAGCGGCGAGCAAGGACATCAAGGCAATGATGCTGGCCATGCCCACGGCATGGGTGAGCTTGAAGGCACGCCCTGTGGGGGTCTTGGCACCATCCCCTTCGATGGGACGCAAGGCGAGCAACATCACCAGCAGCAAGCCCAAGCCTGCCAAGACCAGTGGCCAGCGCATGGCCAACAGCAGGGGCGGTGAGGCAGCCCCCAGCACCCCGGCAAACAACGCCAGCGACGCCAGATTGGCCAACAGGGCACAAGCCGCTGCGGGCAGTGCATCGCTTTGCCCTGACCGCACGCGCTGCCCCGTGCTGACGACCACAGCGGTGGAGGACACAAAACCCGAAAAGAATGCCGCCAGTGGCATGCCCCAACGACTACCCAACGCCCGCTGCGCGACGTGGCCCAGCATGCCGATCGCCATGACCAGTAACACGATGCGCCACAGCGTGGTGGCTTGCAACACACCCCAGGGGTCCATCGCTTGGTCCGACAGCAGCGGCATGACCACCAGTGCTGCAGCAGCCAGGATCAGGGCGTCTTGCAACTCTTGATCCGTGATCAAAACACGGCTGATGCGCTGCGAAGCTTGCTTGGCATGCAGCAGTGCGGCAGCCAGCACGCCCAGAGCGGCAGACAAGCTCGGGTTTTGTTGCGCCAGCGCCGACAACATCAGTGTCGCCAGCAAAGCCACCTCACCCGTCTGGCCAGGATCGCTTCGGGCTGTGGCCTGATAACCCCCGATCACCAGCGCGCCGATCACCAAGACGGTGGCCACAAATGGCCAAGTGCCCAAACTCCAGCTCACATAGCCCAGCATTGCCACCAGCGCGTGCGTCCGCGTGCCAGCTTTGGACACATGGGGCTCGTGCCGGCGCTCGCGCACCACACCGATCAGCAAGCCCACCCCCAGGGCGGTCAGCAATCCGATCCAATGCGCGGCGGAGTTCATGACAAAACAAACATCATCCGCATCTGACCATGAGGCTCAGCGCCCAACTGTGATCCAGATCACTCTCTGATGGATCCAGGTCTTGGTTCTCGATCCTTTGGCATGCTGAATGTTGGATGCCATGGCGCTTGGGTGAAAGAATCTCTGGCTTCACATGCTCCACAACCGAGGAACCGTGCCTGCCAAGCCCCACATCTCATGCCGCCACGCCGCCCACACTTGCCTGAGCAGCTGCATCGCAGGCTCGGTCACAGGCGCGAGCACCCGCAGCACAATGACCTGTGAGTGCGGTGATGTGGCCCCGGCTGTCAGGCGCAGCCCTGAGGCTTCGAGCAGTTCGCGTGCGCAGCGCAAGGCCCGGTCTGAGCGTTCTTGCGTGATGGTGCTGCCCGCTGCAAACACCAGCGTGGCCATGCAGCGCTGGCCTGCCAAGCCCAGCGGGCTGTTCATCAATTGGGTGTCGGTGGCATTGATCGTGCCGCGCTCCAGCCACACGCCGGGGATCTCCAAATGTTGACGAAAGGTCCCTTGCGCAAAAGGCATGTCGGCCGCAGGCAGGCCCAGCGCGGTGATGTCCCAGGTCATCATTTCGGCCTCGGGTGCCAGGTCAAACACGGCGCGGTTGAGCGCATCGCATTGGTTGTAGGCAATAGCTTCCAAAGGGAGCCATTCCAAACGAGCGCCAGACTCGACACGCGCATGCACTTGCTGTGTGGCCAAGCCTGCTTCGGACCGGTAAAAGCGTGTGGCACCCGGTGTGGTGACCAGACCGTGCGCCCCTTCGCCCACGGTGACGTGCATGTCGAGGGTGTCGCCACCCACCAGGCCGCTGGGCGGGTGCACCAGCACGTTGTGGCACACCGCATCGCCTTCGGGGTAGAGGCTTTGCAAGATGCGCAGCGGGCCTTGGTGCAGGTAGCGGGCCACGCTGCGCTCGGCTTCGAGCGTGTAGTCCAAATCGAGTCGGGCCAACCAAGTCATCTGATGCACTCCCTTGGTTGGGCCGACTGCGTCACGCGCAAAACAGTGTCCGCTTTACTCGCCTTGCGAGCCGCGGTGTGCCCAGCCTGTGGTGCGCTTTTCGATGGCGCTGAACAGTTCGTACATGGCCATGGCCATCGCACCCACCACCACCAAGCCAGAAAACGCCAGGCCCATTTGCATGGCCGAGCCGGCCGAAATCAGCAGGTAGCCAATGCCTTCGTTCGAAGCGGTCATCTCGGACACGGTGGTGCCCACAAAGGCCAGCGTGATCGCGACTTTGAGCGAGCCATAGAAGTAAGGCATGGAGCGGGGCAGGCCGACTTTGACCAGCACGTCCCAGCGCTTGGCGCCCAGCACACGCAGCACGTCTTCGAGCTCAGGCTCCAGCGTGGCCAAGCCCGTGGCGATGTTCACCATGATGGGGAAGAAGCTGATCAGGAAAGCCGTGAGGATGGCGGGGCCGATGCCGATGCCGAACCACACCACCAAGATGGGCACAAAGGCCGCTTTGGGCAGGGCGTTGAAGGCGGTCATGAGCGGGTACACGGCGGCATAAGCCAGGCGTGAGCTGCCGATGATGAAGCCCAGCAGCACGCCCACCACGATGGCGATGCCAAAGCCCACCATGGTCACCCAATAGGTGCGCCAGGCGTGGCCCGCGATCACGTCGCGGTATTCGATGGTTTGCTGCGCAATGCGCGAAGGGCTGGGGAAAACGAATTCCGACACGTTGAAGGCGCGGCACAGACCTTCCCAGATCAGCAAAGTCAGCACCAGCAAGATCCAGGGGGACCAGCTTTCGAGGGATTTCTTGTTCATGTGGGGCTCCCGCTCATTGGTTGATGGCTGTACCGGTCTTGCGCATGGCACCGATGTGGCCGCGCAGCTCGTGCACGATGTTGGTGAATTCGGGTGTGTAGGTGATCTCCAGATCGCGTGGGCGCGGCAGGTCGATCTCGCGTTTCACCACAAAACGGCCGGGGCACTTGCTCATCACATACACCGTGTCGGCCAAAAACACCGACTCGCGCAGGTCGTGGGTGACCAAAATCACGTTGAACTTTTGCTCGGTCCACAGGTCGCGCAAGATGCACCAGAGTTCTTCACGCGTGAAGGCATCGAGCGCACCAAAGGGCTCGTCGAGCAGCAGCATTTTGGGCTCATGGATCAAGGCACGGCAGATGCTGGCGCGTTGCTGCATGCCGCCTGACAGTTGCCAGGGGAATTTGTCTTCGTAGCCACCCAAGCCCACGGTGTTGAGCAGCTTGCGGGCGCGTTCTGCGTACTCTTCGCGTTTTTGCTTGAAGTTGGAGCGGTAGGGTTCCACGATTTCGAGCGGCAGCAGCACGTTGTCCAAAGTGGTGCGCCACGGCAAAAGTGACGAGGCCTGAAACGCCATGCCGCTGATCTTGAGCGGACCGGTCACCGGTTGGCCGTCGACCAGGATGCGGCCTTTGCTGGGCATCTTCAGACCCGTGGTCAGCTTCATGAAGGTGGACTTGCCGCAGCCCGATGGTCCAACGATGGCGATGAACTCGCCTTGCTTGACCTGCAGGTTGATGTCTTCCACCGCAAAGTGGTTTTGCGCCAGCAACTCGTCGTTGTAGGCCAGCCAGACATTCTGGAAATCAACGAATGATTCTTGGGTCATGGTGAGAGCTCGAAAATGGTGTTCGAAAGTGTATACACGCTACGCCCTGTAAAAGCCCACCGACCCGTGCAGGGTGGCGGTGGGCACGGAGCGCCGGGGCGGCATGCCCCGAAGCTGGCGCTGGTTTACTTCTTGCCTTTGGGCAAGATGTCCAGCTCTTTGGCCGTGGGCAAGAACGAGCCGTTCCAGATCTCTTCGGACTTGACGCGGGTCTTGGTGTTGAAGGCGTCCGACACTTGCGAAGCCATCAGTGTCATGCGTGGGCCATTGATCTGGCCAAAGCCTTCAGCGCGGGCCGATGGGCTGTTGATCACGGTGTCGATGGCCAGTTGCAGGCGGCGGGTTTCGAGCGCCACGTTGATGATGCCGTCGCGGGCCTTGACCGATTCAATGGCTTTGGCGGGGTCGGCCATCACGTCCTTGGCACCCTTGGTGAAGGCAGCCAGGAAGGCTTTCACAGCGGCTGGGTTTTCTTTCAGGATCTTGGGCGAGGCGATGATCGCGTTGCCATAGAGCTTGACGCCGAAATCGGGGTACTGCATGACCACCACGTCTTCGGCTTTCACGCCACGTGCTTCGATGTTGAGCAGCGAGGTGAAGGTGAAGCCGGTGATGGCGTCCACGTCACCGCGCACCAGCATGGTCTCGCGCAGCGGTGGGTCCATCGCGGTCCAGGCCACGTTGCCAATGCTGTTGGCTTTCTGGAAGATGGGAAAAGCACGGCGACCGGCGTCAAACACGGGTGCGCCCAGCTTTTTGCCAGCCAGGTCGGCGGGGGTCTTGATGCCGGACTTCTTCAAAGCCATCACCGAGGCGGGTGTGTTGTTGTAGACCATCATGATGGCCACAGGCTTGTTGGGGGCGTCGGGGTTGTTGGCGTGGAATTCCATCAGGGCGGCCAAATCGGCAAAGCCCAGGTCGTAGGTGCCCGAAGCCACGCGGGTGACCGCGCCACCGGAGCCGTTGCCCGAGTCCACCGTCACGTCCAGTTTGGCGTCCTTGAAATAGCCTTTGGCCGCAGGCAACAAAAAGAAAGCCGATGGGCCTTCAAAGCGCCAGTCGAGCTGGAACTTGAGGGGGGTGCTTTGGGCTTGCGCCAGGCCAAAAGAGGCGACTGCTGCCAGTGCGGCCGTGGCCTTGAGTAAGAAACGCTTGTTCATGAGGGGCTCCAGGGACTGATAAACGGTGAATCTTGTCTAGCAAAATCGGTGCCATTATCCGGGAAGTACCTGACGGTGTATGTCAGGTCCATCCCCTATAAAACCCCTGTTTTGGTGCCCATTTCGGCTGAAATGGGCACCAAATTGGGGCTTTTTGCAGTGCTGGGCCCGTTTTTAGCGGCTCAGCTGCGCACGCCGGCTGCGGCCAGTGCGGTCATGTTGAGCACCCGGCGCACGGTGGCTGCAGGCGTCAGGATGTGCGCCGTGCCGGCCGCGCCCATCAGGATCGGGCCCACCGTGACACCGCCGCTGGTGGTGGTCTTCATCACGTTGTACAAAATGTTGGCCGCGTCCAGGTTGGGGCAGACCAGCAAATTGGCCGAGCCGCTCAGGGTGCTGTCTTCCAAGTACACGTTGCGGATTTCGGGCTGCAAGGCCGCGTCGCCGTGCAGCTCGCCATCGCACTCGATGTCGGGGTGCTGCGCCACAAACAGGTCACGCGCCAGGCGCATCTTGCGCGCCGATGCGCGTTTGGACGAGCCGTAACTCGAATGCGAGAGGAAAGCCACCTTGGGCACGATGCCAAAGCGCTGGATCTCCTTGACCGCCATGGCCGCGATCTCGGCCAGCTGCTCGGCGCTGGGGTCTTCATTCACATAGGTGTCGGTGATGAACAGGGGTCCCAAGTCACTCACGAGCGCATTCACGGCGGCGTAGTTGGTCACGCCCGCACTTTTGCCCAAAATGCTGTCGATGCGCTCGAGGTGCGTCATGTAGCTGCCCGTCAGGCCGCAAATCAGGGCGTCGGCATCGCCCAAGGACACCATCAGCGAGCCGATGATGGTGTTGGAGCGGCGCACCGCTGCCTTGGCCACCGCGGGTGTGGCGCCGTTGCGCTTCATCAAGTGGTGGTAATGCTCCCAGTACTGGCGAAAGCGCTCATCGTCTTCCGGGTTGACGTTGTCCACATCCACCCCCAAGCGCATGCGCAGCCCAGCTTTTTCGATGCGGGCAGCAATCACGGCGGGGCGGCCGATCAGGATCGGGTGCGCCAACTTGTCGTCGATGGCCATTTGGGCGGCACGCAGGGCGCGTTCGTCTTCGCCGTCGGCATAGGCCACGCGCTTGGAGGCGTTGGGCACGGCCTTGGCGGCGTTGAAGATCGGGCGCATCAGGATGCCCGTTTGCGTCACAAAGCTTTGCAGCTGCTGGCGGTAGGCATCCATGTCGGTGATGGGGCGCGTGGCCACACCCGACTCTGCAGCGGCCTGGGCCACGGCCGGGGCGATGCGCAAAATCAGGCGTGAGTCAAAAGGCGTGGGGATCAGGTAGTCACGCCCAAAAGACAGTTCTTTGCCCGCGTAGGCGCTGGCCACTTCTTCGCTGATGTCGGCTTTGGCCAAGTCGGCAATCTGGCGCACGCAGGCCAGCTTCATGGCTTCGGTGATCTTGGTCGCGCCGCAGTCCAGGGCCCCCCGGAAGATGTAGGGGAAACACAGCACGTTGTTGACCTGGTTCGGGTAGTCCGAGCGGCCGGTGGCGATGATGCAGTCCGGGCGGGCGGCTTTGGCCAGCTCGGGGCGGATTTCAGGCTCGGGGTTGGCCAGAGCCAGGATCACCGGGTCGCGGGCCATGGTTTTGAGCATGTCCACCGTCATCACGCCGGGGGCCGAGCAGCCCAGGAACACGTCCGCGCCGTTGACCGCATCGGCCAGCGTGCGGGCGTCGGTCTTTTGGGCGTAGCGCGCTTTGGATTCGTCGTAGCCACCGGGGCGGCCTTCGTAGATCACGCCCTTGGAGTCGCAGACAAAAATGTTCTCGATCTTGACGCCCAGGCCCACCATCACGTCCAAGCAGGCGATGGACGCAGCGCCTGCGCCCGACACAGCCAGCTTGATGCTGCCGATGTCCTTGCCCACCAGCTCCAGGCCGTTGAGCATGGCGGCCGAGGCGATGATGGCGGTGCCGTGCTGGTCGTCATGAAAGACCGGGATGTTCATGCGCTCGCGCAGCTTCTTCTCAATATAGAAGCACTCGGGCGCCTTGATGTCTTCGAGGTTGATGCCGCCCAGCGTGGGCTCCATGGCGGCGATGATGTCCACCAGCTTGTCCGGGTCACGCTCGGCCAGCTCAATGTCGAACACGTCGATGCCCGCGAACTTCTTGAACAAGCAGCCCTTGCCCTCCATCACCGGCTTGGCCGCCAGAGGGCCAATGTCGCCCAGGCCCAACACGGCCGTGCCGTTGGTGATCACCGCCACCAAGTTGCCACGCGAGGTGTACTCGGCCGCTTTGGACGGGTCGGCCTCGATGTCAAGGCACGGATAAGCCACGCCGGGCGAATAGGCCAGCGACAGGTCGCGCTGGTTGGACAGGGGCTTGGTCGGGTTGACCGAGACCTTGCCGCGTGTGGGAAAGCGGTGGTAGTCGCGCGCAGCGTCGCGCAAGGCTTCTTCGGCGGGGGAGAGTTGTTTTTGGCTCATTGTTCTTGTCTCGGTAGATCAAATGAAAAGAGGGTTGCCGTGAAAGCGTAACCTATTTGAGCGCGGTTTCAGGCTGTGGATTACCTGCATAAAAAGCAAAAAGCCAAGCACCGGGCTTGGCTTTTGGGGACAAATGTCTGTCATGCCCGGCATGACCGGGTATCCATCTGCACCGAAGGCATGGACCCCCGATCAAGTCGGGGGTGACAATTGCGCGTCATACCCGGCTTGACCGGGTATCCATGTCTTCAGGCGATCGTCTTCAATGCGAGTCGGCGTGTTTGGCCGCTTCGATGGCCTCGCTGCTGTCGCCCTTGGAGCCGTTGAAGTACAGGTTCAACAACACAGCGCTGATGGAGGCCAGCAAGATGCCCGACTCGATCAGCGGGTGGATGCTGTGCGGCATCCACTGCAGGTAGCGTGGCGCGATCAGCGGGATCATGCCAAAGCCGATCGAAATCGCCACGATGAACAGGTTGTTGCGGTTGCCCTTGTAGTCCACGGTGGACAGAATCCGGATGCCGGTGGCGGCCACCATGCCGAACATCACCAAGCCCGCACCGCCGAGCACAAAGGTGGGCAGCGACTCGACCAAGGCCGCCATCTTGGGCAACAGCCCCAGCACGATCAGGATCACGCCGCCTGCGACGCAGACAAAGCGGCTTTTCACGCCCGTCACGCCCACCAGACCCACGTTTTGCGAGAAGCTGGTGTAGGGGAAGGTGTTGAAAATACCGCCGATCAGCGTGCCCAGACCGTCGGTGCGCAGACCAGCCGTCAGCATTTTCTGATCGACTTTTTTGCCGGTCAGATCGCCCAAGGCGAGGAACATGCCGGTCGACTCGATCATCACCACGATCATCACCAGGGTCATGGTCAGGATCAGGATCGGATCAAAGACGGGCGTGGCGATTTCGAAGGGCAGCACCAGGTCAAACCAGCCAGCTTTGCCGACTTTGTCGAACGTCATGAGCCCAGCGGCTGTAGCCACCACGCCACCGATCACGATGCCCAGCAGCACCGAAATGTTGGCCACAAAGCCACGGGCGTACTTGGCAATCAGCAAGATGGACACCAACACGATGGCGGCAATGCCGATGTGCGACAGCTGCGCGTACTTGGGGTTGGGCACCGAGCCGACGATGTTCATGCCGGCAGGCACCGGGGGCACTGCACCCGTGCTGGCCGCTTGTTTAGCGGCATCGAGCCAGGCCAGGTGTTCCGGGTTAGGGATGCTGGGCGCTGTGGGGCCGAAGGGGTTGCCAAAAATCCAGTTGATGCCCACACGCATCAAGCTGATGCCGATGACGGCAATGATGGTGCCGGTCACGACTGGCGGGAAAAACCGCAGCATGCGGCTCACGATGGGCGCAATCAAGATGGAGATCACCCCCGCGCCAATGATGGCGCCAAAGATCAGCCCCGCGCCTTGCACGCCCGGGTTGTTGTTGGCCATGGCCACCATCGGGGCGACAGAGGCAAACGTCACGCCCATCATCACGGGCAGCTTGATGCCAAACCACTGTGTGGCGCCCAGCGATTGGATCAGCGTGACCAAACCGCAGCAAAACAGGTCGGCCGAGATCAGCATCGCCACTTGTTCAGGGCTGAGCTTGAGGGCGCGGCCCACGATCAGGGGCACGGCCACCGCGCCGGCATACATCACCAGCACATGTTGCAGGCCCAAAGCGGCGAGCTTGCCATTGGGCAAATGCTCGTCCACGGGGTGGATGGTTGAACTCATGGAGGGGTCTCCTGAAAAGTAAACAGAGGGGAAGACAGCAAAGCCGCTATAAGTGTGCTTCTTTGTGTTCCAAACTGTATACAAAATAGAATGCGATGTGGATGCGTGAAAACCCTGTGTATTCAAGGTCAATCAGCCCCGGACGCAAAAAACCGCCTGAACCCCGAAAGGCGGCGGTTTTCAGTGCACGCACGTCAACTCAAACCGACATCAAGGGAAACAGCGCATGGTCCATCGGCACCCCAGTGGGCAGTTCCTGGTCGAGCCCAGGGAAGGGCGGCGAGGTCACCCAAGGCCGTGGGGCGTGGGTCATGTCGTCGCCCAAAAAACGCACCGAGTACACGCGCCTGCGCTGCGTGCCGTCCACCCCGGCCGATGCGTGCAGGCTGAGCATGTGAAAACAGACCAAATCGCCCGGCTGCAAGTCCCAGCCCAAGATGGGGAAGTTTTGGCGGTGGTTGTCGATGTCGGGCAATTCAGCCAACGAGCCTTCGGGGAACCATTTGGCCTGGTTCGTCATGAAGGTGCGTGGCATGAGCCAGGGACCCCGGTGGGAGCCCGCGACAAACTCCAGCGTGGACGGGCGGGACACCGGGTCCACCGGAATCCAGAAACTGATGTTTTGCAGACCGTCCACGTTGTAATAAGGCTGGTCCTGGTGCCAAGGCGTGCGCTGGCGCGTGCCGGGCTCCTTGACCAGCAGGTGGTCGTGGTACAGGCGCACCGTCTGGCTTTGCATCAGGCGCTGCGCCAGGGCGGCCAGGGGGGTGTCGAAGATGAAACGCTTGTACTGCGGGATGTCCTGCCAGTTGCAAAAGTCTTCAAAAAAGCGCCCCGGGTCGTCCGGCCTGCTGGCCACCATGCCGCGTGGGCTGGGGTGGGCCAGGTTGGCCTCGATGCCGTCCCGCAGCAGGGCCACTTCTTCGGACGTGAACAAGTTGCGGATGCACACCGCACCATCGCGCTGGTAGTCGGCCACGTCCTGGTCGGTGGTGCAGGCCTGCACACGCTGGCGCAGGGTGTCAAGCTGCGGCGCGCTCATGTTTAGGCCAGCAAATCCAGCAAGGTGCGTGCAATCACCTTGGTCGCCCGGCGCAGGTCTTCCAGCTCCACATGCTCATCGGCACGTTTGGCGTTGGACTCGAGCACGGTGCGCGGCCCTGCGCCGTAGATCACGCCGGGGATGCCGCGCTCCACGTACAGGCGCACGTCGGTGTAGAGCGGTGTGCCCAAGGCAGGGATGGCTTCGCCGAAGACTTGTTCGCCGTGTCTTTGGATCGCATCGACCAGTGGTTGGTTGCCCGCCAGCGGCTTCATGGCGTTGGCCAGCAGCATGCGGCGCACATCCACTTTCAGCGCATGGCCACCGCGTGGGGGCTTGAAGCTGGCAGCGGCATCGGCAATGGTTTGGCGGATGCTGGCTTCCACTTCGGCCGGGTTCTCTTCGGGGATCATGCGGCGGTCGAGCTTGAAGCTGACTTTGCCGGGCACCACGTTGGTGTTGGTGCCGCCTTCGATCAGGCCCACGTTCAGATAGGGGTGGCTGATGCCTTCAACCTGGGACGTGACTTGGAGGTATTGCGTGTTGAGGGCGAGCAGGGCGTTCAGTATGTGCACAGCGCCTTGCAGCGCGTCGGTGCCGCTGTCAGGGATGGCAGCGTGCGACATCTCGCCTTGCACGGTGACTTCCATTTGCAGGCAGCCGTTGTGTGCGGTGACGACCTGGTAGCTGAAGCCAGCGGCGATCATCAAATCAGGCTTGGTCAGACCCTTGGCCAGCAACCAGCCAGGGCCCATTTCGCCGCCAAACTCTTCGTCGTAGGTGAAGTGCAGTTCCACACCGCCTTTGAGGGGGGCCTTGAGTGATTCGAGTGCGCGCGTGGCAAAGGTGAAGGTGGAAAAATCGCACTTGCTCACGGCGGTGGCGCGGCCGTACATGGCACCCCCATGGATCTCGCCGCCGTAGGGCGGGTGTGTCCAGCCTTCGCCTGGAGGGACTACGTCGCCGTGGGCGTTCAGGGCAATGGTTTTGCCTTCGCCATATTTGCGGCGCACGATCAGGTTGGTGACCGACTCCAGGCCGTAGGCTTTGACTTCGGAAGCAGGCACAGGGTGCTTTTCTGCGTCAAAGCCCATGGGCGCGAGCAGCTCGGCTGTGCGCTCGGCGTGTGGTGCGTTGTTGCCGGGTGGGGTGTCGGTGGGCACCTGCACCAGAGCCTGCAAAAACTTGACCTGTTCGTCAAAGTGCGCGTCGATCCAAGTGTCGAGTTGTTGGTATTGCATTTCGGTAGCGCTCATGACAATTCCTGAGAGAGTTGGTTCAAAACATGGGTGAATGCGTCGACACACAGTTGCATGTCGTCGCTGGTGGTCGATTCGCGTGGGTTGTGGCTGATGCCCCCGTTTTCGCCGCGCACAAAGAGCATGGCTTGTGGCATGACTTCGTGCAGCTTCATCGCGTCGTGGCCTGCGCCGCTGGGTAGTTTGAACAGCGGCACACCTAAAGCGCTCACGGCGCGTTCCCAAAGGGCTTGCCATTCGGGGGCGCTGGGTGCGGCGTTGGCGCTCATGGTCAGCTCGGCTTTGACGCGCACGCCACGGCGCTCGGCAATTTGGTCGAGTTGCGCCATCACATCCGCCACCAGCGCGTCACGCTGTGCATCGGTGGGCGCACGCATGTCCAGGCTGAACAGGCAGCGCCCGGGCACCACGTTGATGGAGCCGTTGGGCACTTGCAGCTGGCCAATCGTCGCCACGCTGTCGCCGTCTTGGCCGGCGCGTTGCTCCATGTACAGCGCCAGTTCGGCCACGGCGCAGGCCGCGTCGCGGCGGCGGTCCATGGGGGTGGTGCCCGCGTGGCTGGCCGTGCCCATGACTTCGCACAGGTAGCGCACGCTGCCGTTGATGGAGGTGACCACGCCCAGCGGGATGTTCACTTCGTTGAGTACCGGGCCTTGCTCGATGTGGACTTCGATAAAGCCCAAATACTGCGCCGGATCGCGCTGGATTTTGGGGATGTCGTCGATGTTCAAACCCGCGTTCTGCATGGCTGCGCGCATGGTGATGCCGTCGGCGTCTTGCTGGTCCAGCCAGGCGGGGTTGAACTGGCCAATGAGCGCGCCCGAGCCCAAGAAGGTGGCTTTGTAACGCTGGCCTTCTTCTTCGGCAAAGGCCACGACCTCGATGCCGAAGGGTAGGCGCTTGCCCTGCTGGTGCAGCTGCTGCACGCAGGCCATGGGCACAAAAATGCCCAAGCGGCCGTCGTACTTGCCGCCGTTGCGCACGGTGTCGTAGTGGCTGCCCGTCATCAGGTATTTGGCACCCGCAGTGGCGGGGTGGTAGCGGCCCACCACGTTGCCCACCGCGTCGGTGTAGACCTCGTCAAAACCGCAGTCGCGCATGTTTTGTGTGATGCGTTGGGCGCAAGCGCGATGCGCGTCGGTCAAATAAGTGACGGTGAGTTGACCCAGTTCGGCAAAACCAGGGTCGGAATGTTGCGCGAGTTGTTCTTGCCAGTCCCAGACCTGGTGGCCCAGCGTGGGCTCTGCGCCAAATTTGTCGTTCAGGCGGATCTCGACGATCCGGTGGATGTGGCGCAGGCACTCGGCCAACTCCATGTCGGGGTGGCCGAACAGGCGGCGCTCAAAGGCGTCGATGATCTTTTTTTTGTTCAAACCCACGCCACGCGGGCCGCGCACCGCCAGGATGAAGGGCCAGCCGAACTTGGCGTTGTAGTCGGCGTTGAGCTTTTGGATCTTGGCGAACTCTTCGGGCGTGCAGTCGGTCAGGCCCGCCTTGGTTTGTTCGTTGGTGGACTCGGCCGTGAGCGACTTGCTCACCATGGCCTTGCCTGCCAATTCGGGGTGGGCGCGGATCAGGCCCAGCTGCGCGTCGCGCCCAGCGTGGGCCAGCACTTCGCACATGGCATGCTTGAGGTGGGCCAGCGAGGTGAAAGGGCGTTGCGCTAGCGCTTGCTCGGCGATCCAGGGAGAGTGCTCGTACAGGCCGTCGAGCATCTGCGCCGCCTCTGCTGCGGATGCGTGGTTAAGTTGGTCGAGGGTCAGGGCCATGTTCAATCCTTGTAGGGGTGTACGGTCTTCCAATGCCGCGCAATCTCGATGCGCCGCGCCACCCAGACCTTGTCGTGTGACTGGATGTGGTCCAAAAAGCGCTGCAGCGCGGTGATGCGGCCCGGGCGTCCCAGCAGGCGGCAGTGCATGCCGATGCTCATCATCTTGGGGGCGTTGTCACCACTCGGGTCACCTTCGGTATAGAGCGCGTCAAAGGTGTCCTTCATGTACTGAAAGAACGGGTCGGCGTGCGAATAGCCTTGGGGCAGCGCAAAGCGCATGTCGTTGCAGTCCAGCGTGTAGGGCACGATGAGTTGGGGCGCATCGGTGCCGTCTGACTTGCGCACTTTCATCCAGAAGGGCAGGTCGTCGCCGTAGTAGTCGCTGTCGTATTCAAAGCCGCCAAAGTCGGCCACAAGACGGCGCGTGTTGGGGCTGTCGCGCCCTGTGTACCAGCCCAAGGGCCGCTCACCGGTCAGCTTTTGCAAAATGTCCATCGCCTCGGCCATGTGGGCACGCTCGGTGGCTTCGTCGACATTTTGGTAATGGATCCACTTGAGGCCATGGCAGGCGATGTCGTAGCCCAATTCTTTGAACGCGGCGGTCACATCGTCGTGCTTTTGCAGCGCAGTGGCCACGCCAAACACCGTGAGCGGCAGGCCGCGTTTTTCAAACTCGCACAACAAGCGCCACACGCCAGCCCGGGAGCCGTATTCGTAAATGCCTTCCATGCTGATGTGCCGCTCGGGGAAGGACGCAGGGTTGAACATTTCAGACAAGAACTGCTCGGAGCCCGCATCGCCGTGCAGCACCGAGTTTTCGCCGCCTTCTTCGTAGTTCAAGACAAACTGCACCGCCACCCGGGCGCCGCCGGGCCACTGCGCGTGTGGCACATGTCGGCCGTAACCCTTCAAGTCACGGGGGTAGGGGAGGGTGCTGTCGTAAATGCTCATGGGTCTTGCTCGGTGGTGTTCAGGCCAAGGCCAGGGAAATGTCGTGGGTGGGGACTTTGCGGTCAAAGGTCAGGCTAGCTTCGACGTGCAACAGGTGTTCGTGCATCAGGCGCACGGCCAGGTCCGAGTCCTTCGCCTCCAGAGCGGCCACCAAGGCCACATGCTCGTCGGTGGAGTGCTCGGCCTCGTTGCGCGACTGGTACATCAGCGTGATCAGGGCGCAGCGCGAGATCAACTCGCCCAGCACCTGGGCCAGCACATCGTTGTTCATGAGCTCTGCCATGCGCACATGGAAGTCGCCCAGCAACTCGGTGCGTCCTGTGATGTCGCCTTGCGTCACGGCTTCGCGTTCTTGTTTGATGTGGTCTCTGAGGGCCACGATTTGTTCAGGCGTGACCTGCTGTACAAATGCACGGGTCATCTCGGCTTCGAGCATGCGGCGCACGGCAAAGACCTGTTGCGCTTCTTCGACCGAGGGGGCGGCCACAAATGCGCCGCGTGCCGGCTCCAGACGGATCAAGCGGTTTTGCGACAACTGAAACAGCGCCTGACGCACCAGTGTGCGCGACACGCCAAAGTGGTCGGCCAGCTTTTGCTCGGCCAGTTTGGAGCCGGGCAACAGCCGATGCTCCACGATGGCGCGGGTCAGCGATTCGACGATGTGGTGCGTGGTGGAAGTTTCCATGTCTCGCGGTCCCTTGGGGCTGTTCGCCCGGGTGTTTTTGTGTCGGTGGCGCAAATCATAGCCACCAAAAGCAAAATTGTATACACTTCGGTCGACCGGTTTGACGGGCTTTGGAAAGCCTTGCTCAAACCACCCTTTTTTGACTCTCATTCAAGACAAGCGAGCACACCATGGGATTGAGCACACACGTTCTGGACACCATGCACGGCTGCCCCGCCGCAGGCATGCAGGTGGCCCTTTACACCACACAAGGCGATCAGGCCACTTTGGTCAAGAGCTTTACCCTGAATCATGACGGCCGCAATCCCGACGGTATGCTCTACGACCACGCCAGCTTGCGCAAAGGCACCTACCGCTTGGTCTTTAATGTGAGCGACTACTTCAAAGCCAAGGGCGTGGAACTGCCCGAGCCCAACTTCCTGAACAAAGTCAGCCTTGACTTTGGCGTGGCGCATGAAGACCAGCACTACCATGTGCCGCTGCTGGCCAGCCCTTGGAGTTATTCGACTTATCGAGGCTCATAAAACAATGGGGATCTGACCCCAATTAATTTAATTGGGGTCAGATCCCCATTAATCCGTCGAAAAGCCGCCCAGCGAAGGCCCTGACTCCTTAAAATCGGGGTCTTACCGTTTATTTACCCACCCTTCGCACCATGACCCAAGTCACCAACACCGTGCGCTTTGTGCTCGACGGCCGCATCGTCGAAGCCCAAGGCGAGCGCCGCACCACCACTGTTCTGGACTATTTGCGTGAGCAAATGCACCGCACCGGCACCAAAGAGGGCTGCGCCGAAGGCGATTGCGGCGCTTGTGTGGTGATGGTGGGTGAACTCAACGCCGCTGGCACGGGCGTGGACTATGTGGCCACCAACGCCTGCATCCAGTTGCTGCCTTCGCTGGACGGCAAATCGGTCAAGACGGTCGAGAGCCTGAAAAAAGCCGATGGCACGCTGCACCCGGTGCAGGAAGAAATGATCAAGTGCCACGGCTCGCAGTGCGGTTTCTGCACCCCCGGCATCGTGATGAGCCTGGTGAACCTGGTTCAGGTCTTGCCCATGCCCAATCGCCAGCAGATCACCGATTCGCTCAGCGGCAACCTTTGCCGCTGCACCGGCTACAAGCCGATCATCGATTCGGCCACCAAGGCCTGCGCCAAGCCCGAGGCGCTCAAACTCGACGACAGCGCCGATGTGCCGCTGCTCAAAGAAATCAAACGTGCCAGCGTGCCCACGCTGAGCCTGGACGGCGACATCATCGTGCAGCCGGTCGTGCGTACCCGCAAAGGCAATGAATTTGTATCGCCCGCCACCCTTGCCGAGGTGGCTGACTATCTGGTCAAGAACCCCACCACCACGCTGTTGGCAGGCAGCACCGAAATCGGTCTGCAGGTCAACAAGCAGTTCAGCCGTCCCGACCACATCATGTATTTGGGCAACGTCAAAGAGCTGCGCCAAGTGACCGAGACCGCCAGCGCCTGGCGCATTGGTGCGGCTGTGTCGCTCACGCAGGTCGAGGCCCTGGTGGCCCAGGCCTACCCCGACTTCACCGAAGTGCTGCGCCGCTTTGGCTCGCCCCCCATCCGGTCGACTGCCACGTTGGCGGGCAACATCGCCAACGGCTCGCCGATTGGCGACACCATGCCTTGCCTGATGGCGTTGGGTGCCAGCTTGGTGCTGCGCCGGGGCGACAAGACCCGCAAGGTGCTGCTGGACAACTTCTACACCGGCATGAAGAAAAACGTGATGGAGCCCGGTGAGTTCATCGAAGCTGTGGAATTGCCCAAGCCCGTGGCCGGACAGGTGTTCCGCGCCCACAAGGTGAGCAAGCGTTTTGAGCAAGACATTTCGGCCACTTGCGCGGCTATCAGCTACACGCTGAAAGACGGCAAATTGAGCAGTGTGAAACTGGCCTACAACGGCCTGGCCCCATCGCCTTGCCGTGCGCCCAAGCTCGAAGCCGTGCTGGAAGGCCGTGCGCCTGCCGACGTGAAATCGGCCGACCTGGACGCCGCGATCACCGCCAGCTTCACCGCCCGCGACGGTCTGCGTGCCACTTGGGCCTACCGCGCCTTGGTCGCCCGCAACCTGGTGCTCGAATTCATTGAAGAACAGAAAGAGGTGGCTTGAATGAACGCTCCTACCCCCATCAAAAACCTGTTGCCCGCTTCGGGCGTTCAGCAAGGCACCGACATCGTTCACGAGTCCGCGCACCTGCACGTCACGGGTTCGGCCACCTACATCGACGACATCCCTGAGCACGCGGGCACTTTGTATGCTGCGCTCATCTTGTCGCCCGTGGCGCATGGCGAGTTGATCGGCGATGGCATCGACCGCGCAGCCATCCTCAAGGAGCACGGCGTTGTCGCGGTTTACACCGCCAAAGACATTCCCGGCGAAAACAACTGCGGCCCCATCATCCACGACGATCCATTCCTGGCCGCAGGCAAGGTCGAGTTTGTGGGCCAGGCCGTGGCCGTGGTTGTGGCGCGTGAAATGCTCTACGCCCGCGAAGCCGCCAAAAAAGCCAAGGTGCTGGTGAAAGAACTCACGCCCATCTTGACCATCGAAGAAGCGATGGCGGCGGGCAGCTTCATCATGCCGCCCAAAGGCATCACGCGGGGCGATGCCGCAGCCGCCATTGCCAACGCGCCCCACAAAATCAAGGGCAGCACCAACACCGGTCAGCAAGAACAGTTCTATCTGGAAGGCCAGATCACTTACGCGGTGCCCAAGGAAGACGGTCAGCTGACGCTGTACGTGTCGACCCAGCACCCTGACGGCAACCAGCGCGAAGCCGCGCACGCCCTGAACCTGCACACCAACGATGTGGAGGTGATTTGCCGCCGCATGGGTGGCGGCTTTGGCGGCAAAGAAGGCAACGCCAGCATCTTCAGCCAGAGCGCCGCGCTGGCTGCGCACAAGCTGCAAAAGCCCGTCAAGCTGCGTGTGAACCGCGACGACGACATGACCATCACCGGCAAGCGCCACGACTTCCGCATCGACTACGAAGTGGGCTTTGACGACAATGGCCGCGTTCTGGGGGCCAACATCACGCTCATGTCGCGCTGCGGTTACAGCACAGACTATTCGGGCCCGGTGAACGACCGTGCTTGCCTGCACATCGACAACACCTACCACCTGCCCGCGCTCAAGCTGGTCAGCCACCGCTGCAAAACAAACACCCAAAGCGCCACAGCTTTCCGGGGCTTTGGTGGCCCACAAGGCATGTTCGGCATCGAGACGGTGATGGACGAGATCGCCATGACTTTGGGCAAAGACCCACTGCAAGTGCGCAAGCTCAACCTGTACAAAGACCCGGCCATCAGCGGCACGCCCGACACCATGACCACCCAGTACAACCAGCTCATTGAAGACTGGGTGGGCGACAAGGTGATCGACCAGGTGGAGCAAGAATCCAACTACGCCGAGCGCCGCGCCGCCGTGCACGCCTTCAACGCCAAGAGCAAAACCCGCAAGCGCGGTTTGGCTTTGGTGCCACTCAAGTTCGGCATCAGCTTCACCGCCACGCACCTGAACCAGGGCGGCGCATTGCTGGTGGTTTACATGGACGGCTCGGTCAGCTGCAACCATGGCGGCACCGAAATGGGCCAGGGCCTGAACACCAAGATGGCGCAGGTGTGTGCCGATGGTCTGGGCATCAGCGTGGATCATGTGCGCATCACTGCGACCGATTCACAAAAAGTGCCCAACGCGTCGGCCACCTCCGCTTCAAGCGGTGCCGACATCAACGGCGCGGCCATCATGAACGCCACAGCGCAAATGCGCGAGCGCTTGAAGCCCGTGGCGGCCCGCATGCTGGGCTGCGCCGCCGAAGAGGTGAGCTTCTCCAACAACGAGCTGCACGGCGGCGGCAAGTCCGTCAAGTGGGCCGATGTGACCAAGCAAGCGTACATGGAACGTGTGGGCTTGTCGGTCACGGGTTTCTACATGACGCCCGAAATCAAGTACGACTTCGCGACCCTGAATGGCCGTGCTTTCTATTACTACTGCTACGGCGCGGCCGTGAGCGAAGTGGAAATCGACACCCGCACCGGCGAGTGGTGGCTCAAGGCCGTGGACATCGTGCACGACGTGGGCCGCAGCATCAACCCCGCATTGGACAAAGGCCAGATCGAAGGCGCTTATGTGCAAGGCATGGGCTGGCTGACCATGGAAGAGTGCATTTGGGACAAGAAGGGCAAGCTGCTCACACACGGCCCCAGCACTTACAAAATCCCGGTGGCGGGCGACATTCCGGAGCACTTCAAGGTGTCCTTGTTCGACAACGCCAACATCAAACCCACGCCTTTCAACAGCAAAGCCACAGGCGAGCCGCCTTTGATGCTGGGCTTGTCGGCCTTCTTTGCCTTGCGCGATGCGGTGGCGGCCAGTGCCAACCACAAGGCGGTGGTCTACATGGACGCTCCGGCGACGCCCGAGCGCATCCTGATGGCGTGCGAAAAAGCCAAGGCCACAGCGGGACTGTGATGGCTTGAGCCGGATGCCTGAAACGGTTTCAGGCATCCTGTCACTTTGATTCCAACAGCCCACAGGAGCAGGCCCATGTCAGACGATCCACGGTGCTGCGGCACCGGCACTTGCATCATCAACGCCGAAGGCCTGTGCTGGTGCGGCCAGCGCTGGGATGGCGAGAAGATGTGTTTCATGCCAGAGCCTGCGGCGCAGCCAGACCGCCTTGCCAAAAACGACGCCACCCCGCAGTCGCCTCGCGCCGGGCAGGATTGAGCGCATGAGCGCCATGCGCCCGCGCCCTTGCCGCCGTGCGCTGTTTCCCCTCATTTTGCTCTGCACAGGACCACGGCCATGAGCCAGGGGGTGTCGACGGCTGACACAACACCCGCCATGCACTGGCGCGACCCGTTTCGGGTCAGGAGTTTCCGCTTTCAGTGGCCGGCCGATCTGGCCACCTCCTGGGCCTTCGAGATGGAGTCCATCGTGCTGGGCTGGTTCATCCTGGTCGAGTCGGGCTCGGTCATGATGCTGGTGGTGTTTGGCTCTTTGCAGTATCTCGGCTCTTTGGTCTCGCCCTTGTTTGGCGTGGTGGGAGACCGCCTGGGTTACCGCCGCATGCTGGTTCTGTCACGGGCGCTCTATGCAGCGCTGGCCGCCACCTTCATGCTGCTGGCCTGGCTGCAAGCGCTCACGCCCTTGATCGTGTTGTGCATGGCGGCTTTGGCGGGGCTGGTGCGGCCGTCGGACATGATGATGCGCAACGCGTTGATCGCACAGACTTTACCGCCCCGGCATTTGCTGGGTGCCTTGGGCATTTCGCGCATCACCTCGGATTCGGCCCGCATCGCGGGTGCTTTGGCGGGGGCAGGCGTGGTCGCATGGCTGGGCATGGCCTGGGCTTACGCGCTCATCACCGCGCTCTACACCCTCAGTTTTGTGCTGTCGCGCGGCGTGTCCGATGGGCCTGCGCCAACAGCCAACAAAGATGCGCCACCCCTGTCGTCCGTGTCGCCTGTGCGCGATTTGCAGCTGGCTTTTGGCTATGTGTGGACGCGCCCGGTGCTGATGGCGGCCATGGCCCTCGCCTTCTTGGTCAACCTGCTGGCCTTTCCCTTTTCTTTGGGCTTGCTGCCTTATGTGGCCAAAAACATTTACCTGACCGACCAGACGGGCCTGGGTTGGCTGGGCGCGAGCTTTGCCTTTGGGGGGCTGGTGGGTTCGGTGGTGCTCAGTTCGCACCGTTTTGCGTTTCGCGCAGCGCAAACCATGGTGCTGGCGGGGGCGGTGTGGTTTGCGGTGGATGTGCTGTTCGCCTTCAACACCCATTTGGGGGTGGGCATGGCCTTGCTGTGGGTAGCGGGCCTGGCGCAAAGCCTGAGCATGACGCCGCTGGCGGCCGTGATGCTGCGCGTGACCGAGCCCGCCTACCGCGGCCGGGTGATGGGCATGCGCATGCTGGCCATCTGGGGCCTGCCTTTGGGTTTGCTGATGTCGGGCCCCTTGATCGAGCGCTGGGGCTATGCCGCGACAGCGGGGGCGTATTCGGTCCTGGGCCTGTTGCTCACGGGTGCCATGGCGGTGTATTGGCGGGCGCACATCTGGGACGCCAAAGCCCCGGCCAACGCGCCTTTGTGAATGCCATGCATCCCCGCTGTGACCAAAGCGACAGCGTTCAAGCGTCCTTCGGCGCACAGTGTTGGTGCCTGATGGTCGAGGTAAGCACTTGGCCTGAAAATTGAAATTGACCATGACGACCTTGTCCCCTTCTGCCGCCCCTGTGACCGAACAAGCCGCCGACCACCCCCGCATGGTGCGCGGCCTGCTCAACATCGCGCATGCGCTGGACCATTTGTTTTTGCTGATTTTTGCGGCGGCGGTCAGCACCATCGCCCTTGACATGGGCCTGGCCCAGTGGCAAGACCTGATGCCTTACGGTGCGGGTGCGTTTTTCATGTTCGGTCTGGGTTCTTTGCCTGCCGGGCGCTTGGGCGATCTGTGGGGCCGCCGCAGCATGATGCTGGTCTTCTTTTTTGGCATTGGCGCGGCCTCCATCCTCACGGCCTTCGCGCAAACACCTTGGCAGCTGGCCGGATGCTTGACGCTGATCGGCGTGTTCGCCTCCATTTACCACCCGGTGGGCATTCCCATGTTGCTCGAGCGTTCGTCCAACCCTGGCGCAACCATTGGCTTCAATGGTCTGTCGGGTAATTTGGGCGTGGCGGTGGCCGCTTTGCTCACGGGTTTTCTGATCCAGTGGCAAGGCTGGCGGGCAGCTTTTATTCTGCCCGGTGTGGCGGCCCTGGTGTGTGGTTGGCTGTTTGCCCGCACTTGCCCGCCAGAGGTCTCGTCGCCCGCCAAACGCAAGGGCGGGGCCAAGGTGAGCCTGCCCGCACCTTTGCTGATGCGGGCCATGGTGGTCATGACGGCAGCGGCGGTGACCAGCAGTGTGTTGTTCAACTTCACCACCAACGGCAATGGGCCTTTGATCACCGAGCGATTCAAGGGGGTCATGGAAGACCCGGCCAGCTTGGGCCTGTTGTTGGCCTTGGTTTACGCCGTGGCCTCAGTCGCCCAGGTGGTGGTGGGACACCTCATCAACCGTTTCCCACTCAAGCGCTTTTTCATGTTCATGGTCTTGGCGCAGATTCCCATGCTGGTGCTGGCCTCGCAGGCGCAGGGCTGGTGGCTGTTTGCAGCGCTGATTGGGGTGATGGTGTTCATCTTCGGGGCCATCCCGTTCACCGATTTCATGATCGCCCGCTATGTGGACGACCGCTTGCGCTCGCGCGTATCCGGCATGCGCCTGGGTGTGTCGTTTGCGGTCAGTTCCTTGTCGGTCTGGGCGCTGGGGCCGGTCGTCAAGGCCATGGGCTTTGGCAACTCGCTCTTGCTGCTGGCGGGGTTTTCGGTGGCCACCACGCTCATTTTGACGATGCTGCCCGGAGCAGCCCACGAGCAGCAAACACCTGCTTGAGTGAGGGTTTTGGGTCAGGGAAAACACCCTTATTTGAGGCGGTGTTTCAGGGTTTTTTCAGTCTGATCACGTCAATAATGGCCGCTCTCGCAGTGCGGCCTTTTTTTGCGGGTGTCACACCCGTACTCAGTGGCGCATCGAGTCTCTCGCTGCAGCGACCGCTGAACCGCCTTGACCATCCCTACTGTTTCATCTCTGCCCCCAAGGACCTTCATGAGCTTGACCCCAGACCCCACGAGCGCCGTGCGCCCGTGGCAAGCGGTTTACCCCCAAGTGGGCATCGCCCCCGATTTGCCCGCGCCCGAGCACCAGAGCCTGGCGCATTTGATCCACGACCACTGCACCCGCTGGGCGCGTGACAGCCAGGCCAAGGCAGCCTTCACCTGCGTGGTGCCCAACGGCATGAACGGCAGTTTGAGTTTTGCGCAAGTCGATGCTTTGTCGGATGCGTTTGCTGGTTACCTGCGCGGTACCTTGGGCCTGGCCCGGGGCGACCGTGTGGCGGTGCAGTTGCCCAACAGCCTGCCCTACCCGGTGGTGGCTTTTGGTGTGCTCAAGGCCGGGTGCGTGCTGGTCAACACCAACCCGCTTTACACCGTCAGCGAAATGGTGCATCAGTTCAACAACTGCCAGGCCAAGGCGCTGGTGGTGGTCGACATGTTTGCCGACAAACTGCCCGAGGTGCTGGCGCAAACGGGTGTGAAGCACATCGTGCTGGCGGGCGTGCCCGAGTTTTTCCCGGCCATTCCGCGAGGCATCATCCGCGGCGTGCAAAAGGTCTGGAGCAAGGTGCTGCCGCCCGTGACCGTGCCGCATGTGCGCCTGCAGGCTGCGCTGGCCCAAGGCCGCGTCAGCTTGGCCCAGCAGCCTGCCAAAAATTATTGGCAGGACTTGCAGCCGCAGGATTTGGCCTTGTTGCAATACACCGGAGGCACCACGGGCGTGAGCAAGGGCGCGATGATCAGCCACGGCAATTTGCTGAGCAACGTGCAGCAAATGCTGGCCATGGGCGCGACCCACATGAACCCCGGCCAAGAGTGCGTGCTGACGGCGCTGCCGCTGTACCACATCTTTGCGTTCACGGCCAATTTGCTGGGCTTCCTGGCCATCGGTGCGCACAACATTCTGGTGCCCAGCCCGCGCCCGGTGCAGAACCTGCAACGCGCTGTCGAAAACTATCCGCTGACCTGGATGACGGGCGTGAACACCTTGTTCAATGGCCTGCTCAATGAAGAATGGTTTTTGGCTTACCCGCCCAAGCACCTGAAGGCCTCGATCGCAGGGGGCACCGCTTTGCACAGCGCCGTCGCGCAGCGTTGGCGCGAAGTCACCGGCACCCCCATTGCCGAAGGTTATGGCCTGACCGAAACATCGCCCGTGGTGAGCTTCAACCCACTCAGCGGCGAGCCGCGTGTAGGCAGCATCGGCATCCCGGCCCCCGGCACCGATGTGCGTTTGGTGTCTGAAGCCGGGCAAGACGTGCCTGTGGGCGAGCCTGGTGAGATCTGGGTGCGCGGCCCGCAGGTCATGCAAGGCTATTGGCAAAACGAGGCCGAAACCGCCAACGTGATGCATGACGGCTGGTTCGCCACGGGCGACATCGCGGTGATGGACGCGACCGGCTTTTTGCGCATCGTGGACCGCAAGAAAGACATGGTGCTGGTCTCCGGCTTCAACGTCTACCCCAACGAGGTGGAAGACGTGATCGCGCAGATGGCCGCAGTGCTGGAGGTGGCAGTGGTCGGCACGCCCGACGAGCGAACAGGCGAAGCCGTGCGGGCCTATGTGGTGCCCAACCCCGACCATGCAGGACAGTTGCGCGCCGAAGACGTCGTGGCGCATTGCAAGCAACACTTGGCGGCCTACAAGCGACCCAGCTCGGTGGTGCTGCGCGACGAGTTGCCCAAGTCCCCCATTGGCAAGGTGCTGCGCAAGGACCTGAAAGCCGAAGTCAAAACCGAATTCAATCGCGCCTGAGCGCCACAGCGGAGTTTTATATGGTCACCGAATTTGAAACCAAACTGCTGGGCGTGATGATGATGGTCATCATGATGGGCATGGGCGCATCGCTCACCTGGCGCGACTTTTTAATTGCCTTTCGCAAGCCCAAGGGCGTGCTGGTTGGCGTGCTGTGCCAGTACGGCATCATGCCCTTCCTGGGCTTTGCCATGGCCATGCTGCTGGACTTGCCACCTGCGTTGGCGGTGGGCCTGATCCTGATGGCTTGCATGCCCGGTGGCACCACCTCCAACATATTTACTTACTTCAGCAAAGGTGTGCTGGCGCTGTCCATCATGATGACCAGTGTGTCGACTTTGGTGGCGCTGGTCATGGTGCCCGCCTTGCTGGAGTTTTATTCGCAAGCAGCTGGCATCGGCGGTGACTTCAAGATTCCTGCCAGCAACGTGGCACAGGTGCTGATGGTGCTTTTGGTGCCCACCTTGATTGGCATGGCGTTGCGCAAAATGAGCCCCAACATCGGCGCCACCATCGAGTTGCTGGGGGGCTTTTTGGGCATTCTGGTGATTTTGTTTTTGGTGGTGACCTGGATACCGCGCAACCACCAGCTGCTGGCCACCACACCGTTGACGGTGTATTTTGCGGCCATTGGCCTGGGCCTGTTCGGCATGGCGCTGGGTTACGGCCTGTCTCGCCTGCTGCGCCAGGACGCCAATCGCAGCCGCACGATTGCGCTGGAGACCGGCATCCAGAACGGGCCCTTGGCGGTGCTGATCGTGACGCTCAGCTTTGCCGGGGCCATGCAGCAAGACATCTTGTTGATCCCGGTGCTGTACTCGCTGTTCATCGTGATCAGCAGCAGCTTTGTGACGCTGGTCTTTCGCCGCCGCAGTGACCGCGAAGCCTTGGCCCGCGACAAGGCCAAGGCGGGGCAGTTGGTTTCGGCTTGAGGCACTCTTGAAATGGGGGGCAGCGCCCCCCCTGAGGGGTGACCAGTTTGGGCCGTTCAGTCCTGACCTTCTGTCAAAGTGTCGAGTTGGAATTTGCCGCTTTGGTGCCAGAGCCACACGTCGGTGTAGGTGACTTGGCTCATGTGCTGGGGCACCGGGTAGGGCGCTGCGGCTTTGACCATGCGCTCGATTTGTTGCATGACCTGGGGCACATGCCGGGGCGCACGCATCCATTGCACCGATTTGACCGAGCCGTGGCGGTCGATGTCCACGTTGAGCACCCCCACCGCCTCCAGCATGGGGGGCAGGCGGCCTTTGTAGATGTGTTGGCTGTGGCGGGCGTACAGGTGGCTGGCCGCATCTTTGCGGTAGTCCCGGGCGTTGCGTGCAGCGGATTTGACGGGACCGGAGACTTGTGCGGGTGTGGCGGCTGGGATAACAGTTTGCGCCACGGCCTCGGGCCGAGTTGCAGCCGGTTGACTGGGGTTGCTGGGCACCTGGCTGGTGGCAGGACCAGGGCCGGGTTTGCTGCTGGGCGGGGTGCTGCAGCCGCTCAGCCAGCCAAGGCCTAAGGCGCTCAGGGCCAGCAAGGTGCGTGACAAAACCGTGCGTTCCGGGCTCTTGTGCGGGGTTGCCTCTGGCATGGGTCGGGTCCTCTCCTTGGCATACTCGGTGTTCGGGCGTGATTGTGGCATTGGACACGGGCCTTGGCGAGCAACAAATTGACAAAGGGGTGTGCGTGTGAACTGGATGATGGCGGCGTTGGATCGGTTGGCCCATGAGGCGGCGGTGCGGGTGAGTGTGCAAGCCACTCAGGGCTCGGTACCGCGTGGGCCGGGCACCCACATGCTGGTGTTTGCCCGCGGCGAAGCGGGCACCATTGGCGGCGGGCATCTGGAGTTTCAGGCGCTGGCGCATGCTCGGCGCTTGCTCGCCGGGGAGTTGGTGTCCACCCACTTGCGCCAGGTGCTGGGCCCCAGTTTGGGGCAATGTTGCGGCGGGGTGGTCGAATTGACCATGGAGCGGGTGGACGCGGGTGACGTGGCGCGTTTACGCACCGTGTTGATGCCGCCCCGCACTCCGTTGGCGCTGTTTGGCGGCGGCCACGTGGGCCGGGCGATTGTGAACACGCTGGCGCCTTTGCCTTTTGCGGTGCGCTGGATCGACAGCCGCGACGAGATTTTCCCGGACGATGTGCCCCCAGATGTGGATTGCGAGCATTCCAACCCGGTGCAAGCGGCGGTGGCCGATCTGGCTGCGGGCAGCCGGGTGCTGATCATGAGTTTCAGCCACGCCGAAGACCTGGACATCGTGGTGGCCTGCCTCAAACGTTTGCGCACACAAGACGATTTGCCCTTTGTCGGTTTGATCGGCAGCCAGACCAAGTGGGCCACCTTCAGGCACCGACTGGAGGACCGGGGTTTCACGGCCGAAGAGATTGAGCGCATCACCTGCCCGATTGGGGTGTCTGGCATCACGGGCAAAGAGCCCGAAGTCATTGCCGTGGCGGTGGCGGCACAACTCTTGCAGACCCTTTGAAGACGGATGATGGTTTTCCCTAGGCGAACAAGCCCGGGGAAGGCTGGATTCAGAGGGTTAAACTGTATACACTTCGGTGCACTGGTCGCAGCGGCGCAAGTTTCTCCGGGAACATGTTCGCGACCGAATACCCGCTCACAGGGCCCGCGGTGGTGAGCTGGTTGGAGAATCCTTCATGGAATCGTATTTTCTGGAATGGGCCAATTTGTTGCTGCGATGGGTGCATGTCATCACCGCCATCGCCTGGATTGGCTCCTCGTTCTACTTTGTCTTTCTGGACAACAACCTGCAAAAACCCAACTCGCCCGACCTGCTCGAAAAAGGCGTGGGCGGTGCCATGTGGGCGGTGCACGGCGGCGGTTTTTACAACCCCCAAAAGTACATGGTGGCCCCTAAAAAGATCCACACCAAACTGCATTGGTTTTATTGGGAAAGTTACTCCACCTGGCTGAGTGGCTTTGCGCTGTTCACGGTGCTGTATCTGTACAACGCGGGCACCTTCCTGATCGATAAATCGCTCATGGACTGGACCCCCGTGATGGCCGGGTCGGCCGCGGTGGGCATGCTGGTGGCTTTCTGGTTCGTGTACGACATCATTTGCCGCGTGTTTGGCTTCAGAAAAAACGGCGAGCTGATCGTGGCGGGCCTGATGATTGTGGTGGTCGCGTTTTGCTCCTGGCTGGCCAATGAGCTGTTTGCAGGCCGTGCCGCTTTCTTGTTGGTGGGCGCGATGATTGCCACCGCCATGAGCGCCAACGTGTTCTTCTGGATCATCCCCGGCCAGCGCAAAGTGGTGGCGGCCATGACCTCAGGCGAAACTTATGACGCCAATGCTCTGGCCATTCACGGCAAGCGTGGCAAACAGCGCAGTGTGCACAACACCTACTTCACGCTGCCCGTCATCTTTGCGATGCTGAGCAACCACTACAGCTTTTTGTACACACACGAGCAGCGCTGGGTGCTGCTGTTTGTGATGATGCTCGCCGGTGCCCTGATCCGCCAGTTCTTTGTGCAGCGCCACGCCTTTCACCTGGGCCGCGCGGCCAACCCTTGGCCCTTTGCGGCCGTCGGTGTGATGATGATTTTGGGGGTGATCGTGGCCTTGAAGCCCGCCGCGCCCCAAGTGTCGGCTGTGCCTGCTGCGCCTGTGAGTTTTGCTCAGGTGCAAAGTCTGGTCAGTCAGCACTGCATCAGCTGCCATGGTGCACAGGTGCAGATGAAGAACGTGCGCCTGGACAGCCCCGAACTGGTGAAGCAGCACGCCCAAAACATCTACCAGCAAGTGGTGGTGACCAAGCAAATGCCCATGGGCAATGCCACAGGTCTGACCGAAGAAGACCGCGCCATGATTGGGCGCTGGTTTGTGGCGGGGCCAAGGTAGACTGATCTCTGCCAGGCATCGAGACAGTCGCCAGTGTTACTGGGGCTATGGTTGACCCTAATGGTATGACCTTCGAATGGGTATAAATTTTGATGCAGCAGGCTCTTTGGGGCCCGGCTGTTCAAATCAAAAGGAGACACCCATGTTCAATCGCTCACGCCGTTCTTTGGTTGCCAGCGCAGTTGCTGGTTTGACTTTTTTGGCAGCAGCTGTGCCTGCTGTTGCACAAAACTACCCCGTCCGACCGATCACCATGATCGTGCCTTGGGGCGCAGGCGGAGGCACCGATGCGGTGGCTCGCATTGTGGCCAGCTTGCTCGAAAAAGACCTCGGCCAACCCGTCACAGTCGTCAACCGCACCGGGGGCAGCGGTGTGGTGGGCCATGCGGCCATTGCCTCGGCACCCGCTGATGGCTACACCATCGGTCTGGCCACGGTCGAAATAGGCATGATGCATTGGCAGGGCTTGACCCAGCTCACAGGCGCTTCTTACACCCCCATCGGTTTGGTCAATGCCGACCCGGCGGGTATTCAGGTGCGTGCCGATTCGCCTTACAAGAACGTGAACGACTTGCTGGCCGCCATCAAGGCCAACCCTGGCAAGTTCAAAGCCTCGGGCACAGGCCAGGGCGGCATTTGGCACCTGGCGATTGCCGGTTTGTTGCTGGACCAGAAAATCGACCCCGCAGCACTGCCCTGGGTGCCCAGCAACGGTGCTGCCCCTGGTTTGCAAGACATGGTGGCTGGGGGTGTTGAAGTGGCCCCGGTGTCTTTGCCTGAGGCGCGTTCGCTGATCGATGCCGGCAAGGTCAAGAGCCTGGCCATCATGGACGCCAAACCTTCTGCGCTGTACCCCAATGTACCCACACTGAAGTCGGCTACAGGCAGCAACTGGACCATGGCGGCATGGCGCGGTGTGCTCGCGCCGAAAGGTTTGCCTGCACCGGTGCAAACCAAGTTGGCCGAGGCCGTGCGCAAAGCGGTGGCCAGCAAAGAGTACAACGACTTCATGTCCAGCCGTGGCCTGGGTGTGATTTATGGCGGACCGGATGACATGGCCAAATTCATGGCCAAGTCCGATGCGGAAATGGGCGTGACCATGAAGGCCGTGGGCCTGGTCAAGTAAACCCGCGCATGAAAATCAACGACGCTTTTTGGGGCGTCCTGCTCATGGCCTTGGGCGCTGCGGTGCTCTGGGCTGTGCGCGGTTACCCCAATATTCCGGGTCAGCCCGTCGGGCCTGCTTTATTTCCGGGCTTGATTGCGCTGGGCCTGTGTGCGGGCGGCGCCTTGCTGGTCTGGCAAGGCTGGCGTGATCGCGCGAACGGACCATGGCTTGAGTGGGAAGACTGGGTGCGTTCGCCACGGCACACCAAGGCGCTGGTCGCCTTGCTGGGCTCGGTGGTCTTTTACATCGTGCTATCTGATGAGCTGGGATTTTTCATCACCGCATTTTTGATGCTGGTCACCTTGTTCAGATCCTTGCACGTCGCATGGGGCCGATCGGTCTTTTGGGCGGTGGTGGCCACTGTGGTGGTTCACTTTGCGTTTTACAAATTGCTGCGCGTGCCCTTGCCGTGGGGCATCTTGACGCCCTTCGCTTGGTAACGGCATTGCCCCCTTTATTGTTTTCACCCCAAAAACTGTGACAGTCTGAGGAGTCTCATCCCATGTGGACAGCCATTGGCCAAGCTTTTTCGATGGTGTTCGAGCCCTACACCTTGATGGTGATGGTGCTCGCTTCGTTGTACGGCTTGTTTGTGGGGGCTGTGCCAGGCTTGACGGCCACCATGGCCACCGCTTTGCTGGTGCCGGTGACTTTTTTCATGCCACCGATCCCGGCGGTGGCCGCCATGGTCACGGCCACCGCCATGGCGATTTTTTCTGGGGACATTCCGGGCTGTTTGCTGCGCATTCCGGGCACGCCCGCATCGGCCGCCTACACCGATGAAGCATTTGCCATGACCCGCAAGGGGCAGGCCGAGAAAGCGCTGGGCGCAGGCCTGGTGTTTTCGGCAGTGGGGGGCTTGTTTGGCACGGTGGTGCTGATCGTCGCTGCGCCTGCCTTGGCCGACTTTGCGCTGAATTTCAGTTCCTTTGAATACTTCTGGTTGGTGCTGTTGGGTCTGACTTGCGCGGTCTTCATCTCCACCGGCTCTGCGGTCAAAGGGCTGATGATGTTGTTCATGGGCTTGTTGGTGGCGTGCGTAGGATTGGGCAACCCCGCTGGTTTTCCGCGCTTTACCTTTGGCAACACCGAAATGTCGGGTGGCATCGGCATGATCGCCATGATGATCGGCATGTTCGCCATCTCCGAAATCATCCGTTACGTGGTGGACACCAGTCCGCCCGCTGAGTTGGTGGTGGAAGAGGTGGGCGGAGTGCTCAAGGGCCAATGGGCACTGGCCAAAAAATACCCCAAGCAAATTTTGCGAGGTAGCGTGTTGGGCACGGCCGTGGGCGCTTTGCCCGGCGCTGGGGCTGACATCGCCGCCTGGATGTCTTATGCCGTGAGCAAGAAATTTTCCAAGAAGCCTGAAAAATTTGGCACCGGGCATGTGGAAGGCATTGTGGAGTCGGGCTCGGCCAACAACAGCGCCTTGGCCGGCGCGTGGATTCCGGCCTTGGTGTTTGGCATTCCGGGTGACTCGATCACGGCGATTGTGATCGGAGTGCTCTACATGAAGAACATGAATCCTGGCCCGACTTTGTTCACCACCAATCCGCAAAACATCTATGCCGTGTTTTTGCTGTTCATTGTGGCCAACCTCATCATGATTCCGCTGGGCATTTTGTGCATCAAGGTGGCCAAGCGCATCCTCAAGGTGCCGCGTGAAATCCTCATGCCCATGATCTTGCTGTTCTGCGTGGTGGGCACGTTCGCCATCAACAACTCGGTGTTTCAGATCGGTGTGATGCTGGTGGCCGGGATTCTGGCTTATGTGCTGGAGGCCAATAAATTCCCGGTGGCTCCTGCCATTTTGGGCGTGGTGCTGGGCGGCATGCTGGAGGAAAACTTCATCACCTCGATGATCAAGTCCAACGGTGATCTGAGTGCCTTTGTGTCGCGACCTATTGCACTGGCATTGGCCATCCTGACGGCGCTGGTCTGGTTGACGCCCATGCTGCTCAGGGCCTTGCGCAAACCAGCGCCAGGGCGTTGAGCGTTCAGGGTTCAGGGTTCGGGGTTGCTGGTGTTTACTCGGCAACGGGCGGCATGGGCCAACTGGTGGGCATGTCTTTGGTATGGTTTCAGATGGGCTGGGGTGCTGCGACTTTGAGTTTTTCGGCCCAGGGCAAGAGCATGGGCATGATGTTGGGGTAAAGCGCTACGCCCTCGTTGGCGCTGCTCGCCTTGAGTTTCAGGCCGCGCTCACCGGGTGTGCGCACCCAGCGGTCAGGCTGAGCGGGGCGCGAGGCATGGCATTGGCGCGAGACTTCGTCCATCTGCGTGTTGAAGGCGCTTGCCCCCGCAAACGCACGCGGATCCATGATCTGTAAAAACACCGTGGCCCCCCAACCCTCCGGCGCATCGGCCCGGCCGTGGCCGGCCAAGCCGCCCGTCAGCGCTTCGACCATCCAGCTCAGGCCATAGCCTTTGTGACCTGAATCCATGCCCCCCAGCGGCAAGATCGTGCCCTTGGGTTCGTTGAATAAAACGGCCGGGTCTCGGCTGGCTTGGCCGAGGCCATCCATCACCCACTCGGCAGGCAGCGCGCCGCCTTCTTTGTGCAAGCGGTTGGTCATGCCGTTGGTGGTGGACGAGGTGGACACATCGATCAGCACCGGCAAGCCCGAGGTGGGAATGCCCACCGACATGGGGTTGGGCGTGAACACCGGGTCCAGCCCGCCAAAAGGCGCGATGCTGGCGGTGTTGGGGTCCGAGCAATGCAGCAGCATCATGAAACCCTGATCGGTCACGCGCTGGTGATACGCGGCCAGGCAAGCAATGTGGTGGCTGCGGCGGATAACCACCGTGCAGGTACCTTGTGTGCGTGCGCGGTGGGTGGCCAAGTCGATGGCTTGCTGCACCAGCCAAGGGCCGGGCAAGCGCTGGCCATCCCAGGTCACGGCAGCTGGGTGGTCCGACACCACCAGCGGCTGACCATCCTTGCGCATCTTGCCCGATTCGAGCTCCGCCAGATAAGGGGCCAGCAAGGCCAGGCCATGGGTGGTGTGGCCCAGCAAGTCGCCCTCCAGCAACACTTCCGCTACGGCCTGCGCCTTGTCGAGCGGCAAACCTGCGGTTTGCAAAAGTTGGTCGGCAAAAGCCAGGAGGTCTGTGGTGGCGTAGTTCATGGCTTTCATCATAAAAAGAAGCTTGGCAGACCCTGTCACGCTGCGGACTCGGTACAAAATCCGGGTTTTAAAACCACCAAGCCACCGCATACGGGATCAGCATGGCTCCCGCGATGCCATGCAGCCCCATGCCTAGGCTGGCATAAGCCCCGGCCTCGGCGTTCACGCTGAATGCGCGTGAAGTGCCGATGCCGTGCGCGGCCACGCCCAGGGCAAAGCCGCGTTGCCACCAGGCCGTGACGCGCAGGGCGTCCAGCACATAGCGGCCCAGCACCGCGCCCAAGATGCCGGTGCTGACGGCAAAAATGGCCGTCAGGGTGGGCGAGGCTTGCACGCGTTCGGCAATGCCCATGGCAATCGGCGCGGTGACCGATTTGGCCACCAGGCCGCGCACCAGCGCTTCGTCCACACCCAGCCAACGCGCCATGCCCACCGCCGTCAGCACCGAGGTGATGCCACCCGCCACAAGTGACAGCAGCAACACCCCCATGCGCCCTTTGAGCGAGGCCAAGCCCTTGTAAATCGGAATGGCCAGCGACACCGTGGCCGTGCCCAGCAAAAAGTGCACAAACTGCGCGCCTTCGAAGTATTGGGCATAGGGCATGTCGATCACGCTGATGCCGATGCACACCACAACCACCGCAATCAGCACCGGGTTGGCGAGCGGGTTGCGCTGGCTGCGCTCGTACAAGGTCAGGCCCAGCAGGTAAGCGCTGAGCGTGAGCACCAAAGCCAGCAGCGGGCTGCCCGAGAGATAGACCCAAATGTCAGAGATGGGCGGCAGGCTGTTGTTCATGGCGCGCTGTCCTTTTGGGCGAACAGTTTGAGCACCAAGGCGGTCACCGCCACCGTGGCCACCACGCTCAGCACCAGCGCCGCCGTGATGGCCCAGGCGTTGGCCTGCAGCACCGGCAAATACAGCACCACGCCCACCGATGCGGGAATGAACAACAGCCCCAGGTGCTGCAAGATGCTGCTGCCCACCAAGTCCATGGACGCGGGCACATGGCCGCGCAAGGCCAAAAACGCCAACAGCAAGACCAGACCCAGCACGGGCCCGGGGATGAAGGGCAGGGCGAACTTGGAAAGCAGTTCGCCCAGCGCCTGGAAGAGGAAGAGTTGAACGAGGCCTTGGATCATGGCCTCAGTTTAGACAACTTGGCGGGCGGATCATCAGCCCCTTGGTCAGTTCTGTTGTTACCCCAACAAGGCATTCCAAAAAATGCGCGGCATCTTCAGCAAGCTGGGGCGGTGCTGAAACGCCACCAGCAACTTGCCCAGAATGGCCCCTTTGCGGTTGGTCACAAACCAAGGCGGGCGTGGCAGCAGGGTGAACGACAAACTCAGCAGGTTACGCGGGAAGGGGCGAAACGGGGCTTCGACCACGGCGCGTTCGGTCTTGTCGAACAGCATCGTGTTGTGCACCACGCCGATGCCGCTTTGCACGTCGTCTAGCGTGTGGCCCGGAAACGCGCCCCAGGGCGACTGCGCCGACAAAAATCCCAAGCCCGTCCAGGCGTTGATGGCGATGGTCCCGTAGCGCAAGTCGGCCAGAATTTCTTCAAAGCGCTGGCGTCCTATCTGGGCGATGGTTTGCGGGTGGATCACGATGTTCGCGCCCAAGGTGCCATAGAGCTGGCTGTTGGCCAGTGCAATTGCAGTGGTCAAATAGGTCTCGGCGTCTTGCCCGCCGATTTCGACCACGTTGAGCGCCGGCGCAAACACCTCGGTGCTGCGTGCTTTGGCGTTGCCCAAGTCCAGCGTGGACATGACCAAGTCTTGCGCGCCGGGGCGCTTGACGGTTTTGAAGGTCGGGTTGTTGGTGCAGAACTCGGCCAGGCGCTCGGGTGCGCCAGGGTAGTACAGACCGCGGGGCAGGGCGTTGCCGATCACGTTTTCCAGCGCCTGCACAAAGGCGGATTTCTGGTCCCAGTCTTTGGGCAAGACCAACACCTGGCAGGCCACGCAATTGAAACCCGAGTTGTGCAGCTTTTGTGTGGCCACTTGCTCGGCCTGAAAGCGGATGTCGGCCGCTGACCAGGGGCCGGGCACCACGATGGTGGGGCACACCGCGCCCAGCTCCGAGGTGATCTGGCGGGTGTTGATGGGCGTTTTGGCCGCTTTGTTGGCCGCGCCTTTTTCGCCGATTCCCCACACGATGGCGTCGTGCGATGCACCCGCGCCCGTGATGTGCAGCGTCTCCACCAACGGGTGATTGCACAGGTATTGCCCCACATCGGTGCCGCCGCGCACGATGCGCACAAAGCCCCGGTCGATCAGCGGCTTGAGCGCGGCATTCAAGAACTCGATCA
Source organism: Limnohabitans sp. (assembly GCF_017848645.1). GTDB lineage: Bacteria > Pseudomonadota > Gammaproteobacteria > Burkholderiales > Burkholderiaceae_C > Limnohabitans_A. The sequence continues at coordinate 21,768 of NZ_JAFEIF010000048.1, read as the reverse complement.
GGTAATCGTTGACCGGGTTCATCTTGAGCATCGCCACTTCGTTTTCGGCAAACAGCTTGTGGAACACATCGAGCGGCGCAATGGCCGCGATGTTGCCCGCGCCCAGCACCAGCGAGACTTTGCCAGTCTTGTGCTGCGGGCTGGCGCTGTCGTAAATGGCGGCCGTGTGCTGGGCCAGGTTGGTGCGGTTCACGCCCGGCTGCATCCACACGTCGAGGGTCACGCCGCTCAGCAGCAAGTGGTCCCACAGCGAATGCGGCAGCACGCGTGCGGCCAGTTGCCCATTGGGCAGCTCGCGCAGGGGCAGGCCGCTCAGGTGCTGCTTGCCCTGCACCTTGGACAGCGTGGCCATCATCTGGTTGCAATACGCCATGACGGTGTAAGGCCCGGACAGCCACTCCTCGCCTTCGAGCGGCGAGCCGACCGGAATGCCTTTGTGGCGCGAAGCCGTCTCGGACCAGTTTTTGGCCACAGGCAGCAAGGCGTCCTTGATTTCGTTCAGAATGGCGATGCGCTCGGCCACCGAGGTCTGCACCCAGCGGCTGCGGTGCTCGGCCAAAGTTTGTAGGTCTTGGTCCAGGCTCGACTGGCACTCGGCCAGGGTAGGGAGGTTAGGCATATCAGGTGGTCTTGGTAGGGGGTCAGGCGTGGCGGATCAAATCGGCAGCTTTCTCGCCAATCATGATGGTGGGTGCGTTGGTGTTGCCGCCGCACAGGGTGGGCATGATGGACGCATCGACCACGCGCAGGCCTTGCAGGCCGTGCACGCGCAGCTGGGCATCGACCACGGCCATCGGGTCGCTGGCAGGGCCCATCTTGCAGGTGCCCACCGGGTGGTATTGCGTGTCGGCACGGCGGCGGATGTCGGCCGCAATGGCGGCTTTGTCGTTCTTGTCCACTGGGTAGAGCATCTTGCCGCGAATGGCGTCAAAGGGTTTGGACTCGATGATGGTTTGCTGGATCTGAACGCCTTTGACCAGCAGGTCCAGGTCGCGCTCGTCGCCCAGAAAGTTGGGGTCGATCAGCGGCGCGGTGCGCACATCGGGGCCGGCCAGCGTGACGCTGCCCCGGCTGTGCGGACGGATCACATCGACGTGGCAAGAAAAGCCGTGGCCCAGGTGCATCTTGCGGCTGTGGTCGTCCACGATGCCGACCACAAACACCAGCTGCAGGTCGGGCGTTTCCACCTCGGGAGAGGAACGGAAAAACGCGCCCGATTCGGCAAAGGTGCTGGTGACCAGGCCCGTGCGTTTTTTCTTCCACTCGCCAATGGCTTGGGTGATCTTGACGGTGCCTGTGGCCGACACGCCAAAGGTCTCGGAGCTGCTGGGCGCGCGCCAGGTCTGCACTTGGTCGATGTGGTCTTGCAGATTTTTGCCCACGCCTTCGAGCGCGTGCACCACCGGGATGCTGTGGCGCTGCAGCTCGGCCGCAGGCCCGACGCCCGAGACCATGAGCAGCTGCGGCGAGCCAAAAGCCCCCGCCGAGACGATGACCTCTTTGTTCGCACGCAGCTCCTGCGTCTGGCCGCCTTCTTGCACGCGCACCCCCACGGCACGTTGGCCTTCAAACAAAATCTTGCTGGTGATGGTGTTCGTCTTGACCGTGAGGTTGGGGCGCGACAGGTGGGGCGTGATGTAGGCCTTGGCCGCGCTGTGGCGCTCGCCGTTTTTGTGGAAGACCTGGTACATGAAGGCGCCAAATTGTTCGGCGCCGTTGTAGTCGGCGTTGTAGGGAATGCCGTTCATGGCGCAGGCCTGCAGGAACATCTGGTTGAGTGCGCTGGGGCTGCGCAGCTCGGCCACGTTTTGCGGGCCGCCCGTGCCGTGGTATTCGCTGTCGGTGTGGGTCTCGTTGTGCTCGGCTTTCTTGAAGTACGGCAGCACGTCCTGGTAAGACCAGCCGCTGTTGCCCAGCGACGCCCAGTGGTCGTAGTCGTGTTTGTTGCCACGCACATAAAGCATGGCGTTGATCGAGCTGGAGCCGCCCAGCACCTTGCCCCGGGGCTGGTAGCCCTGGCGGCCGTTCAGGCCTTTTTGCGGCACGGTCTTGTACGCCCAGTTGTTGAACGGGATGGGCAGCATGGCCACCACACCCGCCGGGGCGTGGATGAACACGCTTTTGTCAGGGCCGCCCACTTCGATCAGGCACACGCTCACGTTGGGGTCTTCGCTCAGGCGCGAAGCCACCACGCAACCGGCCGAACCGCCACCCACCACGATGTAATCAAATGCTTGGCTCATGTCGTCTCCTTCGTTGTTGTGTTGAATGGGGCCAGTCTAAAAACCGCCCGGCTGGGCGACTATCCAGATTTCTGCAAAGGGGCCTCAGATTCGCTAGGGATAACCCTGCAGATAAGGGATAACCCTGCGGATTGACACAGCGCACCCCAAAGGGTTCAATTCCGGGCCAACGTTCATACCCATGCACCCATCCACAGCCACTTCTGCGACCTCGGTCACCCGACTCGACGCCTTCGATCCGCAGGCGCTGGTGTTGGCTTTGCAAGAGGGTTTTCTGGAGCATGTGCAGTTGGAAAAAGGCCGCTTTGGCGGGCAGATCGTGCACAGCGTCAGCCCGCAGTGCCGCACCGATTGGGGGCAGTACAACCTGGCCCTGCTGGCGCAGGGTGACCTCTCGCCCGAGTGGCTTTCGGTGGGCATCTTTTTGCACGGCCAAGGCGTGTGGCGCGTGCAAGGTCAGGCGCTGCGCAACGGCGACCTGGTGGTCTATGCGCCAGGGCGTGACATGTGCATCAGCCTGCCGCCGCAGGCGCAGTGGGTGGGCGTGCAAATGCCGCCGCACAAGCTGCAAGCCCTGGGCCTGCATATGGCCCCGGGTGTGAGCGCCTTGCACCTGCCCGGTCAGCTGCCGCCGCAGGCCTTGCAGCAACTGGTGGATTTGTCGAGCGTGTTGGGCCCCAACCGGCAGCACGACCTGGACGCGGCCTTGGTGGACCAGGCGCACGAGCAGCTGCAGCACATCCTGTGGAGCGAGTTGGCACGGCGCTGGCGACAGCCCAGCAGCAGCGCTGCGCTGAGCCTGCAAACCCGCGAGCGCTTGTTGCAGTCGGTGGACCAGTGGGCCCAGGACAACAGCACCACACCGCTGCGCATCGACGCGCTGTGCGAGGCGCTGGAGGTGCCCATCTGGCAACTGGAGCGGGCCTTCTTGCAAACCTACGGCATGGCCCCGCAGCGCCTGATCACCCTGCGCCGCTTGGCCAAGGCCCGCCGGGCTTTGCAACTGCAAACCGTCAGCGTGACCGAAGTCGCCATGGGCCACGGCTTCTGGCACCTGGGGCGCTTTGCAGGGCTGTACAAAAACTACTACGGCGAAAGTCCGTCGGAGACGGTGCGGGCGATGGGGTGAGGTGAGGGGCTTTGGGGTTAAGGGGCCCTTGACTGCAAAACATCGCGCACGGGGTGCGCTCCTGTAATCGCCATCATTGGCATCTTCTGCATGTGCATTGGCGCGATCCGATGGTGACGCTTCGCGCCCCAGCGGCGACCATCACTTCATTCGCAACACATTCACGAACGGAGTTTTTCATGGCATCGACATCCCCCTTTTCCCAACTCAAACCACAGGTGGCCCTCGTCACCGGCGCATCGTCCGGCATGGGCAAAGAAACAGCCAAGCGGCTGCTGCAAGAGGGGCTGGTGGTTTACGTCGCGGCCCGGCGTGTGGCACAAATGGAAGACCTGCGGGCCTTGGGCGCGATACCGCTGCAGATGGACATTTCGGTGGACGCTGACATCGTCGCGGCCGTGAACACCATCACCCAAGGTCATGGCGGCATCGATGTGCTGGTGAACAACGCGGGCTTTGGCATGTACGGCGCGATGGAGGATTCGACCTTGGCCGATGCCCGCTACCAGTTTGAAGTCAATTTGTTTGGCATGGCGCGGCTCACGCAATTGGCGCTGCCGCACATGCGCCGCCAAGGGGCGGGCAAGGTCATCAACATCTCGTCCATGGGCGGCAAGATCTACACGCCCCTGGGCTCGTGGTACCACGCCACCAAGCACGCGGTGGAAGGCTGGAGCGATTGCTTGCGCCTCGAGTTGGCGCCCTTCGGCATTCAAGTGGTGATCATCGAGCCCGGTGTGATTGCCACCGAGTGGGGTGGCGTGATGCTCGAGCCCATGCTGGCGCGTTCGGGCAAAGGCCCTTACCACGCCATGGCGCAGGGCATGGCCAAGGCCATGCGCAGCACCTACGCCAAAGCGGGCGCCGCTTCGCCGCCGTCGGTGGTGGCCGATGCCATACTGCAGGCTGTGCGTTCGCGCCGACCCCAAACCCGTTACGTCATCGGCAAAATGGCCAAACCCCTGATGTTCATCCGCAAGTATTTCGGGGACCGCCTCTTTGACATGGCCATCATGAGCCAAGCCAAATAGTCCTTGTCCACGCCGCATTGCCAGAAAGACCCACACCGTGAAACAGGCCACGCGCTTTGCCGTGCAGATGAGCTGGAAACTGCTCATCCTCGATATGGGTTATGCCCCTGCTGATGTGCTGAGCTTGGCCCGGCTGCCGGGCGACCTGTTTGCGCGCTCGGGTGCGAGTTTGTCACCTTCGCAGTACTTTGACCTCTGGCGTGGACTGGAGCAAGCCGCAGGCCATGACGAACTCGCCCTGAAGCTCGCACAGGCCATGTCGGTGGAGGCTTTTGACCCGGCCCTGTTCGCCTGCCTGTGCAGCCCCGACCTGAACACCGCGCTGCAGCGGCTGGCGCATTACAAACGCTTGATCGGACCCTTGCACATGGCGGTCGACATCCGCGCAGACCGCACGCAGGTCACACTCCGCTGCTACGGGAGCACCGCACCGATTCCCCGCAGTCTGGGTGTCTCGGAGCTGGTGTTCTTTACGCAACTGGCCCGGCTGGCCACGCGCGAGCGGATCGAGCCCTTGGCGGCCTCGGTGCCGGATTTGCCTTTGAAAATTGCACCCTATCAAGCCTATTTGGGCTGCGCCTTGGGGGCCTCTGAACAGATCCAGATTGCCTTTTCAGCGCACGATGCGCGTCGGCCTTTCTTGACCGACAACATGGCCATGTGGGACGCGTTTGAGCCCGCCCTCAACAGCCGGCTCTCTGAGTTGGATGCACAAGCGAGCCTGCGCGAGCGGGTGCGGGCCGTGTTGCTGGAAACGCTGCCCGCCGGCATCAGCAGCATCGACGCCGTGGCAAAGCGTTTGGCCATCAGCAAGCGCTCCTTGCAGCGGCAGTTGGCCGACGAGTCGGTGGGGTTTCAAGAACTGCTCAGCGAGGTGCGGCATGAGCTGGCGCGGCATTACCTGAGCCGCACCGACATTTCAGCCGGCGAGATTTCGTGGCTGCTGGGCTTTCAGGAAAGCAACTCCTTCATCCGGGCCTTCAGAAGCTGGACCGGCACCACACCTGCGGCCTATCGGCAGGGGCGTGCGGGCATGGACGCCCAGTGGCATTGAGGGGCACAGAACATGAACACAGGAGACCTGCACATGGTGAAAGACATGACGGATTATTTTGTCGGGGAGAAGCAGGAAAGCGTGCTTTTCATGCTGGCGGCCTTGATGGCGATAGGCCTGGCGGTTTGGCTGTGGTCCCACGGCCACCGCCTGCGCTGGATGGCGCTGCCTTTGGTGGTGGTGGCGCTGATGCAGCTGGTGGTGGGCGTCACCATTTTTGCGCGCACCGATGCCCAACTGGCCAAGCTCAGCACCCAACTCGTGAGCGCACCAGCCGAGTTCAAACAAGCCGAAACCGCACGCATGCAAACGGTGATGGCCAATTTCAAACTGTACAAAAGCGTCGAGCTGGGCCTGCTCGTGCTCGGGGCCTGCCTGATCGCGTTCTTCTCCAAATGGGACCCGGCCACCGCCATCGGCATCGGCTTGGTGGTGCAGGCGGGCTTCACGCTGGCGCTGGACTTGTTTGCCGAGGCGCGTGGGGAGGCTTACTTGAGGGCGCTGGCGGGCATGGCCACCTAGCTCAGTTCACACCCAAGGCCAGCTGCAAAGCCAACTGGTTGTGCCGCTCGATCAGGGGCCCCATGTCCACGGTGATGATCTGCCCTTGGCGCACCACCACGCGGCCATTGACGATCGTGTAGTCGGCGTTGTCACTGGCGCACAGCAAGAGCGCCCCCACCGGGTCGTGCACCGCGCCGCCCGCCATGCTCAGGGTGTCGGTGCGGAACATGGCAATGTCGGCGCAATAGCCCGCTTTGATCTGCCCCAGCTCATGGGCGCGGCCCAGCACTTCGGCCCCGCCGCGTGTGGCCAGGCGCAGGGCGTCGCGGGGCGTCATGTCGGCGGGGCCGTGGTCACAACCGAATACAGTGCGCCCGTCTTCGACGCGCGGTGGCTCTAAAGCCTTGCCCACACGCGCCAGCAGCATGGCTTGACGCGCTTCGTTCAGCAGGTGCGCCGCGTCGTTGCTGGCGCTGCCGTCCACACCCAGGCCAATGGGCACACCCGCATCGAGCATTTTGCGCAGCGGCAAGATGCCGCTGGCCAGGCGCATGTTGCTGCACGGGCAGTGGGCGATGCCGGTGCGCGTGCGGGCAAACAGGTAGGTGCCTTCGTCGTCGAGTTTGACGCCGTGGGCGTGCCACACGTCATGGCCCACCCAGCCCAGGTCCTCGGCGTATTGCGCGGGGGTGCAGTGGAACTTCTCGCGGGTGTAGGCGATGTCGTGGTCGTTTTCGGCCAGGTGGGTGTGCAAGCGCACGCCGTGGGCGCGGGCCAACTTTGCGGATTCGCGCATCAGGTCCTGGCTCACGCTGAAGGGCGAGCAGGGGGCCACGGCCACGTGCGTCATCGACCCGTAGCTGGCGTCGTGCCAGGTCTCGATCAGGCGCTGGGTTTCTTTCAAGATGGCCGGTTCTTTTTCGACCACGCTGTCGGGCGGCAGCCCGCCTTGGCTCTCGCCCACGCTCATGCTGCCGCGTGTGGCCGTAAAGCGCATGCCGATGGTGTGCGCCGCTTCGATGCTGTCGTCCAGTCGCACACCGTTGGGGTAGATGTAGAGGTGGTCACTGCTGGTGGTGCAGCCGCTCAGCAGCAGCTCGGCCATGGCTACCTGGCCCGACACACGCACCATCTCGGGCGTCAGGCCCACCCAGATGGGGTAAAGGCCCTTGAGCCAAGAAAAAAGCTCGGCGTTTTGCACTGCCGGAATCGCCCGCGTGAGCGACTGGTACATGTGGTGGTGCGAGTTGATCAGGCCCGGCACCACCACATGGTGGCGTGCGTCGATCACTTCATCCACTTGCGTGAGCAGTTCGTCAATGTTCTCACTGGAAGGGATGATGCGTTCTATGCGGCCGTCGCGAATCAACAGCGAGGCGTCTTTCAGTTCGGTGTTCGCATCGTCCATGGTGGCGATGCAGCGGGCGCGGTGGATGAGCAGCGTGGTCATGGACTTGTCCTGGGCAAAGGGTGAAACAAGTCGCGGCCGAATCCCCTGGTGTCCGCAAAAAGCGGGGAGGGCGAGCACCACGTTGCCGCGCGTCCCGGGCTGTGCAGTGAGGCGATTTTAAGCAGACGGCTTGATCGCTTCAAACCTTGGCAAGCCAGCGTTCCACCAGTTTGACCCAGTAAGTGGCACCGGTCGACAAAATTCGGTCGTTGAAGTCATAACCTGCGTTGTGCACCATGCAGCCGCCCACACTGCCCACGCCGTTGCCGATGTTGATGAAGCAGCCGGGCACCTTTTCCAGGAAAAAGGCGAAGTCTTCACTGGCGGGCACGGGCTCGGGGTTGGGCACCAGGCCGGTCTCGCCCAGCCAGTCGCGCACCAGATCGAGACAGAACGCGGTTTGGGTGGGGTCGTTCATGAGGACCGGGTAGCGGCGCATGTAGTTCACCTCGACCGTGGCACCGTAGGTCTGCGCCTGGGCGGTGGCGATTTCGTGGATGCGGCGCTCCAGCAGGTCGCGAATTTCGGGTTGCATGGCCCGCACGCTCAACCGCAGCTCGGCCGTGCCCGGGATCACGTTGGGTGCGTCGCCTGCCAAAAATGCCCCCAGCGAAATGATGCCGGTTTGCAGGGGCGGCACGTTGCGCGAGACCACACTTTGCAAGGCCATGACAATGGCCGAGCCCACGAGGATGGGGTCAACCGCATTGTGCGGAAAGGCGGCATGGCCGCCCACCCCCTTGACGGTGATGATGCAGGTGTCTGCGCTGGCCATGGCACAACCGGGCACGGCCATGAATTGGCCTTCAGGAATGCCGGGGCCGTTGTGCATGCCAAACATGGCATCGCAGGGAAACAAGTCCAGGAAACCGTCTTCCAGCATCTTGCGGGCACCGCCCAGACCCTCTTCGGCGGGCTGGAACACGGCGTGCACGATGCCGTCGAAGTGTCGGGTGGCCGCCAGATGGCGTGCCGCAGACAGCAGCATGGCGGTGTGGCCGTCATGGCCACAGGCGTGCATCTTGCCAAACACCTTGCTGGCCCAGGCCTTGCCCGAGGTTTCGGCAATCGGCAGGGCGTCCATGTCGGCACGCAGGCCGATGCGGCGTGTGCTGGTGCCCGAACGCAAGGTGCCGACCACGCCCGTGCCGCCCAAACCTCGGTGCACCTCCCAGCCCCAGCGTTCAAGCCGTGCGGCCACCAGGTCACTGGTGTCGTTCTCTTGAAATCCCAGCTCGGGGTTGGCGTGGATCTGGTGGCGGATGTCCACCATCTCGGCTTCGTGCGCACGGATAGCTTCTAGGGCAGGTGGGAGGAGGGCGGTGTCGTTCATGGCGTGTCCTGGTCATGACTGGGAGGATGGCCAAATGCTAAGGCTGGCCAAAGCGTCCGATGTTGCTTTGCATGACAGCCGGCCCATCAAGGCCTGGCGGGCCTGAACGCCTCGGCCACAAAGTCCACAAACGCCCGCACCCGCGCCGCCGATTTGTGCTGCGCGGGGTAAACCGCATAAATGTCGGCATCGGGCGTGTGGTGCTGCGGCAGCACTTGCACCAGCTGGCCAGTGGCCAAGTGCTGGCGGATGTCCCATTCGGCCCGCAGCAAGAGGCCGTGACCATCCAGCGCCCATTGCACCGCGATGCTGCCGTCGTTGGTGGTCAGGTTGCCGCGCGTCTTGATGGTCTCGGTGGGGCCTTGCTTGCCGCGTGTGAGTTTGACCACGCCATAGGCTTCGCCCCCTTGGCGGATACTGATGAAGTTGTGCCGGGTCAGGTCGGCCGGAGTTTTGGGCTCGCCATGCGCCTGGAGGTAGGCGGGCGATGCACACAGCAGGCGCTGGTTGTCGGCGATCTTGCGTGCAATCACGCGGGTGTCGGGCGGCGGGCCAAAGCGGATACACACGTCAAAGGCGTCGTCGCTCAGCGAGGGCGGGTCCACCGACAGCTGCAGCTGTGCATCGACTTGCGGATATTGCCGCACGAAGCGGCTGATCAGTGGGCCGATGTGGCTGCGCCCAAATCCCAACGTGGCGTTGATGCGCAGCAGGCCGCTGGGCGTGGAGCGGCTGGCACCCAACTGCTGTTCCAGATCGGCCATCTCGGCCAGGATGCTGCGGGCGTGGCGCAGCATGGTTTCGCCTTCCACCGTCAGGCTCATGCGGCGGGTGGTGCGGTTGACCAGGGGCACACCCAGGCGCGACTCCATGTGCGACAGGCGCTTGCTCACGGCAGCGGTGGTGATGCTCAGCTCACGCGCAGCGGCGCTCAGGCTGCCCGCCATGGCCAGTGCAGAAAAAAAGCCCAGATCGGCCGCTTGCAGGCGTGGTTCCATTGTTGATCTAAGGTTAACAATGAGTTGAATTTTAGGGTGTTTGTTGATCTGATCAGGCTCCAGAATGTCTGCACCGTTCAACATCCATCCCGCATTCACATGAAAACCTACCGCATCGCCACCATCCCCGGAGACGGCATTGGCAAAGAAGTCATTCCTGCAGGCCAACAGGTCATGCAGGCCTTGGCGCAAGCCTGTGGCACTTTTGCTTTCGAGTTTGAAAACTTTGGCTGGGGCGGCGACCACTACCGCCAGCACGGCGTGATGATGCCCGCCGATGGCCTGGATGCCTTGCGCGGCAAAGACGCCATCCTGTTCGGCTCGGCCGGTGACCCGGACATCCCGGACCACATCACGCTGTGGGGCCTGCGCCTGAAGATTTGTCAGGGCTTTGACCAGTACGCCAATGTGCGGCCCACACGCATATTGCCCGGCATCGATGCACCTTTGAAGCGCTGCACCCCCAAAGACCTGGACTGGGTCATCGTGCGTGAAAACTCCGAGGGCGAATATTCGGGCGTGGGCGGGCGCGTGCACCAAGGCCATCCGATCGAAGCGGCCACCGATGTGTCCATCATGACCCGCGCAGGCGTGGAGCGCATCTTGCGCTACGCCTTCAAGCTGGCGCAGTCGCGCCCGCGCAAGCTGCTGACGGTGGTGACCAAGAGCAACGCCCAGCGCCACGCCATGGTCATGTGGGACGAGATCGCCGTTCAAGTCTCCAAAGAGTTTCCCGATGTGAAGTGGGACAAAGAGCTGGTCGACGCCGCCACCGCCCGCATGGTCAACCGCCCGGCCACGTTGGACACCTTGGTCGCCACCAATTTGCATGCCGACATCCTGAGCGATCTGGCCGCTGCGCTGGCGGGCAGCTTGGGCATTGCGCCCACGGGCAACATCGACCCCGAGCGCCGTTACCCCAGCATGTTCGAGCCCATCCACGGCTCGGCCTTTGACATCATGGGCAAGGGCCTGGCCAATCCGGTGGGCACCTTCTGGTCGGTGGTTATGCTGCTGGAGCACATTGGCGAGCCGGCTGCGGCCCAGCGTCTGATGGCGGTCATCGAAAGCGTGACGGCCAATCCGGCCTTGCACACGGGTGACTTGGGCGGGAAAGCCCGCACGGTCGATGTCACCGAGGCTGTATGCAAGGCCTTGACTTGAAGTCATGATGCAGGGCTGGATGCAGTCTGTCCTTTTCCTGATCAATGAATCTTGATCCCCTTAATCTTTGAAAGGTTTGACCATGCGCTCCCCATTTCTGCCGGTTTCCTTCGCTTGCGCTTTGCTCTTGTCTGCCAATGCGTTCGCACAAGACTACCCCGCATCGAACAAAACCATCACCTTCGTGCTGCCCTATGCCGCAGGCGGCCCCACTGACAAAGCCGCACGCGACCTGGCCCAGGCCATGAGCAAAGCCATGGGCGGGCACAGCATCGTGATCGACAACTCGGCAGGCGCTTCCGGCTCAATTGGTGCCAACAAAGTGGCCAAAGCATCGGCCGATGGTTACACGTTGCTGTTCACACACATCGCCCAAGCCACCTTGCCCACTTTTTTCCGCAACTTGCCCTACAACGTCGAAAGAGACTTTGAGTACATCGGCTTGGTCAGCGAAAACCCGATGAACCTGATCGGTCGCCCCAGCCTGCCCGCCAACAACATGGTCGAGTTGGTGAGCTGGATCAATGCCAACAAGGGCAAGATCAACATTGCCAACGCAGGCCCTGGCTCGGCCTCGCACCTGTGTGGCATGTTGTTCCAGTCCACCATCAAGGTGGACATGACCTCGGTGCCCTACAAAGGCACGGCCCCCGCCATGACCGACCTGATCGGCGGTCAGGTGGACCTGATGTGCGACCAGACCACCACCACGATCCCGCAGATCGAGGGCAAAAAGGTCAAGTCTTTCGCCGTGACCACGCCCGCGCGTTTGAGCTCGCCGGTGCTCAAGGACAACCCCACCATGCAGGAAGCCGGGCTCAAGGATTTCAGCGTCACGATCTGGCAGGGCTTGTATGCACCCAAGGGCACACCCGCCCCGGTGTTGAAAAAGCTCAACGACGCACTGAAAGTGGCGGTCAAAGATCCGGACTTCATCCGTAAGCAAGATGCTGGTGGTGCGTCTGTCATCAACGATGCCCGCAACGACCCAGCAGGTCACAAAGCCTTTGTGCTGGCCGAAGTGGCCAAGTGGGCGCCTGTGATCAAGTCAGCGGGCGTTTACGCGGATTGAAGCGCACATCCAAGCCACCAAAGGGTGCACTGGCATTGGGGCTGGTGCACCCTTTTGGCTTTGATGGGTTGTGGGCTGAAATGCCTTTATCCTTTGCGCCTGTTCTTTTGCCCGAGACTGTCTGAACATGACCGATCCTCAAACCGCGCTGCGCCACCTCTACGATGTGGCCGTGCAACGCGCCTTGCCCCTGCACAACACCGCCGCCCATTTGCCCAACCCGCCAGATCCTGCGAAGGGCCGCACCCTGGTGCTCGGCGCTGGCAAAGCTGGGGGCGCCATGGCGCAAGCTGTCGAGGCCATGTGGCCAGCAGATGCGCCGCTGTCGGGTCTGGTGGTCACGCGTTACGGCCACACACCACCGCGCCCTGCCGGTTTGCCCGAGCGCATTGAGGTGGTCGAAGCGGCCCACCCCGTGCCCGATGCAGCGGGTTTGCAAGCCGCCGAGCGCATTTTGGAATTGGCGAAAGGCTTGACGGCCGATGATTTGGTGCTGTGCCTGATCTCGGGCGGCGGCTCGTCTTTGCTGACCTTGCCTGCCGACGGCATCGATTTGCAACTCAAGCAAGACATCAACCGCCAGCTGCTGGCCAGCGGGGCCAATATTTCTGAAATGAACTGCCTGCGTAAACACCTCTCGCGCATCAAAGGTGGGCGTCTGGCGGCGGCATGTAGTCCGGCGCGGGTGGTCACGCTCACCATCAGCGATGTGCCGGGCGACGACCCCTCCATCATCGCCAGCGGCCCCACCGTGCCCGATGCCAGCAGTTGCGCCGACGCGCTGGCCATCCTCAAGCGCTACGCCATCACGGTGCCCGACTCGGTGCTGCAAGCTTTGCAGTCGGGTGTTTGGGAAACACCCAAGCCCGGCTCGCCTGTGTTTGCGGGGCACAGCGTGCACATGATCGCCACGCCCCAGCAGTCGCTGGAGGCCGCGGCCGATGCCGCCCGAGCGATGGGGCTGAACGCCTACATCCTGAGCGACGAGATCGAAGGCGAGTCGCGCGAAGTGGGCAAAGTGCACGCGGCGCTGGCCCGTGCAGCGGCCAAGGGTCTGGGGCCCTTCATCAAGCCTTGTGTGATTTTGAGCGGTGGCGAAACCACCGTGACGATCAAGCCCCAAGCCGCTGGTGTGCCCAAGGGGCGCGGGGGCCGGGCGGGCGAGTTTTGCATGGGCTTGGCGCAAGCCCTGCAAGGCCAGCCGGGTGTGTGGGCACTGGCAGCCGATACCGATGGCATCGACGGCATCGAGGACAACGCCGGGGCGCAAGTGAGCCCCGACACGCTGGCCCGCGCCCTGGCGCTGGGTCACAAGGTGGACGAGCACCTGCAGCGCAACGACGCCTATGGCTTCTTTGAGCCCTTGGGCGATCTGGTCATCACCGGGCCTACACACACCAATGTGAACGACTTTCGGGCGATCTTGGTGAGGTGATGGGGCCTTATTGATTTGCGTCAAAGCCCAAGGGCTGGGGCTCTGGCACATTCGGCTCCACCATGTTGGATACCTCTTTGCCCCCTTTGTCCGAGACTGCGGCCCCTTTATCCCTTTTGGCGGCAGGCACAGCGTTGCTGCACCGAGGCGATGCGGTGGACCGCATCGTGCACGTCATGCAGGGGCGCGTCGTGCTGGGCGTGATGGCGGATGGCCACATGGCGCACCAGCTGGGCGTGGTCGAGGGGCCTTTCTGGCTCGAAGCCGCTTCGGGCCTGTTGGCGCTGCCCCACGCGATCGATGCGGTGGCCGAGACCGAAGTGCAGGTGCAGTACGTGAGCTTGGGCGATTTCGTGGCCGAGGTGCAAACCTTGCCCGAGGCTTCACAGAACTTGCTCATGGACATGGCCCGTTCGCAGCGCCAACAAACCGAAATGGCCGTGAGCCGCCTGGCCAAGGACGCCGATGCGCGCTGCGCCGAATGGCTGCTGCGCCACGCCGAACCCACCGATCAGTCGGGGGGGCTGGCCGTGAAACTGACGGAGCGCAAACGCACGATCGCGGCCCAACTGGGCATCGCGCCCGAAACCTTTTCTCGGGTGCTGCGCCATTTGCGCGAACGCGAGCTCATCAGCGGTGGCGGGCGCGTGCTGGGCCTGCCCAACCCGCAGGCCCTGCGCGAGTTGGCCGGGGTGTGAGTTCTTCGATGCTTCAGGCTTTTTTGAGCCTCGGATTTTTCATCCACAGCACCGGTTGCTCCTTGACCGGACGCGCTGGCGCGCCGTGCTGCAGCAAGGCCTGGTCGAGCGCTTGACCGGCTTCGTCTTGCAAGGCTGCTTGGCGGATGCGGGCCACGGCCTCGGCTTGCTCGGAGACAGGCACGGCAGAAGTTGGGCCGCACACATGGCGCAGGATGTGCAGCAGGTTGTCTTTGCCGCGTTCGTTGGTGCTGCCGTAGCCTTTGATGAGTTGGCCGCAACGCGCCAACTCCAGACCCAGCGCGGGCGACAGGCGCGTAGCGGCCTCGATACCGCCCAGCCATTCTTCGATCAGGGCTTGTTCGGTGCCATAGCGGCTGCCCAAGGGGCGCAGCACGCGCAGACTGGCCAACAGGCGCAAGCTGGCCATGCCCCACAGCGCGTGCCGCGCCACCTTGAGTGGCATGGACCAAGGCGCTTTGCCATTGGCCACGCGGGCCCGGTCCCAGCGCAGCAGCCGGTTGGCCAAGCTCTGTGGCAACAAGGCGGCCAGCTCGGGCACGCCGGGTTTGAAGTGGTCGTACACCTTGAGCACATCGCCTTCTTTGGCCTTGACCTCTTGTGTGACGCGGTCCCAGCGGCTGGCGCGGCTTTTCAGGTCGGCCACGCGGATGATGTCGTCAAACGCCATCCACAGCGCCAGCCAGCGGGTGGCTTCAAGCGTCACGGGGTGGGTGGCGTCTTTTGCACTGGCTTCTGCCTGGAGCAATCGTTCTAGGCGTTGCACATACAGACGGGCATAAGCCGGACCTTGGTATTCCACCAAGCGCTGGTGGGCCAGGCCCATCAAGGGGTGCAGCTCTGCTGGAAACTTGGCGGCGACATCTGAAGGCAAAGCCGCCGATGCAGAGGGCGCAGGCAAAGCCGGTTTCATCACATGCTCGACATACTGCGCCTGTTCGAGCTGGCGCGTGACCACATCAAAGGCCAATGCAAAGCCGCGCAGGCTGGCCTTGGCCGAGTTGCTTGGGCCCGCCAACACGGCTTCGTAATGTGCCCGCTCAAAGGGCAGCAAGCCACTGCCGGCTATTGCCCCCAACATGACGGCGCTGACCATGGTGCCGCTTTGCTGGCACAGGCTGGCCATGTCCATCACATGGTGGCGCTGGCTGTGTGCGGCCACCACGTCGAGCAGCGGGCCTTCGGGGCGGCGGCCGTCGCCCATGGTCATTTTTTCGGCGGTGGTGAGCGCCCGCGACGAAGCGCTGATCACCAGCGTGCGGTCGGCTGAAGCCAGGCCGTTGCCAATTTGGCGTGCGGTTTCCAGCAACTCGGACGACACCAGCGCATCGAGCCTGCCCGGCAGGGGGTTCAGGCCCAGCACCGGCAAGCGGCCTTGCAGCTGGTTGTGGGGCAGGGGGTAGATTTCCAGGTAATAGGTGGTGGCCCCGGTGCGTTGTGCCACGCCGGGAATGGAGGTGGCTTGCGCCGGGTGGCCTGCGTGGCGGGCCACGTCGACCAGCCAGTCGGCCAGCACGCCGCCGCCTTCGCCACCCAGGGCGCACAGCAAGATTGAAATCGGTTGGGTCATGGTGTGTCTCTGAATGGGGCGTTTCAAGCAGGTTGCAGCCAACGTGTGGCCAGGCTTTGCCAGCGGGCCCACAGGCGTTCGTGCCACTTGGGGTTTTGCACCACTTCGGCCCGGTAAAAGGAGGGGCACAGCGTGGCCGCGTGTGCGTTTTCACCGCACAGGCCGCAGCCCACACAGCCGTCGATCACGGTCGCCACCGGGTCCACTTTCAGTGGGTCGGGGTTGTCTTTGAGCGTCAAGGTGGGGCAGCCCGAGAGGCGGATGCAGGCGTGGTCTCCGTTGCACACGTCTTCGTCCACGCCGTATTTCACGCGTTCCACCCGCTCGCCTTTGGACAGCAGCGAGGCCAGCCAGGGCTTGATGCGGCGCTGGCGCTCCAGCTGGCATTCGCCTTCGGCCACGATCACTTTCAGGCCCTGAAACTCGGTGGTGAAGGCTTCGGTCAGTGTGGTCTGCATGTGGCTCACTTCATACGTGTGCACCGTGCGCAGCCATTGCACGCCCAGGCCTTTGAGCGTGGACTCGATGGTCTGGTTGGTGTGCACCATGCTTTGGCGCTTGTCGCCCGCCAGCTCTTTGGCGATGTCGGTGGGCGTGTTGATGATGTCTTGTGTGCCGGTGGCCGAGGTGTAGCCGTTCTTGAAGATCAGCAGCACCGCGTCGTCGCCGTTGAACAGCGCACTTTGCACACCCGTCAGCAAACCGTTGTGCCAAAAGCCCCCGTCGCCCATCACAGACAACACGCGCCGCTTCATCACGGGCGACACGCCCGCCCGGCTGGCCAGGCTCATGCCGTAACCCAGGATGGAGTGGCCCACCGAAAACGGCTCGAAAGTGGCCAGGGCATGGCAGCCAATGTCGCCAGAAATGTGTACAGGACCGACATCTTGCTGGGCCAGCTTGAGGGCCGAGAACACGGGCCGCTCGGGGCAGCCAATGCACATGCTGGGTGGCCGTGCGGGCAGCGGGCTGCCCAGCAGGGCTTGCACTTGCTGGCGCCGTTCACCGTTGGTGGCCAGCCATTGGCGTGTGGCTTCGGGCACGGCATCGGCTTGGCGGCGGTCCAGAAACTTCAGCAGGCCCTGGGCCATGACCTCGGCGGTGTATTCACCACCCGAGGGCAGCATGTCTTTGCCGTGCAGCGGGGTTTGCAGGTCAAGGCGGCGCAGCATCAGAGCGAGTTCTTGCTCGATGTATTCGGGCTGGCCTTCTTCGAGCAGCAGCACGGCCGATTTGTCTTTGCAAAAATTCACCAACTCGTCAGGCACCAGCGGGTAGGTCACGTTCAGCACCAGCACCGACAGGCTGGTCGTGCCAAAGGCGTCGGCCAGGTCGAACTGCTGCAGGGCGCGGATCAGCGTGTTGTACAGACCCCCTTGCACGATCAGGCCCAGGTGGCGGTGGGTGCTGCCTTCAAAGTGCTCGTTCAGGCCTTGCTCGGCAATGTACTGGCGTGCGGCGGGCAGGCGGTGCTCGACTTTGCGTTTTTCTTGCGCAAAGGTCACGGGCGGGTGCGCCAGGCGCATGTAGTTGAAACCCGCCGGCTCATCGATCAGGTGTTTTTTGGAGAGTTGGGGCGCCTGGTTGTCCTTGGTCACAAACTGGCCGCGCACATGGCAGGCGCGGATGCGCAGCTCCATCATCACCGGCATGTTGGACGCTTCGGACAGCCGGAAACCGTGCTCGACCATGTTGACCATCTGGCCCAGCTCGGGGCGCGGGTCGAGGAGGCACATGCCCGACTTGAGGGCGTAGGCGTGGGTGCGCTCCTGGATCACGCTGGCGCCTTCGCCGTAGTCTTCGCCGACTACGATCAGCACGCCGCCGGTCACGCCGGGTGATGACAAATTGGACAGCGCATCGGCCGCCACGTTGGTGCCCACAATCGACTTCCAGGTCACCGCGCCGCGAATCGGGTAATGGATGGACGCGCCCAGCATGGCCGCGGCCGAGGCTTCATTCGAGCACGCTTCCACATGCACGCCCAGTTCGTCCATGTAGGGCTTGGCCTGCACCATCACATCGAGCAGGTGCGAGACGGGGGCGCCTTGGTAGCCGCCCACATAACTCACGCCCGACTGCAGCAGGCCCTTGGTGATGGCCAAAATGCCCTCGCCGTGAAAGACCTCGCCCGCGCCCATGCGCAGGGCCTTGATTTCTTCGTGAAATGAAACTTCCAAAGCACGCTCCTTGCGTTGTGGTGCCCGCGTTCAACGGGCAAAGACCATCTTACGTATAAGTGCATAAAATATTCTGAATAAACGGTATGCGCTGAATGAATATCAAAGACTTGGACCTGAACCTCTTGCGCTTATTTGACGCCGTGTGGCGCACGCGCAGCGTGAGCTTGGCTGCGCAGCAATTGGGCATGTCGCAGCCAGCGGCCAGCCAGGGGCTGGCGCGTTTGCGGGTCGTGCTGGGCGACGCCTTGTTTGAGCGCAGCGGCGCGGGCGTGCGGCCCACGCCGCGAGCGGACCGGCTGGCGCAGGCGGTGCAATTGGCGCTGGGCACGATCGAAGATGCGCTCAATGTCTCGCAGGTGTTTGACCCTCAGCGCTCGGCCCGTGTGCTGCGTGTGCACCTGAGTGACATTGGCGAGGCGCGTTTTTTGCCCGAGCTGGTGTTGGCGCTGCAGCACCAAGCGCCGGGCATGCGGCTCGAAGCCCTGCCGCTGCCCCACGACAAAATTTCCCCCGCGCTGGACAACGGCCAGCTGGACCTGGCGATTGGTTTTTTGCCCGAGGTGAACGACACCTTGCAGCAGCCTTTGCTGAGCGACCGCTATGTGGTGCTGATGCGCCAAGGCCACCCGGTGGCGGCGCGTTGGCAGCAACTTCAAAAAGCACGTACTGCGCCTGACGCCGCGCAGGCTTTGCTGGCCGAGTTGGAATTCGCCGCTGTGCGCACCCATTCGGATACGCTGCGCATTCTGGAATTGATGCATTGGCAGCACCGCCTGCGCCTGACGGTGAGCCACTTTTTGTCGCTGCCCGGTATCGTGCGCGGCAGCGATTTGGCGGTCTTGATGCCACGCAATTTTGCGCAAGGCTTTGCCGAGGCGGGCGCGTTGGCCCTGATCGAGCCCGATTTACCCCTGCGCGACTTCACTGTGTCCATGCACTGGAGCCAGCGCTTTGACAAAGACCCCTGCCTGCAGTGGCTGCGGGGCACCGTGTCCAGACTGTTCAGCACCACCGAGGTCGAGCCATGAGCACTTTCAAACCCTACTTGAGCGCCATCGAAGCGCCCAGCCTGGCCGAGGTGCAGGCGCTGCCTGGCCTCACGCTCTTGGAATTTGGCACCGAATGGTGCGGCCACTGCCGCGCTGCTCAGTCCTTGATCGCACAGGCTTTGGCCACGCAGACGCCCTGCCTGCACCTCAAAATAGAAGACGGCCCGGGCCGTGAGCTTGGGCGCCATTACCGCGTCAAGCTCTGGCCCACGCTGGTGGTTTTGCGCGATGGTCAAGAGGTGGGACGGTTGGTGCGGCCAGCAGCCGCTTCGGACATTGATGCCATGGTTTCGTAGACATGATGGGGTGGAGACGCATCAAATACGTGTCTTTTGATCTTCTTGACGGATTCCGTGACGCGGAATAAAATTACGCCATGATCCATTCGTTCATTTGCGCCGACACCGAGGCTTTGTTTCGAAGCCAGGTGGTGCCCAGGTTCAACAACATCGAGCGCGTGGCTCGGCGCAAGTTGTTGCAGTTGCATGCGGTGACTGAATTGATCAGTTTGAAAGTGCCACCTGGTAACCACTTGGAAGCCTTGAAGGGTGATCGAAAAGGGAAGCACAGCATCCGCATCAACGATCAATGGCGAATTTGTTTTGTATGGCACGACAACGGCGCTTACCAAGTCGAAATCGTGGACTACCACTGAGGAGTTGAAGATGACTGAATCACTTGATGAAATCCACCCCGGCGAAATTTTGTTGGAAGACTTCATGAAACCCATGGGCATCACGGCGCGTCAGCTGGCCGCTGACATTGATGTGTCGCCCAGCCGAATCAGCGATCTGGTCAATGGCAACCGTCCCGTGACGGCCGATACCGCCTTGCGTTTGGGGCTGTTTTTCAACATGGAGCCCCGCTTTTGGCTGAACCTGCAAACCGAATACGACATGCGTCAGGCCGCAAGAACGCTCACTGACACGATTGCGCCACGCATTCGGGTGTTCCAACAGCCAGCCGTTGCTTAAGTCAACAGGGGCTGGGTCCGCTTAAGCCAGCAAAGCCCCAGCGTCCTCGTACCAAAACATCAGCGCGGCGTCGTAGCTTTCCCACACGCAACCATTGCAACCGCGCCCGCAGCAGGATGTGGGCTCGGGTGGTGGGTCCCTGAAGTCATGGCCTGCGGCTTGCAGGCGCTCCTGAAATTGCGCAATGCCCCGGCGCACGGACGCGCGCTGGGATGCGTAGGGGTCGATGATGGGGTGTTCGTTCTCGGCGCTCATGCCATATTGTCTGACAAGGGCTGGATGCTTCATCACCTGCTGACACCGAGGTAGGTCGGTGCCTTTAGGTCCGACAAAACGGTGGAGGACCACGTCCGTTAGAAAATGTCGCTTCGCTAAAAGATCAGATGTCGGACCATAAAGATCCGACCTACAGGGAGATGTTCACACTTTGACCTTGGATGACCGTGTGCGCAATCAAGCGTTCATCGCCCAGCACGATCATGGCGAACAGCCATTCGGCCAAGGTTTCGGTTTGCGCGGTGCGGCGGGCCAGCAGGGGTGTGGCTTTGGGGTTGAGCACCACGAAGTCGGCTTCGCAGCCGGTCAGCAGGTTGCCCACTTTGCCGTTCAGGTCCAGAGCTGCGGCTGCGCCCGCCGTGTGTTGCCACCACAGGTGTTCGGGCGCGAGGCTGATGCCCGGACGCCCCACGCTTTGCCGGGCTACGGTGTAGGCCGCGTGCATGGTGTGAAAGGGGCTGAAGCTGGTGCCGCCGCCCACATCACTGGCCAGGCCGTAGCGCAGACCGGCTGTGTCTGAAGCCGTGTAGTCAAAAAAGCCGCTGCCCAAAAACAGGTTGCTGGTCGGGCTGACGGCGGCGGTTGCGCCCACTTCGGCCATGCGTCTCCGGTCGGTGTCGTCGAGGTAAATGCAGTGCGCGTACACCGAGCGCTGGCGCAAAAGACCTGCACGGTCGTAAACGTCCAGATAGCTGCGTGCTTCGGGGAACAGTTCATGGACCCAGCGGATTTCATCGACGTTTTCCGCCACGTGCGACTGGATCCACACATCGGGGAACTGCTGCGCGATCTCGCCCGCGCCTTGCAGTTGCTCAGAGCTGCTGGTGGGCGCGAAGCGCGGCGTGATGGCGTAGCCCAGGCGGTCCACGCCGTGCCAGCGGCGGATCAAGTCTTCGGTCTGGCGCAGGCTCAAGGCGGTGTCGGTGTCGCGCAGGCCGTCGGGGCTGTGCCGGTCTTGCAGCACCTTGCCAGTGACCATGCGCAGGTGGCGCTTTTGCGCCTCGGCCATGAACACATTGACCGATTCGGGGTGGGCGGTGGCAAAGCACAGGGCGGTGGTCACGCCGTGACGCATCAGCTCGTCCAGAAAGAAGCGGGTCACTTCGTGTGCGTACACCGGGTCTGAAAACTGCTTTTCGTGTGGAAAGGTGTAGTGCTCCAGCCAAGGCAGCAAGCCCTCGGCGGGCGAGCCGATCACATCGGTTTGTGGGTAGTGGATGTGCAGATCGACAAAGCCCGGCGCGATGCACAGACCCGGCCAGTGGGTCACGGGCAGGTCGGGGTACTGCGGGGCCAGCTCTCGGTAGGGGCCGATGGCCTGGATGCGCACGATGCCGTCGGCTTCGCGGGCTGTCACCAGAAGGCCGTCGGTTTCGTGCTGGGCGTGGGGACTGAGCGGGTCAGGAAACCACAGCAGGCCAGCGCGCCAGCCTTGCAAATGGGAAACAGAGGGAAGGGCCGTCATTGGTTGATCAATTCAAGTCAAATTAATTGGGATCTGACCCCAATTAAAACCCCAATTAACCCGGTTCAGGAGTGCGTTCAGCACGCGCTCGGGGGTGGCGGGGGTGTCGAGGCGGATGG